>CAYTLL010000056.1:0-28590 GCA_964438755.1 uncultured Akkermansia sp. | reverse complement strand
GTGGCGGGCCCGAGGGTGAGCACGCCGGTGCCGACCTTGGTGAGGGCGGTGGTGCTGGCGCCGTTGTTGATGGTGCCGTTGAAGGACGTGCTTAAGTTTTTGGCGCCGATCTGCCAGGTGTGGGTTTTGCCGGAATTGCTGTTGCCGCCCAAGGAGCCGGCGGCGCCGGAGAGGGCGCCGAGGGAGAGCGTGGTGTTGGCGTTGACCGTGCAGAAGGCGGAGACGTTGGCGGCGAGGTTGAACGTGGCGTAGGGCAGGCCGGCGGTGTTGGCGAGGCGGACGTCGCCGCCGTCGGAGTCGGCGGTGGCGTTGATCGTGCCGGAGAAACCGGACCAGTTGCCGTAGAGTTCGGTGCGAATGAAGGTGGTGTAGAAGTCGAGCGTGCCGGCTCCGTAGAGCGTGCCGTAGAAATCGCAACGGCCGTCGGGTTCGAAGCGGGCGCTGGCTCCGGCGGGGACGAGGATCGGCCAGTAGGCGCTATTGTATGAGCCGGTGTTGTCATACATGCGGAGCGTGCCGCCGAGGAGCGTGATGCCGCCCGAGCCGAGGCCGTTGGTGTTGGCGGCGTCGGACGTGAGCGCGAGGGTGCCGCTTTGGAGAACGGTGCCGCCGGAGTAGGTGTTGGCGCCATCGATGGCGAAGGTGCCGTTGCCGATCTTGGTAAGCGCGCCGGTGCCGGAGATGCCGCCGCCGAGCGTGAGGCTGGTGGTGGTGTCGAGGGTGCCGCCGTTGGAGCCGAGGGTGAGGCCGCGGTCGCTCTGGGTCGCGACGCCGGTGAAGCGCAGGGTGCCGCCGTCGAGGATGAAATTCGACGCGCTCGAGCTGGAGGCGCCGATCGGGCTGGCGTTGCCGCCGTCGGCGAGCGAGGCGATCTGCAAAACGCCTCCGGTGACGACGGTGGGGCCGGTGTAGGTGTTGGCGGTGTTGATGGTCAGGGTTCCGGAGCCGGATTTGATGAGGCCGGTGGCGCCGGAGATCCGGCCGGCGCCGCCGAGGGTGTAGCTGGCGGATGCGTTGACGGTGACTGAGGCCGGGAAAAGCTCGGCGGCGATGGTGGCGGTCGGGGCCGCGGCGCCGGTGTCGTCGAAGGTGATCGCGTCGCCGGTGACGAAGACGTCGGCCGCGCCGTTGTTGAGCCAGTTCTGCGAGGTGGCGAGGTCCCAGGCCGCGCCGGCGCCGCGCCAGACGAGCGAGCCCGGGGCTCGGGTGGAGATGACGTTGAGATATACCATGCCGGAGCCGAGGGCGAGGGTGCCGGCGGCGCCCTGGAGGCCGTCGATGGTCAGGTTGCCGAGGGAACCGGTGAGCGAACCGCCGTAGGTGATCAGCGGATACGATCCGGGGGCGAGCGAGCCGGAGGCGAGGTTTAGCCGGATGTTCGAGGTGCCTGCGAGGGTGAGGTTGCCGAGCGTGGCGAGGCGGTCGCCGACTCCGCCCGGGGTGCCGGCGAGGTCCATCTCGAGATTCGCGCCGGTGATGGAGAGCGCGCCGCCGATGGTGAGCGTGGCGGCGGAGCCGAGGCCGGCGCCGGGGGAGAGGGTGGCGCGGGGCTTTGCGGTGAGGCTGGAGGTGGTGGCGCCGCCGCCGCCGATTTTCCCGTAGCCCTCGACGGTGATCGGGCTCGCGAGCGTTCCGTCGAGGACGAGCGCGCCTTCCTGGACCGTGGTCGCGCCGGTGTAGGTGTTGGCGTTGGCGATGGTGAGCACGCCGGCGCCGGCCTTGGTGAGCGTCATGGAGCCGGAGAGTGAGCCGGCGCCGCCGAAGGTGTAGGGCGTGGTCTCGGGATTGTGGACGACGACCGCGCCGGGCGTGAGGTTGCCGGTGATGAGCACGGGCGAGGCGGAGGCGCCGGAGAGGTCGAAGAGCACGGTGTCGGGGCTGGCGAACGTGCTGGCCGTGCCGGTGCTCGAGATGGCGCCGCCGCGCAGCCAGGTGGATGTCGCGCCGGCGTCCCAGACGTTGCCGGCGCCGGCGGCGCCTTTCCAGATGAGGTTGCCGGTCCAGATGGGAGGACGCGGAGGCGCTGACATGTCCTGTCCGAGGTAAAAGCTCGGGTGGGGCGGCTGGTTGTAGCCGACGTTTTGCCAGGCGATCGCTTCGCGGTATTGCGGGTCGTGCATGAGCGTGACCAAGCGGTTGGTCGCGGAGATGCGGGTGGTGAAGATTCGCAGCTCGGCGCTGTCGCTGGTGCGCCAGACCACCTCTTCGCGCCAGTCGCCGAAGATGTCGGCGCTGAGGCAGGGGGTGGATTTGGTCCCGTTGTTGGAGGAGCAGCCGGGGGCGTATTGCTGGGTGCCGGAGGTGGCGGGATCGAGGTCGAAGTTGGCGCGGCCGCCGTTGACCCAGTCGCCGATGGTGGTGGCGTCGAGCAGCTCGCGGGAGAGGTCGGCGTCCCACCAGACACCGAAGTTTTGGAACATGTTGGACGGCTTTCCGCCGGTGATGGAGCCGGAGACGTTGTAGATGCTGCCATTGGAGCTGGTCCACATCTCGTAGCCCGGGACGGAGGGCTCGAGGTCGAAGGCGCAGCCGCGTCCGACGTCGGAGCCGTAGCCGTCGATGGCGAGGAGGAGCGCGCCGGTGCGGGCGTCGCGCAGTTCGCCGCCGGCGGCGCCGTAGGAGGCTGGGCTCTCGTGCACCATGAAGACCTCCTGGCCGGGGCGGTTCGGGTCCATGTCCGACATGTGGAGCGCGTCGCCGTGACCAAGGCCGGTCGAGTAGAGTCCCTTGCCGTTGTCGTCGATGGCGCAGGCGCCGTAGACGATCTCGTCTTTGCCGTCGCCGTCGACGTCGCCGACGGTGAGGCTGTGCGCGCCCTGGCCGCGGTAGGCGGTGTTGCCGGGTGTGCCGTCGTCGCTGTCGAAGACCCAGCGGTTGGTGAGCTGGCCGCCGCGCCAATCCCAGGCGGCGAGGACGGCGCGGGTGTAGTAGCCGCGGCACATGATCAGGCTCGGGCGCTGGCCGTCGAGGTAGGCGACGGCGGAGAGGAAGCGGTTGACGCGGTTGCCGTAGCCGTCGCCCCAGATGGACTCGATCTGCGTCGAGGTCGGGTAGTCGGTGCCCGGATACCGCTGGGGGATGAAGCGGGTGGTCGCCATGGCGGAGCCGGTGAGGCCGTTGAAGACCGTGAGGTATTCCGGGCCGACGAGCACGACGCCGCCGGAGTTGCGATGGTCGACGATCGGATCGCCGATCACGGCGCCGGTTCCGTCCAGGGTGCCGTCGGCGGTCTTGCAGGCGAACTCGGCCTTGCCGTCGCCGTCGAGGTCGTAGGCGATGAAGTCGAGGGTGTGGGCGCCGGCGTTGATGTTGGTGCCGAGGTTGATCCGCCAGAGACGCGTGCCGTCCATCTTGTAGGCGTCGAAGAGGATGGGGCCGGTGTAGCCGCCGACGCCACCGCCCCAGGAGTTGGTCGGTTCCCAGCGCACGAGCACCTCGTATTCGCCGTCGCCGTCGAAGTCGGCGACGGAGCAGTCGTTGGCCTCGTAGGTGTAGGCGACGGAGTCGGGTGTGGTGCCGCCGGCGGGGATCTGGAGCGGCACGCCGAGGTATTGCTGGATCGCGACGTTGGCCGGCAGCGTGAAGGCGGCGCCGGGCGCCTGCTCCACGCCGTCGATCACGGGACGGACGGTGTAGGCGTTGGCTACGGTGAAGTTCGCCGTGCCATCGACATAGTCGGTGGTGGCGGTGATCGGGGACGCGTTGAGCTTCGTGGCGGCGGCGCCGTTGGCGGAGCGATAGAGATTGAACGAGACGCCGGAGGGATCCGTGCCGAGCAGTCGCCACCCGATATAGGCCTGGGTGCCGCCGGTGCGGATCGCGACGACGCCGCGGCCGAGCATTTCCATCTGGCGCTGGGCGAGGAGGGCGGAGCCCGACAACCAGGAAAGCGCGAGGACGATGAGGAAAAAGAGACGCGGGGTTCGCATGGCCGGGGTCAGGGGATGTCGGAAGGGAAAACGAATTCGGGATGCAGCGCGGTCAGCGAAGCGCGAAGGGGCGTCTTCAGCCGAAGATCGGAGACGACGCACAAGGTGTCGCCGCGGGGCGTGCCGAGCCGGGGCACGCTCAGCCGGGCGGGGCGGACGTCGGCGGCGTAGAGGAAATGAAAACGCACCTCGTGCTCCTGAAAAATCGAGACGAGGACGCGTTGGGGCTCGATGGCCGCGCCGGAGGCGTCGATCAGGACGCAGAGGCCCGGGGCGGCGGCGAGCAGAGCGGGGCGATGCCGGTCAAGCGTGGCGCCGGAGAGCGGTTCCGCGTCCTCGGGCAGAAGCGCCGCGGCCGAGGCGAGGGGAAGGGCGGCGAACACCGCGAGGTTTTCCTCGTCGGCCGAGACGACGAGACTGCTTTCCCCGATGATGTGGGCGCGGGCGCGCGGGAAAACGCACGCGACGAGAACGAGCAACAGGGCGGGGCGGAAACGGGGCATGGGGAAAGCGCGGGCCCAGGGGCGGGCGAGTTGCAGTAAGCCACGTTATAAGCCGGCGCCGGTAGGTTGGCAGGATCGAACAGTAAGAAGCCGCCGAGGGTGAAAACGCGTAGGCGGCCGGGCCGCGGCACGGCGATGACGTCGCTTGTGTTCGCCGGGTCGCGTCGGACCGCGTGGGCGTCTAAAAGCCCGGCGAGGCGAGTTGGATCCAGGCCGGCGCGTCACGATCACAGGCCAGCCAGCCGTCCGGTCGCAGCGTGAGCTCGGCGACATGGACCGTGCTGCGGCGAAGATTGGCGTCGGGGCGGGGCTCTTCGCCGACGACGCGCTCCGGATGCGTGAAATAAAAAATCCACGCGCGGCGGCGGCCGTCCGTCTCGCTCACGACCACGTCGGCGTGCGCGCCGATGCCGCTGTCGTCGGGGCCGCGGCCGTTGACGGCGAGAAGATTGTCCCCCGGCTGGCGCGTCCACGCGACGGCGTCGGCGGAGCGATAGACCGCCTGGCCGCGCCACTCGTCGACGATCATCCACCAGGCGTCGGCAAAACGAAACACCTTCGGGCCTTCGCCCGGGCGGCGGTCGGGAAGTTCGACGAGACCGAGATCGCGCCAGGCGAAGAGATCGTCGCTTTCGGCGGCGTTGATCGCCTTTCCGGCGCGTTCGTCGTTATACCACATGCGCCATTTTCCGTCCGGGAGCCGCACCACGCAGGCGTCGATGACGCGGTCTGAGGTGAGCTTGAGCGTGGAACGATAGGTCCAGTTCTCCAGATCGGGGCTCGTGAGGTGGACGATGGCGCGCGGGTGTTGCCACGTGTCGAATATGCCCGGCACCACCGTGAGATACATGTGGTAGAGACCTTCGTGGAAAAGGATCTCGGGCGCCCAGTGGGTGATCGTGGATTCGTGACCCAGCTCGGCGGGGAGCTCGATCTTGGCGGCGCCGACATAGCTCCAGGTGCCGCCGCCGTCGCGCGATTCCGCGATGCCGAGCCGCGTGCCGTGGACCCACGCGATGTCAGGGATGGCGGGATCTTTGGCGCGACGGTTGGTGTAGAACATCCACCACGTGCCGGTCCGGCGGTTCCAGATCACGATCGGATCGGCGGCGCCGTCGTGGACGGGGTCGCGGAAAAGCGGGCGGGCGGCGGGCATCGAGACGAAATTTTTAACCACTAATAGACGCTAATGTCGGACAGACGGATCAAAATGCTGAGGTCAGGCGAGGCACGAGCGAGGCGGACTCGAGGCGGGCGGTGTCCGCGGCGGGGCGGGTGCCTTCGGGGAGGAGGATGGGGGCGTCGACGCGAAGCGGGAGAATCTCGACCGTGACCGGCGCGCCGGCGGCGAGTTCGGCGGCGTGGCGCGAGAGGTCGAACTCCACGGAGTCGCCGTTGTAGAAGTCGTCGAAGACGAAGCGATCGCCCACCTTGAGCCTTAGGACGTCGCCGACATAGCGGAGGCGAAGCAGCGCGGGCCGGGTCGGATCGAGCTTGGCGGGCAACTCCACGCGCCAGGAGGCCGCGGCGGCGAAATCGGGATCGGTCGGGGCGAGGGCGACGGCGGGCGTCGTCCATCCGAAGGCGATGTCGCGGGCGGGGCCGGCGGGGCGCAGCGCGGTGATCGGCAAAGTCGTGGCGCTGGCTTCCGTGTTCGCCAGGTCGAGCGGCAGCGCATGGAAGAGCCCGCCGGCCGGCGCGTCGGGAGCGGGATAGGCGGAGACGGCGAGGTCGGTTTCGGATTCGGCGGAAAGACGCAGCGTGTCGCCGTCGACGCTCAGGCCGGCGCGGCAGAGGAAAACGCGCTCGCGTCCGCGCCACTCCGTCTTCCAGAGCGCGAGCGAGTCGGCGTCGTCGAGAAGGACGACGCGAAGCACGATGCCATCGAGGCCGGTGACGGTTTTGGCGACGCGTCGGCCGGGCGCGAGGGTTTCGGCGGGCGCGCCGTTGAAGGCGAACTCCGCGGGGATGCCGGTCGTGGCGGCGAAGAAGACGGTGCGGACCTTGCCTTCGTCGACGTGGCAAAGGAGCTGCGCGCTGGCGTGGTCGAGGCGGACTCCCGGGGCGAGCTCGAGACCGAAGGGCCATATGAACGACGCGCCGGAGGGGACGGTGACTGGCGAGGCGGGAAACTCCACGCGGCCGCCGTCGGCGAGCGTGAGGGCAAAGCGGACTCCGGGCTTGGCCGGCAGGTCGCGGAGGCGCTCGTAGTTGTTTACGAATACGAAGCCCGCGCGCCCGTCGGAGCGAACGGACCAGCGCAGGGTGTCGACATCGTCGCGCGAGCCGGGGCGTCCGGCGGGGAAGCGGGCGGGCATGCCGGCGAGGAGCGAGCCGTGGTCGTGGACGAAAAGGTGCAGGCGGCGGAGCCGGTGGTAGTGCGGACGAATCTGGCCGGCGGCGCCGAGAGGGGCCTGGAAGTCGTAATTTTTCTCCGGGAGGTCGTTCCAGTATTTGGTGGCCTGCGACTCCTGCAGCGAGGTGCGGCCCTCGGGATTGAGGCCGCCGTGATACATGTAGTAGCCCGGCAGGTTTCCGCCGGCGCCGAGCTTGGTGAGCACGACGGCCTCGATGTCGCGCGGGTCGATGCGGATGCGGCGGTGGTAGCTGCTCATCATGCCGCCGCCGAGCTCGCAGGTGAGGAAGGGGTAGCGTTCGGTGTCGACGGGATCGGAGGCGTCGCGTCCGCCCTTGAGATCGGATGCGATGCCGACGTCGGTGCGCCGGGGGTTGAAGCGGAAGTTCGCCGGGTAGGCGTTGGGCATCGGCGTGATCTCGCGGTCCCAGAAGCCCTCGGGATAGGATCCGTAGAGCGGGAGCAATTCGCCGAAAGGCACGGGCGTCGAGGGATCGAACCAGCCGGTGCGGGTGTAGAAAGGCGCGTCGAGACCCTCCTCGCGGGCGAGGCTCTTGATCGTGATGAGGTGCTCCGCGGGGCCGAAGTATTCGTTCTCGATCTGGAAGGCGACGACGGGGCCGCCCTGTTTCCAGAGCAGGCCCTCGAGCTGGGCGCGGATCGCGGCGAAGTGGCGGCGCACGACGGCGAGGTAGGCGGGATCGTCGGTGCGGGCCTTGTCGCCGAAGCCGGAGACGACCCAGTCGGGCAGGCCGCCGTTTCGGACCTCGCCGTGGCACCAGGGGCCGAGGCGGACGACGGTGGTCATGCCGGCGTCGCGCACGGCGGCGACGAAGCGGCGGAGATCGCGGTCACCGGACCAGTCGTGCCGTCCTTCGAGTTCCTCGTGGTGGATCCAGAAAACGTAGGAGGCCACGCAGTCGATGCCGCCGGCCTTCATCTTGAGAAGCTCCTCGCGCCAGCGGTCGGCGGGCACGCGGGTGTAGTGGAGCTCGCCCATGACGGGCATCCAGCGGCGGCCGTTGAGCAGGAGGCTCGTCGCGTCGACGCCGATCTCGGCGCCCGCGGGGTTGCGGGTGGTGCCGAGTTGGAAAACTTCCGCGGCGGGCGTGGCGGGAGGAGGCAGGGCGAGGGAGAGCATGGATCCGGGATCGAGGATTAAAAGGCGTGCGGAGGGACGGGGAGGAAGCTCGGCGCGCGTTCAGGAGGCGGCGAGTTCGCCGGCGTTTTTCAGCAAGCGGGAAAAATGTCCGCCGGCCGCGGCGAGTTGGTCGAAGGCTCCCTGCTCGACGATGCGGCCTTCGTGGAGGACGACGATGCGGTCGGCATGGCGGATGGTGCTGAGCCGGTGCGCGATGGTGATGACGGTGCGTCCGCGGGCGAGGTTGTCCAACGCCTGCTGGATCAGGCGCTCGCTCTCGTAGTCGAGGGCGGAGGTGGGCTCGTCGAGGATGAGCAAGGCGGGGTCGCGCAGCAGGGCGCGGGCGATGGCGAGGCGCTGGCGCTGGCCGCCGGAGAGGAGGGCGCCGCGTTCGCCGACGCGGGTGTCGTAGCCCTGCGGCAGGCGGAGGATGAACTCCTCGGCGTGGGCGAGCCGGGCGGCGGCGCGGATCTCCTCGTCGGTCGCCTCGACGCGGGCGAAGCGGAGATTGTCGGCGATGGTGCCGGAAAGCAGGATGCTCTCCTGCATGACGAGCGCGGTGCGGCGGCGGAAGCCGCGCAGATCGAGCTCGGCCTGCGGGATGCCGTCGACGCGGATCTCCCCCGACTGCGGGCGGTGGAGGCCGAGGAGCAGGTTGGCGAGCGTGCTCTTGCCCGCGCCGGAAGGGCCGACGAAGGCGATTTTTTCGCCGGCGCGGATCTCGAGGCTGAGATCGTTGATCGCGCCGCGATCGCTGTCCTGGTAGCGAAACTGGACGCGGTCGAAGCTGACCGCGCCGCGCAGCGGATCGGGCAGGCGGACCCCGTGCCACTCCTCGACGTAGGGCGCGTCGATGAGCTCGTTGATGCTGCGGTAGCCGGCCTCGGCGGTGAAAAACTGCTCGCTCACGCTGGCGAACATCTGGATGGGGCCGACGAGGATGGGGACGCCCGCGACGAAGGCGACGACGGTGCCGACGCTGACGTGGCCGTGGATCGCGAGTAGCGCCCCGCCCGCGACGACGACGAGCGAGAGGACCTTGATGGCGGCGAAGCTGAAGGCGCCGAAGCTGGTGGAGACGGCGACGAGCTCGACGCGCGAGCGCGCGACGGCGTCGTTGCTGGCGGCGAGTTGCCCGGCGGCCTGCGCCTCCTCGCCGTAGACGCGGACGAGTTTGAGCGCGGTGAAGAGCTCGTTGGCGGCGCCGGTGAGTTTTTCCTGCGCGAGGCGGTTGGCCTCGTTCTTGTCGCGGAAGCGATTGAAGTAGCGCGTCCGCATGATGGCGAAGACCGGCAGCATCAGCACGACGACGAGCGCAAGCGGCAGGTTGAGCGAGACGAGGACGGCGAAGGTGAGCAGGCTGTAGATCGAGTCGGGGATGAAGCTGTTGAGGATGGGCATGACCACGCCCTCCACCTTTTGTGTGTCGAAGGCGTATTTGGAGAGCAGGCGGCCGGTTTGCTGGCGATCGAGGTAGCCGAAGCTGAGGTATTGGACCTTTTGGAAAATCTGGCCGCGCAGCTCGAGGATGACGCGCGTGGTGGTCTTGGCGAGGAGCGAGGCGCCGGCGACACTGCAAAATTGGTGGGCGACGAGGAGCGCGACCGTGAGCGCGGAGAGCCAGAGGATGCCGGTTTCGTCCTTGGCGGGCAGGTTGACGTCGAGGATGCGCTGAAAAATCAGCGGCAGCGGCGCGATGGTGAGGATGCGCAGGATGGCGAGACCGAGGCCGGGAAGAAATTCACGGCGGCGGGACCAGAGAAAACGCGGCAGACTGGCGGGCAGTTGGGCGGGTGCGGGGGACATGCGCGGCGGCGGGCGGCGAAGCGAAGGCGCAGCATCGCCGGTGCAAGGGCCTGCGCGAATACGCCGCGGGTTGACTGTATGATTCCCCGTCGGGCGACGAGGCCGGAATCAGGGAAGCTCCAGCCGGACGCAGTCATACATCACGTTCTTGAACGGCGCCCCGCTCGCGCGCAGTTCGAGCGCGAGGACGTGTTTGCCGGGCGTGAGCAGACGGGCGGGGAAGGGGAGATCCCAGGTGGAATACTGGCCGTGGATGCCGGCGCGGGCGACGGCGTTGTCGGAGCCGATGCGGCCCTTTTCGCCGAGGACCTTGTCATCGAGGCGGACTTGGAGGCCGGCGTTGTTGGCGCCGGCGAAGGCGAAGCGTAGCCAAGCTTGGGCGGTGTCGGTCACGAGGGCGTCAGGTGTGGCGGAGGCCGAGCGTTTGGCGGGTGTGTTCACGGAGGCGGGCGCGGGAACCTCGAAGTGGATCCGCCAGGTGGTGCCGACGTAGCTTTTGCCGTCGGGGCCGGGGCGGGTGACTTGGGCGAAGTTCCAGTCGGTGCGCGGGTCGCTCCGGCCGATGGTGAAATCGACGTCGTTGGGGAAGTCTTTCGGGTATTCGAGCCAGAGCCCCCAGCGGCGATGGTCGTCGCCGTGGCGAAATTCGCCGGCGCGACGGTCGGGCGCACCGATTTGCCAAAGCTGGCGTCCGTGGCGAAGTGGAGTCCAGGTCAGGTCGCCGAGCGCGAGCGTTTCGCCGGCCTTCACCTCGACCTCGGCGCGGTGAAACTCGTCGAGCACGCCGTCGGCGAAGGCGTAGAGCGTGTAGCGACCGGGGCGAACGGCGCGGAGCGTGAAACGTCCATCGGCATCGGCGCGGGTCCAGGATTGGTAGCCGAGCGATTGTTGCTGCCAGTCGGGCGCGGGCGCGGCGAGGCCGACCCAGGCGCCGGCGGCGGTTTGCGCGGGAGCTTGCGGGTCGGAAAGCGCGAGGCGGCCGGAGACCGTGCCGCGTGTGGCGGCGGGCGGGAAGGCGGGGTGTTGAACCCATGCCGGCGGGAAAGCGGCTTGCTCGGCCTCGGCCTGGCGGGCGGCATCGGCGCGGAGGGCGGCGAGGGTGGGGGCCGTAGGTTTGGCGGAGGGGGTGGCGGAGTCGCTGGAGGCCGCCGATCCAAGGGACTCGGCGGTGTTGGCGTAGAGCATCCAGGGGCCGTAGATTTTTTCCCACGCCTCGCCGGCTTTCACGCTCACGCCCGGCGCGCCGTAATGACCGCAGGTGAGAATCTTGAAGAGCATGCGCGGCCAGTGGGCGGCGTTGTGCTGCCGGGTGGGGCCGCCGTTGGCGTCCTCGGTGGAGCCGTAGACGATCCAGAGCCCGAGCTTCGTTTTCGCGCCCATCCAGCCGTGGAAAAAGTGACCGCCGGCGTCGGTGAAGTAGTGGTATTTGTCGGTGTCCTGTCCTTTGAAGAGGCCGGCGGTGAAACGCATCGATTCCTTGGGGCCGAGAATGTCGACGGGGGTATCGGCGGGCGGCAGCGGACGGGTGCGGGCTTCGTCGACGGAGATGGTGTCGAAGAGATCGTCGCGAACGCGCAACACGTAGCGTGACTGGCCGAAGCCGGAGTCGGGGTAGTCGGCCGGATGCCGGTAAACGGCGAACATGCGCAGGGCGCGCTCGCCGGGAAGCAGGGCGTAGTGGAGCTCGACGTCGAGGGCGGTGTCCTTGGCGTTGCGCGACCAAGGCTGGATGAACGCGACCTCGGCGCGGCCATCGGCGGATTTGGCGGGATCGGAGACGATCTTGAGCTCGGCGCGACCGAGGTGGCGGGCCTGGCCGTCCTGCCAGTCGAGGTAGGCTGGCTCGGCGAGCAACTCGCGATCGTCGAGGCGGAACGAGCGTAGGTTGCCGTTGCGCGGGGCGAGCTCGGCGGTGACGAGGCCGTTGCCGAGGACGACGCGGGTTTCCTCCACGCGTAGGCTCGACGCCGAGGGCGGGATGGCGGCGGCGAGCGGGTCGGGCGAAGCGAGGGCGAGGAGCGCCGGAAGGAAAGCGAAAGCGCGGAGCAGGAGCATGGCGAGGCGGGGGGGATGCGGACGGAATACGAGCCGCTTCAGGGTGTCGACGCGGCGCGCGCGGCCGGGTTTCGGTGCGGCCAACAAAAAGCCCGGCCGGAGCCGGGCTTGAGCGGAGGGAGGGCCGGCCGTCTCGGGCTCGGGTCAGGGCTCGTAGTCGAAGGCGGGAGAGCCGTCGGCCTTCCAGCGCACGAGGGAGGCGCGGGTGTGGCGGTCGGGGTTGTTGAGCGGGTCGCCCTGGATGTCGCGGTAGTCGCGGGCGTGATACACGAGGACGTCGCGGCCGTCGGGCAGGGTGGTGAAGCTGTTGTGGCCGGGGCCGAAGACGCGCGCGGCGTCGGAGCTGGCGAAGACGGGCGCGGGCGATTTTTTCCACGAGGCGACGTCGAGCAGGTCGGCGTCGGCGCCGGCCTCGAGCATGCCCATGCAGTAGTTGGCGTCGGTGGCGCTGGCGGAGTAGGTGATGAAGATCCTGCCATTGCGGACGAGCACGGCGGGGCCCTCGTTGACCTTGAAGCCGATGATTTCCCAAGGCAGCTCGGGCGCGGTGATGCGGGTTTGTTTGCCGGTGATCGACCACGGCGTGTCCATGCGGGCGAGGTAGAGGCAGGTGTTGCCGCCGAAGACCGGGTCGTGTTGCGCCCAGACGAGGTAGCGCGCGCCGCGGTGCTCGAAGGTGGTGGCGTCGAGGGAGAAGGATTCCCAGTTGGTCTTGAGCTGGCCGCGTTCGGTCCACTTGCCGACGAGCGGATCGGCGTCGGCGCATTCGAGCACATAGATCCGAATCGCCCAGATGTCGTCGGCGCGTCCGGCGGCGAAGTAGACATACCATTTGCCGTCGATGCGGTGCATTTCCGGCGCCCAGATGTGGTGGCTGGCGGGGCCGGACTCATGTTTGCGCCAGATGACCTTCGCGTCGGCGGCGCCGAGTTCGCCGAGCGAACCGGCGCGGCGCAGCTCGATGCGGTCATACTCGGGCACGGTGGCGATGAAGTAGTAGGCGTCGTCGGCGCGCAGGACCCAGGGGTCCGCGCGCTGGCGGACGAGAGGATTGGTCCACGCCGGAGCTGCGGGCGAGGCGGGGGCGGGCTCGGCGGAGCGGAGGGCGGCGGACATGAGCGGAAGGCAGGCGAGAAGCGGAATAAATCTCCGCCAGATGGGGTGGGGGAACATGAGCCAAACCGAAAGCCCGCGCGCTCGTCCCTCGCAACGGGAATTGGCGGTTTCCCGGAGGAAAAACCAAAGGTCGGCGGCGATAGTCCAATCGGGGCGACGCCTGATACGCAGTCTGTCGGCGGAAGGGGGAAATGCGGGACCGTGCCGCGCGCCGCGGTGTGCCGCCGCCGGATCACGGAGAGGATAAGGCAAGCCCTGCCGGCGGCGGCTGGCCGGGGCGGCGGATCAGGCTTGGGCCGACTTGTTCTTGGGCGGGACCACGAAGGGAAATTTCACGCCCTTGTCGGCGATGGTTTCATTGGGGCCCCAGCCGAGGGAGGTGGTCTTGCCGAACTTGCTCGCGAACTCGGACGGAGAGGAGCCGACGCGTTTTTTGAAGAGACGGCTGAAATGGTAGAGGCTGCGGAAACCGCATTCGCCGGCGACCTGACCGACGGAGAGCGTGGTGGCGCAGAGCAGCCACTGGGCGTGCTTGATGCGCGCGTTGATCAGATCCTCCACGGGCGAACCGCCGAAGAATTCGCGATAAAGCCCCATGAAGCGCGAGCGGCTGAGGTGGACCGATTTCGCCATTTCCTGGATCGTCCACGGGTGGTCCAGGGTGCCGAGGACGCGGGCCTGCAACTCGGCGAGCGTGGCGGCGAGCTCGGCTTTGCGTCCGGTGAAGCGTTTTTGGTTAGAGAGTTCGATATGGCGCTGGAGGAGCAGGAAAAGCTGGCGGAGCAACAGGTCGACGACCTCCTCGTAATGGGGCTCCTTACGATGGATCTCGGTCCGCATCTCATTGATCAGCAGGGGAACGAAGCCGGCTTGGGCGAGATGGAAGGGCTCGTTGAGCGGCACGGAGTGGCGCTTGGCCAGCGCCTCGACCGAGTCGCCGAGAAAGTGGATCCAGTTATTGGAAAGCCCGCAGCCGTCGCCCCGATATTTGTGATGATGATCCGGGGTGTAGAGAATGCAGGTGTTGGCGCCGCAGCGATGGATCTCGCCATCGAGGGTCACAAGGGCCGGCCGGGTGAAGTGGAGCAGCAGATAATCGCCGGTGCCGGGGCGATCGATGACGAAGCTTTCGTCGTGATGCCAGCCCACGCCGAGGCGGGCGACACTGAGCAGGGAGGAGTCAGAATCAGGCATGGAGCGGGGTAAAAGCGGGGCGAGACTGAGTCTGGCTCCGGTCGGGGTCTAGGACGAATGGCGGATGTGCTTTCGGAGGAAAATGCCGAGATTTCGCGACTGTAGGCAGGACAATAGGCCTGGTGTTGGGATAACAGATTTAGACTAAACCTCAAATTGGCTGGATTGCTTCGATCCCGAGGGGTAGCAGCGTGGGTTCGACCCCCGTATTCCCCTATGTTCCCATCCTTAAAACGCCTTGGTTCACTTGTTGCCGGAACTGCCTTGCTCTTCGCGGCTTATGCCCCGCAAGCGCAGGCCGCCGCGTCCAAACCCCTCACCGTCGGTTTTGCCCAGACGGGTGCCGAGAGCGCCTGGCGCGCCGCCAACACCAACTCGATGAAAAGCGAGGCCGAGAAGCGCGGTATCACGCTCAAATTCGCCGACGGCCAAGGTAAGCAGGAGAATCAAATCCGCGCCCTTCGTGCCTTCGTGACCCAAGGCGTCGACGCCATCGTGCTCGCGCCGATCGTCGAAACCGGCTGGGAGCCCGTGCTCCGCGAGGCCAAGAAGGCCAAGATCCCGGTCATCATCATGGACCGCAAAGTGCAGACCTCCGACGAGTCCCTCTACGCCTGCTTCATCGGCTCCGACTTCTACAAGGAAGGCGCCATGGCCGCCGAGTGGATCGCCAAGAACGCCGGCTCGCGCAGCAAGATCGTCGAGCTCCAAGGCACGCCCGGCTCCGCCGCCGCCAACGAGCGCCGTAAGGCCTTCGCCGACGAACTCTCCAAGAACCCCTCCCTCAAGGTCATCGACTCCCAGAGCGGTGATTTCCGTCGCTCCGGCGGCAAGGAAGTCATGGAGGCCTTCATCAAGAAGCACGGCAAAGAGATCGAGATCGTCTACGCCCACAACGACGACATGGCCCTCGGAGCCATCCAAGCCATCGAGGAAGCCGGTCTGAAGCCCGGCAAGGACATCCTCGTCGTCGCCATCGACGCCATCAAGGAAGGCGTGCAGGCCGTCGTCGACGGCAAGATCAACGCCGTCGTCGAGTGCAACCCCCTCTTCGGTCCGAAGATCTACGACACCATCGCCAAGCTCAAGGCCGGCGAGACCGTCGAGCGCTCCTCCTACAACGTCGACATCGTGATCGACGGCTCCAACGCCGCCGCCCTCATCGGTCAGCGCCAATACTAATCCCTCGTCCGCCCGCCCATCGCAATGACGGCCCCCTCTGACGGCCCGCTGCTCAGCCTGCGCGGCGTGGGAAAGCGTTTCGGTCCCGTGACCGCGCTTTCCAACGTCGACCTCACCGTGCGCGCCGGAGAAATCCACGCGCTGCTCGGTGAGAACGGGGCGGGCAAATCCACGCTCATCAAGGTCCTCACCGGCGTCCACGAACGCAGCGAGGGCGAGATGTATTTCGCCGGCAAGGCGATCCATCCCGGCTCCCCGAAGGACGCCGAGCGCGTGGGCATCAGCACTGTCTATCAGGAGGTCAATCTTCTCCCCGGCCTGTCGGTCGCGGAGAACCTCCTGCTCGGCCGCCAGCCCGGCAAGGGCGGTTTCGTCAACTGGGGCGCCGTTCGCCGCCATGCGCGCGAGGCCCTCGCCCGTCTCGGGCTCGACATCGACGTGGATGTCGAGCTCGGCACGCTTTCCGTCGCGTTGCAGCAGATGGTCGCCATCGCCCGCGCGCTCGATCTCAAGGCCCGTCTCCTGATCCTCGACGAGCCCACCGCGAGTCTCGACGAAAAGGAGGTCGCCGAACTCTTCCGCATCATGCGCCGCCTTCGCTCCGAGGGCATGGCGATGATCTTCGTCACCCACTTTCTGGACCAGGTCTACGCCGTTACGGATCGCATCACGGTCCTGCGCAACGGCACCCTCGTCGGCGAATACCTCACCAAGGATCTCCCGCGCCTCGGTCTCGTCTCGAAGATGATCGGCCGCGAGGTCAACGACATGGCCGAGCGCGCCGCCGACCTTCCGCCGCCCAACGACGCCGCCCCGGCCGTCATCGAGGCCCGCGGGCTCACCCGTCGCGGAGCCATCCAGCCGATCGACCTCACGCTGCGTCGCGGCGAGGTGACCGGCCTCGCCGGCCTTCTCGGCTCCGGTCGCACCGAGACCGCCCGCCTCCTTTTCGGCATCGACCGCGCCGACGCCGGCGAGATCCGCGTTCGCGGCGAGCAGGTCCGCCTGCAATCCGCCCGCGACGCCGTCCGCCTCGGCCTCGCCTTCTGCTCCGAGGACCGCAAGGCCGAGGGCATCCTGCCCAATCTTTCCATCCGTGAAAACCTCATCCTCGCGCTTCAGGCGAAGCAGGGGGTGTGGAAGACCGTGAAGCGCTCCGAACAGGAGGCGCTTTGCCAGCACTACATCGCCGCGCTCCGCATCAAGACCCCCGACGCCGAGACGCCGATCAAGAATCTCTCCGGCGGCAACCAGCAGAAGGTGCTTCTCGCCCGCTGGCTCGCCACCCGTCCCGAGCTCATCATCCTCGACGAGCCCACCCGCGGCATCGACATCGGCGCCCGCGCCGAGATCGAGGCCCTGATCGGCCGCCTGCGCGCCGACGGCCTCGCGGTGTTGCTCATCTCCTCCGAGATCGAGGAGATCGCCCGCAACAGCACGCGCGTCGTGGTGCTCCGCGAGCGGCGCCGCACCGGCTCCATCGAGGGCGAAGCCATCACGCCCCCCGCGTTGATGCGCGCCATGGCCGGCACGTCCGAAGGAGGCGCCTCGTGAGCAAGTCCAAGTCAATCTCCCCCGTATGGTGGCCGGTCATCGGCCTCGTCGCGCTCGTGGTGCTCAACCTCGCGCTCAATCCGGGATTTCTTAAGATCAGCGTCCTCGACGGCCGCCTTTACGGCCTGCCGATCGACATCCTGAACCAAGGTGCGCGAGGCCTCGTGCTCGCCCTGGGCATGACGCTCGTCATCGCCACCGGCGGCGTCGACCTCTCGGTCGGTTCCGTGATGGCCGCGGCGGGCGCGCTCGCCGCGGTGTTGCTCGTCGAGGGCCACGGTCTCGCCCTGGCGCTTTCCGCGGGCCTGGGCGTGGGCCTGCTGGCCGGCGCGGCCAGCGGCCTGCTGGTGGCTCGGCTGGGCATCCAGCCGATCGTCGCGACCCTCATCCTGATGGTGGTCGGTCGCGGCGCGGCGCAGTTGATGACCAACGGCGAGGTCGTGGTCATCGAGAGCGACGCCTTCGCCTTTGTCGGCAACGGCACGGTGCTGGGTTTTCCCTTCGCCCCCTTGCTGGCGATCGTGCTTTTCATCGGCGCCCAGTTTTTCCTTCGACGCACCGCCTCCGGCCTCTTCGTCGAGGCGGTGGGCGACAACGAGACGGCCTCGCGCTTCGCCGGCCTCGGCGCGGCCCGCGTGAAAGGCCTGGTCTATGTGTTCTGCGGTCTCTGCGCCGGCCTCGCCGGCCTGATGGCCGCGGCCAATATCCGCGCGGCCGACTCCTATCGCATGGGAGAAAACATGGAGCTCGACGCGATCTTCGCCGTCGTGGTCGGCGGCACCGCCCTCACCGGCGGACGTTTCCTCCTCCTCGGCTCCTTCGTGGGAGCGCTGCTGCTTCAGACTTTGACGACGACGATGTATAACCTCGGCGTGCCGCCCGCGGTGGCCCCGGTTCCGAAGGCCATTCTCATCCTCGTGGTGTGCCTGCTCCAATCCGAGCACGCGCGCCGCTGGGCCTCTTCTCTGGTGAAGGGAGGCAAGAAATGAGCCCCCGTCTCCGTCAGCGCGCCCCGCTTCTCGCCACTGCCGGCATCTTCGCGATCCTCTTCGCGACGGCGGCCTTCCTCTACGACGGCTTCTTCTCGGGCCGCGTCGTGGTGAACCTCTTCTCGGACAACGCCGTGCTCGGCATCGTCGCGGTGGGCATGACGCTGGTCATCTTCACCGGAGGCATCGACCTCTCGGTCGGCGCGGTGGTCGGCTTCACGTCGATCTTCACCGCGATCATGGTGCAACGCGGGTTCTCGCCGATCGTGGCGGCCCTCGCGGCCCTCGCCATCGGCGGCGGGCTTGGCGCGGGCATGGGCGTGCTCATCCACGCGTTCCGGCTGCCGGCCTTCCTGATCACGCTGGCGGGCATGTTCCTCGCCCGCGGCGGAGCCTTCTGGATCAGCACCGAGTCGGTCGGCATCGACCACCCGGTCACCAACGCGTTGTCGGGCTACGAACTCACGCTGGGCTCGCTCGGCCTTCCGACCACCGCGCTCACCGTCATCGGCGTGCTCGTGGTCGGCTACGTCCTCGCGCACTACACGCGTTTCGGCCGCAATCTTCTCGCGATCGGCGGCAGCGAAAACTCCGCGGTTCTCATGGGGCTGCCGGTCGCTTCGAGCAAGGTCTGGGCCTACACCCTGAACGGCATGCTCGCCGCCCTCGCGGGCCTCGTTTCGACCATCTACACCGGCTCGGGCAACCCGAGCACGGGCCTCGGTCTTGAACTCGACGCCATCGCGGTGGTCGTGATCGGCGGCACGCTGCTCGCCGGCGGACGCGGCCACATGATCGGCACGCTGCTCGGCCTTCTCGTCTTCGGAACGATCCAGACCGCCTTGCTCTTCGACGGACGCCTCAGCTCCTGGTGGATCCGCATCGTGGTCGGACTGCTTCTCCTCGTCTTCATCCTCCTGCAACGCGGTCTGCTCCGCGGCGCCTCGGGGAAGAAGTAAGCGAGGCGACTCTTCCGCTCCGGGCCGGCGCTCATCGTCGGCCCTTTTTATTTTCCCCATGAAAACCCTGATGCAGTGGATCGGCGGGCTCTGCGTGCTCTCGTGCGTGCTTGGAGCGACCGAGGTGAAAAGCCCGGACGGCAAGCTGGTGGTCGACTTCGGCGTCGGCGCCGACGGTGTTCCGGCCTACACGTTGACGCGGGCCGGGGCTCCGGTGCTCAACGCGTCGCGGCTCGGGCTGGTGCGCGAGGACGCGGACTTTTCCCGCGGTCTCAAGCTCGTCGCCGAGTCGAAGGTGGAGTCTGTGCGCGACCGTTACGAGCTGGCCGCCTCCAAGCAGCGGGAACACGACTATCGCGCCAATCGTCGCGTGTTCCGCCTCGCCGACGGGCAGGGGCGCCGCATCGACGTGGTGTTCCAAGTTTCGAACGACGGCGCGGCGTTTCGCTATGTTTTCCCCGAGGCCGACGCCACGCCCCGGACGGTGAACGAGGAGACGAGCTCCTTCCGCTTTCCGGCCGAGACCAAGGCCTGGTTGCAACCGATGTCCGTGGCCAAGACCGGCTGGGCCCACACCAATCCCTCCTACGAGGAGTATCACGAGCGCGAGATCCCGGTCGGCACGCCGTCTAAGCTCGGCGCGGGCTGGGTGTTTCCCGCCTTGTTCCGGACCGACGAGAAAACCTGGGTTTTGATCACGGAGGCCGGACTCGGGCGCGGCTACTGCGCCACGCGCCTTCGCGACGACTCGTCCGGCGGAGAGTATCGCATCGGCTTTCCGGACGCCCGCGAGACGATCGGGACGGAGTCGGTGAACCCTCGCTTCGCCACGCCCTACTCGACCCCGTGGCGTGTGATCGCCGTCGGAGACCTGAAGACGGTGGTCGAGTCCTCCCTCGGCACCGATCTGGCGGCGCCCGCCCTCCGCGGCGTGAAGGCGGCCGGCGCGCCCGGAAAAGCCTCGTGGAGCTGGCCCAAACTCGGCGACGGGAAGACCGTCTACGACGTGCAGCGCAAGTTCATCGACTACGCCGCGGAGATGGGCTGGGGCTACTGCTTGATCGACGCGCTCTGGGACAAGCAGATCGGCGAGGACAGGCTGGCGGGGCTCTGCGCCTATGCCGCGGCCAAGAAGGTCCAGGTGCTCGTCTGGTATAACTCGAACGGAAATTGGAACGACCCCTTTCAGACGCCGAAGAACCGTCTGCTCACCCGCGAGTCTAGGGTGGCTGAATTCGCCAAGCTCCGGGAGATCGGCGTGGCGGGGATCAAGGTGGACTTCTTCGGCGGCGACGGCCGGGCGTTCGTCGACTATTATCTCGACCTGCTGGAGGATTCGGCGGTCTTCGGTCTGCTGGTGAATTTCCATGGCGCGACTTTGCCGCGCGGCTGGGCCCGGACTTATCCGCATCTCATGACCGTCGAGGCGGTGCGCGGCTACGAGTTCATCGTTTTCGAGCAGGCCAGCGCGGATCGCGCTCCGACGCACATGGCGATGCAGCCCTTCACGCGGAATGTTTTTGATCCGATGGATTTCACGCCCGTGTGCTTCGAGGGGCCCGGCAAGATCAAACGTCGAACGACCGTGGGCGGCGAGCTGGCCACGGCGGTGCTCTTCACCTCGGGCGTGCAGCACTACGTCGAGATCCCGGAGGTGATGGCGAAGCAGCCCGACTACGTGCGGACCTTGCTGCGTGACATCCCGGTCGCGTGGGAGGAGTCGCGGTTCCTCGGCGGCTATCCCGGCAAGCAGGCGGTGTTCGCCCGTCGCGCGAAGGATGGTCGTTGGTGGATCGCGGGCTTCAACGGCGAGGCGGCGCCAAAGCTCGTGGAGGTGTCGCTCGCGGAGTTGAAGCTGAAGCGCGGCGCCGCGCTGGACCTGATCACGGATGTGGCGGGGCCGGAGGGCGGATTCGAGCGTCGGTCGGCGAATCCCGAGGGCGACGCGAAGACCTTGCGCGTCGAGCTGAAGCCCGGCGGCGGCTTCGTGGCGACGGGGCGGTGATACGACTGCTCGGAAAACGTCGACCGGACGACCGCGAAGTTAGCGATGGCGCCAAAGCGCGCCTTCTGAAACCGAAGGACCCGGCCGCGCACGCGGCCGGGTCCTTCGTGTTTTCACCGGGCGGCCGATGGTCGCGCGCTCATCGGCGTCGAGCGCGCCGGCCGGTGGCGAAGCAGAGGCCGAGCAGGCCCAGGATCGCGGTAAACGAGGAGGGTTCCGGGATGGCGGCGAAGCTGAAGTCGTGGATCGCGAGGGCGTGGTCGGCGGTGGTGCCGTTGTAGTTGGGGAATCGCCAGCGCAGCCAGAGCACCTGGCCGGGTTGCCAGGTGAAGCCCGAGAGCGTTCCGCCGATATCGATGCGGTTTTCGGGGGCGTCGCCGTCGAGGGCGGCGTAGACGCCGTCTCCGTCGTGGATGCTCGACAAGTCGAACGCGGAAGCGCCGGTGAAGCCGGAGGCGCCGATGCCGGTCGCGCCGAGGGCATATTGGAAATAGACGACCTGGTTCTGATTGGTCACCGCTCCCTTCGCCCACTGCGCCGCCTCGTAGTTCACGCTGAAGTGGGAATAGGCCCGATCGCTGTCGTTGCGCAGCGCGACGCCGAAGTAGCCTTCGGTGCCCGTGGTGTTGGCCGAAAACCAGAAGCCGAAACCTTTGTCCGTCGCTTCCGGAGACGAGGAGAAGCTATAGGCGCGGGTGTTGTTGGTGACGCCTTGTCCGCCATTCGTGTAGTAATAGGAAGGGGATCCGCCGTAGAGGTTGGTATGCGACCAGCCCGCGGGCATGGCGGAGTAGGAGGAGAAGATGGCTGCGTTTTGAAGGGCGCCGAAATCTTCGTGATAAAGACCGGAGACGTAGGAGACCTGTGCGGCGGCGGGCACGGCGAGCAGGACGAGAAAAGGCGGACTTGAGGCGATTTTCATGGAGGGCGGACGACGGGGTTCATGGTGACAACACTCCGCGGCGCCGTTTCTTAATGGAAAATCGCGAGATAGGACGAAAAAAAGGGCGGCGCGTCGGCGCCGCCCGCGAGGGAACAGGGGAAATGCGCCGAGCGGCTCAGTGCGCGGGGCCGTTCAGGCCGCCCTCGGCCTGGAGCATGGGTTCGAAGGACGCCTTGTCGGTGGCCTTCATGTAGGCTTCGCGCGCGTTGATCTCTCCGGCGTCGTAGCGGCGCTTGAGCGACGTATCCATCGAGATCATGCCCTCGGCCATCGAGCCTTCGATGATGTTGCGAATGGCGGCGATGTTGCCCGAGCGGATGGTGCCGCCGAGGGCGTCGTGGGGGAGGAGGATCTCATGCACGGCGCAGCGGCCGCCGGCCTTTTTTTTGCAGAGGAGCTGGGAGACGACGCCGCGGAGACAGGAGCCGAGGGTGACGCGGATCTGGTTCTGCTCGTCGGCCGGGAAGGCGTCGATGATGCGGTCGATCGTCTTGGGCGCGTTGTTGGTGTGGAGCGTGGCGAAGACGAGCATGCCCATCGACGCGCAGCCGAGGGCGAGGCGCATGGTCTCGAGCTGGCGCATCTCGCCGACGAGGATGATGTCGGGGTCGGCGCGCATGGCGCCCTTGAGCGCGTCGGCGAAGGTCTCGGTGTGTTCGAGGACCTCGCGGTGCACGATGACGGACTTCTTGTTCGTGTGGACGAACTCGATGGGGTCCTCGACGGTGACGATGTGGCGGGTGCTGTTGACGTTGATGTAGTCCATCATCGCGGCGAGCGTGGTGGACTTGCCGGAGCCGGTGGGGCCGGTGACGAGGACGAGACCCTCGCGGAGGTGACAGAGCTTTTTCAGCGCCTCGGGCAGCTTGAGGTCGTCGAAGGAGAGGATCTTCGAGGGAATCTGGCGGAACACGGCGGCCATGCCCCAGGCGTTGCGCAGGTAGTTGACGCGGAAGCGGGCGAGGCCGGGGATCTCATAGGCGAAGTCGAGATCGTGGTTCTTGACGTAGTGCTCCCAGCGGTGGGGAGCGCAGATTTCCTTGAGCAACTCCTCCATGCGCTCGGGCGTGACCTTGGGGAACTGGGCGAGGTCGACCAGGGAGCCGGAGACGCGGGCGCGGGGGTGGATGCCGACCATCATGTGAAGGTCGGAGCCGTCCTTGGCGCGCATGGCGCGGAGAAGTTCGTCGATGGCGGCGGGCATGGGATTCAGAGGGGAAGAACGACAGGGAAGAGGGGCGAGAGGAGGGAGGGCGGGGAGCGGTGGGCGAAACGGCTCCGCCGTTCCGCTCCGAGGGGCGTCAGTCGTTGCCGGGGACGGTGGCGCGGACGGCCTTGTTGAGGATGTTCACGCGGGCGACCTCGTTGGTGATTTTGCCTTCGCGCCAAAGTTCGAGGATGGAGTTGTCCATCGAGATCATGCCCTCGCGTTTGCCGGTATCGAGGGCGCTCGGGATGCCCTGGGTCTTGCCGTCGCGGACCATGGAGGAGACGGCGAGGGTGTTGACGAGGACCTCGGTGGCGAGGACGACGCCGCCGGCCTTGGCGGGGAGGAGGCGCTGGCAGAGGATGCCGCGAAGGCTTTGCGCGACCATGGCGCGGATCTGCGACTGCTGGCCGGGCGGGAAGACGTCGAGGAGGCGGTTGAGCGTCGAGGTGGCGTCGCTCGTGTGCATGGTGCCGATGACCAGGTGTCCGGTCTCGGAGGCGGTGATGGCCATCTCGATGGTCTCGAGGTCGCGCAGCTCGCCGATGACGATGACGTCCGGGTCTTCGCGGAGGGCGCCCTTGAGGGCGGTGGCGAAGGAGTGGGTGTGATGGCCGGCCTGGCGCTGGGTGACGTTGCAGCCCTGGCTCTGGTGGAGGAACTCGATGGGATCCTCGACGGTGATGATGTGGTCGTCGCGCGTGCGGTTGAGCTGGTCGATGAGCGAGTTGAGCGTGGTGGTCTTGCCGGCGCCGACGGGGCCGGTGACGAGGATGAGGCCGTTGTGGTAGCTGAGGAGGCGGTCGAGGACGGCGGTGTTTTTGAAGCCCAGTTCGGAAGGGGTGCGGATGTGCTCGGGGACGATGCGGTAGGTGCCTTTGACGCCCTCCTTGTGCAGCATGAGGTTCACGCGGATGCGGCGGCCGCCCTCCATGGCGAGGGCGTAGTCGTAGTCGTGGGTCTTGGCGAAGAGCTCGGCTTCCTCGGGCGAAAGCAGGCAGGTGTTGAGGCGCTCGGCCTGGTCGGGCGTGAGCGGGGTGCCGTTGAGGAACTGAAGCGTGCGCATGTTGCGCACGTAGGGCGGGGCGCCGGCGGAAAGGTGGAGGTCGCTCGCGCCGAGGCCCTGGACGGTGGCGAGGACGCCGAGCATGAACGCCTTTAATTCGGCGGGGCCGAGGTTGGAGACGGAGGCGAAATCGATCTTGCCGGCGGCCGCGGGGACGGGGGACGCGTGGACATCGAGCCAGGCGGGATCGGCCGGCGGGCGGGTCTTGGCGGGAGGCGGGAGGGCGAGCGGGGGGGCGTCGGTGCCGGAAAGGGCGAGCCCCTGGGCTTCTTCCACGAGGCGTGTCAGGAGTTCGACGTTGGCGGTGATTTCCTGATCGAGAAGGGCTTGGCCGTAGGCGAGGGCGTCGGCGCCGTCCGGCAAGGCATAGGCGATCTCGGCGCCGCGTTTGGCGTCGAGGACGCGTTCTTGCACGCAAAGGGACACGAGCCAGGAGACTTCTTTATGCATGGGGCGGAACGGGCAGGAAAAGGATGCGACGGGGAGGGGAAAGCGCGAAAGAGGGCGGGGATATACGGAATGCGCGCTTTCAAGCGGTTCCGTGCTTGCGCGGGTCGTCTTTCCGCCGGGAACGGACCTGTTTTCCCGGGCTTGGCCAAAAAAAGCCCCGTCGGCGCGAAGCCGACGGGGCGGGTGACCAGGCGGTCAAGGATCAGATTTCGATCAAGGCGCGGCGGTGATCTTCAGGCGGAGGAAGCGACGGGCTCCGGCGGTGGACAGATCCACGGTGTCGGTGTAGGTCGCGTTGGCCGCGGTGGTGAAGGCCGGGAAGGTATGGACGGTGGTCCAGGTGCCCGAGAGATCGTTGGTCGCCTCCACCGAGTAGGTCAGGCCCGAGTTGGCGGGATGGCTGAAGTCCAAGGTGAGGAAGTTGCCGGAACGGGCGACGGTCCAGGGAGCGCCGTTGGCGGCCACGGGCGAGCTGGAGAAGGCGAACTCGATCAGGTTGGCGAAGCCGTCGTTGTCGGGGTCGGCCGAGGCGAGGGCGTTCGCGCCGCTGAGCGAGTAGGAGGCGGTCCAGGCATCGTAGGGCGCCGCGGTGATGCTGCCGAGGAGGGCGACCACGGTGGGCGTGCCGGCGTCGTTGTCATCGTCATAGGCGTAGTCGAGGGTCAGGCCTTCCGGCAGGCTGACCGTGCCGAAGGTGCCGGAAACGGGGCCCTTGATGATCGCGTAGGCGGGGCCGGGAAGCGAACCGGTGCCCGAGACGACGAGGCTCGAGGCGGCGCCGAGGGTCACGGTGAAGCCGGACTCGAGGCGGGGGACGGGGACGGTGGACGTGCCATCGTAGCGGATGGCGAGGCCGCCGTCGATCGTGGCGCCGAACGAGGAGCTCAGGACGCCTTGGGGGGCGAGGTTGCCGCCGGAGTTTACGGTGATTCCGAAGGAGGCGGTGCCGGCGAGGCCGAGGGTGCCGCCTTCGACGGTGATCGCGTCGGAGTAGACGTTGGCGGAGTTGGTGAAGAGAACGGTGCCCGCGCCCGCCTTTCGCAGTCCGCCGACACCGGTCACGGCGCCGCTCAGGGTGACGGTGTGCGGGGTGTCCGAGGCGTCGGCGCCGGTGACCACGGAGGGGAAGCCGGAGAGTTGGACGGGGATCGGCGAGCTCCAGTCGCCCGAGGCGCCCAGGGTGCCGGAGCCGAGACGGACCTCCGAGACGAAGGTGGGTTCGGTGGAACCGAGCACCAAGCCGCCGGATCCGACATAAAGCGCGCCACCGCCGAGATTGAGGATGGAGCGGCCCGCGAGGGCGCCCTGGCCGAACTGGATGCGCGGCACGTTGACCACGGAGGAGCCGCGGACGTGCATGATCACCTGACCCGCGTAGGCGCCGCCGAGAAGGAGGCCGTTGGTGGTGTCGTTGACGGTGACGACGCCGCCGTTGGCGTCGAAGACGGACCAACGAGCGGTGTTGTTGATGCCGACGGTGAAGGCGCCGTCGACGGTCAGGGAGCCGGAGTCGATGCGGCCGCTGACGGACGAGTTGGCGCCCGAGATCGAGCCGAGTCCGAGCGAGCCGGTGACGTGCACCGCGCCGCCGTTGACGTAGAGGCCGTTGGCGGTCTGCCCGTTCGCGGGTTCGCTGGTGATGCTAAGACCGCCGCGGCTGAGGCTGATGCTCGAGGCGTTGAGCGCGCCACCGGTGACCGAGACGGTGATGTTGCCGCTGGAGCTTCCCGTTTCGTTGGCCAGTCCGCCGTTGAAGTTGGCCGTGCCGCCCGAGACCAGTAGGCCCGCGGTGACGTTGCTGATGGTGGAGGCGGCGGAGGCGTTGAGCGTGCCGCCCGAGACCGTGATGCGGGCGGTGCCGCCTCCGGAGGTGCTCGCGGCCGCGGTGTTGAAGGTCGACCCGGCGGCGATGGAGAGCACGCCTCCGTTGACCACGGTATTTCCCGTGTAGCTGTGATTTCCCGTCAGCGTGAGATTGCCGGTGCCGTTCTTGGTGAAGGAGACGCCGGTGCCGAGCGGCGAGGCGGAGTAGGTCGTGCTGCCGTTGTTGCCGCCCACGGTGAGCGCGATCGGGGTGCCGATGCTGTTGGTCAGCGGCAGCGAGCGGTCTCCGGTCAGTCCGCCCAAGGTCAGCGCGGTGATCGGATCGGCGATCACGATCGCCCCGCCGGTGCTGGCGTAGTTCAGGGTGCTGTTTTGCAGGGCCTGGGCGTGGCCGACGATCAAGGTGCCCGCGGCGATGGTGGTGGAGCCGGAGAAGGTATTGGCGGTCTGGAGGGTGGTGTCGCCGGTTCCGGCGAAGTCGACCGAGCCGCCGCCGCTGATCGCGGAGGAGATGACCGAGGAGCCGGATCGGTTGTAGCGCACCGTGGCGCCGGACGAGACCGAGATGGCGCCGGCGACGGAGCCGGAGGCGCCGCCGGTGCCGATTTGCAGAACGCCCGTCGAGACCGCGGTCGCGCCGGTGTAGGCGTTGTCGGCGGTGAGCAAGAGGGTGCCGTTGCCGGTTTTGACCAAGCCCAGGGCGTCGCCGGAGATGACGCCGGACAAGGTGAGCGAGTTCCCCGCGCCCTCCACGGAGGCGAGAACGCCGCCGGTGGTGAGGGTGAGCGGGGTGGAGACGACGTGGTCGGCGTTGGACGAGTTGAGGCCGGCGGCCGCGCCGCCGCCGTTGAGGGTCAGCGCGGACGAGCCGGCCAACGTGACCGTTTGCGCGGAATCGAGAACGAGCGACTGGACGGTGCGGGCGGAATCAAGGGTGACGGTGCGCGGTGCGCTGAGCGTGGCGCCGGAGCCGGTGATGCGCGCGATGCTGGAGGCGCTGTCCGGGACGCCGCCGGACCAGTTGCCCGCGACGGACCAGTCGCCCGCGGCGTCGACGGCCCAATCGTGGTTGGTGAGCGAACCGTCGCTGATGACGAGATTCACCACGCCCGCGCCCTGCGAGAGCGTGTAGCTCCGGCCGGGGATCTTGGTGGATTCGTCGATCGTCAAGGCGGAGAGGCCCGCGCCGCCAATGGCTCCGACCTGGGTGAAAAGCGTGAAGACGCCGGTGCCGGCGAAGGGCGTGGTCGTGCCCGGCTGATAGAGTTTCAGCGTGCCGCCGTTGATTACCAGGCCGTCGGTTCCGGTGACTCCGATCCGGTCGGCCTCCGCCGCATTGTTGGCCTCCCATACAATCGTGCTGCCGGTGGCGAGCGTCAGGGATCCGACGGTGAGGGTGCCGATCGCGTTTTCTCCGGGGGCGATGGTCGCTCCGTCAGCCACGGTGACGGCGCCGCTGATGATGCCGGCGCCGGTGAGCGTGCCGGTGGAGTTCACGGTGACGGGCCCCGTGCCGGTGGCGGAGCCGGAGGTGTTGCCGATGTAGAGCGTGCCGCTGTTAACGGTGGTGCTGTTGTTCGTTCCGATGCGGGTGTTGCCGGCGGAGCGGGTGAGCTCCGCGCGACCGCGATGGACGACCATGAACGTGGGACCGAAGTTCGCCCCAAATTTCACCGTGCCGGTGTTGGTCGTGTCGGGATTGATGTTGATCGTGACGTTGCCCGCGCTGCTGCGCACGTTGAGCTGGGCGTTGGACCCGAAGGTGAGGGTGCGTCCCTCCGCCACCTTGAGGCTGAGATTGGCGCCGGAGGCCGCGGCGCGGTAGAACATGTTTTGCAGGGTGAGGTCCTGCGTGGCCTGGGACATGTCGATGCCGCCGTTGTTGGCGACGGTCATGGTGCGGGCCGTGCTGCCGGCGTCGAGGGTCACCGGGCCGCCGGGGTTGCGAATGACGAGGTTTTGGATGCCGACGTCGACCAGGGCGATGGTGTTCGCGCCGGTCACGACGTTGTTCCAGATGCAGGTGGCGGTGGGCGTGGTGGTGTTTACCGGCGCGTCGACGGCGGCGGTTGTGCCGACATCATCCAACCACCACGAGCCCGCGCTGGTGAGGCTGGTGGTGTTGTTGGCCTTGTAATAGGTGGTTTGAGCGTGGGCGGCGGTGGCCATGCCGATCGCGGCGAGCAGGGCTAGGGAGGCGGACCGGGAGCGGGGGTGGGAGGGGCGGGGGGAACGCATGGTAAAAAGCTTTCGTGTGGGGGCTTGGGCGCAGCTTGCGGGCGGGCGGGATACGGCCGCGGGCGGTAGAGCC
>CAYTLL010000055.1:19497-28915 GCA_964438755.1 uncultured Akkermansia sp. | reverse complement strand
TCGAGAAGCACTTCAAGGACGTGCAGGACATCGAGTTCACCATCCAGGAAGGCAAGCTGTTCATGCTCCAGACGCGCAACGGCAAGCGCACCGCCGCCGCCGCGCTGAAGTTCGCCGCCGACATGGTGAAGGAGAAGCTCATCGACTGGGAGACCGCCGTCCTCCGCAACCCGGCCGACCAGCTCGAGCAGCTCCTCGCCCCCATCTTCGACCTCTCCGAGGTCAAGAAGGCCAAGGTCATCGCCACCGGCCTCCCCGCCGGCCCCGGCGCCGCCACCGGCAAGATCTACTTCAACGCCGACCGCTCCGTGCAGGCCGCCGAGAAGGGCGAGAAAGTCCTCCTCGTCCGCGTCGAGACCTCGCCGGAAGACCTCCGCGGCATGATCGCCGCCGAAGGCATCCTCACCGCCCGCGGCGGTGTTTCCTCGCACGCCGCCCTCGTCGCCCGCCAGATGGGCAAGGTCTGCGTGTGCGGCGCCGCCGGCGTCGCGATCGACTACGACGCGAAGACCACCACCATCGACGGCAAGACCTTCAAGGAGGGCGACTACCTCTCCATCGACGGCACCTCCGGCCTCGTCTACGCCGGCCAGGTCAAGACCGCCCCCTCCGAGATCATCTCCGGCCTCCTCAACGGCGACAAAGCCGCCCAGGCCACCGAGAAGTTCAAGAACTACGTCCAGCTCATGAAGTGGTGTTCGCAGGCCACCAAGCTGTCCGTCCGCACCAACGCCGACACCCCCGAGCAGACCCGCCAGGCCGTGGCCTTCGGCGCCGTCGGCATCGGCCTCGTCCGCACCGAGCACATGTTCTTCGAGGGCGACCGCATCGACGCAATGCGCGAGATGATCCTCGCCGACAACCTCGAGGCCCGCGAGGCCGCCCTCGCCAAACTCCTCCCCTACCAGCGCGACGACTTCTACGGAATCTTCAAGGCGCTCAAGGGCTTCCCCGCCACCGTCCGCTTCCTCGACCCGCCGCTCCACGAGTTCCTCCCCCACACCAAGGAGCAGCAGATGGACCTCGCCCGGAAGCTCGGCATCTCCGTCGAGAAGATCATGGCCCGCGTCCACGAGCTCCATGAGTTCAACCCCATGCTCGGCTTCCGCGGCTGCCGTCTCGGCATCAAGTATCCCGAGATCACCCGCATGCAGGCCCGCGCCGTCCTCGAGGCCGCCGCCAAGGCGAACAAGGAAGGTCTCAAGGCCAAGCCCGAGATCATGATCCCCCTCGTCGGCTTCAAGAAGGAGCTCGATCTCCAGGTCGCCATCGTGCACGAGGTCGCCGCCCAGGTGCAGAAGGAGACCAAGTCGAAGATCGCCTACTCCGTCGGCACCATGATCGAGATCCCGCGCGGCGCGCTCACCGCCGACGAGATCGCGCAGACCGCCGAGTTCTTCAGCTTCGGCACCAACGACCTCACCCAGACCTGCCTCGGCATGTCGCGTGACGACTCCGGCTCCTTCCTCGGCGCCTACACCGAAAACGAGATCGTGAAGAAGAACCCCTTCGCCTCGATCGACCAGACCGGTGTCGGCCAGCTCGTGAAGATCGCCGCCGAGAAGGGCAACCAGACCCGCCCCGGCATCAAGCTCGGCATCTGCGGCGAACACGGCGGCGACCCCGATTCCGTGAAGTTCTGCCACAAGGTCGGCCTCACCTACGTGTCCTGCTCGCCCTACCGCGTGCCGGTCGCCCGCCTCGCCGCCGCCCAGGCCGCGATCGAGGAGAAGCGCTCCGCCGCGAAGAAGAAGTAAGCGGCCAACGTAGCGGAACGACGGAGTCAGTTTCGCCGCGCCAATCACCTCAAAGCCCCGCGCCGAAAAGCGCGGGGCTTTTTCATGCCCGAACCGGAGGCCGGCCAGGTCGGCCGGGGCGAGCGCGGCCCGCCGAACCGGGGCTCCTCGCGCAGCCGCTCAGGGCGCCGCCGTCCCGGACCGCTGGTTGATCGCCGCCAGCATGTCCTGTAAAAGAGCGGCCCGCCCCGGCACAAAAACGAAGCGATCGCTGGCCAGCTTGTCGTAGGCGCTCCGCAGCAGGTCGCGCGGAGGTTTGCGCATGGAAAGCAAGGCCCGGAGATTCGCCGGCAAGGTATCAGACTGCGCGATCTCGAGCTCGAGCTTGATGAGCCCGACCAGCGCGGTCTGGTTCAATGGATCCGCCCGCACCGCCTGCGCCAGCACCTGCCGCGCCTGATCCTTCGCTCCCACACCCACCAGCCGGCTCGAAACCGCGACAAGATTTTCGGGACGAATGCCGGACTGGTTCAGAAAGTTGTCCAAAAAGAGCTGCGCCGCCTGCACGTCGCGCAGCCCGAAATGCGCGATGGCCTGCAGCCCGTTAAAGACCGAGGAAAACCGTTTCCCCCACTCGGGGTTCTCCTTGATCATTTGCCGGCAGGCATCGAGCGAGGCCTTGTAATCGCCGGCCACGACATACGACTCGACCGTCATCAGGGCCGGCCCGTCCCAAGGCAGCTCGCCGGCCTTGCAGTGATCGTAAATCCTGCGGGCCAAAACCGGCCGCCCCGTGTTCGCCGCGAAATCGGCCAAGGCCAGCAAGGCGTTTCCATCCTGGCCAAAATCGGCGAATAGCTCTTCCACGCCCGTCTTCACGTTCGCCTCGTTGCCATCCTTGTCGTAAAGATAGAGGAGATCGACGCGGGCCCGCGCACGCTCCGGATAGGCGATCTGCCTCAGCAGGCAAAGCCGACGCAACTCGTCATGGCGCCCCGATTCGCGCAGATAGGAGGCATACTGGGCGTAGACCTGCTCGTTCTCCGGCAGATCCTCGGTGAGCATCTGGAGCCTGACCAGAGCAGTCTCGCGCTCGCCCCGCTCCCAATCGATCCGGACGCCGAGCAACTGCCCGTCGGGAGTGTCCGTGAGGCGATACTCGCGCAGCACATCCTCCGCCGCGTCGTAGTTGCCGCGGAAAAAGAGCGCCGTGGCGCGCGCCGTGGCGATCAGGCGCGACCTCGGGCTCCCCGTCGCGGGCGCTCCGGGCTCCTTCAGCAAACGCTCGCTCAGCTCGATCACCGTCTCGTCCGCCTGACGCTGAAGCAAAAATCCGAACAGACGCTCCAAATACTCCGAGTCGGATTTGTGCATCTCCAGCCCCTCCAGCAGATGCTTCTGGGCCAGATCGGGGCGCTGCCATACGACAAAAAACTGGGACAGCAGCATGCGGCCGTCACGGTTGCCCGGCGAAAGCGAGGCGCCCATGCGCAAAGCCGTGCCCGCCTCTCGAAATTTTCGCTCCTCGATGAAGTCCTTCGCCTGAAGGACCAGAAAGTCGCCTCGCGCGACACGAAACTCGTCCCTTTTCCACGGATAGAGTAACATGTGCTCCAGTTTCACCTCGGAAAAACGACGATAGTATTTAACAAACAAATACGCACCGCCCGCGCCGACCAGCCAGAGGCACAAGGTCAAGACCCCAAGGAAAACAAGGAGCTTTCCCCAGTTCAATTTCACGCGGACGCTTTTTTCCGTCCGCAAAAGCCCCACGGGCCCAAACCACCGCCACTCAGCCTGGGCCATGGAGCGGAGCTCCCTGCGGCCAAGCTTCGAAAAAGACTCGGAACGGGATTCTGGAATCGGGGCTGGGGTGGGGTCTGACATTTACGACCCACGTAGTCGCCGATCTGCGCGCCGGGTGGCAAATCCCAATGAACAGGGACGAGACACCAAAAAACAAAGCCGTCCTAATACCTTCCTTTGAAAACAATTAAACCAAAGCCGCATGGACTCTGCAATTGACAGGATCGTCAAATATGTCCGGCTCAAATTTGCCGCCGGATCTTCACCAAGGTAAACTCTCCGTAATTTGGCCTAAAGTTAGCTTGCCACCCATTTTCAATCCAATCACTGAAGTTACCACCGTTTTTATCCTATGATCACTAAGCGTCGTCTGGCCCTCCTGTCCTCTCTTTCCGTTGCTCCCGCTTTCGCCGCGCCCTTCCTGGCCATAGGCGACAACGCCGAGCTCTTCCTCACCGCCCGCACCGAGGTTCGTTACGAGGACAACGTCACCTTCAGCAACACGAGTGAGCTCGAGGACGAGGCCTTTGAGGTTTCGCCGGGCGCCGAGATCGTTTTTGGCAAGAATACCCTGACCAAAGGTGCGTTCGCCGCCTATGAGCGCATCACGTCCTATTCGGACAACAGCGACCTCAACAGCAATCTCACCAATCTCGTATTCACTTCGAAATACGACGGCGCAAAGTTGGACCTCAACGCCGACGCCTCCTTCCGCGAGCTCAACCAGAACTCCCGCGACATCCGAGGCGCCTTCCTCGTTCGCCGCGACGTCTACTTCGCCGGCCTCGACGGCGAATATTCGCTCACCGAAAAATCCAAGCTCGGCCTGGGCGGGAAGTATGACCGCACCCAATACAAGACCGGTGGCTTCATCGACCAGAAGAATTACACCGTCCCCGCCAACTACTACTTTGCGATCACCGAAAAGGTCGACCTGAGCGCCGGCGTGCAATACCGCCACAACGATCTCAGCATCGACGGTGGCGATTCCGACGATTACTACTTCAACGTCGGCGCCCGCGGTGAATTCACCGCCAAGCTCAGCGGTAAATTCAGCGTCGGCTACCTCCTTCGCGACGCGGACGCCGCCGGCGTAGACAACGAAACGAGCATCGGCTTGAAGGCCGGCTTGGCTTACGCGTTCTCCCCGAAGACCACGTTCACCCTCGACCTGAACAACGACTTCGAAACCGACTCCACGGCGTCCGGCAGCGAAAACGCCTCCGTGATGCTTGGCGCTACGACCGGATTGACCGCCGCGCTCACCGCCACCGTGAATTTCGGCTATTCCCAGTTCGATTACATCTACGCCGATCGTAAGGATAACTACTTCGTGGGCGGCGTTTCGTTCAACTACATCCTCAACGAGCACGTCAATTTTGACGCCGGCTACAGCATCAACGACAACGACAGCGACGTAAATGATGCGTCGTTCACCGCCAACGTCGTTCGTATCGCGGCCAACTTCCGCTACTAAGCGAGAAGACAAAAGACTGCACTTCCCATCTAGGAACAAACGGGAGAAGATTTCGGTCTTCTCCCGTTTTTGTCTCTATGCGCACCTCTCCCTTGTTATCCTGCTTCCGTCGGGTTTTGGTTGTTCTGGCACTTTGTGTCCTGCCCGCCGCGACCCGAGCCGAAACCACGGCCGCTCCGGCCCCCGCGCCTTCGGCATCCTCCGCACCAAGCGCGTCGACCGCCGACTACATGCTTCGTCCGGCGGACATTCTCCAAATCAAAGTCTTTAAGGAGGAAGACCTCACACGAGAGACATCCGTCTCCCGCGAATACGCCATTTCCCTGCCGCTCATCGGAACGGTCGACGTCCGAAACCGGAGCGTGCGACAAGCCGAAGAGCTGATTCGCCAGCTCTACGATCGCGATTACTTGGTGAACCCTCAAGTAACCGTGATCGTCCTCAAATACGCCGAACGCGCCGTCAACGTCTTTGGCATGGTCAATACCCCGCAGGCCGTGCCCTTCCCCGTGGAACGTGGCTTGACCCTGCTGGAAGCCATCGCACGCGCTGGTGGTTTTAATCGCTATGCAGATCGGAAAAAAGTGACCATAACCCGCACGGACGAAAAAGGCGTAAGCACGACTTTCACCGTCAACGTGGAAAAACTCCTGGAAAGCCAGTCCGCCAACCAGTGGACCCTTCAGGCGGATGACGTGGTTTACGTCCCGGAACGGATTATCTGATTTAGTCTCCTTACATCGCTCTCCCTCATGGATTCTCATCCCAAGCAAGCACCCGGCGCAGCCCCGGCCGAGTATGGTGCCTCCGGCTACGGTTATGGCTATGGCTATCCAGCCGCCGGCTACGGCGAAAGCTCTGCGCAGCGCAGCCTGAACGACTACCTCCTGATTCTACGCGAACGCGTGTGGTATGTGGTGGTTGTCTTCCTCGTGGTGTTCTCCTCCGCCTTGGTCTACACCTTTAGCCAGACCAAGATCTACGAATCGTCGGCCAGTGTTCAGATTCTTCGTCAAGATCCGGTCGCGATCGATGGAAAGCCTGTTTTGGACAATACCGTCCGCACCACGGAAGACCTGAACACGATCGTCAAGGTCATGGAGAGCGCGACGATCATCGAACGCGTCAACCAGCGCATCACCGGCGAAGATCTTCGACAATTCATGGCCCCCTACGAGAAGGGCCGCTGGGGCGATCCGCTCACCCCTCGCGAAGTGCTTGGCCAGAACCGCCGCATCACGCCGCTCCGTCTGTCCTTGGTCGTCGCCGTGACCTATCGTCACCCCGACCCCATGATCGCGGCTCGTATCGCCAACATTTTTGTGGACGAGTTGATGCAATGGAACTCCCGGGTTCGCATCGACGACACCTCCGGCGTCGCTCAAGATCTCGGCGTCCGCGTTGAGCAACAACGCAAACGCGTCGAAGAGCAGGCGATCGAACTCGCCGTCTATCGCGAGAAAAACGACATGGTCTCCTTGGATCAGCGTCGCGATATCGTTACGGAAAAGCTCAAGCAACTCAGTCTTTACGTATCCCAAGTCGAAGCCAAACGCAACGAGGCGGAGATTCGATGGAAGCAGGTTCAAGCGCGCAAAGAGTCCAAAGAGGACCTCGCCAAGCTCCCCTTTATTGCTCAACTTCCACTGGTTACACAGCTTACGCAACAAGTAGCCGTGCAAAAAATCGCCGTCGCTCAAATCCGCGAGCGTTACCGCGACAAACACCCGAGCATGATCGAGGCCGCCAATTCGCTGGCTCAAGCCGAACGTGAACTCAGCGATGCCTTGGCCGCCGCAGCCGCATCGGTCGAAGCTGATTACGAGAACTCCAAGAACAATGAAATCGAGGCTCGGGCCAATTTGAAGCAAGCCGAAGAAGCCACGCTAGCCCTTGATCGTCTGGCGGTTCAGTATCAGGCGAAGGATCGCGACATGAAGATCAACGAGCTCATTCTTGACTCGCTCGTGGCCCGCATGCGCGAGACCAACATGATCGCGACGATGGATCTGAACAACGTGCGCAAGCTCGATACCGCAGTTCCTTCCGCCCCCAATCGCTACGCCGAGCCCAACATCCCTCTTAACATCGGCATCGGTGTTGTCGGCGGTCTTTCCCTCGGTTTGGCTTTCGCCTTCTTCGTCGCGTTCATCGACGACCGGGTAAAGAGCTCTTTCGACATCGAATCCGTCGTCGGACTCCCGCTGCTTGGCATTATCCCGCAGATCAAAAAGATGGAGCAACCCGACAAGGCGCAGATCGTCGTGAACAACGCTGATCGCCAAGTCGCGGAAGCGTTTCTGACCCTTCACTCAAGCTTGCGACTGCGCGACGACGCCAAGGACGCGAAGGTCATCCTCACGACCTCGACCATCCCTGGCGAAGGCAAATCCTTCACGACCACGAACCTCGCCCTTGTTTACGCCGCCCACGGTGATCGTGTCTGCGTGATCGACTGCGACCTACGCAAGCCCAACATCCACAAATCGTTCCGTCGTGAAAACCTAAAGGGCGTCATCGACGTTTGCTCCGGGGCCGCCAAACTCGACGACGTCATTCTCCGCGATGTGCATCCGAATCTGGATGTTATTCCCACAGGCGGACGCGCGAAGAACCCGACGCAGATCCTGAACAACAAATCGTTCGAGATCATGATCTCGGATCTTCGCAAGCGCTACGACCGCGTGTTCATCGACACGCCGCCGCTCGCCGCCGTGTCCGACGCCTTGGTCGTGCTCCCCCTCGTCGACGGTTCGATCTTCACGATCTTCTTCAACAAGGTCCGCCGCAAAGCCGCCCAAGCCGCCGCCCGCCGCCTGCTCGACTCGAACGTCACCTGCTACGGTGCCGTGCTCAACGGCCTCAACCTCGCCGTTTCCGGCTACTACTACGCCCAGTATTACGACAAGTCCTACAAGGACTACTACGTGGTGGCTTCGGGCGATGATAACGATGCCGGAGCGGGCACCGACGACAAGACCCCCGCCAAGGTTTCCGCTTAAGTCGGCTCCCTCCGTCTCAGACGGCCTCCTTAAAAAGGAGGCCGTTTCCCTTCCCATACTCCCCCCGAATCGCCGTTGACATCGTTCCCTTCGATACGATTCACTCTTCCTCTTTTTCAACAATGAGCGTCACCGAGACCACCACCCAGTCCCTCACCCCCGAGGCTTATCCCTTCACCCAGCCCGAGCTGATGGCCCGGTATGTCACCGACACGGGCAAGATCCTGCCCCGGAAGTATACCCACCTCTCCGCCAAGCAGCAGCGCCGCGTCACCAAGACGATCAAGCGCAGCCGCGCCATGCTCCTCGCCCAATAAGGCAGCTTTCATTTTCAAGACCGGGGCCGTATCACGCGCCCCGGTTTTTTTATGCCCGCTCGCCGTTCAGCCCCGCATATTTTCCGACCGACCGAGACGAACCTCGCCCGACTGGCGGGAGCTCTGCGTCGCGGGGCTATCGTGGGCGTGCCCTCGGAAACCGTCTATGGACTGGCCGCGGACGCTCTTTCCCAAGAAGCCTGCTCCGGCATTTTCGCGGCAAAAGGCCGTCCGACGACGGATCCGCTTATCGTTCACCTCGCCTCGATCAAAGAACTACCGCGCGTGGCGCATGCGAACGCCGTGGCGCTAAAACTCGCGAAATCGCTTTGGCCGGGTCCGCTCACGCTCGTTTTGCCCAAAACCGACGCCGTTCCCGACATCGTGACCGCAGGCAAGCGGACGGTCGCCGTGCGCATCCCGGCGCATCCGCTTTTTCGGAAGTTGATTCGGCTCGTGGGCCGTCCGCTGGCCGCGCCCAGCGCGAATCCCTTCGGCTATGTCAGCCCAACCACCGCGCAGCACGTGCGCGACGGCCTTTCCGGCACCCGGCTTCGTCATGTGCTGGACGGCGGAGAATGCCAGGTGGGCGTCGAGTCCACGATCATCGATCTGGTCGACCCCGACCAACCCCGGCTCCTCCGCCCCGGCGGCCTCGCCGTGGGGGAAATCGAAAAAGCGGCAGGGTGCAAAATCCTGCTCCCGCGTCCGGCGCGTCTGGAGCCAGGTGTCGCCGCGCCGGCGCCCGGTATGCTCGCTCGCCACTACAGTCCGCGCACGCCGATCACCTTGCACGAGCGCATCGGAGAAGACGGCCTGGCGAAATTATCCGCGGGCGAGGCGGTGCTGCTCTTGCGTCGTCCCGCGCGCCACCGCGAGGACTCTCGAATCTTTTGGCTGAGCGAAGACGGAAACCTGGACGAAATCGCGCGCAACCTCTTCTCGCTCCTGCGCCGGCTTGATGGCGGATCGTGGAAGCGTATCCACGCGGAAACCCCCGCGGGGGCCGAAGGCTTGGCGCCCGCGATCCGCGACCGGCTCACCCGCGCCGCCGCCAAACGCTAGACGCGCCGACCGCGC
>CAYTLL010000055.1:0-19397 GCA_964438755.1 uncultured Akkermansia sp. | reverse complement strand
GTCTCAACGACGGCCGCCGCGCGTGCCGCGCATCAGGCGACCGGCCGGCTTGGGCGCCGCCGCCTCCGCCTGGGCCAGAGCGGTTTCGTCGAAAAGCGCGGAGTAGATGTAAGGGAAATCATCGAGCTTCTTGCGCTCGATGCTCGCGCCGATGAATCGCTCGATCGAGCGGGCGTCGCGCACGTCCTCCTCGGTGACCAAGGTGTAGGCGTCGCCCGTCGACTGCGCGCGCCCCGTGCGTCCGATGCGATGCACGTAATCCTCCGGATTTTCCGGGACGTCGTAGTTCACGACGTGGGACACGCCCGCGATGTCCAGGCCTCGCGCCGCGATATCCGTCGCCACCAGAACCTCGAAGGTGCCGTCCTTGAAGCCCTGCAAGGCCTCCACGCGCTCGCGTTGGCTGCGATCGGAATGGATCACGCCCACCGTGTGCGACTCGCGTTGCAGCCGGTGCGCGATCCGGTCCGCGCCCATCTTGGTGCGGGTGAAAATGATGACGCTCTTGAAATCGGTGCGCTTCAGCAGCTCGATCAGGAGGTCGAATTTCTGCGAGCCCACGACCGGATAAAACGCATGGGCGACCGTCTCCGCCGCCGAGCGCGTGCGACCGATCTTGATCTCCTGCGGTTCGCGCAGGGCCCAGCTCGCGAGCTGCGCCAGCTCGGGCGGCATCGTCGCGCTGAAAAACAGGGTCTGCCGCGCCTTCGGGCACTTCGCGATGATGCGCTGCACGTCGGGCAAAAAGCCCATGTCCAGCATGCGGTCCACCTCGTCGAGCACGAGGATCTCCACGCCGTCCAGGCTCGCGGTTCCCTGCTCGAGGTGGTCGAGCAGACGGCCGGGCGTCGCCGCGATCACGTCGACGCCGCGGGCGAGGTCCTCGCGCTGCTTTCCGTATCCGACTCCCCCATACACCACCGTCACGGTGATATCCGTGTATTTGGCGTATTTCTGGATCGCCTCCTCGACCTGCAGCGCGAGTTCGCGCGTGGGCTCGAGCACGAGGCAGCGCGTCTTTTTCGCGTGCGCTCCGAGGCGATGGATGATCGGCAGCGCGAAAGCCGCCGTCTTGCCCGTGCCGGTCTGGGCCGAACCGATCACGTCCTTGCCCGACAGGACCACCGGCACCGCCTGCGCCTGGATCGGCGTCGGATCGTTGTAATTCATCTCCGCCACCGCGAAGGCGATGGCGTCGTTCAGGCCGAGCTTGGTGAAATTCGTGTCCTGCGGCGGTATCGCCACCGGGGTCACGGGCTTGATCGGCTCCTTGCGCGGATGCTCGTAGCTGTGATCGGTGCGCGGCTTCTCGTGCTTCTCCGGGCGCTCGTGCCGTCCGCCGCCGCCCCGACGCTCCTCACGGCGTTCGCCGCCTCGCGGATCGCGCCCGCGTCCACCGCCCTGCCGTCCCTCGCCGCCGCCGCGCCCTTCGCGCCGTCCGCCCTCGCGCGCGCCAGGCTCGCGGCCTCGGGCGTGCGCGGGTTGATCGCCCGCCGCGCGCGCCGGACGCGGTCCCTGCCCTTGCCCTTTGGGCGCCTGGCCTCGTGCCTTCGGGGCGGACTCGGTTTCTTTTTTCTTAGCGGACGAAGGCGCGATCACGGCGCGCAGCTTCGAGATGATTTTCTTCAGCATGACTTTGCCGGGACGGTTTCGTGTTTCGCCCCGCGATGCAACCCCGGAGCCCGCGGCCGCCCGCGGTCATCGCCGCCGCCCGCGCGGAATCGCCATCGCCAGCGCCGCGCCGGCCACGAAACCGCCCGCATGCGCCCACCACGCCACGCCACCCTCGCCGGCCGCGCCCGAGAGAAGAGCGCCGACCCCCGCGTAGGCCTGCACGAAGAACCATAGCGGCAGGAAAACCACCGCCGGGATCGGCAGCACGGGCACGATCCACGGCACCAGCGAGATCACCCACGCCCGGGGGAAGAAGATGAAATACGCCCCCAACACGCCGGAAATCGCGCCGCTCGCGCCCACCATCGGCACGTTCGAACCCGGCCCCGACAGCACCTGGGCCACCGCCGCCGCCGCGCCGGTCGCGAGATAAAACAACCCGAAGCCGACATGGCCCAACCGATCCTCCACGTTGTTGCCAAAGACCCACAGAAACCAGCAGTTGCCCAGCACATGCGCCACCCCGCCGTGCAGGAACATCGAGGTCGCCACGGTTTGCCACTGCACGGGATCCGCCCAGCCCGAGATCAAGCGCGTCGGCACCAGCGCATGCGTCGTCATCCACGCCTCGAAACGACCGGGGGCGCCGAGCATCAAGGCGATCTCGTAGCCAAACACGCCCAGGCAGGCGACGATCAGCAGCGCGGTCATGACCGGCGAGCGGCGGTGCGGTTGCGTATCCCACAGAGGCAACATGAGGCCGCACCCATCGCGGTTTCATCCCGGCGGGCAATCCCCAAAAACGTCCGCGGCGCGGTTCCGCCGCGCGCCCACGCGCTTGCGCCGGCTCCCGGCGCGCGTCCATGTTGCGCGACCGTTTCCTCGATGTCCACGCCGCCGGCCCACGCGCATCCGCCGCTCCCCAAGCTCCACCCCGCGCAACGGCGCACCCTCCGGCCCCGCCTCCGCCTCTCCATCCGCGACGCGTCCGTCACCGACCTTTCCCACCCGGACGACGCCTCCGGTCGCAGCGCGCACCAGTTTTGGAAACTGGAACCGAACCCGCTCGTCCTGGGCGCCTCCGAATGGGCGCCGATCGAGGCCGGCCTCCGCCAGCGCGCGCGGCTCGTCAACGCGCTCCTCGTCGACCTCTACCATGGGCAACAGGCGCTTCGCGCCGGCATCCTCCCGCCCGAGGTGGCCCTCGCCGATCCGTTCTATCGCCGCCCCTGCCTGGGACTGGAGCCGCAACGCGCGAACCCGGCCACGCTGCTGCGCTTCGACCTGGTCCGCACCGCCGCCGGATGGCGTTGCGTGCAAACCCGCGCCAACACCCCCATCGGCCTCAGCTACGCGGTGCAAAACCGCCGTCTGATGACCCAGGAAGCCGCGGAGTTCTACCGCGCGCTCCCCGACTACCAAAGCGTCATCAACTTCCCCCTTCAGCTGCTGGGCGCGCTCCGAAACCTCGCCCCCGCGGATCGCCCCTCCCCTTCCATCGTCGTCCTCACCGCCGGCCCCGGCGACGCGTTCTACTCCGAGCACAGCTTCCTCGCCCGGAAGATGGGGCTCCCGCTCGCGCGCGGCGACGACCTGCTCGTCCTCGACAACACCGTCTACTTCAAGACCGTCTCCGGCCTCGAGCGGGTGGACGTCATCTACCGCCGACTCAACGACGCCCACATCGACCCGGTGGTGTTCTCCACCGACCGCGAAACGGCGGGCATCCCCGGCCTGCTTCAATCCATCCGCGCCGGCCGCGTCGCCGTGGCCAACTCCATCGGCACCGGGCTCGCCGAAAGCCTCGTCGTCGAGGCCTACCTTCCCCGGCTCGCGCGTTTTTATTTCGGAGAAAAACTGCTGCTTCCCGCACCCGAGAACCACGCCTGCGGCGACGCCGATCGGATGGAGCAGATCCTCGATCAACCCGACCGCTTCGTCATCCGCCCCGCCCACGAGTCGCCGGACAACTACACCGTCGCCCGGCCCGCCTACCACCGGCCGCTCCTCACCCGGCGGGGATTGGACACGGTCGTTCGCCAAAACCCGCACGGCTTTGTCGCGCGGATCGAGCCGGAGGCGCTCACCCTCGAAGGCCGACGCCCCGGCCGCGACTCGGCCCCCTTTTGCCTCAGCGCCTTCGTCCTCTCCGACGGCCGGCGTCAGGACGTTTTCCCCGGCGGTCTGGTGCGAATCGGCTCGGCCACCCCTCCGGTCGGCTCGGTCGGGGAAAGCACGGACGCGCTCGTGCTTCGCGGCCTCCACCCATCCGGCGGCGTGGCCGACCTTGAAAACCTCGAAGCCACGGACGCCCCCGCGCCGCACCGGCTCGGCTCACGCGCCGCCGAAAACCTCTTCTGGCTCGGCCGCTACCTCGAGCGGGCCGAGTCCACCGCGCGGATGCTCGCCATCCTCGACGACGTCGCGCTCGAGGAAATCCCCGCGCGCGACCGCAAACACTGGCTGCCCGTCTGGCGGGGCATCCTCGAAGCCACCGGCCACTCCGGCAACCAACGCCTGAACGCCCGCGCCCGCCCCCACCAGACCATGGGAACCGATTTCGTGTGGAGGCTCACCCTCGACACGAGCTTCCCCGGATCGGTCGTGTCGGTCGTCGACTCGGTCCTCTACAACGCGAGCCAGCTGCGCGACACGATCTCGCCCGAGGCCTGGCGGCTCCTCGCCCGCCTGCGCGACCGGCTCGACACGCTCAGGCACAAACCCGCCCCCGCCCCCGGCGTCCCGCCGGAGAAGCATCGCCAGACCCTCGCCGCGGAGGCCGGGCAGATCGTGCTCGAACAGATCCCCGCCTTCCAAGCCACCGCCGACCAATCGATGCTCCACGACGCGTCCTGGCATTTTCTCCGCCTCGGCGGCGGCCTGGAACGGGCGATCATGACCTGCAGCGCCCTGCGTCACGTGATCGGGGCCCACGCCCGCCCGGGCGAGCGCCGCGCGGCCGCCTCGCGCAACAACTCCGAACTCGCCGCCCTGCTGCGCATGCTCGGCTCCCAAGACGCCTACCGCCGCCTTTATCAATCCCGCAGCCACCCGCGCTACGTGGCCGAGTTCTTCCTCCGGCAACCCGAGGCGCCCCACGGCCTGTTCCACCTCGCCCAGGGCCTGAAGGCCCACCTCTCCGCCATCGCGCGCGACAGCGGAGACGCCGCCGGTCCCGGCCACCCCGCCGAACAGGTGGCGGAGGATCTCCTGGGATTCCTCGAAAAGCTCCGCCCGGCGGATCATTTCGCGCCCGACCCCGGCGCGCTCCCCCCGCTCGACGAGCGTCTCGCCGAACTGCTCGACCGGCTCTACGGCGTCCACCCCGTCTTGAACGACCACTACTTCAGCCATCAGGCGCGAATCGCCCCGCGTTGAACCCCTTCTCTCCGCGAACCTAAGTCGCGAAATTCAAATGACTCGGCCAACCCCGCGCGTTCGCCCGCGCCCCGCCCGGCTTGAAACCATATTGACACCGCGGTTTGCGGCGGGCACTTCCGTCAACTCTTAAACACGTAACACACCATGCAACCCACCTTCCGCCCGCACAAAAAGAAACGCGCCCGCAAGATCGGCTTCCGCGCCCGCAACGCCACCAAGAGCGGCCGCAAGGTCCTCGCCGCCCGCCGCGCGAAGGGCCGCAAGCGCCTCACCGTCGTCTAAGCCCCGGGCCGGGCCAGTCCCGGCTCCCCGGCCTCGACGCCATGCGCTTTCGCGCCGACCAACACCTGCGTCGGGCGTCCGATTTCAACCACGTCCGCACCCAAGGGCGCCGCTTCGATTGCGGCGCCTTTGTGCTTTATTACGCTCCGCGCGCCCCCGGCCCCGCCCCGCGCCCGGGCGTAGACGCGCCGGACGCGAACAAAGACGCCCCCCCGCCTCCCGCCGCCGCGACCGCGGAAACCGCGTCGACCGCCCCCGTGGGCTCCGCCCGGGCCGGCTTCGTCGCGTCGCGATCCGCGGTCGGCAACGCCGTGGCCCGCGCCCGCGCCAAGCGTCGGCTGCGCGAAGGCTTCCGGGCCCACCAGCTCGCCTTTCCTCCCGGCCTCGACCTCGTGTTCGTGGCGCGCCGGGCGCTCAATGGGCTTGAACCGGCCGCCCTCGACCAAAGATTCCTCGATCTTTGCCAAAAACTTCCCGTTCGCCGTGCCGCTTGAGACCCACCGCCGCCATGCCTCGCCCCCGGCCCCTTCGCCCGGGCCGCTCGCCCGCGCGCTGATCGCCGGCGTTCGCGGCTACCAAGTGCTCCTTTCCCCGGCCTTGCATTCGCTCGGCGGCCCGGGCTGCGGCTGCCGGTTCACCCCCTCCTGCTCGCACTACGCCATCGAGGCGCTCGCCCTCCACGGCCCCTTCCGGGGTGCCGCGCTCGCCTCGCGCCGCCTGCTCCGCTGCCACCCTTGGGGCGCGAGCGGCCCCGATCCCGTTCCTCCGCGCCAAGCCGCCATCGGCTGATGGCCCGGACGCCTACCCTCCTCCTTTACTCAATGGATAAGAAGAACCTCACCCTCGGCATCGTCTTCATCGTCGCCGCCTTCGCCACGCTCATCGTCGGCGCTCGCCTGCAGCCGCCTCCGGCGTCGGCGCCCGCCGCCGCCACGTCGCCCGCGGTCGCCGGCGATCCGGCCGCACCGCAGCCGCCGACACTCGCGTCCGCGCCTTCGGCCGCGCCCAACACGGCTTTCGCCGCGCTCAGCGAAACGCGCTCCGACGCCGAGACCACCGAGCTCGCCAACGATTTCGTCCGCGTCCGCTTCACGGACTTCGGCGGCGCCATCCAAGACGTGGCCTTCAAGAAATACCCGGCGCTCCAAGGCTCCCCCGAGCCCTTTGTTTTTAACCAACGCCACGCCGCCCCGCTCCTCGCCCTCGGCGACATCAAGGGCCTCGGCCAGGAAACCCGCTTCCAGCGCGTCTCCTCCACCAACCGCGAGGTCGTCTATCGCGCCGTCTTTGAAAATCGCCTCGAGGTCACCCGCCGCTACGTCCTCGCCGATCCCGCCGATCCGAAAGCCGAGCCTTACCGCATCCGCCACGAAACGACCGTTCGCAATCTCTCCGACGCCACGGCGCCGCTCCCCCGCCTCGCCCTCGAACTCGGCACCAGCACCCTCGTCAGCGCGTCCGACACAGGCCTCTATCTGAACGCCGCCGTCTACAACGGCGACAAGGCCGAGGTCACCGACCGCGCCGCCTTCCAGCCGGGCTTCCTCTCCAAGTTCGGCGCCGGCGATTCCACCCCCAAGGCCGTCCTCGAACACTCAGGCCCCGTCGTCTGGGCCGCGGTGAAAAACCAGTTCTTCGCCAGCATCTACACCCCCGACCAGCCCGGCCAATCCGTCGCCATCCGCCGCGTCGAGCTTCCGCCCCCCTCCGGCGGCACCCGCACCGACACCGGCATCACCGCCGCCGCGCGCTTCGACCTGCCCGCCCTCGCCCCCGGCGCCAGCATCGTCCACGGCGGCCTGCTCTACGTCGGCCCGAAGGAATACTCGCGCCTGGCTCGCAGCGACGAGTTCAAGCACTCCGAGGACAAGGTGATGCAGTTCGACCGCTACTTCTTCAACCGCATCTTCCTCTCCGGCGTCTTCGCCCCCCTCCTCAACAAGTTCATGGTCTGGACCCACTCGCTCATCGGCAACTGGGGTCTCGCCATCGTCCTCATGACCATCGGGCTGAAGCTCATCACGCTTCCCCTCACGCTCACCGCCTCCAAGTCCGCGAAGCGCATGGCCAAGCTCTCCGAGCCGATGAAGGCCATCCGCGAAAAGTATAAGGACAACCCCCGCAAACAGCAGGAGGCGACCATGGCCCTGTTCAAGGAACACAAGGTCAACCCCGCCGGCGGCTGCCTCCCCATCCTGCTCACCATCCCGCTCTTCGTCGGCTTCTTCGCCATGCTTCAGGGCACGGCCGAGCTTCGTTTCCAAGATTTCCTTTGGGTGCACGATCTCTCCGCCCCCGACACCGTCTGGCACGTCCCCGGCCTCGGCTTCCCGCTCAACATCATGCCGCTCCTCATGGGCGCCACGATGATCTTCCAGATGCGCCTCACCCCGCAGCCCGCCACCGCCGAGGGCCCGCAGGTCATGATGATGAAGATCATGCCCTGGATCTTCACCCTCATCTGCTACAACTTCGCCGCCGCCCTCGCCCTCTACTCCACGATCAACGGTCTCTTCACCATCGTGCAGCAGCTCCTCGTGAACAAATACTCCAAGGACGAGCCCGTCGGCGTCTCCCCCGCCACCCGCGGCGGCAAGGCGCTGAAGAACGTCACGCCGAAGAAGTAAGCGCGACCAAGCGATCAAACCATCGGGGCGCCGCATTTGCGGCGCCCCTTTTTTGCGTCCCAACCCCACCCCTCGCCCCGCACGACACCTTCCCCCGTCCCTTTTCCTTTATCCGTGCCCATCCACGAAATCCGTGGTCAATAAGCAGCCATGCCGCCCGCCGCCGCGAATCTCGACCGCCTGCTCCTCCGCCTTTCCTGGGACGACCTTGACCGCGCCTACCTGCGACGCCTCGTCGAGCTCGCCCGCGACGAGGACCTCGAGGGCGCCGGCCTGTTGAAGAAACCCGCCCGTGGCGGCGATCGCTCCACCGCCGCCCTCGCCACCACGCCCCGCCTCGGGCGCGCGGACCTCGTCGCCCGCACCTCCCTCGTCGCCTGCGGCCTGCCCCTGCTTCCCCTGATCCTCTCCGCCTACGGCACCCGCGCCACCGTCCAGCCGCGCCTGCGCGACGGCCGCCGCGCCGAGGCCGGCGACGTCCTCGCCACCCTCGAGGGCGATCCACGCGTGCTGCTCGCCGCCGAACGCGTCCTGCTCAACTTCCTCCAGCGCCTCTCCGGCGTCGCCACCGCCGCCGCCGCCCACGTCGCCGCCCTCGGCCCCGGACGCACCCGGCTCCTCGACACGCGCAAGACCACCCCCGGCTACCGCATGCTCGAAAAATACGCCGTCGCGTGCGGCGGGGCATGGAACCATCGCCTCGGCCTTTTCGACCGCGTGATGCTGAAGGACAACCACCTCGCCCTTCTCGGTTCGTCCGACGATCTCGCCGCCGCCGTCGCGCGAGCGAAAAAAAACGCGCCCGACCTCCCCGTCGAGGTCGAGGTCGACCGCCTCGACCAGATCCCGCCCGTGCTCGCCGCCGGCGCCGACGTCATCCTCCTCGACAATTTCCCGCCCGCGAAAATCAAGAAGGCCCTCGCGCTCATCCGCGGCCGGGCCTTCACCGAGGCCAGCGGCGGCATCACCCTCAAGAGCCTGCCGCGCTACGCCGGCCTCGGCCTCGACTTCGTCTCCACCGGCGCCCTCGTCCACAAGGCCGTCTGGGCCGACATCGGCCTCGACTGGCGAGGCTGAGCCGGGCCCCGAGGCGAAGCCCCGCCTCTCGCGCCCCCCTAGCCAAACGCGCCGGAACGCGCTGCCCGGTGGACATTTGCCGCGTCCTGGCTTTTATCCCCGCCGTGCCCGCCCCCGCCAATCGCTCAGAAACCGTCATCCTCCAAGCGCTCCTCGACGCCGGCGACGACGGCTACGTCTCGGGATCGGCCCTCGCCAAGACCCTGGGAGTCAGCCGCGTCGCGGTGTGGCAGCACCTGGAAAAGCTTCGCGACCAGGGCCTCGACATCATCAGCCGCCGGGCCCGCGGCTACCGGCTGGGCACGCGGCCGGACTCTCTCCATCCCGCGCTGATCGACGCCCATCGACGCCCCGCCGCGAACGCCCCTCGTATTCATTTTATAGATACAACGGGAAGCACCAACGACGAGGCCGCCCGCCTTCTCGCCGGCGGCGGGCCCGCCCCCTTCGTCGTGCTCGCGCGCCGCCAGGAAAAAGGCCGCGGCCGCCTCGGGCGGGCCTGGCACAGCGCGGTCGACGGCAACCTTTACGCCAGCTTCGCCTTCCGTCCGCGGGTCGCCCCCGCGCGCATGCAGACCTTCACCCTCTGGATGGGCGTCAACGTCTGCGCGCTCGTCGCCTCCTTTTGCCGCGTCACCCCCGGGCTCAAATGGCCCAACGATCTCCTCTTCGACGGACGCAAGGCCGGGGGCATGCTCACCGAGGCGCGCATGGACGCCGACCTCATCCACGACCTCGTCTTCGGCCTGGGCCTCAATCTCCGCCCGCCCGTCGGCGGCTGGCCCGCGGAAATCGCGCACCGCGCCACCGCGCTCTCCGAGCACACCAACGCGCCGCTCGATCCCAACAAGTTCGCCGCCGCCCTCATCGGCCGCGTGCTCGACGCCTACGAGCGCTTCATCGACGGCAGCTACCAGAGCGGTTTCGCCGATCTCTGGCACCGTTTCGACGTGCTGAAAAACCGCCAGGTCACCCTTCTCCAAGGCGAACGCGAACTGCGCGGACAGGCGATGGGCATAGATGACGAGGGCAGCCTCCTTCTCCGTCTCGAGGACGGTCGCACCGATCGCTACCGCGCCGGCGAGGTCACCTTTTCGCGGCCGACCTGACGCCACCTCGCGCCGCCTGCCCGCGGCGCTAGAGCATTTCAAATGAAGTTATAGTCGCAAGCGGCGAACCGGCCGAGGGCGTCTTGGGGGGTGACGGCGTCGAGAGCGGAGGCGATGGCGACGAGCAGGTCGGGTGGTTGCGCTTGGGCCTTGCGAAGCAGGGCCTTCGCCTTGCTCCACATCATCTCGATAGGATTGAGGTCTGGGGAGTAGGCGGGCACGAAACGGACCTTGGCGCCGGCCTGCTCGATGAGGGCGAGGGTGCGCTCGTTTTTGTGGGCGCCGAGATTGTCCATCACGACGATGTCGCCGGGGCGCGGCAAGGGCGCGAGCACCTCACGAACGTAGGCGTAAAACACCTCGGTGTTGGTCGCTCCTTCGATGGTCATGCAGGCGGTTGCGCCATCCAGCCGAACCGAAGAGATCATCGTGGTGGTGCGCCAATGACCGTGCGGCGCATGACAGACGAGTCGTTCACCCTTGGGCGAACGACCACGCAAACGCGTCATGTTAGTCTTGGCCGCCGACTCGTCGATGAAGACGCGCCGGGCCGAGTCGAGCGAGCCTTGCCCTCGTTTCCAGCCGCGCCGCGCACATGCGAAGTCGGGTCGGTTCTGTTCGGCCGCATGGAGCGTCTTTTTTTATATCTCAGCCCCAGTCCGGTAAGCACCCAGTGGATCGCGCCAATCGCGCAGCCCAGGCCCAGCCTCTGCTTGATCTCCTCCAAGGTCACATCCGGCTCCCTATCCACCAGCTGCCGCATGCTCTCGCCATGCTCTGGCCCCAGCCGCGCCTTCCGCCCGCCAAACCGATATCCCGGCCTCAAATCCGCTGTCCGGTTATTCTGCGCCAACAGCTTCTTCACCATCCCCACCGACACCTTGAACCGCTTCGCCACCTCTTCCCGCTTCCCCGCCTTCCCAACGTAGGCCGCCACTATCCTCTCCCTCAAATCCAGCGATGTCGGCTTTTTCATCCTCCCTTCTTTTCCTTCACCTCATCGGCTACAGCTCCACTTGAAATACTATAAGCGGAAATTCCGGAGGTTACTTTGGGTGCCTTCAGCAAAAAGCCCCGTGACCGTTTGGGTCGCGGGGCTTTTGCATTGGTTGATTTTGTCGCGGTGCGCTCAGACCGCGCCGACGTGGACCTTCGCCGCGTCGAACTTGAAAACGCCCTTCGGGAAGTCGGGGGTCGGCGGATGCGGCACGACCTTCCAGAACTTGCCGAGCGAGGCGTCCCAGTTCTCCACGAGCTTTTGCGCGTGGGGACTGCCGGTCAGGCGGAAGTGCAGCGCGATCAGGTTGCGGAGGCTGTCGCTCTCCTCGCCCGCGGCGATGCGCTCGAGGCCGATCATGGCCGGGTTGATCTTCTTCTCGAAGGTTCCCTTCTCGTCGTAGACGAAGGCGATGCCGCCGGACATGCCGGCGCCGAAGTTGCCACCGGTTTCGCCAAGGATCACGACCAGGCCGCCGGTCATGTATTCGCAGCCGTGGTCGCCCGCGCCTTCCACCACCGCGGTGGCGCCGGAGTTGCGGACGGCGAAGCGCTCGCCGGCGCGGCCCGCGGCGAAGAGGTGGCCGCCGGTGGCGCCGTAGAGGCAGGTGTTGCCGATGATGGACTGGTCCTTCCAGACGAAGGTCTCGGACTGCTTCGGACGGATGATGATCTCGCCGCCGTTGATGCCCTTGCCGACGTAGTCGTTGGCCTCGCCGTTGAGCGTGAGGCGCACGCCGTTCACGAGGAAGGCGCCGAAGCTCTGGCCGGCCGAGCCGGTGAAGGTGAGGTCGATGGTGTTGGAGGGCAGGCCTTCGTCGCCGTTGTAGAGGGCGATCTGGCCGGAGAGCATCGTGCCGACGTCGCGGTTGACGTTGGTGAGCTTGTAGGAGCGGACGAGGCTCTTGGACATCTTGAGGAGGACGTCGCGCGCCTCCTGGACGATGAGCTCGTCGAGCGAACCTTCGTTGCCGAAGCGCTCGTTGCGCTCGCGGGTGTGGTAGCGGTCGAGCTCGCCGGTCGGGTCCGGGTTGTGGAGCAGGCCGCCGAGGTTGAGCAGCTTGGTCTTCGGGTTGGCGGGATCGTCGATCTGCTCGAGGAGATCCACGCGGCCGATGATCTCGTTGAGGTTCCGCGCGCCGAGCTTGGCGAGGTAGTGGCGGACGTCCTCGGCGACGGCGTTGAAGAAGTTGATGATGTTCTCGGGCTTGCCGCGGAACTTGGCGCGCAGGTCCTCGCGCTGGGTGGCGACGCCGACCGGGCACGTATTCAGATGGCAAACACGGAACATGGCGCAGCCGCCGGCGATGAGGGCGGCGGTGCCGAAGTTGTATTCCTCGGCGCCGAGCAGCGCGGCGATGACGATGTCGCGGCCGGTCTTCATGCCGCCGTCGGTGCGGAGGACGACGCGTCCGCGGAGCTGGTTCATCATCAGCACCTGGTGGGCCTCGGCGACGCCGATCTCCCACGCCGAGCCGGCGTTCTTGATCGAGGCGAGCGGCGAGGCGCCGGTGCCGCCGTCATGTCCGGAGACGAGGACGACGTCGGCGTAGGCCTTGGCCACGCCGGCGGCGACGGTGCCGACGCCGGAGGACGAGACGAGCTTCACGCAGACCTTGGCGCGCGGGTTGACCTCCTTGAGGTCGAAGATGAGCTGCGCGAGGTCCTCGATGGAGTAGATGTCGTGGTGCGGCGGCGGCGAGATGAGCGTGACGCCGGGCACGCTGTGACGGAGGCGTGCGATGAGCGGCGTGACCTTGGCGCCGGGCAGCTGGCCGCCTTCGCCGGGCTTCGCGCCCTGGGCCATCTTGATCTCGATCTCCTTCGCGGAGGAAAGGTAGGCGGCGGTGACGCCGAAGCGGCCGGAGGCGACCTGCTTGATGGCGGAGTTGGCGTTGTCGCCGTTGGGGCGGACGTTGAAACGATCCGGATCCTCGCCGCCTTCGCCGGTGTTGGACTTGCCGCCGATGCGGTTCATCGCGATGGCGAGGGCCTCGTGCATCTCGGGCGAGAGCGCGCCGAGGGACATGCCGGCGGTGGTGAAACGCTTGCGGATCTCCTCGATCGACTCGACCTCGTCGACCGCGACGGGCGTGCGTCCGTCGAAGCGGATCTTGAGCAGATCCTTGAGCGCGACGGGCTGGTGATCGTCGCCCTGGGTCTTCCACTCCTGGTAGCCGGCGAAATCGCCCGACTTGATGAACTTGTTCATCGAGGCGACGACCTTCGGGTTCCAGCCGTGGAATTCGCCTTCGCCGCGCTTGTTCACGCGGTAATAGCCCTCGGGCTGGAGGGCGAGCGGGGCGGCGGGCGCCTCGGCGGGGAAGGCGCGGGCGTGGCGCACGAGCGCTTCCTCGGCGATCTGGATGTAATCGATGCCGCCGATGGGCGAGGCGGTGCCGGTGAAGCACTCGGAGACGACCTTGGACGAGACGCCGAGGGCCTCGAAGATTTGCGCGCCGCGGTAGGACGCGAGGGTGCTGATGCCCATCTTCGCCATGATCTTGTAGAGACCGGCGTCGATCGCGTCGCGGTAGTTGCTCAGCGCCTTGGAGGGCTCGACGGGCTTTCCGGTTTTCCCGGCCGCGGCGAGCTGGGCGATGGTGCAGAGCGCGAGCGTCGGGTAGACGGCGTTGGCGCCGAAGCCGAGGAGCGTGGCGATCTGGTGGACTTCACGGGCCTCGCCGGTCTGGGCGACGAGGTCGGCGCGGAGACGGAGGCCGGCGCGCACGAGCTGCTGGTGCACGGCGCCGACGGCGAGGAGCATCGGAATCGCGACTTGTTGCGCGGTGACGCCGCAGTCGGAGATGACGAGGATCTTGGCGCCGTCGCGCACGGCCTTCTCGGCCTGCTCGGCGAGGGCCTTGAGGGCAGGCTCGAGGGCCTTGGCGCCGACGGTGGCGGAGAAGTGCGCGTGGAGCGTGACGACGCGGCCCTTCAGGGCGGGCACGTTGGAGAGCGCGGCGAACTCGTGGTGGAGGAGGATCGGCGAATCGAGTTCGACGAGGCCGGTGCTGGCGGGGAACTCCTCGAAGAGGCCGAGGCGGCCGCCGAGCAGCATGTGCAGCGACATGACCGCCTTTTCGCGGACGGAGTCGATGGGCGGGTTGGTGACCTGCGCGAAGAGCTGCTTGAAGTAGGTGTAGAGCAGACGCGGGCGGCGCGAGAGGACGGCGAGCGGCGTGTCGTCGCCCATCGAGCCGGTGGGCTCGGCGCCCTCGGCGAGGGGGGCGAGGACCATCTCCATCTCGTCGGACTCGTAGCCGAAGGCGAGTTGGCCGGGGAGGAGCGTCTCGGGCGCGTCGACGTCGGGCGCGGGCACGGCGCCGGCGCTGGTGTTGAGATTGAGCAGATGCTCGTCGCACCACTGGCGGTAGTGCGGATCGGCGGTGATGGCGGCCTTCACCTCGCCGTCGTGGAGGAACTTCTTGTTGGTGAAGTCGACCGCGATCATGCGGCCCGGGCCGAGGCGGCCGGACTCGATGACCTTGCCGGGGAAGTCGTGCACGAGGCCGGCTTCGGAGGCCAGGATGACGTAACCGTCGTCGAAGATCTTGTAGCGGGCGGGGCGCAGGCCGTTGCGGTCGAGCGAGGCGCCGACGATCTTGCCGTCGGTGAACACGATGGCGGCGGGGCCGTCCCACGGCTCGAGGATGGCGGAGTGGTAGCGGTAGAAGGCGCGGGTCTCGGGCGCGAGGGCCTTGTCCTTCTCCCAAGCCGGCGGCATCATCATCATGCAGGCGTGCAGGGGATTGCGGCCGCCGAGGGTGAGGAGCTGGAGGGCGTTGTCGAAGGACGCGGAGTCGGAGCCGGAGGGCTGGACGAGGGGCTTGAGGTCGTCGAAGCGGTCGCCCCAGACGCCGTGCGCGTCGGAGTTTTCGCGGGCACGCATCAGGTTGCGGTTGCCGCGGATGGTGTTGATCTCGCCGTTGTGCGCCATCATCCGGAACGGATGGGCGAGGTGCCAGGTGGGGAAGGTGTTGGTCGAGTAGCGCTGGTGGAAGAGCGCGAAGGCGGTGGTGAAGAGCGGGCTCTTCAGATCGAGGTAGAACTTCTTGATCTGCGCGGGGGTGAGCAGGCCCTTGTAGACGATGGTGCGGCTGCTGAAGGAGCAGATGTAGAAGCCCTGGACCTTGGCGCCGAGGACGAGGCGCTCGGCGGAGCGCTGGGCGAGGTAGAGCTTGCGCTCGAAGTCGTCGTCGGAGGTCTCGTCCTTGCGGGCGACGAGGGCTTGGACGATGACCGGGAGGGTATCGAGGGCCTTGCGGCCGAGGCAGGAGGAGTCGGTCGGGACCTCGCGCCAACCGAGGAAGGAAAGCCCCTCGGCCTTCACGGCGGTCTCGACGATCTTCTTGCAATGGGCCTGCGCGTAGTCGTCGCCCTTGGGCAGGAAAATCATGCCGACGCCGAGGTCGGAGTCGCGGAAGAGGGGCTTGTTGACCGAGGCGAGGTAGTCCTTGAAGAACTCGACCGGGAGCTGGGTGAGCACGCCGGCGCCGTCGCCGGTGACCGCGTCGGCGTCGATCGCGCCGCGGTGGGCCAAGGCTTTCAACGCCGTCAGGGCACGGTTGAGCACGTCGTAGGAGCGCTCGCCGGTCAGCTTGGCGATGAAGCCAACGCCGCAGGCATCGTGTTCTTGATCAGCGGAATAGAGCGGAGACGGAATGATCTTGGCCATGGAAACGTGAAAGGAGTGGGTCGACGCGAGGAGCGCCGGGTTATGCAGGAACCAAGCCGCCTATCGCGGAGATAAGCGGGCAGAGTCGCGCGCATTAGTTGAACCCGTGTCGGCGCGGCGCGAGCGAAATTTTGGCACGGGCGCGGGAAATCTCCACCCATCGGCCCAAAAAGAAAAAGCCCCGGCCGCGGATGCGGACGGGGCGTAAGCGCCAAGATCTGGCGCAAGAGGAGAAAACGAAACCCGTTTGGGTCGAGACCGATCAGGGCAGCGAGGTCGCGCCCATCAGGTAGCGGTCGCACTCGCGGGCGGCGGCGCGGCCTTCGTTGATCGCCCAGACGACCAGGCTCTGGCCGCGGCGGCAGTCGCCGGCGGCAAAGATGCCCGGAACGCTCGTCGCGTGGACGTTGTGGTCGGCCTTGATGTTGGAACGCGGGTCGGTCTCGAGGCCGAGCGCCTGGATCGCGGCCTGCTCGGGCCCGAGGAAGCCCATGGCGAGCAGCACGAGCTGCGCGGGGCGGGTCTTTTCGGACCCGGGCTGCTCGACGGGGACGAAGGCGCCCTTGTCGTTCTTTTCCCACTTCACCTCGACGGTGACGACCGACTCGACGCGGCCCTGGGCGTCGGCGTTGAACTTTTTCACGGTCGTGAGGTAAACGCGCGGATCGGCGCCGAAGCGGGCGGCGGCTTCCTCTTGGCCGTAGTCGACCTTGAGGGTCTTGGGCCACTCGGGCCAAGGGTTGTTGGCCTGACGCTCGAGCGGGGGCTTCGCCATGATCTCGATCTGCGTGACGGTGCGGCAGCCTTGGCGGAGCGAGGAGCCGACGCAGTCGGTGCCGGTGTCGCCGCCGCCGATCACGATCACGTCCTTGTCCTTGGCGTTGATCGGGCTCGCGCAACCGTCGCCCTGGTCGAGCACGGCCTTGGTGTTGGCGGTGAGGAACTCCATCGCGAGGTGGATGCCGGCGGCCTCGCGGCCGGGAGCCTTGAGGTCGCGGCCCAGCGTGGCGCCGGTGCACATGACGATCGCATCAAAATCCTTGCGGAGCTGGTCGACCGGATGGGTCACGCCGATGTGGGCGTTGCAGACGAACTTCACGCCTTCCTGCTCGAGGAGCTGCACGCGGCGGAGGACGACGGCCTTCTTGTCCAACTTCATGTTGGGGATGCCATACATGAGGAGGCCGCCCGGACGGTCGGCGCGCTCGAAGACGGTGACGGCGTGGCCGGCGGCGTTGAGCTGCGCGGCGGCGGCGAGGCCGGCGGGGCCGGAGCCGACGACGGCGACCTTCTTACCGGTGCGGTTCGCGGGGGCGTTGGGGACGACCCAACCCTCTTCCCAGCCCTTCTCGATGATCGAATACTCGATGTTCTTGATCGTGACGGGCGGGTTGTTGATGCCGAGCACGCAGGAGCCTTCGCAAGGGGCGGGGCAGACGCGGCCGGTGAACTCGGGGAAGTTGTTCGTCTTGTGGAGACGCTCGAGCGCCTCGTGCCAGAGGCCGCGGAAGACGAGGTCGTTGAACTCCGGGATCAGGTTATTGATCGGGCAGCCGGAGGCCATGCCGCCGATGAGCTTGCCGGTGTGGCAGAAGGGGACGCCGCAATCCATGCAGCGGGCGCCCTGGTTGCGGAGTTTCTTCTCCTCCATGTGGAGGTGAAATTCGTTCCAGTCGCGCGCGCGCTCGAGCGGCGGACGGTCGGCGGGGACTTCGCGGAGGTATTCGAGAAAGCCGGTGGGTTTGCCCATGGGAGGAAAGGTGGTCTAAGGGTTGGAACCGCTAAATTTCGCTAAAGGTCGCTAAAGTCGGAGGACGCGGATGCGCTGCTTTGCGGCGGTTTGGTTTAGCGATATTTAGCGGCCTTTAGCGGTTTCTAAGGTTTGTGAATCGGGGTTTAGTTTCCGCCGACGCGGCTGGTGTCGCGGGCGTTTTCCTCGAAGGCGGCCATGATGGCGTCGTCACCGGAGAGGCCCTGGGCTTGCGCCTTCTCGATGCAGGCGAGCATGCGCTTGTAGTCCTTGGGCATGACCTTGACGAACTTGGGCACGAGGGCGTCCCAGTTGGCGAGGACCTGCTTGGCGCGTTCGCTGCCGGTGTAGTCGACCTGGCGCTGGATCAGCGCGCGGAGCTCGGCGGCCTCGGCGGGCGTCTCGATCTTCTCGAGCGCGACCATGGAGAGGTTCACGTTGCCCTTGAGCGCGTCGGCGTCGTCGAGGACGTAGGCCACGCCGCCGGACATGCCGGCCGCGAAGTTGCGCCCGGTGGGGCCGAGCACGACGACCTTGCCGCCGGTCATGTATTCGAGGCCGTGGTCGCCCACGCCCTCGACGACCGCGGTGACGCCGGAGTTGCGGACGCCGAAGCGTTCGCCGCCGCGGCCGCCGACGTAGAGTTCGCCGGAGGTCGCGCCGTAGAGGGCGACATTGCCGACGATGATGTTCTCGGAGGGCTTGAAGCCGGCGTCGGCGGGGGCGCGGACGATGATTTTGCCGCCGCTAAGACCCTTGCCGACGTAGTCGTTGGCGTCGCCGGTGAGGCGGAAGGTCATGCCCTTCGGCATGAAGGCGCCGAAGGACTGGCCGGCGGACCCGCTGAAGCGGATGTCGATCGTGTCCTCGGGCAGGCCGGCCGCGCCGTATTTGCGCGTGACCTCGCTGCCGGTGATGGTGCCGACGACGCGGTGAATATTCTTCACCGGGAGCTCGGCGATGACCTTCTCGCCGCGCTCGATGGCGGGCGCGCAGCGCTCGAGGAGCACGGTGAGGTCGAGCGACTTGTCGAGGCCGTGGTCCTGAGGCTGCTGGCAATAGCGGCCGACCTCGGGGCCGGTGTCGGGCGAGTAGAGCAGGCTGGAGAAGTCCATGCCCTTGGCCTTCCAATGGGTGATGGCTTTGCGCGGCTCGAGGCGATCGGTGCGGCCGACCATCTCGGCGACGGTGCGGAAGCCGAGCTGGGCCATGAGCTCGCGGACCTCCTGCGCGATGAAAGTCATGAAGTTCACGACGTCCTCGGGGCGGCCCTTGAATTTCTCGCGGAGGCGCGGGTCCTGGGTGGCGACGCCGGCCGGGCACGTATTCAGATGGCAAACACGCATCATGATGCAGCCGGTGGCGACGAGCGCGGTGGTGGCGAAGCCGAACTCCTCGGCGCCGAGCAGGGCGGCCATGACGACGTCGCGGCCGGTCTTGAGCTGGCCGTCGGTCTCGACCGCGATGCGCGAGCGGAGGTTGTTCAACACGAGCGTCTGGTGGGTCTCGGCGAGACCGAGTTCCCACGGCAGGCCGGCGTGCCAGATGGAGTTCTGCGGCGAGGCGCCGGTGCCGCCGTCGTGGCCGGAGATGAGGACGACGTCGGCGTGGGCCTTGGCGACGCCGGCGGCGATGGTGCCGACGCCGACTTCGGCGACGAGCTTCACCGAGACGCGGGCGCGGCGGTTGGCGTTCTTGAGGTCGTGGATCAGCTCGGCGAGGTCCTCGATCGAGTAGATGTCGTGGTGCGGCGGCGGCGAGATGAGGCCGACGCCGGCGGTGGTGTGGCGCGTCTTCGCGACCCAAGGATAGACCTTGGTGCCGGGGAGCTGGCCGCCCTCGCCGGGCTTGGCGCCCTGGGCCATCTTGATCTGGATCTCGCG
>CAYTLL010000054.1:11065-29493 GCA_964438755.1 uncultured Akkermansia sp. | reverse complement strand
CCATGTCATCCCTCGGTCAATTCCGCGCCCCCTCCTCGCGCCTTCACGCCGCCATCGCGGCCCTCCCCGCCGCCGTTGCATTCGGCGCCTCCGGCCTCCTGGCCCAAACCCACATCGCCACCGGCGCCAATGGCTTCGTCACCGAAAGCTCGCTCAATCTGGGCACCTTGACGCGCGACACCGGCGGCGCCGCCCTTTTCTCCGGAACCGGCACCATCACCGCCGACGCCGCTCTTTCCAACGGATTGCTCGGTTCTTGGGCCCTTGTTCAAAAAACGGGAACTTCCGCAAACAACGCCCCCGACGGCTTCACCTTCGCCACGCTATCCGGCGGCACCGTAACACCCTACCTCGCGGCCACCGCCATGACCGGCGCCGGCGCCTGGGGCGGCATCCCCTCCGGCGGCGACGGCACCCTCAACTACGACGTCAGCGGAACGATGGCCGTCACCGGCCTCTCCCGTAGCGTAAACACCCTCCGCTACACCGGCGCCGGAGCGACCCAGGTCGGCAACATCAACAGCGCCGGCGATCTGCTCACCGCCAACGGATTCATGAACGCCGGCTCCGGCGAGTTCATCATCGGAGGCACCGGCGGCGCCAACAACTACGGCATCAACGTCACGGTCGGCGCGTCCCGCGAACTCGTCCTCGCGCCGGTGAGCGCCAATCTCACGCTTCGCAACGCGATCAAAAACAACGCCGCCGGCGCCAGCGCGGTCACCGTATTCGGCACCGCCGGCAAGACGGTCACCCTCGCCGGCGTCAGCGCCTACACCGGCCAGACCACCGTCGCGGGCGGCAACCTCCTCGTCAGCGGCGCCGGATCCATCAACACGTCCAGCGGCATCACGGTCAACGGCTCCACCGCCAAATACATCCACACCAGCTCGGCCGCCTCCACCCGCACCATCACGCTGACCCGCGGCACGGTCGACGGCACCGGCACGCTGGGCTCCGTCAACGTCGCCGACGAACCCGCCGCCGTCATCGCCAACGGCAACGGCGGCACCGGCGCGCTCACCCTCGGTGCGCTCAACTTCGGCGGCAACGCCACGCTCAATCTCAACTACGTCTCCGGGACCCGGCCCCTCGCCGTCACCGGCAGCCTGACCACGATCCCCGCCAACGGCGTCGTCGCGCTCAACGTCGCCTCCTCCGGCTGGAGCACGGGCACCCACAACCTCGTCGGCTTCGGCGGCTTCTCCGGCACGGTCTCCGACTTCGCGCTCGGCACCGTCTCCGGGCTCAACTCCCGCCAGTCCCTCGGCGCCCTCGCGCTCACCTCGGGCAACCTCACCCTCCAGATCAACGGCGACTCCCCGCGCTGGACCGGCGCGCAAAGCTCCGCCTGGACCACCGACGCCGTCGGCGGCGCCCGCAACTGGCGCCTCGTCACCGCCGGCACCGCGACCGAATACCTGGCCGGCGACGAAGTCCTCTTCGACGACACCGCCACCGGCTCCACCACCGTCGAGATCGGCACGGCCAACGTCGCGCCCGCCGCCACCACCTTCAACAACAGCACGAAAGCCTACACCGTCTCGAGCGCCGGCGGCTTCGGCATCGCCAACGGCTCCCTCGTCAAGAGCGGCTCCGGCACGGTCGTGCTCCTCACGCCCAACACCTACGCCGGCTCCACCACCATCAACGCGGGCGTGCTCCAGCTCGGCAACGGCTCCGTCGACGGCTCCATCGCCTCCAGCTCCGGCATCGCCAACAACGGCACCCTCGCCTTCAACCTCGCCGGCAACCAGACCTACGCCAACGCCATCACCGGCACGGGCTCCCTGACCAAATCCGGCGCGGGCGTGCTCACCCTCTCCGGCGCCAACACCTACACCGGCGGCACCACCGTCAACGCGGGCAAGCTCGTCGCCACCGCCGTCGGCCTCAACGGCGGCCCCGTCGCCATCGCCTCGGGCGCCACCGTGACCTTCACCGGCAACAACCAGATCAGCACCAGCGCGGTCTCCGGCGCCGGCGCCATCCTCAACGACAGCGCCAACACCATCGTCTTCACCGGCGACCACTCCGGCTTCACCGGCTCCTTCACCCACGCCGCGACGAACAACAACACCCAGTTCAACTCCGCCGTCGCCGGCAGCGCGAACGCCACCTACACCCTCTCCGCCGGCGAACTGATCTTCGCCGCGAACGGCGACTACACGGTGAAGTTCGGCTCGCTCTCCAGCGCGGCCGGCAACATCCGCGGCGGCAACACCGCCACCGGCACCGCCACCGTCGAGGTCGGCGCCCTCGGCGCCAGCACCTCCATCGCCGGCAACCTCAACAACGGCGCCACCAAGATCGTCGCGCTCCGCAAGGTCGGCGGCGGCACCCTCACCCTCTCCGGCAACAACACCTACGGCGGCGGCACCGTCGTCAACGGCGGCGCCCTCGTCCTGAACGGCGCCCTCACCGGCGCGTCCGCCACCAACTCCGTGGCCGTCGCCGCCGGCGCGACCCTCGGCGGCAACGGCACCATCGCCGGAGCCACCACCGTCGACGGCACGCTTTCCCCCGGCGACTCCGTCGGCGTGCTCACCGCCTCCGGCGCCCTCACGCTCAACGCCGGCTCCACCACGCGCCTCGAGATCAACGGCCTCGTCCGCGGCACCGAGCACGACGGCGTGAACGTCGGCGGCGCCTTCACCCAGGGCGGCGCCTTGAACCTCGTCTTCGGCTCCTCCGTATCCTCCGGCAACTACACCCTGTTCCAGCTCGGAGGCACCGGCGCCGGCTCGTTCACCACGGTCACCGCCAGCAGCGCGGCCAACCCCTCGCCCGTTTCCCTGAGCGCCTCCTCCGGCGTGTGGACGGGCTCGCTCGGCGGCGCCGCCCTCAGCTTCAACTCCACCACCGGCGTGCTCACCGTGACCGGCTCCCAGACCGCCCTGCAAACCTGGCGCTTCGAGCAATTCGGCGTCTACGACGACACCGCCGCGATCCTGGCCGGCGACACCGAGGACTACGACGGCGACGGTCTCGCCAACCTCCTCGAATACGCCCTCGGATCCAATCCCAAGGGCGCCGGCGCCAGCCCGATCACCGTCGCGCGCTCCGGCAACGTCCTCACCCTTGCCTACAGCCGCCGCAGCCCCGCCGATCCCGCTCTGACCTACACGGTGCAGGGCGGCTCGGACCTGCTCTCCGGCTTCACCACCGCGACCGGCTCGACCAACACCGTCGGATCCACCTCGACCTACACCGACAACGTCGATCTGGGCGCCGCCGGCGTGCGCCGTTTCCTGCGCCTGTCCGTATCCTACACCGCGCCCTGATCCGTCGCGTCCCGGTCGCCTCGCGGCCCGTCGACGATCCCAGGCCCCCCGGCATCCGCCGGGGGGCTTTTGTTTTGGAGCGCGGCGGCACGACGCCGCCTTCGACGACGAGCTTCGGCTCGTCGCCCCGCACATCCCCACCCCGACCGGACCGCCTCACGCTCCTCCGCGCGCCCATCGAGGACGCGTTTACGCTACACCTAGCTACGTTCATTTATCTCTCACCTCCTATCCGGTCCCCGATAAGGTTTATCTTCCACCCGTCTTTCTCGCCGAATCGCGTCGCCACCTGGCTTCGGAAAGTCCGTCGCCCCCCCGCCGTCCTCCATGAATCGCAGTCCCTTCCTCGCCGCTCTCGTCGCCTCCTCCGCCCTGCTCCACGCGGCGCCCGCCCCTTACTCGCCGGACGCGAACACGGTGATGCTCTTCCATTTCGACGAGGCCTCCGGCGGCGTCTCCGCCAACGCCGTCGCGGGAAAAAACAATCTCTACACCTGGACCTTCAGCAGCTCCACCGGCGCGGCCAACACCGCCCTCCTCGGCGCCGCCGGCTTCTCCGGCTTTGGCAAGTCCATGGATCTCGGCTCCTCCGCCGTGAACGTCGGCGCCGCCTACGACGGCAACGGAAACTCCGCCTACAACGGCGAAACCACCGACGCCATCGCCCACTCCGCCCTCGGCATCGGCGGAACCAATCCCTTCACGCTCGAGGCCCTCGTCTCGCCCAACGCCCTCAACGCGCTCAACCGCGAGATCATCGCCACCGACTCGAGCGCCGCCACCCGCGGCTTCCAGTTCCGCCTCACCTCCGCCGGCCTGATCGAGTTCAACATGATCGGCGTCAGCGGCGCCCAGAAAACCGCCACGATCCCGACCAGCGGCGCCCACGCCATCGCCGTCGGCCAATGGTTCCACGTCGCCTTCGTCTACGACGGCGCCAACTGCCGCTTTTATTGGACCCGCCTCGATTCCGGCGCCACCACCGCCAATCAGATCGGCACGACCCAGGCCCTCGGCCTGGCCGGCGCGGGCTCGATCACCGGTCCGCTCGTCATCGGCAACGAAAACCGCGGCGTCGGCGGCGAAGGCGCCCAGTGCAAGATCGACGAGGTCCGCATCTCCAACATCGCCCGCTCCGCCCAGGGCTTCTTTTTCGCCGACCCGAACGACACCGACGCCGACGGCCTCGCCGACAGCTGGGAAATCACCCACTTCGGCGCCCTCGCCGCCCAAAACGGCGACGGAGATCCTGACAACGACCTCGCCACCAACGCCCAGGAATTCGCCGCCGGCACCGACCCGAACTCCTCCGCATCCTTCCCCGACACCGACGCCGACGGTCTCGTCGACGGCTGGGAAATCACCCACTTCGGCTCCCTCGCCGCCCAGACCGCCGCCGGCGACGCCGACGGCGACGGCGCCACCAACGCCCAGGAATACGCCGCCCGCAGCAAACCCGCCGATTCATGGTCCGTCCCCTCCGACATCGACGGCGACGGCCTGCCCGACGCCTGGGAACTCGTGCGCTTCGGCACACTCGCCCACTCCGGCTACGACGACAACGACACCGACGGCTACACCAACCACGCCGAACAACTCGCCGGCACCTCGCCCCTCGACGCCGCCTCCATGCCCGTCTGGACGCCCCCCACCGCCACCCTCGTGCGCGACTCCGTCGTCAGCGCCAACGCCCGGCTCTTCGCCAACGGCGCCACCTACGGACGCGCCATCAACGGCATCGCCTACCAGAACCAGATCCTCCTCAGCTTCGAAAATTACCAATACACCGCCTGGTATGACAACACGGCCCTGACCGTCTTCCTCGCCCGTCGCGCGATCGACGGCGCGACGCCCGGCGCGTGGGAGATCGTCAACACCGGCTCCACCTTCGTGAACGGCGTCGGCGGCGACGCCCACAACGTCATCACGCTCGGCATCTGCGCCACCGACGGGACCCTCCACATGGCCTGGGACCACCACGGCCACACGCTCCGCTACCGCCGCTCCGTCGCCGGCCTCTGCACCACCAACAAGGCCGCCTGGGGCGCGGGCATGCTCAACGCCGAGCAAAACTGGCTCGTCGCCTCCGGCCAGACCGTGACCGTCGTCACCTACCCGCTCTTCATCAGCGCGCCGGACGGCAAGCTCGTCTTCCAATGGCGCTACGGGAGCTCCGGCGACGGCGACAACTTCCTCAGCGTCTACAACGGCGCGACCGGTTCGTGGAGCACGCCCGTGCAGTTCGACTCCCGCGTCGGCACCTACGTCGAGTCCGCCACCAGCTCCAGCCGCAACGCCTACCTCAACGGCCTCGACTTCGCCCCCGACGGCTCCCTCCACGTCACCTGGACCTACCGCGAAGGCGCCGGCACCTCCAACCACGACATCTGCTACGCCTACAGCCCCGACTTCGGCGCCACCTGGCGGAACAACGCCGGCGCCGTCATCGCCGACACCACCCTCGGCCAGCGCATCACCCTCACGTCCCCGGGCATTCTTGTTAAGCGCAAGGACATGCTTCAGCTCATGATCAACCAGCAGACCCAGTGCGTCACCCCCGACGGCCGCCTGCACATGATGATGATCCACCGTCGCGAGGACCCCGGCTACGAATACCCGAACTACAGCACGGCCAACTACTCGATCAACGGCACCGCCTACTACCACTACATCCGCGACCCGCAGACCAACCAATGGTCGCAGCGCCGCATCCCGCCCGACATCGCGCCCGTCGGCTCCCGCCCCGCGCTCGGCTACGACGCGCAGGGCAACCTCTACGCCACCTTCCTCACCTACACCGATCGCAGCCAGGTCTTCCCCGGCTACCGCGGAGGTTATCTCGCCGTCGCCACCGCCTCGAAGCTTTCCTCCTACACCGACTGGAAGGTCGCCTACATCTCCGCGACCAAGTTCAACGGCGAACCGCAGCTCGACCAGACCCGCCTCGAACGCGACAACATCCTTTCCCTCTTCGTCCAGGAGGACAGCGCCATCACCACCGCCGTCGGCACGTCCCTGCACGTGATCGAGTTTTCCGTCGCCCCGGCCGTCATTCCCGACGCCGACTCCGACGGCCTGCCCGACAGCTGGGAGAACACCTACTTCGGCGGCACCGCCGGCCAAAGCGGCGCGACCGACTCCGACGGCGACGGACAGACCAATCTTCAAGAATACATCGCCGGCACGAATCCCGCCGACGTCGCGGACTACTTCACCGTCGGCGGCATCCAGACCGCCGCCGGTGGCGCCGGAGTCCAGATCACGGTCGCGGGCAAGACCGGCCGCGTTTACCTGCTCGATCGATCCACCACCCTCGGACAAGACAGCTGGACCCAGATCGACTCCTCCGGCCCCGCGGAGAGCGATGGCGCGGTGACCTTCATCGACGCCGCCCCGCCCGAGCCGCGCGCCTTCTACCGGGTTCGCGTGCAAACGCCCTGATCCGCGTCTCACCCGCGTCGGTCCGGGCCGCCCGCCGCGCGGACAACCCCGCCCGTCCGCGCGCGCACATCGCCCACGCCGACGCGGCTAGAAAAGCCGGGGCTCGCCTTCCCCCCAAAACGCCCTCGGGGCCGTTTTCGTGGTGGGTAAACTCACCACGCCATCACAGCGGTCCCGACCCCGACTTCGTTTGAAGCCCGCTAACGAACGGGCGATCCGTCCGGCTTTTCATCGAGAACCCGCCGGACCGCCTCCGCGAGCTCACGCACCGAAAAGGGCTTCGCCAACACCTCGCGCACCCCGATCCGGCTCAGACGCTCCGCGCTCAGCGTGGCGTCATAGCCGGTCATCAGGACGATCCGCAAACCGGGCCGCAGCTTGTGAAGCTGGTCCGCCAGCTCCGGCCCGCTCATGCCGGGCATGGCCACGTCGCTGACCACGAGATCCACCTCGTCCAGCCGGCCGCGCAACCGCTCCAGCATGGCGGCGCTGTCGTTGCCCGCCTCGACGCGATAGCCGAGCTGCGAAAGCATGATGTCCCCCACCTGCAGGATGGACTCCTCGTCGTCGATCAGCACCAGGCGCTCGCCCTTGCCCTGGGGCAAAGGCGCCTCGTCCTCGATCAGCAAAGGCTCGGCCCGAGGGGTATGCGCGGGGAAGTAGAGCTCGAACACCGTGCCATCCCCCGGCTGGCTGCGAACCAGCACCGCTCCTTCGTGCGCCTGCATCACGCCATGCACCACGGCGAGCCCCAGCCCGGTGCCCTCCCCCTGCGCCTTCGTCGTGAAAAAAGGCTCGAAGATGCGATCCATCACCTCGCGCGTCATGCCCCGTCCGGTGTCGCTGACCGAAAGCCGCACGTGCGGGCCCGGACGCGGCTTGCCGCCGGCCCGCGCCGACTGCTCCGCGGTGACATCGACCGCGTCCAGCTTCACGCCCAGACGGCCCGGACGATCGCCCATCGCATGACCGGCGTTGGTGCCGAGGTTCATGAGCACTTGGTGGACTTGCGTGACGTCCGCCAGCACCGGCGGCAGATCCGGGGCGAGATCGACCTCGAAACTGATCATCGCCGGGATCGTCGCCCGCAGCAGCGAAAGCGGCTCCTGCACGACGCGGGCCAGCTCCACCGGCTTGCGCTCGTGGCGCCCGGGGCGGCTGAAGGTGAGGATCTGGCGCACCAGCGCGGTCGCCCGCGCCCCCGCCTGCGCCAAGGCCTTCAGGTAGCCGTCCACTTGCGCCGAACCGCCGCGCAACTGGAGCTGCAACAGCTCGGTGTAGCCGGTGATCGCGGCGAGGATGTTGTTGAAATCGTGCGCGATGCCGCCTGCGAGCGTGCCGATGGCCTCCATCTTCTGCGCCTGCATGAACTGCTCCTCGAGCAGGCGGTTCTCGGTGATGTCCTCCGCGGTGCCGACGATGCGATAGACGCGGCCCCCCGCGTCCCGGATCGGATAGGCGCGATCGCGAACCCAGCGGATGGAGCCGTCCGGCCGCACCACGCGGTAGGTCTCGTTGTAGTCCCCGTCGATCTGCCGGCGGGAAGCGGCGGCGACCCGCTCGCGATCCTCCGGATGGACGGGTTTCAGCCAGTCGGACGGACGCGCCATCACATCGGCGCAGGACCGGCCCCAGATCGCCTCGTAGGCCGGGCTGATGTAGAGCATCTTCTGCTTCTCGGGATCGGTGAGCCAGAACACCTCGTGGATGTTCTCCGCGATCTGGCGGAAGCGCTCCTCGCTGACCCGCAAGGCCTCCTCCGTGCGACGCCGCGCGCTCACGTCGAGCTGCACCCCGATGTAATTGGAAACGCGCCCCGACTCGTCGCGCACGGGCGTGATGGAGACATGGTTCCAAAAAGTGCTGCCGTCGCGGCGATAGTTCAGCACCTCGCCCTCGTAGGCGCGCTCGGCGGCCAACGCGGCCTTTATCGCGGCGACATCATGCGGCGAGGTCTCCGGTCCCTGCATGAAGGAACAGCCCCGGCCGAGCACCTCTTCCGACGAAAAACCGGTCAACCGCGTGAAGGCGGGGTTGGCGTAAAGGATGCGACGCTGCGCGTCCGCCAGCAGCACTCCCATGGGCATGGCCTCGAGGGCCTCCTCGCGAAGCCGGCGCGAGGCTTCGCTGGCGCGCAAGGCCGCCCGCTCGCGCGCCAGTTGACCGCGGCTGAAGGCGCTTTCCAGGGTCGCGGGGATCTCATGCAGGTAGCCTGCGCGCTTCACGACGTAGTCGGAGACGCCGAGGCGAAGCGCCTCGACCGCCACCGCCTCGTCCCCCTGCCCCGTCACCAACACCACCGGCGGCTTCGGCGGACCGCCCGCGGAGAGCTCCCGCAACAGCTCGAGCGCGTTTATCCCCGCGAGCCGGTAGTCCAGCATCAACACGTCATAGGATCCCGAAGCGCCCGCTAGCCGCTCCCGGACCTCCGCGGCCGTGCTCGCCACATCGAGAAGGATGTGGGCGGCGTGCCGCTCCAGATGCCGGCGCGTCAGATCGGCGTCGACCGGGTAGTGTTCCGCGTAAAGCACGCGCAGAGGACGGCTGCGCCGCTCCAGGCCCGCCCGGAAGGCGGCCACCGCGGATTCCAGTATGCCCGGAAGCCGCTTCAGGTAATCGCCTCGTTTCGGCAGGTAGTCGTCGACGCCGGCCTTGAGCGCGACGACCGCGCTCCGCTCGTCGCCGAGCCCGGTCAGCATCACGAGGGCCAAGGGCGACCCGCGCTCCCGCACGCCCACGACAAGATCGAGTCCCGACCCGTCGGGAAGGTTGAGATCGACGACCACGGCGTCGAAGTCCTCCGACCGCTCGAGCAGGGATCGCGCCTCCGCCAGCGTGGCCGCCAGACTCAGCGTCAGATCCGGCATCGCGCGGCACAGTTCGATCCGGGCGAGGTCGGCGTCCTGGCGATTGTCTTCGACGTAAAGAATGCGCATGGCCGGGCTGGGGTGTCCTGGGGATGGGGCGGGGCTTTGAAAACTCGGCTCAACTCGGCCGCGAGTTAAGCACCGTCCAGTAAACCTCGATCTGGGAGGCGACCTCGACGAACTTGTCGAAATCCACCGGCTTCACGATGTAGGAGTTGGCGCCGAGCTCGTAGGCCCGCCGCACGTCCTGGCTGTCCGCGGAGGTCGTGAGCACGACGATCGGGACGCCGCGCAGCTTTTCATGCGCCTTGATCTGGCGCAGGACCTCGAGCCCGTCGACGCGCGGCAGCTTCAGATCGAGCAGGACGACGGCCGGCAGCGCCTCGCCGGCCTCCCAGCGCGCGATCCAGGCCAGCGCCTCCTCGCCGTCGCGCGACACCTCGATCGGATTCATGAGGCGTCGCTTCTTGAAGGCGCGCAGGGCGAGGTCCACGTCCATCGGGTTGTCCTCGACGAGCAGGATGGGAGGCTGGGAGTTCATGGGGAAAGCGGGAGTTCGACGAAAAAGGTGGCGCCGCGGCCGAGCTCGCCCACGGCCCAGGCCCGGCCGCCCATGCGCTCGACCGCCTTGCGCACGATGGCTAGGCCGATGCCGGTGCCGGGATAGTCCTCGGCGCGGTGCAGGCGTTGGAAGATGTCGAAGATGCGCTCGGCGAACTTCATCTCGAAGCCGATGCCGTTGTCGCGAACCCAGAGCAGATATTTGCCCGCCTCGACGCGTCCGCCGATCTCGATACGCGGGGACGCCGAGCCGCGGGTGAACTTGAGCGCGTTGTCGAGCAGGTTGCGCAACACCTGGGACAAACCGTTGATGTCGGCGCTCACCGCCGCGTCCGGCAGGTCCACGCTTAAGACCACCCCACGCGCGACGATATCTTCGCGGAAACCCACGGGCATCCCGTCGATCACCGCCCGCGGCCGCACCGGCGCGAGCGTCATCGCCCGCCGCTCCAGCTGCGAATAGGCCAGGAGGTCGTCGATGAGCTGCCCCATCTGCTGGCTCGCCTGCCTCACCGATCCCAGAAAGCGCCGTCCCTCCTCGTCGAACTTGTCGCCATAATCCTCCTGGAGCAGGCGGCTGTAGCCGTCGATCCCGCGCAAGGGGGCCTTGAGGTCGTGGGAAACCGAATACGTGAAGGTCTCCAGCTCGCGGTTCTTCGCCTGCAACTCGGCGGTGCGGGCGGCCACGCGCAGCTCGAGCTCGGCGTTCAGCTTGCGCACGTCGTCTTCCGCGCGCCGCCGCGCCGTGATGTCGACCCCCACGCCCACCAGACAGGTTTCCCCGTGGAAATTCACGGTCCTGCCCGTGAAAAAGTAGGGCGTCGTCGACCCGTCCTTGGCCCGGAAGTTGGCCTCCACCTCGGAGGCCCCCTTCGCGAAGACGTCCGCGATCTTCTCCTTCAGCAAAGGCTTCTCTTCCTCGCAGAAAAAATCGAGCGGACTCATGCGGGCGATCTCGGCCGCGGTGCAGCCCGTCACGCGCTCGAAGTTTTGGTTCCAGCGCAGAAACCGTCCTTCCGTGGTGTAAAGGTAGAAGGCGCCCGGCAGGCTGTCCACGATCGCGGCGGAAAAATCACGCTCGGCGCGCAGACGCCCCTCGGTCTCCCGACGCCGGATATCCTCGCCATGCAGCCGGCTCGCGGTGTGCCAGGCCAGCGTGGTGAAGATCACCACGTTCGACATCGCGAAGATCGCCAGGCCCGTCTCCAGACCATACCAGCCCGCCCGCTCGCCCAACAACCGCAGCCAGCCCACCGCCACGGGCACGATGACCGCCGCGGGACAAAGCCGGCGCAGGAGCGTGCTCCCCGCCGTGTCGCCGTTCCACAGCATCACGAAGCCTCCGTCGGGCCGCGCGAAAAACACCCCCGCGCCCACCACCATGAAAAGCAGGGCCGAGGGCAGGGAAATCGGGTAATATTCGCCGCCCGCCTCCCCGCCGTAGAGATACCGCGCGCTCACCGTGAGCCCGAGAAAAAACACCAGTCCCGCCACCGCCTGCGCCAGCGGGCTGAAGACCCGCCTAGCCGTCGCCATGAGCGCCCATCCGGAACACAAGGCGCCGCCCGCCGCCAGCACCGCCATCCGCCCGGGCCCCGCGTGGGCCGTGAAACCGAACATGTCCGCCGGGCTGGCCCAGTCGAACGCGTAGTAGACAAGCCGGCGCGCCCCGATCACCGCCACGATCAGACCCAGGGCGAAGGCCGCGCGACGCAATGTCCGCGCCCGGCTCTCGTCGCCGACCATCGCCAGCGTCTCCGCGATCAAGGCCAGGCCCGCGAGGGAGAAACAAAACGCCGTCATCGGCACCATCGGACGCCAGCCCAGATAGACCTGCGTCAACGGCCGCCAATCCATCACCCAACCCAGCATGACCAGCCCGCCCACCAGAAAGGCCAGGCCGCCCGCCATGCCGGCGACGCGAAGCGAGCGGATGTATGTGAGGTGGAGAGGCATGGACCTGGGGTGGGATAAACGCCTGCGGAAAAAATCGCCGCGCAAGCTGCGTGCGGCGGAAGACTTGTATGCCCGGCCTCGCGCCGATACGCAAGAACACGGAGCGTTAATAAGGAATTTTTCCCTATGCTTGGAGAGCCCTCCTCAAGGCTCCGTTCAAACTTTCCAAGGTGTAGGGTTTTGGCACGAAACACACGCCCTCCAGCCGATGCGCCGCCGACGAGCCGCCGTGCCCGCTGGACAGCACTACACGCAGATCCGGCCGCTTCTCCCGAAGCCGCAGGATCAGCTCGTCGCCCGTCATCCCGCCCGGCATGAGCAGGTCGGTGAGAAGGACATCCACCCGCTCGCCCACCTCGTCCCACCGCGCGAGGGCGTCCACGCCGTTCGCCGCCTCGATCACCTCGTAGCCCTGCATCCGCAGGACGGTCGCCGCCATTTCCCGGACCAGGTCCTCGTCCTCGACCAACAGCACGGTCTCCCCTTTCCCCGGGGAAACGAAGCCGGTCGCCGCCGGCTCTTCCGGTTTCGCCTCCTCGCTCAGCGGCAGCCAGACGTCGAACGCGGAGCCTTGGCCGGGCAGGCTCTTCACCGTCACCTCGCCGCGATGCTGGCGCACCACGCCATAGACCATCGCCAGCCCGAGGCCGCTCCCCTTGCCCGTTTCCTTGGTCGTGAAAAACGGTTCGAAAACATGGGGCAACACCTCCGCCGGGATGCCCGCGCCCGTGTCGAGCACCGTCAGCCGGGCGTAGGCCCCCGGCCCGGCGGGCGGCGGCGGCGCGTCGGTTCGTCCGCTCCCGAGCTCGACACGTCTCGTCTCCAACGTGACGCCGCCGCCGCCGGGCATCGCGTCGCGGGCGTTCATCACCAGATTCATCATCACCTGCTCGATCATGCCCGGATCCGCCAGCAGCGGGAGCGGCTCGCAGCCGAGCCGGACCGCGATATCGACCTTCGGACCGATCAGACGCCGCAGGGTCGCCGCGAACTCGCGCACCGCGGCGTTGAGCTCGACCGGGACGGGACGCAGGCGCTCCCGCCTGCCGAAGGTCAGGAGCTGTCGCGTCACCGCCGCGCCGCGGTCCGCGGCCCACATGATCTGGCCCGCGGCGGAGGCCGCGGCTCGTCCGTCGAGCCGGCCCAGGGAGATGAGCTCGGCGTTGCCGCGGATCACCGTGAGCAGGTTGTTGAACTCGTGGGCCACTCCGCCCGCCAGCACGCCGATGCTCTCCATCCGCTGCACCTGCCGCAGCCGCTCTTCCACGCGCGCCCGGTCCACGGCCTGCCGAAGGGCGCGGCCCAGCGCCTTCGCCCCCAGCTCGCCTTTCACCAGACAATCGCGCGCGCCCGCGCGCAGCAGATCCAGCCCCCGCTGCTCGTCGTCCATCACGGTCAGCACGATGACGGGGACGCCGCCCGCCGCCCGCAGCACCTGACGCAAAGTCTCGTCCCCCTCGCTGTCCGGCAGGCAAAGATCGGTCACGATCGCGTCGAAGGCCTCCTCGCGCAGACGCCCCAGCGCGACCGACAGCCGCTCCGCCCGCTCGCACGTGAAACGCAGGCTCCTCGACTCCGCCAGGGCGGCCTCGATCAGCAACGCGTCGCTCGCGCTGTCCTCCACCAAAAGCACGCGGCACGGGCCGTCCTCCGCCTCGGCGCCGGGAGCCGCCGACGCCCTCGCGGGCCGGACGCCCGGACCGGGCGGCAAGGTCGCCGCCTCGAACCAGAAATCCTCGATCGCGCGCACCACCCGGCCGAAATGCTCCGGATCCACGGGCTTGGTCACGAAGCCGTTCGCGCGGGCCGCGTAGGCCGCCCGCACGTCCTCCTCGGCGCTCGAGGTCGTGAGCACCAGCACGGGGATCTGGCCCAGCTCCTCGTCGGCCTTGATCTCGGCCAGAAGCGCGCCCCCCTCCAGGCGCGGCAGATTCAGATCCAGCAGGATCATGTCCGGACGGGGCGCGTCCCGGAAACGTCCCCGGCGCCGCAGAAAATCCAGGGCCTCCTCGCCATCCGGCACGCAATGCACGGCGTGGGCGACGCGGAGATCCTTCAGCGCCTCCACCGTGAGCATGCGGTCGATGCGACTGTCCTCCACCAGCAGGATGTCGACCGGAGAGCGAGACGAGACGGGATGCGGGACGTTCATGGAGAGCGAAGGGAAGCGAGGGTGAAGCGGAAAACGGAACCCTCGCCCGGTGTCGACTCCACCCAGATGCGGCCACCGTGGCGCTCCACGATCTTTTGGCACAGCGCCAGGCCCACGCCCGTGCCGGGATATTCGTCCCGCGTGTGAAGCCGTTGAAAGATCACGAAGATCCGGTCGAAGAAGCGCGGCTCGATCCCGATGCCGTTGTCCCGCACCACGACCACCGGACCGCCGGGCGAGGCCTCGACGCCCACGTGGATGCGAGGCGGCCGGCCCGGCGCCCGGTATTTGAGCGCGTTGCCCAGCAGATTCTGGAACAACATGGTCACCCTCGCGCGATCGACCGGCGCCTCCGGCCAGAGCGGGTCGCGCGTCACCACGGCGCCGGCCTCCTCGATCGCGGCGGCGAGGTTGCCCAGCGCCGCGCCCAAAGGCTCGGCCAGCGACACGCGCTCGATCGCCATGCCCCCCGTGCCCACCCGGGAATAGGTGAGCAGATCCAGGATCAGCGCCTGCATCCGGCGCGCCCCGTCCACCGAGTGCGCGATCAATTCGCGCGCCCCCGGCTCCAGTTTGTCCCCATGCCTTCGCTGCAGCAGTTGCACGCAGCCCGCCACCGCGCGCAGGGGTTCCTGCAAGTCGTGCGAGGCCACGAAGGCGAACTGCTCGAGATCGCGGTTGCTTCGCTCCAGCTCCCGTTTCTGCCGCTCCAGGTCCATCTCCATGCGCTTTCTCGCGGTGATCGGCAGCGACGAGATCAGTATCCCGCCGATCACGCCGTCCTCACGCCGCCAGGGCCGGGCCTCCCATTGCAGCCACTCGACGCGCCCGTCCCGCAGCACGAACTCCTCCTCGTCCGCGCGCTCCACCGCCCCCGCGAGCACGCGCCGGTGCGTCTCATGCCAGCGCGGGGGCAGGTCGGGAAACACCTCGTAATGGGAGCGCCCCGCCAGCTCGCCGTCGCCCAGCCGGTAGTCCGAACGCCAGCGTTCGCTCGCGCCAAGGTAGCGCAGATCCCGGTCGAGCATCGCGATGGCGGCCGGCACATGCCGCACGAATTCGCTCAGTCGCGCCTCGCTCGCGCGGAGTCGCAACTCCGCCTCCCGCTCCTCCGTCACGTCGCGGTTCACCCCCACCATCCGGATCGGCCGCCCCGCGGCGTCCCGCAACACCGTGGCGCGTCCGTGCACATGCCGGACGCGGCCGTCCGGCCGGCGGATCCGGAACACATGGTCGAACTCCCCCTCCTCGCGCAACGCCCGCTCCGCCGCGGCCCGCGCCTCCGGCAGGTCCTCCGGCAACACCGCCGCGCTCCAATGCGTGAAGTCGATTTTCTCCGACGCGCCTCGTCCGGGCCATCCGTAGATCCGGAACATCGGCTCGTCCCAGGTCAGGGTGCCGGACTCCACCTCCCAGTCCCACACGCCGAGCGCCGCCGCGCCGGTCGCCACGCGCATGCGCGACGAGGCCAGCTCCAGCTCCGCGGTGCGCTCGAGCACGAGGCGCTCCAGGTTGTCGCGCGTCGCCCGCAGCGCCTCCTCGGCCCGCCGCTGGTCGTCGATGTCGGTGCTCGTGCCAAACCACTTTCGCACGCGCCCGTCCGCCCCGCGCATCGGCTCGGCCCGCGTCTTGAACCAACGATAAACCCCGTCGTGACGCCGGAGCCGAAGCTCCGCGTCCAGCCCCGCGCCGCTCGCGATCGCCTCGCGCCACCGGCCCATCACCTCGTCCCGATCCCCGGGATGCACCCGCTTCAGCCATTCTTCGCCCAGGTCGCCGGCGGGAGCGGCTCCGGCGTAGCGCGCCCACTGCGGGCTGAGGTAGTCGCAACGCCCTTCGGCGGTGCAGGTCCAGACCAGATGCGGCAGCGATTCCACCATCTCCCGCGCGCGCCGCTCGCTTTCCGCCAACGACTCCGCCAGTTCGCGCCGCTTCTCCTCCACCGCGTCCGCCCGCGCCGCGACGCGCCACACCAGCGCGCCCAGCATCAACACCATCAAGGCCGTCTGGGCCGCACGGCCCGCGGCCCCGTCGCCCGCCAGCCAATCGCGCGCCACGTCCAGCGCCGGCGGCGCGAAAACCACCACCGGCAGCAGTCGCCGCGCGATCACCCCGCCCGGCCCTTCGCTGGCCAGGATCTGCAAGGCGCCGGGCCCCTTGCGGGAAAACAAAACGCCCACGGCCAGGCACACCAAGGTCGCCGCGGAAATCGGCGCCATCCCGCCGGGCCATCCGAATTGCAGCACCGTCACGTCCGCGTAGATGTCGCCCAACCCGTCCACCAGGGCGACCAAGGCCGCGACCACCGCGAACGCGTGCAGCGGTCGGCGTCCCGTCGCGCTGCGATAATCCATCCCGGCCACCGCGGCCGTCACCGCCGCCCCGCCCAGCCCCGCCAGCAAAGACATCTCCCAAACGGCCGCCCCCTCGCTCGGAGTCTCCGCCCCCGCCCCCGGCCCCATGATCCGCCAGGCGGCGTTGAACGCGCTCAAGCCGCCCGCCCAAGCCAGCAGTCCCCGGCTCGGCCACCCCCGACCCAACCCTTCCCGGCGTCGCAACCACAACGCCGCGGCCAGACACACGATGACCGAGGCCGTCGCCGGCATCATCCGAAAATGCGCCCGCGACAAATCCGCCTCCCGATAAACACCTGCCCCCCAGGCGAGCAAAGCCGCCAGACCCACCGCGCCCGCCAGGATCGCGCAACAAGCGGGCGCCAAGGCCCGGGGGGTAAATTGGGAGGGGGGTTCGCTCATCGAAGTTCGACCAGGGGGAGGGTTAATACCCCATACGTTTTACAATTATCCACTTCGCAACAGCCGAGGGCGCCCCTGCGTAATTAAGTGCAGACAAAATATGCGGACCCACCCCGCTTTTACCCGCGCCACGCCCGCCCGCTGCGGGCTTGCCCTCCCCCGTCGCGCCCGGTGTGCTCGCCCTTTTTCCCCGGCCCATGACCTCCGCGCAGATCCGCCAGTCCTTCCTCGATTTCTTCCACCAGCAGAAGCACACGATCGTCCCCTCGTCCTCGCTCCTGCCGGACTCCCCGGGACTGCTCTTCACCAACGCCGGCATGAACCAGTTCGTGCCCATCTTCCTCGGCGACCGCGCGCCCGACGTCTCCAAATGGGCCGGCGTCCGCCCCTCCTCCGACACCCGCGCCGCCGACACCCAGAAATGTATCCGCGCCGGCGGCAAACACAACGACCTCGAGGACGTCGGCTACGACACCTACCACCACACGCTCTTCGAGATGCTGGGCAACTGGTCCTTCGGCGACTACTTCAAGAAGGAGTCGCTCACCTGGGGCTGGCAGCTCCTCACCAAAGTCTGGGGCATCCCCGCCAAGCGCCTTTTCGCCACCGTCTACGCGCCCAAGCCCGGCGACCCCTCCGAATTCGACCACGAGGCCGCCGCCATCTGGACCGAGCTCTTCAAGGCCGAGGGCCTCGACCCCGCCGTCCACATCGTCCACGGCAACCGCAAGGACAACTTCTGGCAGATGGGCGACACCGGCCCCTGCGGCCCTTGCTCCGAGATCCATTTCAACCTCCTCCCCTCCGACGACGAGGTCGAGGGCCGCAAGGGCGTGAACGCGTCCAGCCCCCGCTGCATCGAGATCTGGAACCACGTCTTCATCCAGTTCAACGCCAACGCCGACGGCACCTTCTCCCCGCTCGCCGCCAAACACGTCGACACCGGCATGGGTTTCGAGCGCGTCGCCGGCATTTACGCCAACACGAAGGGCTTTACCGACTTCACCGCCGAGCCCTCCAACTACGCCGCCGACGTCTTCGCGCCCCTCTTCGCCAAGGTCGCCTCCATGGCGCCCGGCAAGGTCTACCAAGGCACCGTCCCGACCAAGCGCGAAGGCCTCACCGAGCAGGAGAACATCGACATCGCCTACCGCGTGCTCGCCGACCACGCGCGCACCGTGAGCTGCGCCATCGCCGACGGCATCATGCCCGGCAACGAGGGCCGCAACTACGTCATCCGCCGCATCCTCCGCCGCGGCATCCTCTACGGAACCAAGCTCGGCCTGAAGACCGGTTTCTTCGAGCAACTCGTCGCGCCCGTGGTCGAGAGCCTCGGCGACGTCTTCCCGGAACTGAAGCAGCAGCAGGACATCATCCGCCGCGTCATCCGCAGCGAAGAGGAGAGCTTCGG
>CAYTLL010000054.1:9299-10965 GCA_964438755.1 uncultured Akkermansia sp. | reverse complement strand
CGAGGCCAAGCCCACGCCCTTCATCGGCTACGTCATCGGCAAGTCCCAGTCCTACGCCGTCACCGTCACCGAGATCGTCCGCTCCGGAGACGACACCTACCTCGTCTTCAACGAGACCCCCTTCTACGCCGAGATGGGCGGCCAGGTCGGCGACTGCGGCGTCCTCCTCGCCAAGGGCCAGGCCGTCCAGATCAGCGACACCATCAAGGACAAGGCCGGCCGCCACCTCCACAAGGTCTCCAACCTCGAGGACAACCTCCTGCCCGAGGCCCCGCGCGGCTCCGCGCCCGTATCCGAAGAGTTCCTACAATCCCTCGTCGGCGCCGTCGTCGAGGCCGGCGTGAACATGGTCCACCGCCGCGCCATCCAGCGCCACCACACCGCGACGCACCTGCTCCACTTCGCGCTCCGCCGCGTGCTCGGCACCCACGTCCGCCAGGCCGGCAGCTTGAACGCTCCCGATCGCATGCGTTTCGACTTCGCGCACTTCGAGGCCGTCACCCCGGCCCAGCTCCGCGAGATCGAGCACATCGTCAACTGGCGCATCCTCGACAACGCCAAGGTCGAGGGCTACGAGACCGACTTCGACAAGAAGCCCGCCGGCACCCTCGCCTTCTTCGGCGAGAAATACGGCAAGCGCGTCCGCGTCGTCGACATCGGCGGCTACAGCCGCGAGCTCTGCGGCGGCACCCACGTCGAGACCACCGGCGAGATCGGCCTCTTCAAGATCGTCTCCGAAGGCGCCGTCGCCGCCGGCACCCGCCGCCTCGAGGCCGTCTGCGGCCAGGCCGCCTACGACTTCGTCGCCGCCGAGGAAGCCCGCATCTACGCCCTCGCCGAAAAGGTCGGCGCGCCCGTCTCCCAACTCGAACAGCGTCTCGCCAGCCTCCTCGCCGAAAAGGCCGAGCAGGCCAAGAAACTCGCAGCCCTCGAGGCCGCTGCCGCCGCCGCGCAGGCGACCAAGCTCGTCGCCGCCGCGACCGAGAAGGACGGCTTCAAGTTCGTCTCCGCCGTGGTCACGGCCGACGGCGCCGAAGCCCTCCGCAATCTCGGCGCGCAGGTCCTCGGACAGCTCGGCGAAGGCGTCGTGCAGCTCGGCGCCGTGATCGGCGACAAGGCCAGCGTCGTCGCCCTCTGCAGCCCCGCCGCGATCAAGGCCGGCAAGAACGCCGGCAAGATCATCCAGGCGCTCACCGCCCAGCTCGACGGCAAGGGCGGCGGCAAACCCGACGTCGCCATGGGCGGCGGCAAAAACACCGCCAAGCTCGCCGAAGTCCTATCCGCTTAAGCGCCCGGTCACTTCCTCCCCACTCAAAGCCACGCCTCGCCGGCGTGGCTTTTTTCGTTCCCGGAGTTTGTCTCGCAAAGGATGGAAAGGGTGCAAAGGCCAAGGCGTTTCCTTCGCCTCCTTACCATCCTTTGCGAGACAAGGGATTGCCATTTGACATTTATATTTATGCCAAACCGACTTTCGCTCTTGCTTTGCCAAATGGCAGAATTATTTTAGTCACATGAGCGAAGATCTTCCGCATGCCCGCAGCGATGCCGAGTGGGCCCAGGTCGTCGAAGAGGGTCTTCCGGTCCTCGATCTCGTGAAATTTGGCCGCGCGTCGGGCTTTACCGCCGAGGAACTTGCGAAACTCGTGCATATCCCGCCGCGCACCTA
>CAYTLL010000054.1:5538-9199 GCA_964438755.1 uncultured Akkermansia sp. | reverse complement strand
GAGGGCGAGCGGGCGGCTCGGATCATGCGACTTTACGATCTCGCGAAGGGCTTTTTCGGCAGCCACGAAAACACCCGCGCTTGGCTAAACTGCCCGCTCCCCGCGCTCGGCGGTCGCACGCCGCTCGACATGGCGCGCACCGAGCCCGGCGCTCGTCAGGTCGAGAACGTCCTCGGCGCCCTCGAGCACGGCATGTTCCTGTGAGTTCGCTCCGCGTCTGGCGCATTTGCCCCGCCGTCTACGCCGCCGATCCCTTCGGCGGCCAAGGTGGCGTCTATTTCCCGGCCCGCTGGCACAACAAGGGCCGACGAATCGTCTACACCGCCGAGTCACGCTCGTTGGCGGCGATGGAAATCCTGGTCAACTGCCATGATCGCGCCGCCTTCGCCGCGCGTCCATGGGTGCTTGCGTGGGCCGATATTCCAATGCCTCTCGTCGAAATCCCCGCGCGATACCCCGACGATTGGCGCGATCAACCGCCCCCTGGATCCACACGCGCCTTTGGAGACGCGTGGCTCGCATCGACCCGCTCCCCCGTCCTGCGGGTGCCGAGCGCGGTGATCGCGGGAGAGTTTAATTTTCTGCTCAATCCGACCCACCCGGATTTCGCCAAAATACGACTCGGCGCTCCCGAGGCGTTTTCCTTTGATCCGCGGCTGCGTTGACCAGCCGGCATCGAGCGATCCGCCGCTTTGCGCTCAGCCGAAGCGCAAGGCCTGCTCCACCTCGCGCAGGCCGCGGGTCATCGCGAGCTTCCGCCCGTCGCGCAACACGACCACGTGCTCGCCCTTGAAGCCGGGTTGCAGCTCCTTCACGCGGTCGAGATTCACGATCGTGGCGCGGCTGATGCGCAGGAATTTTTCCGGAGGCAGCTGCGACTCCAGGTTCGCGAGCGTGTCGCGCAGGATGTGGCTCTCCTTGCCCGCGTGCACCGACACGTAGTTGCCCGCCGCCTCGATGCTGTCGATGTCCTCGGTGCGCAGCACCACGAGCCGGTCGTCGGTCTTGATCGTCAGGCGCGTGAGATAGGCCACCCCCGTATCGGGCTGCGCCGCCCCGCCCGGGGCAGTCGGTTTCGCCGGAGCGGCCGGAGCCGCCGAACCCGTCGCGATCGAGGCGGCGCCGCCCTGCCTGGCCGCGAGCAGATCGAGCAAGCCTCGCGCGGCGTCGCCGGCGCGACGCTGCTCCAGATGCTCGCGCGCCCGCGCCACCGCCGCGCGAAAGCGCTCCGCGGTGAGCGGTTTCAGCAGATAATCCAGGGCCCGCGCCTCGAAGGCCCGCACCGCGTGCTGGTCGTAGGCGGTGGTGAAAACGATGATCGGCGCACGCTCGCGCGGCAGCTTCCCCGCCACGCCGATGCCGTCGAGCCCGGGCATGTTGACATCGAGAAACACCAGGTCCGGCGCGTGCGCCGCGATCGCCTCGAGCGCCTCCGCGCCGTCGCCGCACTCGCCGACAAACTCCAGGTCCGCCTCCTCCTCGGCCAGCTGACGCACGCGGCGCCGGGCCAGCGGCTCATCGTCCACGATCAGGGTGCGGATTTTCATGCGGAGGAAACGGACGCGACCAGCGGCGCCGCGGCGCCGCCGAGCGGCAGCGTGATCCGCGCCATGCAGCCTCCGCCATCCCCGGCGAACAGGACGAACTCGTGCCGTCCGGGATAAAGCTGGGCGAGACGCGCCCGGATGTTGGCCAGGCCGATGCCCGCGCCCGGTTTCGGCTCGCCCTCCGCCCCCTCCGCTCCCACCGGGCCCGGGCCGGTGTCGAGGACCTCGAGACGCAGCCGATCGTCGACGCGAGAGGCGAAGAGCGTCACCACGCCCGGACCGCGCACCGCGGAGATGCCGTGCTTGATCGCGTTTTCCACCAAGGGCTGGAGGATGAAGGCCGGCACCGGCGCATCGAGCACGTCGTCGGCGATGTGTTCATCGACGCGCAGGCGATCGCCGAAACGCGTCTGCTCGATCGCGAGGTAGCGTCGCACGAAATCCAGCTCGCGGCGCAGCGGCACCTCGCCGGCGTTGGCGTCGTCGAGCGAGGCTCGGAGCAACTCGCCCAGGTGCCCCAGCATCGCGTCGGCCGCGCGGGGATCGAGATGGATGAGCGTGGCGATGCCGTTGAGCGCGTTGAAAAGGAAATGCGGGTTTATCTGCATGCGCAGCGCATCGAGCCGCGCCTCGGCGAAGCGCGCCTCGGCCGCCAGCGCGCGTCGTTCCTTCTCCTGGGCGCGGCGCGACCACAACACCGCCTGGGAGGCGCTCACGAGCAGCGCGTAAAACAACAGATCGATCGTCGCCCGGGCCAGCGGCGGCCGGCCCATCCCGCGAGCCCGTCCGCCTTCGCGCGGCGACGGACGAGGCGGCGCCGCCTCGCCCGGAGGCGGCTCGGGCCGAACGCGACGCGGAGCCGTCTCCGACGTCGCCCGGTGCGGAGCGAACGTCGTGTCGGCCCAATGGCTCGCCGCGAGCAACAGCACGCAGGCGGCGAGATGCGAAACCGCGCCCACCAGCCAGCGCCGCCGCTCCAGCGGGAACAAAAAGGCGAGCGTCACCGCGACCGGGGCGAAAAGCCCCCAGGCCAGCCACGAGGGGGCGGTGGTGCGCAGCGCGGTCTCGAAATCCAAGGAGCCGACCAGCATCGCTTGCGCGATAAAAAACACCCCGAGGGCCAGCCAGCCGACGAGGCTCAGCAGCAACGGGGCGCGCCACGCCCCCGAAGCGGCGGGAACGGACGAGGACGGCGAGGAATTCATGGACGGGAACGGAAAGGGTTTGAGGGAAAAGCGGGCGCGAACGGAGCCCAAACTCGCACGGCCCCGACCAGACGCGCCGAAGCGCGGCGGCGTTTGCACACCGGCCGCGCCCGGGCGGTTGATTTACAGGGCCCGCATGAGGGCCCGGAGAGCGATCCAGGCCGGCGAGGGAGCCTCCGGATTGGCTTAGTTTTCGTCTCCCGCGTGACCGCCGCGGCCTTCGCCGCCCTCGGGTCCGCCATGGCCATGGCCTTTGCCGCCGCGCTCGGGCATCGGCAGCTTGCCGCTCTCGACGGCGGTCTTGAGCGCGGCCTGCTCCTCGGTGCTCAAGGCGCCGTCCGCGTTGGTGTCGTAAGGCGCGACGGCGGCATACAAGCCGGCCGCGCGCTCGGCGACGTGTTCAGCCGGCGGGGTGCCGCCCTTGCGCGCGCCCTGCGGAGCGTCGGCCGGGGGCGTGCGGCCTCCGCCCGGAGGGGCGAAGGTGACGGTGCCGGCGGTGATCGCGGCGGCCAGCTTGTCCTGTTCGGTGGCGTTGAGGTTGCCGTCCTTGTTCAGGTCGAAGGACGAGACCTTGCTGTATTCGGCCGTCAGGTGCGCGACGACCTGGGCGGAATCGGGCTTCTGCCCCTTGCCTTTGCCGGCGCCGGAACGCTCCGGGCGGGTGGCGGTGGCGGAATCGGCGGCGAACGAGGCGCCGGCCAGGACGGCGAACGCGACGGTGGTGGCGGTGGTGCTGAGGATTTTCATGATGTTTTGCTTTCCGTGGTTGGGTTTAGATTGGCCTCGTTCCGACCGCTTGGCCGTCGAGGCATGGACGCACCTTAGCCGTTTCCCCGAAATTAGTCCCTGCACCTGAGACGAACCCGCCTTCAAATCGGATGAACCCGCCCCGGAACGGGATGAAACCGG
>CAYTLL010000054.1:0-5438 GCA_964438755.1 uncultured Akkermansia sp. | reverse complement strand
TCAGGGCACGGAGGCCGGCACGTTTACGCCGGCGGCCGAGGGATTTGGCTGGGTATCGATAAGGAGTCGCCAGAACACCTTGGCGGCAGCCGCGGGCACACGGAATCGCGCATCCCGGTAATGTCCGCTTTCGTCCAGCGGGCCGTCCGTCAGCCACTGGATCTCATTCTCGCGCGGACCGCGCCACGTCTGCAGATCGTCGGAAAGCTGAAGCTTGAGCGCCACCGCGGAGGCCCAGTCGCCGACCGGGCGACGGAACGCGAAGAGCGTCCCGCCCGCATCCGAGGCGAAAGCACCCCAGCTTTGCTCATCCGCGCGAACCGGATCACGGCCGAAGACGAACTCGTGCAGGTTGGAAGCGCCATCGCCGTCGGTGTCTTGCCTCAACAGCGCCTCGTCGACGGACACTCCAGGGAACATCGCATCGAGCCAGGCCGCGGGCAGCGGCGGCGCATAGGTGTAGCTCAGCGTCGTCGTCTTCGTCGCCGGAGACGTGCCCGCGGTGGTCGCAAGGATCGCCAGCGTGTTCACGCCGGGCTGCAAGGTCAGGGTCTTGCTCCAACGCCCGAGCGCGTCGATCGCGCCGACGGATTGGCCGTTGATTTTCACCGACGAGATCCCGGCGGCGGCGAAGACGCGGCCGGAAACGGTCAAGATCGACGCGCGCACGGTGCCGCCGGACTGCGCGGGGCTGTCGAGCAGGAGATCGATGTCGTTCTCGCCCGCCTGCGCCGGCACGATGTCGGAGCGGACAAGCACGAGCTGACCGGTGGCCACCGTCCCGCTGGAAACGTAGTCGACCGCTTGCAGGATCGCGAAACCATCCGCGCCCCAACGCACCGTCTTGCGGGTCGTGAAGCTGGTGGAGGGCAAGGCGACCTGGCGGATCGTCGCCAGCTGCTTGATGTCGTAGCTTCGCAGGGCGTTGCTTACCACCGCGTAGGCGCGCTGCTTCGCCGTCTCCAACGCGGGCTTGCCGCCAGAGCTGCTCATACCGCCGAGGACGCCGCGCAAGGTGATCGTGCGTCCGTCCACGAGATAGCCCGTCGAACTCAGGGCGAGACCGCCATCGCTCGCAAAATCGATCGAATATCCGCCGAAGACGGACTTGGCCCCCGCCTCCTGCACGAGGCCCGAAGCGCTGACCCGGTTGCGCGTGAATTCGAACCCACTGGTATAGGCGTCGTAGGTGTAGAGCACATCCGCGCTGTCGCCGCGCTCCACGCGATCGCCGTCATACACGCTGGTGTGGTTGGTGCGAGACACCGCCCCGTCGATGATGTAGGTGCCGTAGTAATTCAGACACACCGCGATCGACTCCGGCGCGCCGGCCAGCGTGACCATGTCCGTGGCGATCGGGGAGCTCGTGTAGACGCTCGTGGGCAGGTCGATGCTCAGCGCCACGCTGAAATCGTCGAGCCGCACGCGCAGGACCTTGGACACGTCGCCGAGGGCGACGTAGAGGTATTCGCCGCCGTCGGTGATCGCGAGCGACCGCGGGTTTTGGCCGGTCGAAAGGCTGCGCAGGATGCGCCCGGTGCGGGCGTCGATTTCCAGCACCTGGCCGGCTAGACTGGGCTCGCCGCCCTTGCCCGTGCTCACGTAGACGCGCGGCAGGCTCGGATGCGCCACGACATCGGCCGCGTAGAGCTGAATGGCGTTAACCGAATTCGCCTGGTCGGCGAAGACCACCGAAACGGGCAACGACGCGGTGTCGTTGGCGACGACGGCGTCGATGGAGTCCGATATCACCGCGGCGTTGGCGATGCCCGGAGCGATCGTCCCCGGAGTCAGCGCGAAGGACACCGTGCGACTTTCGCCGGAAGCCAGGTTGCCCAGGCGCGCGATAAAGCCGTTGGTCGCGGCCTCGACCGTCGCGCCAACGCCCGAAGGCACGATGTTCGATACGCTCACGCCGGCGGGAGCCGAGAAGACGACGCGGGCCGCCACCGCGGGATTGGGACCTTGGTTGGTGACGCGCAGCGTGAACGGATTCGGCTGCCCGTTGTTCATCACCCCGTCGGCGCCGACGAAAACGACCCCCAGGTCCGCCGGGCTCTGTGTCGGCGCGATGTCCGCGTGCTCGATCAGGAGAATGTTTCCGCCGGAGAGGCGGAGCGCGACGCCCTTCTGCCCCCAGCGCTTGATCTCGGAGATGGTCTGGCCGGAGATCGCCGGCAGGGCGATGCGGCTGATCTCGCGCAAGGACAGCGAATCGAACACGTAAAGGCCCTGCGTCATATCCGCGGCGTAGATGCGCCGCGCGGAGGCGTCCGCCGCGACCGCCCAATTCGACACCGAGGAGGGCAGCGCGAGCTTTCCGCGGGAGAGGAGCGTCTGGCCGTCTGCCACCACGCCGTTGGTGCCGACGACCAGATCGCCATCGGCCTCGATCGTCACCGCAAAGCTCTGGAAGGGCGAGGCGGTGGAACGCTGCACGGTGACGTCGATCCCGGTCGCCGTGGCGACGCCGAAGTCGAAACCGGTGTCGGTGTTGTTGAAGGCGTAGACCAGGCCCGGGCGCCGCGATCGCGCGATCGAATGATAGGTGAAGGAGACGTCGCCGGCATACGCGCCGCCGTTGTAGTTCACCAAGGTGTTATACGAGCTGCCGGTCGCGTCTTGCCCGACCAGGACGGAGTTGGGCAGCCCCGGGATCGTCTCGATGTCGTAAGGGTAATAAGTGTAGGAACTCCAGGAGGCTCCCGCCGTCAGGGTGAAGGACCGGACGACCGACTTGGTCTTCAGATCGTATTGCACGATCTGCCCCGGCCCCCAAAGGCCGACATACGCGTAGGCACCATCCTCGGTGACCGCGAGGGTGCGGGGATCGCTTCCGATGAAGGGCGAGGCCGTAAGGGTCCCGGTCGCCGGCGCGATCGCGCCGAGGGTGTTCACGTAACCCGCCGGCGCGCTGGAGCCGGACGTGAACAAGACGTCCTGGGTCGTCGGGTTGACCACCATGCCCGCGGCGACCGTTTCCAACTGGCGATAGGTGCGAATCGCGCCGCTCAACGCCTCCATGCCTCCCGCACGAACGCGGATCCGATACAGACCATAGGCGTTCGGCACGGGAAGGTTAACGAAAGCCGAGCCCGCCGCGAAGCTCACGTCCGTCCACGCGCCCAGCATCTGGCCGGTCTCGATGTTTTCCCAGACCGCCTGCCCCGTGGCCGCGTAGCCGCCCAGGTTGAGATTGTCCGAGTTCTTCGCCGTGACGGTGAGACCGAGATTCGTCCCGATCTTCGCCCAGGCGGGCGTGGTCGTGACCGCCAAGGAAGCGACATCGGCGTCCTGCACGCTCACGACCGCCGCACCGAACGTGAAACTGGTCGCCGCGGCCCGGAGCGTGGTTTGCCGCACACCGGTGATCGCCGGGTTCGCCAAGGCAGAGAACGAAAACGTCACGGACCGCAGGCCCGCGGGAATCGTCACCTGCGCGGGGACGGTCACCACCGAGGGATCATCGGAGGTCAGATTCACCACCAAGTCGGTCGAAAGAGAACCGGGGATCGTGACGGTCGCGTTTTGCACCGTCGTCCCCTCGAAGACGCTGGCCGTCGCGACCAAGCCAAGGACACGCGCGTCGTTGTTCACCACCATGAGCTTCGAGACCGCCTGGCTGGCCCAGGAGTCCACGCTCGCCGTCAACTCCACCGAGTAGTCTGGATTGATCACGGTGTCGTCCACGGCGGAAAGCGTGACCGAATAACTGGTGACTCCCGAAGGAACCGTGACCGCGGACGGAAAACTCAAGCCCGAGCGGGAGGCGCCCAACAGGACCAGCACCGCGTAGGAAGCCGGCTTGGAAAACGTGATCCTGGCGACACCCTGGCCGCCCTCCGCGATCGAGGCGGGCAGGACCAGGCCCACCGTCGCTTTTTCGTCGTCCATGATCAAAACCGCGGCCGTGACCGAGTCATACCCAGATGCGCTGCCTCGGATCACCACCTGCCGGGGACCCTGCAAAATCTGGTCGTCGTTGAACGTGAAAAGCGCATAGGCCCGCCGTTGCCCCGCCGGTATCTCCACGATCTGCGAAGTCGGTTGAAGCGAACTGGCGGTCAACGTTATCGTGGTCGGCGTGCCCACCGCCACCGGGATATCCACCGCCAAAGCCACGACGCCGTCCGCCTCGGAGATCTCCGCCGGCGCGTTGATGATCAACGATGGCGCCGCGGACATCGTGCCCAAAACCAGCAGCCAACCCAGGCACCATCCAAGAACGTTGAGCCGGGAACCGAGCCGAAAAAATGCGCGCGAGGACATAGTCCCCGTTCCCATGTCTAAGCCGTTCAATAGTTAAAGACTTTTAAACCCCTTCTGCAAATTAAGTAGCAAACCACCTTTTCACGCCTCGATAGCCTGCTGTCTGGCCGAGCTTCCCTCATCCCCCGTATGAAACACTGGTTCGACGAAGCCTTTTATGAACGCACCGCGGCGCGCCTGGCGGCGCTTCACCCGCGCTTCGATTCACCCGGCTTCCTCGTCCGCGCGCTCGATGGCCTGGACGGTCTCGAACTCATGGCGCGCATGCATCGCGCCGCCGACGCCTTTCACGCCGCGCTGCCCCTACCCTTCGCCGAACAAATCGACGTCCTCCGCGCCCACGCCGCCGAGATCGGACACGGTTTCGCCGGCATCTGGCCTTGCGCGCACATCGCCGCCCGGGGGCTCGACCATCCCGACCTCGCGCTCCCCGCGCTGCGCGATCTCACCCGCCACGGCTCCGCCGAGTTCGCCATCCGTCCCTTCCTCGTTCGCGACCTCACCGGCACCCTCGCCGTCATGCGCGAATGGGCCGCCTCCGACGACGAGCACGTCCGCCGTCTCGCCAGCGAAGGCTGCCGCCCGCGTCTGCCCTGGGGCCTTCGACTCCGGTCTCTCGTCGACGACCCTCGTCCCGCCCTGCCGATCTTGGAGACGCTTAAAGCCGATCCGAGCCTCTACGTCCGCAAATCCGTCGCCAACCACCTCAACGACATCGCCAAGGACCACCCCGACCTTCTCCTCGACGTCGTCTCCGCCTGGAATCGCCGCGACGCCCGCACCGCGTGGATCGTGAAACACGGCCTGCGCACGCTCGTCAAAAAAGGCCATCCGCGCGCCCTAGCCCTCCTCGGGGCCGGCGCCGCGCCCAAGGTGCGCGCCACCGTCGCCGTTTCGCCGCGTCGTATCCAGCTAGGCGATACGATCACGCTCGCCGCGCAGATCGTCTCCGACTCCGCCCGGGCCCAGTCGCTCATCATCGACTACGTCGTCCACTACGCCCGCGCCTCCGGACGCCCCTCGGCCAAGGTTTTCAAATGGACCGCCCTGGACCTCGCCCCCGGCGAAACGGTCGAGCTCACCAAGCGCCAGACGATCCGCGATTTCACCACGCGCCGCCACCACGCCGGCCGCCACCGCGTGGAGTTGCAGATCAACGGCCGCCGCCT
>CAYTLL010000053.1:0-30017 GCA_964438755.1 uncultured Akkermansia sp. | reverse complement strand
GTATCCCCCCGGCACCAAGATCAAGGGCAAGGTCCGCAACCTCACCAGCTACGGCGCCTTCGTCGAACTCGAAGAAGGCATCGACGGCATGGTGCACGTCTCCGACATGACCTGGAACCGCAAGGTCAACCACCCGTCCGAGGTCCTCAAGAAGGGCGACGAGGTCGACGCCATCGTTCTCGATGTCGATCCGACCCAGCAGCGCATCAGCCTCGGCATGAAGCAGCTCTCCGACGATCCGTGGGCCGACATCGACAGCCACTTCAAGATCGGCGACGTCGTGAAGGGCACCGTGTCCAAGATCACCACCTTCGGCGCCTTCGTGGAGCTGAAGGACGGCATCGACGGCCTCGTGCACATCTCGCAGATCAGCGAGGAGCGCATCGACAAGGTGAAGGATCACGTGAAGCCCGGCCAGGAAGTCACCGCCCGCGTGGTCAAGATCGACCGCGAGGAGCGCCGCCTCGGCCTCTCCATCAAGGCCGCCAACTACAGCGCCGAGCAGCTCGCCGCCGAGACCTCCGCCTACGAGGCCCTCAACCGCGACAGCTCCGGCGACATGATGAACCTCGGCGACATCCTCGACGCCGCTTCCGACAAGAAGTAAGCGCCGCGGATCGCGCGAAGATCTTCATCGATCTACGCCGTATCCAAAAGCCAACGACGCCCGGTCCCGAAAGGGGCCGGGCGTTTTTGTTTTCCGTCATCGGATATCTTGGAGGGCGCGGCTCCGTCCGCGCCGGTCCGCGATGGATGCCCGCGCCGAGGCGGCGTTCGCGGCGGACCGCCTTCCGGCGTAGCCGCTTTTCGTTCACTTCCGACGCGGCGCGCGCACGACCTTGATCGGCTGCGGCAGCCAGTCCGCGCCGCACGCGATCACCTCGGCCTCCGCGTCGGCGCCCCATTTCGCCAGCTCGGCTTTCGCCGCCGCCAGCTCCTCGTCGGCGCGGTCGCCTTTCAGCGCGAGCAGGCGTCCGCCGATCTTCAGGTGGGGGAAACTCCAGCCCGCGAGCGTGTCGAGCGCGGCGACGGCGCGCGAGGTGACGACGTCGGCGTTTGCGGGCTTGACGAGGTGCGACTTGCCCCGGCGCACCTCGACCCGCGGGGCGAGCTTGAAGCGCTGGATCATCTCCTGGAGGAAGACGCAGCGGCGTTCCAGCGGCTCGACCAGGATCACGCGCAGGTCGGGGCGGACGAGGGCGACGACGAGGCCGGGCAGACCGGCGCCGGTGCCGATGTCGGCCACGGTTTCCTTTTCGCCGATCGCCTCGGCGAGCGCGGCGCAGTTGAGCAGATGGCGGTCCCAGAGACGCGGCACCTCGCGCGGGCCGATCAGCCCGCGGATCACGCCGGCGGTGGCGAGCTGGCGTCCGTAGTCCTCGAGTCGAGCGAGGATCTCGGGCGCGAAACGCGCGACCGCCTCGGGCGGAGGCGGCGGAAGCGGCTCGGGCGTGGCGGGCGGCGGTGTTTTCGCGGGATCGTGCGGCATGGGGCGAGAGTAGGTGGCCGCCAAGAGGCGCAAAAAGCGCAAAAACCTAAAGATGCGAGCCTGTGCGCGCCGAATCGCGGGCGGACCTGCGGACCTACATCTGCCAAGACGGCCAGCGGACGGCGAAGAGGAAGAGGATCAGCATGCCGACGCCACAGGCGAGACGCCCGATCGTGGAGAGCACGAAGCCAAGGGCCGCGCCGGCGCCCGCGCGCAGCGATTCGCGCCGGGTCTTTTTCGCGACATAGCGTTCCGCCACGACGGCTCCGAAAATCGTTCCGAGTATGAGCGCGGGGAGGGAGAAAAACATGCCGACCACGGCGCCGGCGCCCGCTCCCGCCATGCCCCATTTGCCGCCTCCGAAGAGTTTGGTTCCGACGAGCACGCCGAGAAAATCCACGACCACGGAGATCAGCCAGATCGCGCCGATCCACGCGAGCGCCGCCCACGTGAGCGAGTCGGGCAGGAGGACTTTGTGCAGCACCATGCCGGCGAGGATGAGCGTGGTCCCGGGCAAGAGCGGCACGACCACGCCGGCGAAGCCGACGAGGGTAAGGAGGATGGTGAGCGACCAGACGGCGATTTCCATGGGGGCGGGGCTGGGCGGTGGTATCACTCGCATCGAATCCGTTCCGGCGCGAGCGCGTGCGCGGCTGAAACTCGCCTTGCGTTCCTCTCGCCGCATAGCCGGCGCGCGCCTGGTCGGGAGCCGGATTTGGCCGCGGCGCCCAGGTCTTGTCGCGCGTGCGCGGTCGGTCGGTGTCAGCGGCGGGATTGCGCCCTGGGCAGGTCGTGTTGAGCGCTGCAGGTCACCGTGTAGCCGTTGTCCTTGTCGTAATCGGCGTTGTAAGCGCCGTGGAGCGGACACTCGGGCATCGCGGTCAGCGGTTTTCCTGCGCCCACGACTTCGGTCCAGCTTTTGGGGCCGCGTCCGTTCTCCAGGCGATACTGGTCGAGCGCGGCGGAGAGCATGCGTTGGTTGTTTTGGCAGACCTTGGTCTGTGACGCCGCCCGCACCTTCTGGAAGGCCGGAATGGCCATCGCCGCCATGAGTCCCATCATCATCACGATCACAAGGAGGCCGGCTCCGGGCGCCCCGCGCCCGAGATTTCCTCCGGGCATGCCCAAGGCGAGCAGGTAGGCGAGGGCGTGGCGTCGCGGGGCGGGGGCGGGTCGTCCGTCGCGCAGCGCGCGGAGGTCGGTTACGCGCCGGGAGAGGGTCGGGTAGGTGGACGTGAGCTCGTGAAGCGAGACGAAGAAGCCGCGTTCCTCGACGTGTTGCGCGGCGAAGGCGTCGGCGCTCAGGCGGGCGGCATAGCCGGGGCCGCCGGTGAGCACGAGCATGGCGCGGATCGAGGCGTCGACGTCCTGCGCCGCATGGGCGCCGTGGCGATCGCAGGAGCTTTCCCACGAGCGACGATACGCGGGGCCGATGAGCGGCATGAAAAGTCCGGGCGCGAGGAAGATCTGCTTTAGGATATGCCGGCTCTGGATGTGACCGACCTCATGGCCGAGGACGAATTTCATCTCAGGGGTGTCGGAACCGAGCGCCTCGAGGAAATCGGAGTAGACCACGACGAAGTCGCGTCCGGAAAAGCGCGTGGCGAAGGCGTTCAGCAAGCCGCCGGATTGCACGACGTAGAGCGACGGCACGCGGGACAAGCCGAGACGCGCGCAGACTTCCGCGAAGGCGCGGTGCAGTTCCGGAAGCTGGTCCGACCCCACCTTCACCGCCTCGGAGCGAAGATGCGCGATCAACAGGCCGTTGCCGAACCATAGCATCACGCCGAAAAACACCGCGTAAAAAAGCCCCGCGATGGAGAGGGCGAGCAGCAACCAGACGATGATCGAGGCGATCAGGACCCACGCGAAGTAGGTCTTTTCTTTCGGGGCGGTCAGGGGAAAGGACGCGGCGGCGGGCAGAGGCGGGACGGAGGTGGACATGGCCCTGCGTAGGTTTGCGCATCCCGGGGCGCAAGGGGGATATGAGATAATTTACGTTTCTGATTTCGAAAATCAGGACGCGGCAGGGGGACGCGGGCTTTGAAAACAAAACGCCCGCGAGGCGTGGAACGCGCTCGCGGGCGGAGGAGGGATGAAGGCGAAACGGCGCCCGCCGTTATGCTACATCAAGGAAGGCGTGCTCAGGCGCTGGGGGCGGAGGGGGCGTCGGCGGCGGGGGCCTGCTCGCCCTGCGTCTCGAGCTCCTTCATGGCGGCCTTGCGGGAGAGGCGGACCTTGCCGGTCTTCTCGTCGATGCCGATGCACTTCACGGTGATGGAATCGCCCATCTTGACCACGTCCTCGGTGCGGCGCACGCGGAAGTCGGCGAGCTCCGAGATGTGGCACAGGCCTTCGCGGCCGGGGAGGCACTCGACGAAGGCGCCGAAGTCCTTCACGCCGGTGACGCGACCGGTGTAGATCTTGTTGATCTCGATCGGGGGGCCGCCGGCGTTGCCGCCGCCGCGACCTTCACGACCGCCGCCGGCACCGGCGCCGCAGGAGGCGTCGATCTCGGCGATGGCGCGAGCCATCGCGGCGCCGTTGTTGGAGTAGACGAAGACCTTGCCGGAATCGTCCTCGGCGATGTCGATCTCCGCGCCGGTGGTCTCGACGATGCGGCGGATGTTTTTGCCGCCGGGGCCGATGAGCGCGCCGATCTTCTCGGGGTCGATCTGGATGGTCTGGATGCGGGGGGCGAGGGCGTTGAGGTCCTTGCGGGGCGCGGGGAGCGAGCCGAGCATGACGCGGAGGATCTCGATGCGGGCTTCGCGGGCCTGGTGGATGGCGACCTTGGCGATCTCGAAGGGGAGGCCCTTGATCTTGAGGTCGAGCTGGAAGCCCGTGATGCCTTTGGTCGTGCCGGCGATCTTGAAGTCCATGTCGCCGAAGTGGTCTTCCTCGCCGAGGATGTCGGTGATGGTGGTCCACTGGGCGATGGAGCCGTCGGCGTTGTTCTTGGTCATGAGACCGCAGGAGATGCCGGCGACCGGAGCGACGATGGGAACGCCGGCGTCCATGAGGGAGAGGCAGCCGCCGCAGATCGAGGCCATCGAGGTCGAGCCGTTGGAGGCCATGATCTCGGAGACGACGCGGATGGAGTAGGGGAAGACGTCCTCGGGCGGGAGGATCGGCACGAGGGAGCGCTCGGCGAGGGCGCCGTGGCCGATCTCGCGACGGCCGGGGGCGCCGAAGCGGCCGGTCTCGCCGACGGAGAAGGGGGGGAAGTTGTAGTGGAGGGTGAAGGACTTCGAGGTGACGCCGCCGGTGAGGCCGTCGAGGTCCTGGGCTTCCTTGGTCGGGCCGAGGGTGGTGACGGCGATGTTCTGGGTGTCGCCGCGCTGGAACATGGCGGAGCCGTGCACGCGGGGGAGGACGCCCACGAGGGCCTGGAGGGGACGGAGGTCCTTCTGGCCGCGGCCGTCGGCGCGCACGCCCTTCTCGAGGACGGTGTTGCGGTAGGCGGTGTATTGGAGGTCCTCGAAGACGACGTTGAGGTCGACGTCGGTGAACTTGTCGGCGCCGAGCTCGGCGACGAGGGCGGCCTTGGCCTCTTCCTTGAGGACCTTCACGGCGGCGCCGCGGGCGGCCTTCTCCTTGCCGAAGATGGCGGCGGAGATGCGCTCGGCGGGGACGACGCGCTCGATGATGGCGCGGGCCTCGGGCGTGGCGCCGACGAGGTTGAAGGTGGCCTTCGGTTTGCCGGCGAGGGCGATGAGCTCCTTGATCGCGGCGATGATGGGGAGGATGGCCTGGTGGCCGAACTCGAGGGCGGCGATGAAGCGGTCCTCGGGGATCTGGTCGGCGGAGCCCTCGATCATGAGCATGTCCTTCTCGGTGCCCACGTAGATGAGGTCGAGGGAGCTGGCGGCCATCTGGTCCAGGTTCGGGTTGGCGATGAACTGGCCGTCGACCTCGGCGACACGGACGCAGCCGATGGGACCGGCCCAGGGAATGTCGGAGATGGCGAGGGCGGCGGAGGCGCCGTTCACCATCGCGATGTCGGACTCGTTGAGCTGGTCGGCGGAGAGGAGCTGGCCGATGATCTGGACCTCGTTGAGGAAGCCCTCGGGGAAGAGGGGGCGGCAGGGGCGGTCGCAGAGGCGGGAGGTGAGGATCTCCTTCTCGGAGGGCTTGCCCTCGCGCTTGAAGTAGCCGCCCGGGAAACGGCCGGCGGCGAAATACTTCTCGCGGTAGTCGACGGTGAGGGGGAAGAAGTCCTGGCCGGGCTTGACCGAGGCGGAGACGCAGGCGGTGACGAAGACGTTGGTCTCGCCGATGGATACGTTGACCGCGCCGTTGGCGAGGGCGGCGTAGGTGCCGGTGCTGAAGGTGAGGTCGAGGCCGGAGACCTTGACGACGTGCTTTTGATTCAGGGACATGACGGATGCTTTCTAGGTAGTTATCTTGCGGATACGGTTGCGCGTCGCGGATAGGATCGAACGGGCGGCGACGCGCGGCCGCGGGTTCGGGGTTTTGGGTTTTCGGGCCAGGTGCGCGAGGGGCGTCGGCGGGACCGCGGATTGGAGCGGTCGGGCCGCGCGAAGGCGCAGGCGGGCGCTGAAAGGGTTCGGGAAATCTGGAAGGAGCGGCCGTCCGCGCTGCGGCGGACGGGGCCCGGGTCTTTTCGTCGGCGGACGAGAGATTTCGATGGGGCGCCCGAAAACCGGTTCGGGCGGCCTATGGAAACATCTCGGTCCGGAGCTCGGCGAAATGTCGGTAAAGACGAGAGGCGATCCGCGGATCGGATCGCCTCTCAGAGAAGGGCAAAGGTTACTTGCGGAGACCGAGCTTGTTGAGGAGCTCGGTATACTTGTTGACGTCGCCGCGCTTCACGTAGTCGAGGAGCTTGCGGCGGCGGCTGGCCATCTGGAGGAGGCCGCGGCGGCTGTGGAAGTCCTTGCGGTGGGTGCGCAGGTGCTCGGTGAGGTGGTTGATGCGGGCGGTCAAGAGCGCGATCTGGACCTCGGACGAGCCGGTGTCTTTGTCGTGGTGCTTGAAGTGGGCGATGGTTTCGGAGCTAACGGCGGTGGACATATTTAGGTGGTTTATGAGGAGGGTTTCACGACTGTAGGGAACCTTCGCAGGCTCCGTGCCACCCGCTTCTTCCAAGATTGTCAGTCTTGGTCGTCGCCGATGCCACCGTTCCAATCCCGCGGGATGCGGGACCAGTCATGGTGCGGCCTCTTAACCGTCGAGGCCTCACTAACGCAGAGGGAGACGTTCATGAATCGGCGCCGGCTGGCGCAAGCGTTTTTTCTCCGAGGCGCGCCCGGGGCGCAGTCAGTTGGCGAAAGCGGATCGTCGTTCCCCGGCGTCCAATTCGCGCCAGACGCCCGGGGATTGCAGTAGTCCGAGGTCGGCGAGCGTGAGGCGGCCGATGCGCCAGCGGACGAGGCGCAGGGTGGGGTGGCCGACGGCGGCGGTCATGCGGCGAACCTGCCGGTTTTTGCCTTCATGGAGGGCGAGGGCGAGCCAGGCGTCGGGCACGTTTTTGCGAAAGCGCACGGGCGGATCGCGCGGGGGAAGCGTGGCGCTTTCGGTTTCGGCGAGACGGCGGACCTGGAGCGGGGCGCAGGCGTGGTCGGAGAGTTTCACGCCGGCGGAGAGGCGGGCGAGGGATTCGTCGGCGGGGACGCGTTCGACGAGGACCCAGTATTCGCGCTCGTGGGCGTTTTTGGGGTCGAGGAGCCGGGTGTTGAGGCCGGGCTCGTCGGAGAGAAGCAGAAGTCCCTCGCTGTCGGCGTCGAGGCGTCCGAGCGGGTAGACGCGCGGCGGGAGCTTGGGCGCTAGGTCGGCGAGGGTTTTCCACGCGGAGCCCGGCTCGGGGGTGAACTGGGAGAGGACGCCGTAGGGCTTGTGGAGGGCGATGAGCACGGGTTTCGGGTGGCGCGAGGCGGCGAGGCGGTTTTGGTGTCGGGTAACACTTATGCGCGCAATCCAACTCACCGCCGTCAACCAGCTCGAAGTCCGCGAGGTTCCCGACCCGTCGCCCGGAAAAGGCGAGGTCGTGGTTAAGATCGCCGCGGCGGCGCTCAACCATCGCGATGTGTGGATCAAGCTCGGTCAATACGCCGGGCTCAAATTCCCCTGCACGCCGGGCTCGGACGGGGTGGGCGTGGTGGTGGCCGCGGGCCCCGACGTGGTGCCGGGCGGGTGGGTGGGGCGGCGCGTGATCATCAACCCGTCCTTCGGCTGGGGCCAGGGCGAGGCGGCGCAGGGCGAGGCGTTTTCGATTCTCGGACTGCCGCGCGAGGGCACGCTGGCGGAAAAGATCGTGGTGCCGGTCGGGCAGCTTTCGCTCGCGCCGGCGCATTTGTCCGACGAGGAGGCGGCGGGCCTGCCGCTGGCGGGTCTCACCGCGTGGCGGGCGGTCATGTCGCGGGCGCAGGTTAAACGAGGCGAACGCGTGCTGATCGGCGGCATCGGCGGCGGCACCGCGCTTTTCGCGCTGCAATTCGCGATCGCGGCGGGCGCGGAGACCTGGGTGACCTCGTCGAGTCCGGACAAGATCGCCCGCGCGGTCGCGCTCGGCGCCAAGGGTGGCTTCGATTATACGAAGCCCGGCTGGGCGGAGGCGGCGCGCGCGGAGGTGGGCGGACTTTTCGACGTGATCATCGACAGCGCCGGCGGCGACGGCTTCGAGTCCTTGATCGATCTCGCGGCCCCGGGCGGGCGGATCGCCTTTTTCGGCGCCACGCGCGGCAACCCGAACGTGCTGCCGATGCGGAAGATTTTCTGGCGCCAGCTGAGTCTGCTCGGCACGACGATGGGCAGCCCCCACGACTGGGCCTCGATGCTCGCCGCGGTGGAGCGCCACGCGGTGCGGCCGGTGGTGGGCGAGGTCTTCCCCTTCGCCCGCGCCGCGGAGGCTTTTGCGCTGATGGAGCGCGGCGGCCAGTTCGGGAAAATCGTGCTGAAACCCTGAGGGGGCCGCGGCGTCACAGGGAGAAGGTGGCCAAGGCGGTTGTCGCCCGATCCTCCTTTCCTTGTTTCCCGTGATGAAGCCCCTTGCCCATAAAGTCCTTGGACTCGCCTGCCTGATGGCCGGCGCGGGATGGGCGCATGCCGTCGACTTGCAGACGCTCGTCGATCGCTCCCCCTTCTCGCCGGCTTCCCCGGGCCCGGACGCGGAAGGCGCGGCGGCGCCGCAGGGCGAGTGGGAGTTTCGCGGTCTGGCGACCGACGCCGACGGCACGGCTTACAGCCTTTTCGATCCCGGCGCCAACAAGGGGCGTTGGGTGCGCGCCGAGGACGCCGACGGTCCCGTGCGGATCAAGGGCTTCGACGCCGCGAACAACACCCTCGAGATCGTCGGGCGGGACGGGCGCGCCGTGCGGCTCGCCTTGAAGCGTTCCGTGATCCAGGCCGGCCAGCCGGTGACCGCGATGATTCCGGCCCCCGCGCCGTCCAATCCGGGCAGTCGCGCTTTTCCCGTTCGTCGAACCCTTGTCGAGGCCCCGGGTCAGATCGCCGGGCAAACCCAGGCCCAGGCCGCCAAGCCGGACGCGGCCGCGCAGCAGCAGCGCCTGAAGGCGGTCATGGAGGCGGCGCGCGCGCGTCGCGAACAGCGTCTGGCCGCATCGTCCAAGGCCCGCCCGAACGAGCAAGGCGGCCCCGCTGCGGCGCCTTCGGGGATGTGAGCCCGGTCTCGATCTTGTCCCGCGTCGTCCTTCTTTCCCGTCTCGCCTTTTCACCCGCTTCCATGACGTTTTGCCCCGACTCCGTCCGATGAAGCCCCAAGCCCTCCACGTTTTTGGTCTCCTCTGCGCCGCGTTCGCCCTGGGCGTCGCGCCTTTGCGCGCGGTGGATTTGCAGACCTTGGTCGATCGCTCGCCTTTTTCGCCCGCGCCTCAGGCCGGCGAGAGCGGCGGGACGCAAGAAGCCCAGGGCAACCTGGAGTTTCGCGGCATGGTCACCGACGCCGCGGGCACGTCCTACAGCGTCTTCGACACGACCACCAACAAGGGACGCTGGGTGCGCGCCGACGACACCAACAGTCCGGTGCAGGTGAAGAATTTCGACGCCACGAACAATGTCCTGGAGGTCGAGCAAAACGGCCGTCCGGTGAAGCTTCCGCTCAAGCGCGCCGTCATCCAGGCGGGGCAGCCGGTCTCCGCCATGACCGCCCCCGCGCCCGTCGCCCCGCCTTCCCCCGGCAATCCGACGGCGAACAACAATCAAAACCGCCCCGACGCCGCCGCCGACGCGCGCCGTCTCGAGGCGGTCGCCGCCGAGGTGCGCCGTCGTCGCGCCTTGCGCAACACCGCCACCGGCACCCGCCAGGGCCAGCCCGCGCCCGCGGTCGCCCCGGCCGCGCCCGCCGCGCCGGCGACTCCGGGAGCGGTGCCGCCGCCTCCGGCCCCCTGAGCCGCGTCGCGGTCGTTTCTGTTTTTCGCGACCGGGTCCCCCCCGCTCGCTCGCTTCCGCTCCTTCAAGACTTCGCTTCTCTTCCCACATGTTCACCTCCTCCCGTTCCCGTCGTCCGCTGCTCGCCTCGCGCCGCGGTTTCACCCTGCTCGAAATTCTCGTGGTGCTCGCGATCATCGGCCTCCTCGTCGGCGTGCTGGTGAAGAACGTGGGCGGCGGCTTCACCTCCGGCCAGTCCGCCACGGCGAAGATCTTCGTCAACAGCACCGCGCAAACCTGCCTCGTGCGCTATCGTATCGACCTCGGCGACTATCCCTCCACCGCGGAAAGCCTGGAGGCGTTGGCCAGCGCGCCCGCCGGCAAGGCCGACCGCTGGAAGGGCCCTTACATCGACAACGGCAAGCTGCCCGTCGACCCTTGGGGCGAGCCCTACGGCTACCGTTACCCCGGCACGAAGAACAAGACCGGCTACGACGTCTTCTCTAAGGGGCCGGACAAGACCGAGGGCACCACGGACGACGTCGGCAACTGGGAGTGACGCCATGATCCGCGCCCGGACGCGATTCCCGGGCCCGGCCGTCCGGGCCGGTTTCACCCTGATCGAGACGATCGTCGTCCTGATGCTCATCGGCATGATCGCCTCGGTCCTGATCAGCGGAGCCACGTCGCTCTTCAACAGCGCCCGCGAGCAGGATCCCGAGACCGCCGTGCTCAGCCTCTTCCAAAAAGTGCGGGGCAAGGCGGTGGAGAGCGGCGACGTGGTCGAGCTCAAACCCCTGCCCGAGGACGCCGGCTTCATCTGGGGCGCCGACGGCGTCGAGACGCTGCCGAAACGCGAGGGCTACACCGTGCGCCTGCTCAGCCCCGAGGTCGTGTCGGCCTCGCTCATCGGCGGGCAGCTCGAGGAGCGCCCGCTCGCGAAGGTGCGCTTTTATCCCGACGGCACCTGCGATCCGATGCGTATCCAGATCCGTCGCGGCGAGACGCGTCGCGTCTATCCGATCGATCCCTGGACCGCCGCGCCCTTGCCGGAGGGAGGAAAGACCCCGTGAAGCCTTTTTCCCGCCGCGCTTTCACGCTCATCGAGGTGCTGGTGGCCCTCGCCATCTTCGCCATCGCCGCCGTCGTGCTCGGCGCGAGCTATTCCAACCTCATGCTCGCCCACGCGTCCATCCGTGATCGCGACGGCACCGAGGCCGACATCGCCTGGGCGCGCGAGGTCCTGCTGGCGGAGCCGGATCGCGCGGTCGTCGAGCGCGGCGGCGACATCGTGCTGCCCGACGGACGCACCGCGACCTGGCGCTCCACCGTCACCCCGACCACCGTGAGCGACCTCTTCGACGTCACGCTCGAGCTCAGCGCCCCGCCTCCGGGCGGCAGCGGCGATTTGGTGCGCGTTACCGAGACCTTGCGGCTCCTGCGTCCCACCTGGTCCACCGCCGCCGAGCGAAAGGACCTGCGCGACAAGGCCACCCAGCGCCTGAAGCGCCAGAGGGAGGCGATGAAATGAGCCCGCGTCCCTCGCGTTTCCTTCTTCGTTCTCGTCCCGTCCTCGCGGCGGGCCGCCGCGTCCGCGCGCGCGCCTTCACGCTGCTCGAGGTGCTGCTCGCCATCGCCCTGCTGGGCTCGTTGCTCGTCGCGCTCAACATGTTCGTGTTCTCCATGGCCGAGGTCTGGGGCAAGGGCCGCGAGGAGCGCCTCTTCGCCCAGCACGCCCGCGCCGTGGCCGTGCATGTCGAGGATCTCCTGCGCCGCGCCGCGCTGAGCCCCGAGGGCGGCGGTCTGGAGGTGAAGGAGGTCAAGATCGAGACCGGCGGCGAGGCGCCCGAGCTCGCCTTCACGCTCGCGGAGGGCAGCCGCCTCATCGTCTGGCCGGAGTCGCCCTTGCCGGACGTGGAGATGTCGCTCGGCGTGGGCGAGCGCGAGGGGTTGCGGCTTCATTGGCAGTCCCTGCTCGAGCTTCATCGCGACACCGAGTCCCCGCGCACCGTCATCGTGTCGCCCTTTGTAGTCTCGATGGGCTGGGACTACTACGACGAGAATTTCCGCCGCTGGGAGACGCTCGAAAGCCCCAGGCGCGAGGCCGACGGCACCTATCCGCTGCCGCGCCGGATCCGCCTGCGCTTCAAGCACGGCAAGCTTTCGATCGAGCGCGTGCTGCGCGTGCCCGCCGCCAAGGAGGGCGCCACCCGACTCTGACCATGACCGCCTCGCTCCAGTCCTTCCGCCCTTCCCGTCCGACGGCGCGACGCGGCTCCGTCATCGTCGTGGTGCTCGTCACGCTGCTTCTCGCATCGATGATGCTGATGAAGTTCTACGAGAACAGCGAGGTGGAGCTCACGCTCGCCACCCGTCAGGCTGATCGCGCCCGGCTGCGCGCCGACGCCTACGCCGCGCTCGAGACCGCCCTCGCGGTGATGGCGGAGATCAAGGCCGTCGACGAAAATCTCTACTCTCCCGAGCAAGGCTGGGGCGATCCCTACGAATACGCCGGAGAGTCCCCGCGCGAGGGGCTTCAGGTGTCGTTTTCGTTCACCGACGAGAGCGGCAAGCTCTCGCTGCCCAACCTGTCTTTTCAGGACATGGTCGAGTTCACCCAGGTCCTTGGGCTGAGCGAGACCGACGCCCGCAGTTTTTCCGACGGCCTCTACGCCTGGACCACGGCCGACCATACCCCGCAGGACATCGACGCCGAGGCCTCGCGCTACGAGCGCGAGGCGATTCCGCACACGCCTCCGAAACGTTCGTTGCGCTCCTGGGACGAGTTGCGCGCCGTCCGCGTGGCCAACCGGTTCGTTTACGACGAGGACGGCGTCCTCACGTCCTTCGGACAGGCCCTGCACGACAACCTCTCCCTGTATTCCTTCGAATCGGCCAACATCAACGCCCTCGCCCCGATGATCGGCGCCGCCCGCGGCTGGGATGAGAATCAAAACGCGTCCATCGCCTCCTATCGCGCCGGCAAGGGGCCGCGCGCGCCCGGTTCGCCCTCCTGGTTCCGCGCGGTGTCCGAACTCAGCTCGGTGATCGGCGCCAAGGCCGAGGTCGAGGGCCTCGACGCCGTGGCGAAGCTCGTGCGCGTCGACGTCACCGTGCGCGAAGGCGCCGCCTCCATGCGCCTGAGCGCGCTCGTCGGGCTGGATTCCTCCGTCCGGCTTCCCTCCGCGGTCTCCGCCGACGGCTCGGAGAATTCCGGCGGCGTCACGGGCGGAGGCCGGGGCAACGGCTCCGGCGGCGGCCGAGGCAATGGCGGCGGTCAGGGCAATGGCGCCGGACAGGGCGAGGGCGGCGGCCAAGGGCGGCCCGGCGGCGGCAACGGACGGCCTCGCCCGGGCGGAGGCCAGCAGCCCCCATCCGGTGGTGGGCAATTTTCCGGCGGGTCCGGCGGCCTGGGTAGCGACGGCTCCGGCCTTCGCCCCGGGCGTCCCGGGCGGCAAGGCGGCATGAATCTTCAGCAGGCGACGGCCACTTCCGGCCGGACCAGCTCCGGTGGCACCGCCCGCGCCGGCACGGGCGCCCGCGCCGGATCCGGCACGACAGGCGAAACCTCCGGCTCCGGCGCGACGTCGGAGGAAAAGTTGGACTACCCTTTCACCATTCTTGAAATAATCGAATCCGCCGGGCCAGCGCCCGTCGTCGCGGCCGACGAGGCCGAAACAGATCCCCAATCCTGATGTCCGCCCTTTCCCGCTTCCTGCCCGCCGTCCCTTCCGCGCCGCCCGTGCTGCTCGCGCGCGGCGACGCTTTCTTTGTCCGCCGGGTGGAACTGGCCGCGGGCGAGCCGATCGGTCCGCAGGTGACCCTCGCCCTCGAGGGCATGGCTCCGTTCCCCCCCGATCAGCTGTATTTCGGCCACCTCCCGGCCGCCGACGGCGGCGCCGCGCTCGTCTTCGCCGCCTTCCGCCGCCGGTTTTCCGCGGAGGAGACGGAGGCGTGGGACGGCGCCGCGCTGGTCACCGCCGAGTTCGCCCCGCTGCTCGCCGCCCGTCCGGGCGCCGGCTCCAGCGCCTCCGACGGCGCCGTCTTGCACGTGGGCGAGAGCCGCGTCTCCGCCCTCGCCTGGCGCGCCGGTCTCGAGCTCCCCGTCGCCATCGTCGTCCGCGAGGGCGGCGAGGAGGCGGTCGACGCCGTCCTTTCCGAGCTGTTTGAGCGGGCCACGCTCCAGGCCGACGCCGAGGTTCGCCGCGTCGAGGGCGTCCTCGCCCTGGAATCCGCCGCCGACGGCGCGTTGCGCGCGACCGCGGGCGGGGTTGCGCTCGGCCCCTGGCCGGCCGAGTGGACCGAGACCTCCGACGTCCGCGACACCGAGTTTCTCCAGGAGCGCCGTCGTTCCGCCGTCCGCGATCAATGGATCTGGCGCGGCCTGCTCGCCGCCATCGCATTGATCGTTCTCTCCGCCTCCATCGACATCGGCGCCGGCGTGCTCGGCGCGCTCACCAAACGCCGGGAGGCGAAGATCGTGGCGCAGGCCGACGCCGTGCACCAGACCGAGACCGAGCAGAATCTTGCCAACCGCATCGCCGAGCTCAGCGAGAAGCGGCTCATGCCTTTCGAGATGATGGCCCTCATCAACCCCGCCCGCCCCGAATCCATCGTTTTCCAGCGCGCCATCATCCGCAGCCTTCTCAAGCTCGAGATCGAGGCGCAGGCCCAGAATCCCGACGACGTCGGCAAATACACCAACGCCCTCAAGATATTGCCCGGCATCGCCAGCGCGGAGGCCCGCGACATCCGCTCGCGCGAGGCGGTGGTCAACTTCGTCCTCGACGTGGAGTTCAAGGCCGACGCGCTGAAGAACGGAGGTGCCCTGTGAATCCCGTGAAAGCCTGGTTCCTGTCCCGCATCCTGCGCGAAAAGCTGCTCGTCCTCGCCCTGGTGGTCACCGGCGCCGTCATCTGGCTCTCCTCCGCCTCCGATCACCTCAAGGCCAAGCTCGGCGCCTTCCGCCGCGCCGAGCAGACGCTCGCCACCCAGCAGGTCTGGATCAACGCCGCCCCCCAGATCAAGGAGGCCGCCGAGGCCGCGGTGAAAAATCTCGACCCCTCCAAGACCTACAACTCCACGTTCCTCGTCTCGGAGATCCTCGGCATCGCCAACCGCGCCGGCCTGACGGTGAACACCGATCCGCCGCAAACCGAGCGTTCGCCCCAGTTTTCCCTGCACACGATCCGCGTGCGGGCCAACCGCGTGGACATCGCCTCCTTGCTGCGCTTTTATCAGGAGATCGCCTCGAAGAGTCCCTACATCGCCCTGAAGAGCGTCGACCTCCAAGGCGACCGCTCCAACCCCGGCATGGTGGGCGCGACCATCTACGTCCAATCGGTGGAGTTGGTGCGAGAGGGCGCGGCGGGTTCCGGGGCCAAGTGAGGCCCGGCGACGCGTCCGTCGGCCGCCGACGCATCGCCGACGCTCTTGCCTCCCGTCCGCCCCGCGGCTTGGCTGGGCTTGTCCCGTGCGCTTCAACGCCTCCATTCGCCCTCCCGGTCCCGCCGTCCCGCTTGTCGCGGGCATCGTCGTAGCCGCTCGCGTGTCGCGAGGGCGCTGAGAGGGCCGCCTTTCCGCCCCCTCCGGCGCAGACCGGACGGGGGCTTTTTCGCGCCTCCGGCCGCAAGCGCGGGAAGGACGTCGAAACCCACCGCGACCGCCCAACCCTCTTTCCCATGTCCGATTCAAGCTCCGCTTCCGACTCCTCCGTCTTCGGCTACGCGCGGCGTGCGCAGGCCCTTCGGCCCAGCGCCGTGCGCGAGATCCTCAAGGTCACCGCGCAGCCCGACGTGATCTCCTTCGCGGGCGGTCTGCCCGCCCCCGAGTTGTTTCCGGTCGACGACGTGCGCGCCTCGGCGGAGGCCGTGCTGGCCGCGGACGGGCGGGCCGCCCTTCAATACGGCCTCACCGAGGGCCACCCGCCGCTGCGCGAATGGATCGCCGCGCACCTTGCCGAGACGGTCGGCCTGCGCGCCCGGGCGGATGAACTGCTCGTCACGCACGGATCCCAGCAAGGCCTTGATCTGGTGTCGCGCGTGCTGCTCGACCCCGGCGACATCGTGCTGACCGAGAACCCCGCCTACCTGGGCGCGCTTCAGGTCTTCCAGGCCTACGAGGCGACGCCGGTCGGGTTGCCCTGCGACGAGCAGGGGCTCGTCCCGTCCGCCCTCGCCGAGTGGCTGGAGCGGTCGCCGCGCCGCCCGAAGTTCCTGTATCTGATCCCCAACTACCAAAATCCGACGGGCGTCCGCCTCGCCGCCGGGCGCCGGTCCGAGGTCGCCGCCATCGCCGCCCGCCACGGCGTGCCGATCCTCGAGGACGATCCCTACGGGCGCCTCCGTTACTCGGGCGAGGAAGCCCCGGCCATCGCCTCCGAGCCGGGCGCGTCGACGATCTACCTGGGCAGCACGAGCAAGATCCTCGCCCCCGGCCTCCGCGTGGCCTGGCTCCACACCGCCGACGCCGGTCTGCGCGCGAAGCTCACCGTCGCCAAGCAGGCGAGCGATCTGCACACCTCCAGCTTCACCCAGCGGCTCGTCACCCATTACCTGTCGAAACCGGCTTTGTTCGACGCCCATCTCGCGCGGCTTCGCGAGGTCTACGGACGCCGCCGCGATCTGATGCTCGCCGCCCTCGCCCGCGAGCTGCCCGCCGGCTGCGCGTGGACGAAGCCGCAGGGCGGGCTTTTCCTCTGGGTGACCCTGCCCGCGGGCTGGAACGCGACCGAGCTCTTCGCCGAGGCCGCGGCCGCGAAGGTCGCCTTCGTGCCGGGCGACTCGTTCTGGGTCGGCGAGCCGCGGAAAAACACGCTGCGTCTCAACTTCAGCAACGCGACCGAGGCCGGCATCGAGACCGGCGTCTCGCGCCTCGGCGCGATCCTGCGCGCGCGCGCGTCGCGCGCCTGACGAGGCGACGCAACCGGCGCGGGGGCGCGCCGGTTCTCTTCGGCGCCGAGCCGCCTTGCCGGCTCAGGCCTGCGGAGGCGCGCCATGGTGGGCGCGGTAGCTCGCGTAGGCCGCGGCGTCCGCCAGCATGCCGTCGAGGGCGGCGGCCAGCGGCTCGAGCCGCCAGACGCCGGAAAACACCGTCTTGTCGCCGATCTCGCTCGCGAGCACGAAGGCCGGCCGCTGGCTCAGCCGGTGCGCGAAAAACTCCGCGGTCGACGCCTCCACGCGGGCCCGCGTGGAAGGCGACCCGGCCGCGGCCTTGAGGCGGGCGGCGGAAAACGCCCCTTCGCCCGCCTCGACCGCGACGCGGACGGCCTCGTCGAGATCATGGACGCCGCGGCCCTCGCACATCGCGGCATGCGCCAAGGCCAGCCGCACGCGATCGTCGCCCGCGGGAAGAAAATCGCGCGCCGCCTCGGCCACGAGGTTCGGGGTCGCGTAGGCGGCTCGCCGGGGCTGCACCCAGCCCGAATTCAGGACGTAGGTCGACCCGACGACGGTGCCGCTGCGCCGGTAGAACCAGTCGCACTGTTCGCGCGAGGCGGGGAAATCCTCCTCGCGCATCAGCGCCACGCGCCAGTCGAAGCCCACGCGTCCGGCGTAGCGCGTCTTCAGCTCGCTCCAGGCCGCCTCGGCCCAGTGGCACCAGGAGGAGTAGATCTCGACGTAGTAGGTGATCGTGACCGCGGGGGCGGCGGCTTTGGTTTTCGGCATGGGGAAACTTTGCGGCCGTGCGGGATTCCGGTCAACGAGCCGGGCAACGGCTAGGGCTTCGTCGCCAGCAGCTCCGCGATTTTGGCCTGGAGCCGCTCCCCGTGAACACCCTTGGCGGCGATCCTCCCCTCGCGATCAAGCAGGAAGAGGCCGGGCAGCGCGTGGATGCCGTTGGACGTCACGAGCGGATTTTTCCATCCGCGACCTTCGAAAATCTGCGGCCAGGGCATCTGGTTTTCCTTGGTGAAGGCGGCGAGCTTGTCGGCCTCGGTGTCGAGGCTCACGCCGATGATCTCGAACCCTCGGTCGTGGTGGTTCGCGTAGGCCGCCTTGAGGTTTGGCAGTTCGTCGCGACAAAGCCCGCACCAGGTAGCCCAAAATTCCACGAGCACGACCTTGCCACGGTAGGCGGTCAGGTCGACGACCTTGCCCTCCGTGGACGTGGCGATGAAGGGCCGGAACTCCCTGCCGACCGCGGTGAGCGCCGCGTCGGCCACGAGGATTTCGGTTTCCTGGATCGCCTCGGGCAATTCTACGGTCGCGCGCGTGCCGGGGAAATCCGCGGCGATCTTGCGGAAGAGCTCCAAGGCGAGCTCCGGCTTTTCGAAAAGCTCCCGATACAGGCGCGCCTTCAAAAAGTGAAAAGAGGCCGCGTCCTCGGGGCTGCTTCGGGCGTGTTTCGCGGCTAGCCCGTCGATCGTCTCGAGCTCTTCGGCGTAGTCCGCCTCGTCGGACAGGTTGCGCTCGATCTTGGCGTTGATCCGGTCGAGGACGGCTTTGAGCTCTCCGTTTTTCGGGGCGTCCGGCGTGCCGTCGGAACTTGCGGTGGCGGTCGTCGTGGTGGGCGGGACGGCGGCCTCGGTTTCCGTCCTCCGGGAGCGGGAGCAGGCGGAGAGAATGGTGGCGAGCGCGATGAGGAAAAGCCGCGAACGGATACTCATGGACGAGGCGAACGCTATGCGAAGCCCCGGGAGCTGTCTTCAAAATAAAGCGGTGTGACGCCGGGCGCGCAGTCGTTCGAGGGCAAGGCGGGGACGAGGGGGCCGGGCGAAGGGAAGGGGCGATTTTCCCCGGGAGGCTTTCGCGGGCAGACTTTGGGCAAATCGGTCCGCATCCCGGGCCCTATCCGCGGCGGATCATTCGTCTGACGCCGGCGGACGGGCGCGCAGGCGCCTGACCTCGTCCTGAAGGGCGTCCAGCCGCGCGAGGATGGCGGCGTGGTCGGGCCCGGCCTCACGCTTCGCCCCCAGGAAGAAGCTGGCGATCGCGCCGCTGAGGGCTCCGAAGATGCCGACGCCCGTGATCATGAGCGCCGCGGCGATGAAACGCCCCTCCCGGGTCACGGGATAACGATCGCCGTAGCCGACCGTCGTGACGGTGGAGACGCTCCACCAGAGCGCGTCGCCCGCGGTGCGGATGTTAGAGTCGGGCGCGTGCTCGACGAGCAGGATGCCCGCGGAGGAGAGCGCCAGGACCAGGATGGTCGTCGCCAGCACGGGCGCGAGGCCATGGCCCGTGCTCTCGCCGAAGAGGTGGGCGAAAAGGCCGCGCAGCGATTTCGCCGCGCGCAGCAGCCGGAAGAGCCGGATGACGCGAAACAGCCGCGCCCAGCGCAGGGAATCGACGACCGGCACGGAGGCGACGAGATCGAGCCAGCCCCATTTCATGAAATCCGACTTCGATTCCGCGCGCCGGAAACGAACCAGGAAATCGATGAAAAGCAGGGCGCAGACGAGGCCGTCCATCCAGCGGATCACCCGGCTGGTCTCCGCCGGGAGGTCCCACGCCATCTCCGCGCCGAGCATGGCGAGCACCAGCAGGGAGAGCGCGAGGAGGATGAGTTGAAAAGGGCCGAGCTCTTGCGGCGTGGGGGGCTTTTCCATGAGGGGGCGAGGCGGGCGGGCGGGGCGGATTCGCGGGGGCGGTCGCCCGGGATCAAGGCGGGTTCGCCCCCGGGGCCGCGCCCTGCTCGGGGAAACGGCCCGCGTGGCCCAGGGCGGCGAGCGCCTGGCGAAGGCAGTCGAGCAGGACGGCGGGCGCGTGGTCGTTTTGCTCGGCGTGGTTTTCGACCGCGTTCGAGGCGCCCTTGATGGCGAGGAAACGCAGGCCGGCCGCGTCCGGGATGAGGCGGCAGAGCGCGTAAAACTGGGCGACCTCCATGTCGACGAGGTCGACGCGCGGGGCGAGTCGCTCGAAATCGCGCCGCAGGGCGGGCAGACGATGGCGATAGTCGCCCGGACGCGTCGCCGGGGAGAAGCCGTAGTAGAAATCCGAGGACACGATCGACGCGGTGGGCCCGGCGGGCGTCTCGGGCCACTCCGGGCGAAGCGTTTGCCCGCCCAGTTCGCGGTCCAGTCCGGTGCCGGCGAGATGCGCCTCGGTGATCGGATAGCCCACGCCCAAGGGAAGGGGGCGGGCGGAGAGACGTCCGGCGGTGCCGACGAGGACAAGGCGGGCGGGCCGGCCCGTGGCGAGCAACTCGTTCAGGATCGGCTCGAGCGCGCCGGTGCCGATCGGCGCGAGCACGACGGTGACGCGGGGAAGCGTCCACGTGGTGTAACCGCGAAAGTCCGGCGCGCGCACCGCCTCCGGGGGAAAGCCGAGCGCGAGGAGCGCGGCGACGAAGGCGCCCTTGTCCTCGCCGCAGCAGAGGATGACGTCCGCCCGGATCTGGTCCGGGACGATGCGGGCGTTGGGGCTGGGCTCTGGCGGAGGAAGGCTCATGCGCGTCGTTGCGAACCGCTTTTTCAGCAGCCCGGGCGCCAAAGCCGAGCCTTTCTCCGTCCTCCGGTCTTGAATCAGTGGACTTGCGTCTGCGTCGCGCGCGCCTCGGCGAACGCGTCGCCCGCCGGCTCCCGCTTCGGCGCGAACGCGGTCTTGCCGCCGGCGAGGGCGCGGCTTGCGTGGCGGGGACATGGACACCGCTTCCTCCTCCTCCGATTTCGCCACACCCGCCGAGGCTCCGCTCACCGCGCTCGAACTGCGCGTGCTCGGCTGCCTGATCGAGAAGGAGTTCGCGACGCCCGACATCTATCCGCTTTCGCTCAACGCGCTGCTCAACGCCTGCAACCAGCGGAGCAACCGCGCGCCGGTGATGGCGGTGGAGGCGCCCGAGACGGAGGCCGCGATCGAGAGCCTGCGGGCGCGGCGGCTGGTGTCGCGTTTCGTGGGGGCGGACGCGCGCGTGCCGAAGTTCCGGCACACCCTCGAGCTGGTGTATCCGCTCACTCCCGAGGCGTGCGCGTTGCTCGCCGAATTGATGCTGCGCGGTCCGCAGACGACGGCGGCCTTGCGGGCCAACGCCGAGCGTCTTCGCCCGATGTCGGATCTGGCGGCGGTGGAGTCGCTGCTCGGCGAATTGGCGGCGCGGGCGCCCGCGCCTCTGGTGGCGAAGCTCCCGCGCGTGACCGGGCAAAAGGAGGCGCGCTGGGGGCAGTTGCTCGGCGAGGACGCGGCCGCCGGCGGGGAGACGGGCGCGGCGGCCGAGCCGATCAAGGTGAGCCTGGCTCTCCCGCCCGAGGCGGAACGGCGGATCGTCGCGCTCGAGGCCGAGGTGGCGCGGCTGGCGGCGGAGCTGACCAGGCTGCGCGCGGCGCTGGGCGAGTAGGCTTCGGGTCAGGCCGGCGCGTCCGGCGGGGTTTCGCGAAGGAAGGCTTCGACGCACCCGCGGCAGACGCAGGCCTTGCCTCGCTCCTCCACGGGCACGCGGGCGAGCAGGGCCGCGGGCACTTTCACGCCGTGACACCAGCATCGTTTCGCGCCCTCGGCGCCGGAGAGCGCGCCGCAATGGTTGGGGCGGCGGCAGAGCGGACAGAGACGGGTTTCGGGTGCGAGGGGGGCGGACATGGCGCGGACGCGAGGTTTAGGGTTTTGTCGTTCTTGGCGCCGAGGATTTCCCCGCGAAGCGCCAGGGTGAACGGTCGTTTGCTCTGTCGGCGCCCGGATCCCGCGGGATCGCGGCCATGCCGCTGATGCCGTAGCTGACCTCGGCCTTGAGGGAGGTGATGCGCCAACCTCCGTGGAAGCCGTTCTCGAAGAGGAACTCGACATACCCGACGAAGGGGATGGAGCGCGCGAAAAACTCCGGATCCTTCGCCTCGATCCAACGACAGAGCGCCTCTTCGTCGCTGGTCCACGGCACGTCGAGGGTGGAATAGGTTTCCCTGTGCCGAAGGTAGGCCTGCCGTTCGCGATCGGGCACGCCGAGGGTGCCGGCGAAGCGGAGCGAGCCCGGGGCGGTCGAAGCCGCCGGGGCGTCGGTGGCCGGCGCCGCGGCACGCTCCCGGTCGACGGCCTGCCAGTCGGACCAGTGGATGCGGTCGGCGCTGTAGCGGGCGAAAAGGGCGCCTCCCCACGGCGTGGAGACCTGGCCGTTGGCCAAGGTGATCGGCGCCGGGGCGGGAGAAAGCTCCAGGCGCAGGCCGGCCGAGGGGCCGGGACGCCACCACAGGCCGACGGCCAGCGGTTTCGTTTGAATCCATCCGTCGCGGGAGGAGGCCGTTTCGCCGTCCCGGCCGAGCCCTTCCGGGCCGACGTCGACGGTGTCCGACCAGGCGGCCTTGGCGGCGGCGTCCGCCTCGTGCGTGAAGTCGATCTCCAGCGAAGTCTGGCTGAGGATGGACGCGCGGCCGGTCGCGCAAGGCAGGGCGGCGATCACGACCAGCGAGCAAAGCGAGCGCACGAAGCCGACGGACGGGGATTGGTTCCGCATGACCGGATGGGATAGCGGGGCATGAAAAAGCCGGCGACGCCAAAGGCGCGCCGGCTCGGGGAAGGGGATGTTCTCGCGACGGAGGCGAAAAGGGGGCGCGCGAAAAGCTCGCGCGCCTCGGGCTCAGCGGACCACGCGGGCGCCGCCTCCGGAGATCTGTTTCTCGACCTCCTTGCGCGTGGCCATCGAGGTGTCGCCCGGGGTGGTCGAGGCGAGCGCGCCGTGGGCCGCGCCGTAGTCGACGGCCTTCTGCGGGTCGTTGAACTCGAGGAAGCCGAACTGGAGGCCGGAGGCGAAGCTGTCGCCGCCGCCGACGCGGTCGAGGATCTCGAGGCGGGGATACTGGCGGCTCTCGAAGAACTTGCCGTCGTGCCAGAGGATGGCGGACCAGTCGTTGACCGTGGCGGTGTGGACGTGGCGCAGCGTGGTGGCGGCGACCTTGAAGTTGGGGAACTCCTTCACGGCGGTCTCGATCATGGCCTTGAAGGCGTCGAGCTCGATGGCGCCCTGGTTGCTGGCGTGATCGACGCCCTTGACCTCGAAGCCGAGGGAGGCGGTGAAGTCCTCCTCGTTGCCGATCATGACATCGACATACTTGGCGATCTCGCGGTTGACCTCCTGGGCCTTCTTGAGGCCGCCGATGGTCTTCCAGAGGGAGGGGCGGTAGTTGAGGTCGTAGGATACGATGACGCCGTGCTTCTTGGCGGCCTTGACGGCCTCGATGGTGGCCTCGGCGGTTGTGGCGGAGAGGGCGGCGAAGATGCCGCCGGTATGGAACCAGCGCGCGCCGAGCTTGCCGAAGATGAGCTCCCAGTCGAAGTCGCCGGGCTTGATCTGCGAGGCGGCGGTGTTGCCGCGGTCGGGGTTGCCGACGGCGCCGCGCACGCCGAAGCCGCGCTCGGTGAAATTGAGGCCGTTGCGGACGGTGCGGCCGATGCCGTCGTCGTCGCGCCACTTGATGAAGTCGGTGCAGACGCCGCCCTGCATGATGAAGTCCTCGATGAGGTGGCCGACCTCGTTGTCGACGAAGGCGGTGGCGACGGCGGTCTTGTAGCCGAAGGCCTTCCGCAGGCCTCGGGAGGTGTTGTATTCGCCGCCGCCTTCCCAGGCCTTGAATTCGCGGGCGGTGCGGATGCGGCCCTCGCCGGGGTCGAGGCGGAGCATGACTTCGCCGAGGGAGACTTGGTCGAAAACAACGGAGGATTTGTCGCGGAGGGGGAGGCTCATGGAAGGGAGAGGAACTCGGGATTGAGGGAGAGAAGGAGGGAGTAAGCGAGGCAAGGGGCGAGCGGAAGCGCGGGCTTGGCTCCGGCTGGATGGCGCCGACCCGCGCTAGCACGCAAACGACGACAACCGAGGCGCGGTCGTCCGGCAACGAGGCGGAGTCGGCAAACGTATGCAGGGGCGGAGACGGCGCCGGGAACGCGAGGCGGGGGGACTAAAACATTTCATGGCTTTGCGCGGGTCTAGGAGCAGCCTCCCTTCATGTCTTTCGCCTCCCTTGGCCTTTCCGAACCGCTCCAGCGCGCCGTCGCCGCATGGCATTACGAGGCGCCGACGCCGATCCAGGCGGCGGCGATCCCGGCGATCTTGAAGGGCTCGGACGTGTGGGCCTCGGCGCAAACCGGTTCGGGTAAGACGGCCGCGTTCGCGTTGCCCATCGTTCAAAAGCTGGCGGCGGGGCGGCGTCCTCCGGGGCGTTTCGTGAGCGCGCTCATCCTGGTGCCGACTCGCGAACTGGCGACGCAAGTGGTCGAGTCGGTGCGACGCTACGCGCGCTACCTGCCGCAACCGCTCAAGACGCTCGTCGCGGTCGGCGGTCTCTCGATCAACCCGCAGATGATGGCCCTGGGCGGCGGCGCCGATCTGCTCGTGGCCACGCCGGGGCGCCTGCTCGACCTGATCGATCACAACGCCGTGTCGCTCGCGGAGCTGTCGGTGCTGGTGCTCGACGAGGCGGACCGGCTGCTCGATCTCGGGTTCAAGGCGGAGCTGGATCGCATCGTGGCGATGCTGCCGAAGCGCCGGCAGAGCCTGTTGTTTTCCGCGACCTTCCCGGCGGAGGTCGAGGCGTTGGCGGCGGCGTTGCTGCGCGATCCGGTGCGCATCGAGACGCCGGACACGGCGGAGAACACGCCGGAGATCTTGCAACGCGTGATCGAGGTCGATGTGCCGCGGCGCACGCAGCTCCTGCGGCACCTGATCGAGACGCACGCGTGGTCGGGGGTGTTGGTTTTCGTGGCGACGAAATACTCGACCGAGCACGTGGCGGAGAAGCTTGGGCGCGCGGGCATCGCGGCGGCGGCGCTGCACGGCGAGTTGAGCCAGGGCGCGCGCACGCAGGCGCTGGCGGATTTGAAGTCGGGCAAGGTGAAGGTGTTGATCGCGACCGATCTCGCGGCGCGCGGCATCGACATCCCGAAGCTGCCGGCGGTCGTTAACTACGATCTGCCGCGCTCGGCGGTGGACTACACGCATCGCATCGGGCGCACGGGACGGGCGGGCGAGGCGGGCGTGGCGATCAGCTTCGTGAGCGCGAGCACGCATGCGCATTTTCTGCTGATCGAAAAGCTGCACGGCCTGGCGCTGGAGCGGGAGCAGATCGCCGGTTTCGAACCGCGTGAGACGGAGGCGCCCGCGCCGCTCGTCGCTCCCGGGGGTGGAGGCATCAAGGGGCGTCGAAAGAGCAAAAAGGACAAGATTCGCGAAGTCGCCGCACGGGCGGTGGGCGAGCCGGTTCCGGAGCGTGTGGTGCCGCCCCGCCCCGTGGCGCGGCCCGCGCCGGATTCGCCGTCCTTGCCGCCCGCGTCGCGGCCGATGCGGCCGATGCGTCCCATGCCGATGCCGCGGCCGAGGGGGCGTTTCTGATGTGCGCGTTTTCGCCGGAGGAATACGCCCTCTTCGAGAAAACGGGCGAGTGGGTCTTCAAGCGCCTGCGCAAGACGCGGCACCCCGAGGATCTGCTCGCGGTGGTGGCTACCGCGCACAAGGGCTTCGACAAGGCCTACGCGTCGGCGCCGGCCGAGGCGCGCGCCGCGGTCGCGTGCCGGGCGGGCTGCGACGCGTGCTGCCACGTGCCGGTGGGCGTGCAGGCGCACGAGGTGCTCCTCGCGGCGCAGCATGTGCAGACGCGTTTTTCGCCGAACGAACTGGAGGCCCTGATCGCGCGCGCCGCCGCCCATCGCGCGGCTTTCGCGGGTCGGTCGATTCCCGAGCGGACCGCGTTGCGGACGCCCTGCGTGCTGCTGCGCGAGGGCGTCTGCTCGATCTATGAGGCGAGGCCGGAGGCGTGCCGCTCGCATCACGGCAACAACGCCGCGGCGTGTCGCACGAACCTGGAAAACGGGAACGAGGCCATCGACGTGTTCGTCCCCGGCGTGCGCGGACGGATGTTCGCGGTGATGCTGGCGATCGACCAGGCGGTGGAGGAGTCGGGCTTCGATGATCGCGCCTACGATTTCGGCTCGGCTCTGCACGAGGCGCTGACCGACAGCCTGTGCGCGGTGCGTTGGACACGACGCGAGGCGGCTTTTCCGGACGACTGCCTCGACGGCGCGGAAGACGACGAAGTTTGATCCGGCTCGCTCGGAGGAATCGGACGCCGGTGTTTGCGGCGTGGGCGCGTGGCGAGAGCTCAGGGCGGACCCGAGGCCGCCGGACCGGGACGCCTGGAAATTTGTAAGGGACGGGGCGGTGTCTGCATCTAATGCGGCGAACAACGTGAAGGACGACGAACACAAGATCCGCTTCGAGGAGTGGCACCGGGCCCACGGCGCGGTGCTGCACCACGTCGCGAACGGCTTCGCGACCGGGGCGGACCGGGACGACCTGATGCAGGATCTCCTGCTCGCCCTGTGGAGGGCCGTGCCGGCATTCCGGGCGGGGGCGAAACCGTCGACCTTCATCTATCGCGTGGCGCACAACGCCGCGCTCACGTGGAAACGCGGCCGGACCAACTACCGGAAGCGCGTCGAGGGTTTCGCGGCGTCGCCTTTGCTCGAGCGTCAGGCGGAGCCGGAGACCTCGTCGCGCGATGGGGAGGCGTTGGAGCTGATCTATGCCGCGATCCGCCGGTTGCCGCCGCTGGATCGCTCCTTGATCCTGCTCCATCTCGACGGCGTCGCCTACGCCGAGATGGCGGCGATCCATGATCTGAGCGAAAGCAACGTCGGGGCGCGTCTGACCCGGCTTAGGCGGAAACTATCGGACGCGATGAAGGAGATCTCGGATGAACTTCGATGACATCAGCAAAACGTGGCGTTCGCCACACAACCAGCCGTCCGCGGCGCGACTCGAGAAAGACAAAATGAAATTCCTGAACGACCTGAGAAAACGTCACCGGGGGGAGATCGTGTTCATGATCTGGATCCTCGCGGTGCTGAGCTTTTTGACCGGAGCCTTCGTGCTCCATTTGTTCCGGCCCGGGTCGGGGAAGCCGCCGACCGATCTTGCCGGAGAGTGGGCTGTGGTCGCCTTGCTGGCTCTGCCGTGGGCGGCGTTCGGCGTGTTCTACAAAAAGTTTCGCGAGCATCGGGCCAGGCATCCCCGTCCGGAGCGTTCGGTCCGCGCGAGCGTGGCGGCGCTGCTCGACGAAATCCGGACGCAAGCCGAGCGCTACAAGTGGGTCTGTTGGCTGAACTTTGCCGTGGCGCTCCTGATGCCGCTCCTCGTGCGTCAGCTGCAAGCGGCGGGCAAGGCGGGCGACGAGATCGTGGCGCCCGCGTGTGTGGTCGCGCCGGCCCTGATGCTGGCGATCTGCGCAGGGCTGCTTTGGTATCTGCGCCGCGTGTTGCGACCTCGTCAGCTTGAGCTCGAGGCGCTGCTCCTCGCCTACGACGAGACAGAGGCGGCGTCGTGACCGGGGCCTCCCGGACCGTCGCAGGCCACGCGGATTCGGATGACTAAGGCGATATCGCCGCCCGAACGAAGGTGCGGCCGCCGGCGCCGAGGGGAACAGACGCGGAACGCGTGCCGTCGACCAAGGCCAGGGTGGCGTCGCCGTAGGCGGTCCAGGTGGCGAGGTCGGCGCTGGTTTGCAGTTGGTAGATCTTGCCCGCGACGACGGGAAACACGACGCCGAGCGTGGAGGCGACGGCGGGCGCGGAGGCGGGCGGGATGATCGTGATTTTGAACGTCGAGGCGGCGGAACGCGGGTCGGTGCCGGCGAGATATTCCTGGCGATCGGTCGCGCCATCGCCGTCGGTGTCGGTCGCGGCGGAGGAGGTGTTTATGGCGAGGCCGTGGGCGGTTTTCCAGGCGTCGGGCACGCCATCGGCGGCGCTGCTGGAGGCGGAGAGGACCGTGATCGGGGCGCTCGCGCCGGTGGCCGAGCCCGAGGCGGCCACGAGCGTGGTCGCGGACGCGGTGCCGGAGAGGCTGAGCGTGGACGTGGCCAGGCCGGCGGTGAGCGCGAGGCTGGCGGGGCTGGCGGTGGAGGAGGATGCGACGGAGACGGCGCCGGCGAAGTCGGACACGAGACGTCCGCCGGAATCACGGGCGCTGAGACGCACGGCGAAGGGGACGCCGGCATAGACGCCGGCGGGCGCGTAGTCCCAGGTGAAGTGATCGAGCGGGCCGTGGGCGGCCAGCGTCAGGGTGAGCGCGCGGGTGGCGGTAGCGCCGAGGACGTCGGTCACGCGCACGGTGAAAGCGTGGCTGCCGGACGCGGTGCCGGCGCCGGCGAGCGTGCCCGAGGCGGAAAGCGTGAAGCCGGCCGGCAGGGCGCCTGAGCTCACGGTCCACGCGTAGGGGGCGATGCCGCCGGTGACGGAGAGCGTCTGCGAGTAGGCCTCGCCGAGGATGGCGACGGGCAGGCTCGTGGTGGCGACGGCGGGCGTGGTTTCGAGCCAGTCGGCGTAGCCGTTGAGGTTGGCGTCGACGACGCGGAGGAGGTCGAGGCGGCCCGTGGTGGCGACCTTGCCGGACAGGGCGGGGAGGGGGGCGACGGAGGCAAGGAGACGGGCGCGGCGCCGGGCGACGGTTTCGTCGGGGAAATTGAGCGCGGCGAAGGCGGCGGCGCCGGCGACGACGGGCGTGGCCATGGAGGTGCCGCTGAGGAACTGGTAGTTGCCGGTGACGGTGATCGCGCCGGCGAGGGGAAGGGCGGCCTTGATGGCGAGGCCGTCCGCCTGTGAAATGGAGCGGGCGGGCAACCAGTCTCCGGCGGAGCCGAGGGTGCCGCTGAAGTTGCCGGCGGCGTTGTTGTAGATGATGGCGGCGACGGCGCCCGCGGTTTTGGCGTTGGCGACCTTGGCGGCGAAGGTCAGGGTGCCGCGCTGGATGAGCGCGATGTTGCCGCGGACGGCGGCGGGAAATTCGGAGCTGTTGCCGAGACCGCAGTCGATGATCGTGCCGGAGATGCCGGGGGTGAGGCCGCCGTAGGTGAGCTCGATGGAGGCGTAGGTGGTGGAGCCGGCGACGAAGGCCAGGGTGGAGGGCTGGGCGGAGAGGATGTCCTGCCCGGGGGCGGCGAGGTCGACGGACGTGGCGCCGTAGTTGGAGAAACTCGCGAGGGTGTCGCTCTGTGTCGTGGCGGCGACGACGAGCATGTTGGAAAGCCGATAGGAGGCGGGGTAGGTGAGGGTGGAGTCGTTGTTGGCGGCCTCGTTGCCGGCGGCGGCGCAGAAGAGGATGCCGGCGTCGCCCGCGGCCTGGATGGCGGCGGCCTCGGCGCTGCTGTAGCCGCCCCCGCCGTAGGAGGCGTTGATGGCGACGAGGTTGACCCCGCGTTTGCGGAGGGCGGTGGCGTATTGGAGGGCCTCGATGATGGCCGAGGTGCTGAGCGTCTCGCCGTCGGTGGAGACCTTGAGCGGAAGGATGCGGGCGGAGGGGACCACGCCGATCACGCCGGTCTGGTTGTCGCCGACCGCGGCGATGATGCCGGCGACGTGGGTGCCGTGCTCGCCTGCGTCGGTGGCGTCGGCGTCGTGCGAGGCGAAATCGTAGCCCTGGGTGTCGTCGACGTAGCCGTCGCCATCGTCGTCGAGGCTGTTGCCGGCGATCTCGGATGGGTTGGTCCAGAGATTGGCGCGCAGGTCGGGGTGCACGCGGTCGACGCCGGTGTCGATGACGGCGACGACGATCTCGCTTGTCGCGGGACGAGAGAGCGCGCGGGCGTCGAGAAAGTCGATGTCGGCGAAGGCGACGCCGGCGGAACCGTTGACGGTCTGGCCGGTGTTGCGCAGGGCCCACTGCTCGCCGAAGCGGGGATCGTTGGGCGCGGTGCGGACGTGGCGGAGGTAGTTGGGCTCGACGCTCTCGACCGCGGGATCGTCGCGCAGGGCGGCGATGAGCGCGGCGGTGCTTCGGGTGGTGTCGCGGACGAGGCCGGTCTGGCGGCGGCGTTTTTCGGAGAGACCGTCAAAGCGCCGGGAAAAGGCGGCGGAGCGGTTTTTCAGGACGGCCTCGGCGCGGGCGAGGCTGGCGCCCTCCTTGAAGGTGACGATGACCTCGCCCTCGACGTAGGCGGGGGAGGAGGCGGGAGCGGTCGCGGCGGGAGTGAAGAGGGGCAGCGCGACCGCCGCGGCCAGCAGGAGAAGGGGGCGAATGAGACGGGACAACGGGAGCACGCTGATGCGCTCGGGAAGCCGCGGCGAGGTTTCAATCCGGCTGGGACGAAGCGGGGCTTGGGCGGGAGGAAACACGGATGCGTCGGGGGCTGGCCGTGGAATCGACGCGTAAAACAGGCGGCGCGCCGTAAAGCGCGCCGCCTGTTAACGAGCGGAAACGATGCGTGGGCGGGATCGGCTCAGGCCGTGTGCGTCTTTAGGGCGGCGACGTTCCACTCGGGCTGGCCGCATTC
>CAYTLL010000052.1:13553-30297 GCA_964438755.1 uncultured Akkermansia sp. | reverse complement strand
CCCGCGACCTTCTGCGTGACAGGCAGACGCTCTAACCAGCTGAGCTACCACCCCGTGATGGGGAAGAGGTGCGGACGGTAGAATCCGCGCCTTTTCGGTCAAGGGCTTTTTGGCAGAATTATTCGTTCCGCGGAAAAATCTTTGGCTCACAGCTCTCCAGCACGCTTCGCCACAGCTCTCTTTCCCCGGGCAAGCCATACAAAGACAGCGTCTTACCGATCTCGTCCTCGCTCGGTTCCACCACCTTGTGCTTCGGGTCGGCCGGCCATTCGGGGCGCAGGCGTCGCGCCAGCGCCCAGCAGGCCCAGGCACGGCTCGCGCGTTGATCGCGGCGCGGCTCGTTCATCCGGTCCGCGTAATGTTGGAAATGCACGCGCGGGTTGCCGATGAACACCTCCGGCGGCGTGTGCGCCAGGAGCCATGCCATCGCCGCGTAGGGCATCGGCCATTCGCGCAACACCGACTCGTCGCCGCGCAGATCCGCGCCCATCGCGCGGTCGAGGCAAAGCACGGCGCGCGCGGCGAGACCGCGTTGCCAGAGCGCGTGGCCGTATTCCAGACAGCTGAAATAGAAGGCCGCGTCGCGCGCTTCGTCGTGTTTCCCGAGATGCCGGTGGTCGAGTCCTGGAGGCGGACAGGGCAGGTTAGGGCAGGGAGGAAGCGCTGCGGACATGCGACTATCCTCACGCGCGCCCCGGCCCTGGTGTCCATCGTTTCCCGGAACGCCGAAACTTTTCTCACGCCGTCGCCTCCGTTCCGGGCTCGACGGACCGGGGCCGACGCTTCACTTGATGCCTTCCCCTTCACCCCTCCCACGATTGCTTCGGCTTCGTAACATCGCCAAGACCTACCCCGGCGTGCGCGCGCTGCGCGGCGTCGACCTCGAGCTCCGCCCGGGCGAGGTTCACGCTCTGCTCGGCGAAAACGGCGCCGGCAAGAGCACGCTCATCAAGATCGCCAGCGGCGTCGTCGCGCCCGATCCCGGCTCCGAGATCCGCATGGGCGACACGCTCGTCGAGAACGCCACACCGCGTCACATGCAGGACTTGGGGCTCTCGGTCGTCTACCAGAACCCCACGCTCTTCTCCGAACTCTCCGTCGCGGAAAACCTCCTCCTCGGCGAGGACGGTCGCGTGATTTCCTGGCGGCGCCGCGCCGAGCGCGCCCGCGCGCTGCTCGCCCGCATCGGCGCCGAGCTCGACGTCGAGCGCCCGGTGAAGGAGCTCCGCATGGCGGAAAAACAGCTCCTCGAAATCGCCCGCGCCCTCGGCCGGTCCGCCAAGGTCCTCATCCTCGACGAGCCCACGGCCTCCCTTTCGCAGCAAGACGCCGACCGCCTGCTCGACCTGGTCGAAAAACTCCGCGCCGACGGCGTCGCCATCCTCTACATCACGCACCGTCTCGAAGAGGTGCTGCGTCTCGCCGATCGTTTCACCGTGTTGCGCGATGGCGGTTACATCGGCACCTATCCGCGCGCCGAGGTCGACCGTTCGCGCCTCGTGCAACTCATGGCCGGCCGCGACCTCAAGGAGTTGTTCCCCAAGGTGGTCGCGCCGATCGGCGACACGATCCTCGAGACCCGCGGCCTCTGCCACGCTCCTTCCGGCGTGACCGACGTCAGCCTTTCCGTGCGTCGCGGCGAGATCCTCGGCCTGGGCGGGCTCGTCGGCGCGGGCCGCACCGAGTTCGCGCGCGTGCTCTTCGGCCTCGCGCCCGCCACCGCCGGCGAGATTTTGATCGAGGGCAAAGCCGTCCGCGTCGCCTCCGTCGCCGACGCCCTGTCGCACGGCCTCGCCTACGTTCCCGAGGACCGCAAGGAGCACGGCGTGGTGGAGGCCCTGCCCATCGCGGAGAACATCGCGTTGCCGATCCTGCGCCGCCTCGGGGGCGCCTGGCTCGACGAGGCGAAGGAAAACGCGCTCGCCGCCGATCTCTCGCGTCGCCTCGGCGTGAAGGCCGCCTCGATCTTCGTCGCCGCGGGCACGCTCTCCGGCGGCAACCAGCAAAAGGTTTCCCTCGCCCGCTGGCTCTCGACCAAGCCCCGCATCCTCATCCTCGACGAGCCCACGCAAGGCATCGACGTCGGCGCCAAGGCCGAGATCCACCGCCTCATGGGCGAACTCGTGAAGGAGGGCATGGCCATCATCCTCATCTCCTCCGAAATGCCCGAGCTTCTCGGCCTCGCCGACCGCATCGCCGTGCTGCGCCGCGGCCGGGTGGCCGGGGTCCTCCCCGCGCGCGAGGCGACGCGCGAGAGCCTGCTCCACCTCGCCTTGGAAGACGCCGCCTGACGCATGCCATGAACGCCCTCTTCCGCCGCCACCCGCGCGAGACCGCGCTGCTCGCCGCCCTCGCCGTGCTCTTCCTGCTGCCGCTCTTCGGCGTGGACGGCTTCTACGCCGTCGGGACCTTCCGCAGCCTCGCGATCGACAACCTGCCCGTGCTCATCGCCGCCGCCGGCATGACGCTCGTCATCGTCGCCGGCCAGATCGACATCTCCATCGGCTCGCAGTTTGTCGTCGGCGGCATCGCCGCCGGCCTCCTCGCGAAGTCCGGCCTGCCCATGCCGCTGGTCGTCCTCGCCTCCCTCGCCATCGGCGCCGCGCTCGGCGCGCTCAACGGCTTCCTCGTCACCGTGGCGCGCATCCCCGCGATCATCGCCACGCTCGCCACCATGGTGCTGCTGCGCAACGGCGTGCTTCGCGCCACCGGCGGAGACTGGATCCAAAACCTCCCCCCGGGCTTTCAGTGGTTCGGCCTCTCCACCGGCCTCGCGCAAACCGTCTACCTTCTCGCCGCGGGCGCGCTTTTCGCCGCCTTCGCCTGGGCGATGCGCAACACCTCCGCCGGTCGCGCCTTCTACGCCGTCGGCTGCGACCATGAGGCCGCACGCCGCATCGGCCTGCAACCGCTTCGCTGGGTCGTCGGCGCCTTCGCCATCCTCGGCGCCGCCACCGCCGCCGCCGCGCTGTTCAATTTCACCCGCTACCCGACGATCGAGACCAACGCCGGCCTCGGCTTCGAGTTGAAGGTCATCGCCGCCGTCGTGGTGGGCGGCGCCTCGATCACCGGCGGACGCGGCTCGCTGCTTGGCACGCTGCTCGGCGTGGCCCTGCTCGGCTCGATCGGCACCGTCTTCACCTTCCTGCACATGGACCCCGCGTGGGAAAAAGCCATCCAAGGCGCGATCCTGCTCGTCGCCGTCGTGGCCGACACCGCTTTCCAGAAGGAGGCCCGCCGTGCCTGAGAACGCTCCGCGTCGTAGCGCAGACTTCCAGTCTGCCCCTGCCGCTCCCGCACACGGCGAAGGAGGCAGGTTGGAAACTGGCGCTACTCCCCCCGGCCGCCCCTCCTGGCTCGCTCGCGTCTGCCCCAACGCCGAGTGGGTGCTCGTTCTCGTGCTCCTCGCCGAGATCGTCGTCTTCGGTCTCGCGCACCCGCGCTTTCTCTCGCTCGACAACGGCTTCGAGATCGCGCGCCTCGCCGCCGAGACGGGCCTGCTCGCCTTCGGCCTCACCTTCGTGATCAAGACCGGCGGCATCGATCTCTCCGTCGGGTCCATGATGGGCCTCGTCGCCGTGACGCTTGGCGGCGCGTGGTCGCTGGGCTTGCCGATCTGGCTCGCCGCGCTGCTCGCGCTCGCGCTCGGCGCCGCCGGCGGCGCGTTGCACGGCGTGCTCGTCACGCGCCTCCGCGTGCCGCCGCTGATCGTCACGCTCGGCACCTTCTCGCTTTACCGCGGCCTCGCCGAGGCGCTTACGGGCGGCGCGCGCAGTTACACCGGGTTTCCCGAATCCTTTCTCGCGCTCGGCCAGGCCTACCTCGGCGGCTGGCTGCCGGTGCAACTCCTCGTGGTCGGCGCGCTTTTTCTCGCGCTCTGGGTTTTGCTTCACCGCACGGTCTTCGGTCGCGAGCTCGGCGTCGTCGGTTTTAACGCCGAAGGCGCGCGTTTCGCCGGCGTGCGCGTCGGCTCGGTCACGCTTCGCGCCTACGTGCTCTGCGGCGTCTGCGCGGCGCTGGCCGGCCTGATCTATGTCTCGCGCATCGGCCAGGCCAAGGCCGACGCCGGTCTCGGCTACGAACTCACCGCCATCGCCGCCGTCGTGCTCGGCGGCGTCTCGATCAACGGCGGCCGCGGCACGCTCCACGGCACCCTGCTCGGTCTGCTTTGCCTGATCGTGCTGCAAAACGGCCTTCGCCTCGCCGGTCAGCCGAGCGAGATCGCCGGCTTGCTCACCGGAGCCGTGTTGGTGGGCGCCATCGCCGCCTCGCAATTTCTCTTCCGCCCGAAGGCGCGCCCCGTCGCCGCCGCGGCTTCCTCCGAATCTCAAAACCCCGACGAACTCGACATGAAGAACAGCCAACTCGCCCTGCTGGTCGCCGCCATCCTCGGCGGCGCCGCGCTCATCGCCGTCAGCAACTTTTCCCTTTCGCGCGCCGTTCGCGATGTCGCCGCCGCGCACGCCGCGGCTCCGGCCGGTTCTTCTTCCGCCGCCGCTTCGTCCGCCCACGCCGCCGCGCCGGTGCCCGCCGAGCGCCCCGTGCTCGCGCTCACGCCGAAGGCCAAGGCCGATCCCTACTTCGTTTCCTGCAAACAGGGCGCCGACGAGGCCGCCGCCGAGCTCGGCGTCGATCTGCTCTGGGACGCGCCCACCGACCCCGATCCGGCCAAGCAGACCGAGGTCGTCGAGGCCTGGATCACCCGCGGCGTGAACGCCATCGCCGCGAGCTGCGCCAGCCCGGAGGCGCTTTCCTCGGTGCTTCGCAAGGCGCAGGCGCGCGGCATCAAGGTGATCTCCTGGGACGCCGACGCGAAGACCGACGCGCGCTCCTTCTTCGTCAACCAGGCCACCTCCGAGGGCATCGGCTCCACGCTGGCCGACGAGGGCGCGCGTCTCGCCGGCGGCTCCGGCCGTTACGCGATCATCACCGCCTCGCTCACCGACTCGAACCAGAACGAGTGGATCAAGTTCATCAAGGCCCGCATGGCCGAGAAATACCCGGACATGAGCCTCGCCGCGATCCACCCCTCCGAGGGCCAGCGCGACCGCGCCATGACCGAGGCGCGCAACATCGTCCGCGCCTATCCCGACGTGAAGGTGATCATCGCCGTCGCCGCCCCCGCCGTCCCGGGCGCCGCGGAGGCGCTGAAGCAGGAGAACCGCCGCGACGTGAAGCTCACCGGCCTCTCCGTGCCGAGCCTCTGCAAGGCCTATGTCCACGAGGACTGGATCCAGAGCATCGTGCTTTGGAACACGCGTGACCTCGGTTATCTCACCGTGCGCGCCGCCCAGGCGGTGCAGACCGGCGCACTCAAGCCCGGCGCGACGAGCTTCGAAGCCGGCCGCCTCGGCACTCTCAAGGTCGAGGGCGACCAGATCGTGCTCGGCAAGCCCTTCATCTTCGACGCGTCGAACATCGACCAGTTCAACTTTTGAGTCGGGCGCCTGACGGAGCCGGTGTCGGGCCGAGGGCCTGCGCCGGTGCCGGTTTTGGCCGCGCGGGGGAACGATCAAAGCGCCGCGCCTTTGCCCTTGTCCGCCGCGCGGGCCGGTGGCTTGGTTCGGGTTCATCCTTGGGTGCCCGTAGCTCAGCTGGATAGAGCAGCCGCCTTCTAAGCGGCTGGTCGTGGGTTCGAATCCCGCCGGGCACGCCAGGAGCGCGTCAGGCGGCTTGCCATCAGTCCGCGGGAAGGAAAACCTGCCCCGCATGAAGCTCTTACCCCGGGGCAAGTGGGCGTGGATCCGCCTTGGCGTCGTGCTATCCTTGCTCGTCGCGGCCGTCCTCAAATTTCACGTCTACGGGCTCGCGCATCTGGCGCTGTATTCTCCCCGAGAGGGCGACGTGGTTTTTCAATCGCTGCCGCGCGGCGACCTCGTCGAGGCTATCGAAGGCATCACGGATTCGCCGTTCTCGCACTGCGGCGTGGTGATGAAAAACGCCGACGGCGACTGGGTGGTGCACGAGGCGATCGGCGTGGTGCGCGAGACGCCGCTTCATCTCTGGGTGGTGCGCGGACGCGGCGCGCGGGTCGACGCCTGGCGCTGGAGCGAGATGGCGGGCCGGGACGCGGCTCCTCTGCGCGCGGCGCTGGAGAAGTATTCGGGCCGTCACTACGACTATCGCTACGCGCCGGGCGACGACGAGATCTACTGCTCGGAGCTGGTCTTCAAGGCCTACCGCGACGCCTACGGGGTGGAGCTGGGAACCTGGGAGATGCTGGGCGAACTGAACTGGCGGCCCTTCGAGAAATTCATCCGCGAGATGGAGGGCGGCGCGCTGCCGCTGGGGCGGCCGATGATCACGCCGGTCGGCGTGACGCGCAGCGTGGCGCTGGCCAAGGTGTATTGAGCGCGGAGCCGGCGGGCGGTCACGCCGCGGCGCTGGCATTGGTTTCGCGGCGGCCACGGACGCGAGACGCTCGTCCGGGCGCCGACATCCGGTCACGGAGACTGCCGGCGGAGGCGCCTTACTTGCTCCAGTCGAGCATACGCTGGATCGGGGCGAGGGCTTGGACGCGGATGTCCTCGGGGACCTGGATCTCGGGCTTCATGAACTTCAGGGCGTCGCGCACCTTCTCGATGGTGTTCATTTTCATGAAGCGGCAGTCGTTGCAGGCGCAGGTGTCGGTGGGGCCGGCGATGAAGGTCTTCTCCGGCACCTCGCGGCGGAGGCGGTGGAGCATGCCGCTCTCGGTCACGACGATGATGCGGTCGGCGGGCGAGTTCTTGGCGAATTTCACCATGAGCTCGGTCGAGCAGACCTCGTCGGCGAGGTCGCGCACGGCCTGCACGCATTCGGGGTGGGCGACGACGGGCGCGTCGGGGAACTGCATGCGGATGCGCTCCACGGCTTGCACGGTGAACATGACGTGCGCGTAACAGCTGCCCGGCCAGAGCTGCATCTGGCGGCCGGTTTTTTGGGAGACCCACTGGCCGAGGTTTTGGTCGGGGACGAAGAGGATCTCGCGGCCGGCGGGGACGCGTTGGACGATCTTTTGCGCGTTGCCGCTGGTGACGATGACGTCGCTGAGCGCCTTCACGGCGGCGGAGCAGTTGATGTAGGCGACGACGTAGACGTTCGGGTGGGCGGCCTTGTAGGCGGCGAGGCGCTCGGCCGGGCAGGAGTCGGCGAGCGAGCAGCCGGCCTCGAGGTCGGGCAGCAGCACGGTGCGGGCGGGGTTGACGATTTTGGCCGTCTCGGCCATGAAGTGGACGCCGCAGAAGAGGATGACGTCGGCTTGCGCGGCCTGCGCCTGGTAGCTTAGGCCGAGGGAGTCGCCGACGAAGTCCGCCACGCGCTGGATGTCCTCGGTCTGGTAGTTGTGGGCGAGGATGACGGCGTTACGCTGTTTCTTGAGCGCGAGGATCTCCTCCTGGATCGCGGTGAGCGGCGGGAGCGCGGAGCGCGGAGGGAGGACGAGGGGCTCGTAGTTGAGGACGGCGGGCATGGGAGCGAGGAGCGTGGAGCAGGGAGCGAGGAGCCGAAAAAGAGGGGGCGTGCGAGGCGCGGGGACGAGCCGGGCGAAGGGAAGGGACGCGATCAGTTCTTCGGATTCGCGGCTTGGCGGACGAGTTCGAGCAGGGTCTGGAACTCGGGGCGCTTGTGCAGAGCGGAGAGGTCGGGGTCGCTGGCCATCCATTCGGCGTCGTCGTAGCCGAGCGCGATGGACTGGGCCAGGATGGTGAGGGCTTCGCCGGGGCGCTTGGAGAGGGCTAGGCTGCAGGCGAGATTGTAGCGCGCGGTGGCGTTTTCCGGCTGCAGGCGGACGAGCTTGCGGTCCATTTTCAGGCCGTCGGCGATGCGTCCGGCCTTGGTGTAAAGCCCGCCCAGGATCTCCACGACCTCGGCATAGGAGGGATCGCGACGAAGGATGCTCTCGTAGAAGGAGATGTCGAAGGAGTTGTCTTCTTTTCGGGCCATGACAGCGGGAGGATAGCGGGCGGGGCCGAAACGGCAACGCAGCGCGGGCGGCGACGAAAGCTAAAACCAGCTCGAATCCTCAGGTGGCGGCGGGCGCGGCGGCGGCGGCGCCGGCGGTCCGGTGTTTGCACACGCCGGTGGTTTTCAGGGAATCGCAGTGCGCGTTGACCTGAAGGCGCTGGGTGATGGGCGTGAGGCCGAGTTTCGACGACACGGTGCTGCCATACCAGGACATGAAAGGGGCGCTGATCTCGAAGATCTTGTCGCAGTCGACGCAGATGACCTGGGCGACCTGTGCGGAGCTGTCGGCGTTGGGCAGGTAGTATTTCAGGTTTTTGCCGATATCGACCTCGCGGAGGACGCCGCTCTCGATGAGGTGGGGCAGGGTGCGGTAGACGGTGGCGCGTGAGACGGAGTCGTCGATGGCGCGGGAGTGGGTGAGAAGCTCCTCGGCGGTGAAATGCTCCTTCTGGCCGAAGGCCGCGTCGAAGATCGCCAGGCGCTGGTTGGTGATGCGCAGGCCTTGGGTGGCGAGGTGGGTGCGGAACTTGGCGCGGGAGTCTTCGGTGCTCACGAAGGGGGAGTCTCAGTTGAGTCTCAGGAGTGTCAATGGCGCGGGCCGAAGCGCGCAAAGCTACGCAAATAACGCGCTCCCTTGGACGTTCAGGGACTCGCGGGTTTGCCGGACGCGTCGGCCGGGGGCGCGGACTTGGCCGCGGCGGGTTTGTCCGACGATTTTTTGAAGTTCGGCTGCGGGTTCTGCTTTTTTTGGAAGCGGATCGCGGCTTTTTGGTCCCGGATGTTCGGGATGTATTTCATGCCCATGCCCGGAGGGCGGGGGAAGGAAGGCGCGGCGGCAACGCGAAAGGCGGCGTGGTGGTCCGCGGGGGGGCCGGCTTACCAGCGGCCGACGTCGCGCACGAAGGCGTCGCGGTGGGGCGATTTGAAGAAGGCGGTGCCGGCGACGAAGGTGTCCGCTCCGGCGCTGCGGCACTCGGGGCCGGTCTTGGCGTCGACGCCGCCGTCGACCTCGAGGCGGAACTTCAGGCCGGCCTCGCGGCGCCAGGCGTCGAGTTGGGCGATCTTCGGCAGCATGTCGCGGCGGAAGGACTGGCCGCCGAAGCCGGGCTGCACGGTCATGACGAGGAGCAGGTCGATCTCGGCGAGGAAGGGACGGGCGAGTTCGGCGGGCGAGCCAGGGTTGAGCACGAGGCCGGTCTGGCAGCCGAGTTCGCGGATGCGGGCGAGGAGGGCGCGGTGGTCGATGGCGGGCTCGAGGTGGAAGCTGATGAGGTTGGCGCCGGCCTTGGCGAAGGGCTCCACGAAATCCTGCGGGTTGTCCAACATGAGGTGGACGTCGAAGAAGAGCCCGGGGACCTCGCGGCGGAGTTCGGCGACCATCTGGGGCCCGAAGGTGAGGTTGGGCACGAAGTGGCCGTCCATGATGTCGAGGTGCAGCCAAGGCGCGCCGGCGGCCGCGACCTGCGCGGCGCTCTCGGCCAGACGGGTGTGCTGGCCGGCGAGGATGGAGGGGGCGAGGAGGGCGGTGTGGACGGGGGCGGGCACGACCCCCAGACCGTGGAGAAACGAGGCGGGACAGGGCAAGGGCGCGAATCGGATTTCGGGCGGAGAATGCGGGCTGGCGGGCGCGGCGCGGATGGGTATGGGTGTCGGGTTTCACCTTTTTCGATGAGCCTGCCCGAGAAACGCCAAGCCCTGCTCGACGACCTGATCACGCTGCCCGACGCGGAGGAGCGCTTCATGTATCTGATCGACAAGGCCAAGAAGTGGAAGCCGCTTGATCCGGCGCTGAAGACCGACGCGCGTCTCCTGCCGGGCTGCGTGTCGCGGCTCTGGCTGTATCCGGAATTTCGCGACGGCCGCTGCCGGTTCCAGATGGACGCGGACGCGATGATCTCGAAGGGCATCGCCGCCGTGCTCTGCGGTTTCTACTCGGACGAGACCCCGGCGGACATCGTCGCGATGGAGCCGGATTTCCTCGCCGAGGCGGGGCTCACGCAGGTGTTGTCGGCCAACCGCAGCAACGCCCTCGCCAACCTGCGCCGCCGGATCAAGGCCTACGCCGAGGCCTGCCTCGCGGGCGAGGTGACGGCCTCGGGCTGAGCGGGAAGACGGCGGACAAGGTCGCCGCCCCGAGGCCGCGCGCTACGGCGGGCGCGGCGCGCGGTTTGGAATCAGGCGGGCGGCGCGCCGCCCTCGCTCACTGGGCGGCCGCGGGCGCGGTCTTGGCCTCGGCCTTCGCCGCGGCCTCGGACTTGGCGTGCTCCTGGGCCATGGCCTGGATCTTGGGCATGGCTTTCATCATGCGCGGCATCATGAGCTCGGTGATGCGGCTCTGGAGCTGGGGCTGCTTGTCCAAGGTGGCCTGGCCGGCGGGCGTGGAGTAGAAGGCGGTCTGGGCGCGGAGTTCGTCGGCGGTGTAGATCTCCGACATGGCCTTGGCCATGTCCTGGCGCATGCCGGGAAGGTCCATCTCGTCGAGCATGACCTTCATCATCTTGGTCTGGAATTCGCCCATGCGGGCCTTTTCCGCGTCGGACAGGTTGCGGCCGCCCATCTGGCCCATCGCCTTGGCCATGGCCTTTTGCTGGGCCTCGATGGTTTTCCCGATCATGTCCTCGAAGTGCATCTTCTCGAGCAGGGCGTTCGCGTCGGAGACGGTGGCGCCGGCCTCCTCGGCCTTGATGCGCGAGGTTTCGAGGCCGAGTTCGCGGGTGGAGCCATCGCGGCTGACCACGAGGACCTGGCGGTCGGCGTCGAAGGACTCGAGCTTCCAGCCGTCGTAGGTCTGGCCGAGCTTGGCCCAGGTGGCGGCGCCGGTGACATCGGCGAGGCAGAAGAGGTTGCCCGAGCCGTCGAGCAGAACGCCGCGAAGGAGCGGGAGCTTGGTCTCCTCGGCGCGGGCCGAGGGGAGGCAAAGGGCGAGGGTGAGCGCGGCGAGCGCGAGGGCGGGGGCGGGGCGGGGCAGTCGCATGGGGGGGCGGGGTTAAAGATGTTTCGGTCGGCAAACGGGGTCGTTTGCGGTTACTCGGACGCGGGTGCGGGCCGGAGGTCCTCCAGCCACCAACCGTCTGTCTTCTTCACCAAGGCGCCGGTGATCGCCTGGTCTTTTTTCGCCGTTGCGAGCGTGGCGGCGTCGACCTTGAGCAGCATCGTCATGGCTTTCATCACGCCGGGGATCTCCTCGTGCTTCACGAGCAAGGCCGATTTCTCCGCGAGCACGGCGACCACCACTCCCTTCAGGGGATGACCGCGGGGCGCCTCGGGACTCGTCGCGGACACGGCGGGCGTGGGAGCTTTTTCGCATTCGCACTCGGTGCAGCCCGCCTCGGCGGCGGCGGCGATCGGGGCGAGGAGGGGGAGAAGGGGCAAAAGGGCGAAGAGGTGGCGGAGATTCATGGCCGTTACTTCACTTGAACGGCAACAAGGCCCGGGTCGAGCCGAGCTTATGCGTTCGAGACGGATATTACCGGGGGGAATCCCCTTGGAAAGAGACTCCCGCGTGGTTCGCTTGGGGATCGTTTTTAGGTGGCGATTTCGGGTGGTAAGCCCCCGGAAATTCCGGATTTATGCGGCCATGCGCCCACCCGTGTCGATGCTTGGGGAAATCAGCCTGCGGCGGGGGCCGCGCGTTTTTCTTTCGCTCATGATATCCCTCGGTCTTGGCGGCCTCGCCGGCGCGACGCCCGCGTCGTCGCCATCCGCGCCAGGACGCGCGTCCGAGGCCCGGGTGTTCACCAATCCGCTGTTTCGGCCTCCGGCCCAAGACCCGCAGGTGACCTACCATCTCGGGCGCTACTACTACTGCGAGTCGTCGTCGCAGGGCATTTTTCTGCGGGTGGCGGACGATTTCGCGGCGCTGGGCTCTGCTCCTGCGCGACGGGTGTGGGCTCCGTCGGCGAGCGGGCCGATGTCGAAAGACGTCTGGGCGCCCGAGCTCCATATTCTGGACGGAAAGGCCCATATCTACTTCGCGGCGGACGACGGTGACAACGCGAAGCACCGGATGGGCGTGCTCGTGGCCGAGACGGACGATCTCCTCGGCTCCTATCGGCTCGAATCGGTGTTGGACACCGGAGGCTGGGCGATCGACGGGACGGTGCTCGAGCTCGAGGGCGCCCGCCGTTATTTCATCTGGTCGGGCTGGCCGGGCAAAACGGACGGGCAGCAGAATCTCTACATCGCGGCGATGAAGAGCCCGACCGAGCTCGCCGGCCCCCGCGTGCTGATCAAGCAGCCGGACCAGCCGTGGGAACGGCGGGCGATGCCGATCTGCGAGGGGCCGCAGGTGCTGAGGAGGGGCGGAAAAACCTTTGTGATCTACTCCGCGAGCGGCTCGTGGACGGCGGACTATTGCCTGGGCATGCTGGTGCTCGAAGGCGGGGATCCGATGAAGGCGGCCAACTGGAGGCCGGCGGGGCAGGTGTTCGCGCGTAACGCCTTCGCCTGCGGGGTAGGACATTGCGGGTTCATTCGCTCTCCGGACGGGCGTGAAGATTGGCTGGTGTATCACGCCAAGACTTCGGAGCGCGACGGCTGGGGCGACCGCGAGGTGCGGGCCCAGCCCTTCACCTGGGACTCGCGCGGCTGGCCGGGTTTTGGCGAGCCGGTGGATCCCGCGCTGTCCTTGACGCATCCGGCGTCCGTCCGAGCGGCCGTATCCACGAAGCCCTGACGGAGCGCCGCGCGGCGGCTGAGCGCCGGAGGGCGTTCCTTTCCGGGCGCCTAGGGCCTTTCGAATGAGGTCAGGGTCGTAACCGACTGGGTGACGTGGTGGGTTTAACCACTAAGGAAACGGCCCAAAGGGCGTTTCTTTGGAAGGTGAGTCGCGGCTTTTGGAGCCGCGGCGACGGGTTTCGATGGGCGTCCAATGGCCGCAGGAGATGGCCCAATAGTGGCTATAGGTCTATTGTAAGAGTTCTAGGGCTTGGCGGAGGCGGCGCGGGCGCGTTCGAGCAGCGCCTCGATGGCGGGCCAGGTGACGGCGAGACTGGAGGTGCTGCTCGGATGGATGCCGTCGGGCACCATCTCGTGGAAGCGTTCGGCGTCCTCGCGGAGGATCTTCGTCCAGGCGGGGTGGTTGTCCACGAGCGGAAGCCCGTGGCCGCGGGCGTAGGCGCGATAGCCGTCGTAGTAGGCCTCGAGTCGCGGGCGGTCGCTGCCGTATTTTTTCTCGGGCACGCGCGGTGAGTCCCACGCGGGGTTCATGGTCTGGAGGACGATCTCGACCTTCGGGTTTTGTTTCCGGAGCGCCCGCACCATGGCATCGAGATTGGCGGCGGATTTTTCGAGGGAGACCTGGTTTTTGGTGCTGGCGTCGTTGACGGCGAATTCGAGGAACACGAGGTCGGGGTTCTTCGAGAGGACGCGTTCGGCGAGATTTTCCACGCCCCAGTTCGAGTGCATGCCGGCTTTCGCGGCGTTGGTGAAGGCGACCTGACCGGGGTAGTGTTTCTCCCAATACTCGCCGAGCGCCTTGGTCCAGGCGCCGTTGATGGTCAGGCTGGTGCCGTAGACGACGACGGTCTGCTTTTGGCCGGCGGTGAGCTTTTGGAAGATGGCGGTCGGAAGCGGGGCTTGCAGGGCCTGCATGGCGGCGGCGTAGCGCTTGCCGAGCTCGCGGGCGCCCGCGGTGTCGAAGTGCAGCGAGTCGCCCTTGTGGCCGAGGCCGGCGGAGTCGACGAAGGCGGTGCGCGGGACGGAGGCCGGGATGCGGGCGATGGAGGCGCGGACGGTGTCGACGTAGGGGTGTTTCTCCTTGCTGAGGAATTCGCCGAGCTGGCCGACGACGATGGGCAGATCGGGGCGGTCGAGGTCGTGCCTGAGGTCGGCGAACATCTGCACGAGCCGGGCGCCGTAGGTCTCGGCGCTGTCTTGTTTGTCGGAATCGGTTTCGCCCTGGTGCCAGAGGACGCCTTTCAAGGTGCCGGCCGCGGCGGCGGTCCGGGCGCGGGCGAGCGCTTGTTGATAGAGGTCGCCGCCTTTCACCCAGCGTTTGAGCGGGGAGCCGCCGACGGCGCAAGGCACGAGGCCGATGGCGGACTCGGGATCGGTGGCGAGCATGGCGAGCGCGAAGGCGAGGCCGGGACCGACGCCGGGCTCGGTGCGGCCGATCTTCACATGGAGGGGATCGCGCGCGTGCACCCAGGCGCCTTCGGGCGAGAGGGAAAGGATGCGCGGATTCGCCTCGGGCGGCGTGGCGTCGAGCGCGCCTCGGCCGGCCATGTTGGACTGGCCCATGAGGAGGTAGACGTGGAGGTTTTCCTTTGTCGGAGACGTGGCGGCGCCGGGCGACTGGGCGCGGGCCCACGGGAAAACAAAGAAGGCGATGAGAACGATGACGAGGCGCGGGGCGGGCATGATGTGCGGGCGGTCGGCGGGAAACGAAGCGCGGAAAGGTCAGCGCCAGACGAGGGTGATCGGTTCGGCGGCGGGGGCGACGTCGATCTGGATCGAGGCGGGGCGGACGCGTGCGGACAGTTCGCGGCCGGCGCGTTCGGCGCGGGCGGTCCTGGCGCCGGAGATCTCGAAGACGACGGTAAGCGGGACGTCGTAGGTGGCGGGGTCGAGATCGTCCGTGAGCGTGCAGACGAGGCGGCCGGGAGCGGAGTCGGTGACGACGAGTTTGGCGGCGTCGCGCTCCTTCGCGTAGCGGGCGACGTTGGCGAAGGTGTCGATCCAGATCTCGGTCTCGCGGCTCTTCATGCGGCGGAGGTGGACGCGGAAGATCTCGGGATCGGACAAGGCGGCGTAGCCGCTGCCGATGGCGTGAAACATGGCGACGCCCCAGGAGCGGTCGCGGACCTGTTTGTCGGCCCAGGCGTCGAGGGATTCGACGGTGGTTTTTCCGCCGATGCCGAGTTGGTAGTCGCGAAAGGCGACGTGGTGTTTTAGCGCGGCGGCCTCGATCTCGGGCGTCGATTGGTTGAACGGGAAGGCGAGGGTGAGCGCGGGTTTTCCGATCTGCGCGAGGATTGCGTTGGCGGCCTTGGAAAACTGGGCCTCGACCTCCTCGGGCGGGAGCTTGGCGAGGCCGGGGTGGGTCCAGGTATGGCTGGCGATCTCGTGGCCTTGGCCGGACATTTCCTTCAACTCGTCCCAGGTGATGGTGCCCCAGGCGCGTTTGTCGTTTTTGCGTTTTTCGGCGTCCTCGACGGTTTCGGAGATTTTTCCCGGGATGACGAAGAAGGTGCCCTTGAGCCCGGCCTCGTTGAGCATGGGCACGGCGAGGGTGTATTGGTCCCGCAGGGCGTCATCGAAGGTGTAGGTGAGGGCTGCGGCGCGATCGCCGGAGAACCGGGCGATGTGGGCGACGGGCGGGGACGGTTCCGCCGCGGAGGCGGCGGAACCGGAGAGGGCGAGCGTGGCGACGAGGGAAAGGAGTCGCGGGCGATGCATGGGGAGCATCAAGGGGCGGCGACGCCGACGCGGAGGCGCAGGAAGCGGCGGGCGAAGGTGGAGAGCGCGGCGGTGTCGGATACGGTGACGGGGCCGGTGACGTTTTGCGCACCGGTGCTGGTCCAGAGATCGGTCCAGGCTGCGAGGTCGGTCGAGCCTTGCACGGTGTAGGTGAGCGAAGCGTCGGCGATGCGGGCGAAGGACAACTGGAGAACGCCGCCCGAGATCTGAACGTGGTAGGCGGGCGCGGTGGCGACCTTGGGATCGGTGCCGAGGGCGTATTCGAGGAGGTTGACCGTGCCGTCGGCGTCGGGGTCGGCGTCATCCGCGGCGTCGTCGATGGCCTCGGCGGAGCCGAACTGGGAGAGGCGCCAGTTCTCGAGGGCGCTGAGCGGCTGGATCGGGGTGGCGGAGGCCTCGGAGGAGAGGAGCCCGGTGCCACCGGCGTCGATGGCCGCGACGACATAGTAATAAGTGCCGCCGTTGTTGAGGCCGGTGTCGGCATAGGTGGTCGCGGTCAGGCCGTCGGCGACGGCGAGGTAACCGGAGCCGGAAACGGTGGAGCGGAGCACGCGGTAGCCGGTGGCGCCGGCGGCGGTGGACCAAGAGAGCGAGACCTGGGCGTTGCCGGCGTTGGCGACGAGGCCGGCGGGGGCGGGCAGACGCGGGATGGCAGAGGACTGGGGAGAGTGCGGTCCGACGCCGGCGAGGTTGGAGGCGGTGACGACGTAATGATAGGCGGTGTTGTTGACGAGACCGGTGTCGGCGTAGGTGGTCGTGGTCAGGCCGGAGGCGATGGCGACGTGGCCGGAGCCGCTGGTGGTGGAGCGCAGCACGGTGTAGCTCGCGGCGCCGGAGACGGCGGGCCAGGAAAGGTCGACGCGAGCGTTGCCGGCGGCGGCGGTGAGGCCGGCGGGCGCGGCGGGCGGGGCCACGAGGGTGATCTTCACCACGCCGGCGACGGAGGTGTCGAAGGAGGCGGCGTAGCCGGAGCCGGTGGTGTCGAGCCAGGTGAAGACCGGGGAACCGGCGAGGGATCCGGCGTAGGTGAGGAGCGAATACGTGCCGGGCGCGAGCGCACCGCCGAGGAGGGTGGGGACGACGGTGATGTCGCCGGTCAGCGTGCTGACGCCGGAGACGGTCGGGCCCTTGGTGGCGGAGGCGCCGATACCGAGGGCGAGGCGAGAGCCGGTGTCCAAGGTGAGATTGCCGGCGAGGGTGCCGGTGCCGCCGAGGGTCGCGCCGGCGGCGACGGTGACGGCGCTGTTGGCGAGAGATCCGGTGACGAGGAGCGTGCCGGCGGAGACGGTGGTGGCGCCGGTGTAGGTGTTGTTGCCCGAGAGGGTGAGCGTGCCGGCGCCGATCTTCGTGAGGGCGGTGGTGCGGGTGGAGTTGCCGTTGG
>CAYTLL010000052.1:0-13453 GCA_964438755.1 uncultured Akkermansia sp. | reverse complement strand
GGTGCTGAGGGTGAGGTTTTCGGCGGAGCCGGCGAGGGTGCCGGTGAGGCCCTGGGTGCCGCCGGAGTTGCCGCCGGTGATGGTGGCATTGGCGGCGACTTCGATGCGGTTGGGGATGGCGAGCGCGCCGGTGTCGAGCGTGCCGCCGTTGAGGGTGAGGGTGCCGGCTCCCAGTGCGGACGCGTTGCCCAGGACGAGGGTGCCGGCGTCGAGGGTGACGCCGCCGAGGTGGGTGTTGGCGGTGGAGATCGTGAGGGTGCCCGTGCCGGATTTGACGAGGCCGGCGTCGCCGGAGAGGGCGCCGGAGCCGGAGAGCGTGTAGTTTTTGCTCGAGTCGACGGTGACGAGGGCGGGGCGGAGGGAACCGCTCAAGGTCAGCGAAGTGGCGGTGGCGCCGTTGTTGAGGAGGACGCTGTCGCCGTCCTTGAAGGCGGTGGAGCCGCCCGGGTAGGTCCAGTTGGCGGCGGAGGCGTCCCAGGTGGAGGAGACGGCGCCGGTCCAGGTGAGCGTGGAGACGGCGCGTCCGGTGTCGGCGGCGAGCGTGTAGGTGACCTGTCCGGCGGTGGCGGTGTTGAAGGTGGCGGTGAAACCGGGGCCGCTCCACGCGAAGGCGGGAGAACCGGTGAGCGTGCCGGTGTAGGTGATGAGCGTGTAGGTGCCGGCGGCGGGCGTGGCGCCGGGGGCGGGCGAGACGGTGACGGCGCCGGAGAAGGTGAGGTTGCCGGTGATGGCGAGGGGGCCGGCGGGATTGGCGAGGAGGACGGAGCTGGTGTTGTAGGTGACGTTGCCGGTCGCGGTGCCGTTGCCGCCGAAGCCGGCGCCGGAGGAGACGGTGATGTTGGCGCTGGTCAAGGAGCCGGCGGAGAGGGCGAGTTTGCCGGCGGAGACGGAGGTGGCGCCGGTGTAGGTGTTGACGCCGGTGAGGGTGAGGGCGCCGGAGCCGACCTTGGTCAGGGCGGTGGTGCTGGTGCCGTTCTTGATGGAGCCGGCGAAGGTGGAGTCGGTGTTGCGATCGCCGATGCGCCAGGTGAGGGTGCGGCCGGAGGTGGGGCCGCCGGAAATGGAGGCGGTGGCGGCGGAGCCGGAGAGCTCGCCGATCGCGATGGTGGTGCCGGACGCCCCGGTGGTGGGCGGGTAGTAGGTGGAGGTGTTGGCGCCGAGGTCGAGGGCGGCGTTGGGGAAGCCGGCGGTGTTGTTGATGCGGAAGTCGCCGCCGACATGGAGAATGCGGCCGGTGAAGGCGGACCAGTTGCCCTTCAGCTCGGAGCGCACGTAGGGGGAGTAGTAGGTGAGGTCGCCCGAGCCGCTGAGCGTGCCGGTGAGGCTGCAGCGTCCGTCGGCGTCGAGGCGGGCGGTGGCGCCGGCGGGGACGATGAGGTTCCAGGCGGCGACGTCGTAATTCTGGACGTCGGCCATGGAGAGGGTGCCATTGCGGATGGTGACGTCGCCGGAGCCGAGGCCGCCCTCGTTGGCAACCGAGCCGGCGAGGTAGATCTTGCCACCGTCGATGACGGTGCCGCCGGCGTAGGTGTTGGCGTTGGCGAGGAGGAGGGTGCCGGGACCGGATTTGGTGAGCGCACCGGCTCCGCCGATGGAGCCGCTGATCTGGATGGAGCTGTTGGCGGAGGTGATCTCGATGGCGCCTCCTGACGAGCCCAGGGTGAGGCCGCGGTTGGTGTTGGTCTGCGGGCCGACGAGGCGGAGGGCGCCGCCGTCGATGACGAGGTTGGCGGCGTCGGCGGTGGAGGCGCCGAGGGAGCCGGGAAACTCGGCGTCGCCGAGGGATGAGACGGCCACGGCGCCGCCGCGGATGGAGACCGGGCCGGTGAAGGAGTTGGCGGTGTTGAGCGTGAGGGTGCCGGGGCCGGTCTTGGTCAGGCCGCCGGGGCCGGCGAGGGAGCCGGAGCCGGAGAGCGTGTAGTTGGCCGAGCCGGAAACGCTGACGCCCGAGACGGGGAGCGGAACGCCGAGCGTGAGGGTGGGGCGGGCGGCGCCGGTGTCGTCGAGAACGACGGAATCGCCGGAGATGAACACGGTGGAGGAGCCGTCGAGAGTCCAGTTGGGGCTGTTGGCGAGGTCCCAGGCGCCGGAGACGGCGCCTGTCCAGGTGACGGTGTCGGCGGAGCGGGTGACGGGGATGGTGAGCGTGAGCGCGCCGGAGCCGACGGCGACGGAGTAGGGCGTGCCCTCGGGCACGATCACGGAAAGGTTGGCGGCAGAGCCGGTGAGCGAGCCGGTGTAGGTGGCGAGCGTGTAGGTGCCGGGGGAGAGTCGTCCGTCGAGGGGGTTGACCACGATTGAAACCGTGCCCGCGAGGGAGAGGTTGCCGATGATGGCGAGGCGGTCGTTCGGGCGGGCGAGGCCGGTCGGGTCGTCGGAGAGATCCAGGGCGAGGACGGAGCCGTCGCGGGCGGAGAGGCCGCCGCCGAGCGAGAGCGTGCCGGCGGCGTTCATGCCGGTGCCGGGGGTGACGGCGCCGCGGTAGCGCAGCGTGACGGGCTGGGAAACGGTGCCGGAGCCGGCGAGGCGGCCGCCGGTGAGCCCCTTGGCGGCGGCGCCGCCCCAGGTGCCGCCCCAGACGGAGACGGCGGAGCCGGAGAGGGCGCCGTCGACGCGGAGGGCGCCGTCGTGGACGGTGGTGGCGCCGGTGAAGGAATGGTTGCCCGGCAGGACGAGGGAGCCTGCGCCGGACTTGAGGAGCTTCATCGAGCCGGCGAGCGAGCCGGAACCGGAGAAGGTGTAGTCCTTGGGGGAATACACGGAGACCGCGCCGGGCTGGAGGGAGCCGGAAAGGGCGACGGAGCCGGAGTTGTCGCCGGAGAGATCGAAGCGGACGGTGTCGCCTGCGGCGAAGGGGGATGCCGCGGAGGTGGCGCTGTTTTTCCACGCGGAGGTGGAGCCGGCGTCCCAGGCGGAGGCGCCGGGGCCGCCTTTCCAGACGAGCTTGGCGCCGACCATGGGCGGCGGAGGCGGCGGGGGCATTCCATAGCCGAGGTAGTAGTCGACGTAGCTGGACTGCACGTAGCCCTTGGCGGTCGCCTGGATGCGATACTGGGGGTTGTGCATCAGGGTGTAGATGCGGAAGGCGGCGCCGTCGTGGGTCTTGGCGGTATCGGCGGTCTTGGTGGTGTAGATGCGGAACTCGGAGTTGTCGGAGGCGACGCAGAGCAGCTCCTCGCGCCAGTCGCCGAGGATGTCGCCCCAGAACTGGGGACGGCCGCCGTAGGCGATGTAGTTGTTGTAGGGGGAATTCGGGGCCTGGGGGTCGCTGTAGAGGGAGAGAAGGCGGCCGCTGGTGGCGTTGGCGGTATTGAATTTATCGATACCCGGGCTGGTGGCGGAGCTTCCGATGGTGGAGAGGAACTCGCGGCCGAGGTCGCCGTCCCACCAGATGGTCTCGGGCGGGAAGGGCGCGGAGGCGTAGATCTGGTTGCCCTGGGCGTCGTAGGTGCCGCCGAAGGTGGAGAACATCTGGAGGCCGGGGAGCGCGGGGACGAAGGCGCCGATGGTGCCGCGGCCGACGTCGATGACGCCGCTGGCGTAGAGTTTTTTGATGACCTCGCTCTTGTCGGCGGAGTGGTAGGCGGTGGCGAGGCCGGTGCCGTTGTTTTGCTGGATCAGGTAGGTCTCGAGGCCCGGGCGGGCGGGGTCGATGTCGGCGACGTGGTAGCGGTCGCCGTGGACGATCTCGGTGATTTTGTCGCCGTTGATCTGGCCGGAGCCGTCGGCCTTCACGACCATGCCGATGTCGACGTATTCGTCGGTGCCGTCGTTGTTCACGTCGGCGAAACGGAGCTGGTGGCCCTCGGCGGAGTGCTCGTTCGAGGCCTGGGCGTCCCAGAGCCAGCGGAGCGAGAGAACGCCGCCGCGGTAGTCCCAGGTGGCGGCCATGTTGTTGAAGCTCAGGTCGGCGTTGCGGTTTTTGCCGTGGAAGAAGATCGAGGGCCGCTGGCCGTCGGCGTAGACGATGCCCATGTTGGTCCCGAGGATATGGGTGCGGGTGGCCCAGCCGGCGGGGACGGGGATGACCGAGCGGGCTTTTTCCGCACCGGTGAGTCCGTCGACGACCGAGATATACTGCACCTCGTCGTCGGGCGCGACCAAGGTGGTCGCGGACGCGGCGCCGGCGTTGAAGACGACGCCGTTGGCGGTGCGGACGGCGACCTCGGCTTTGCCGTCGCCGTCGAGATCATAGACCACGACGCCGTCGGCCTGACCGACGGAGATGGTCGAGGAACTGCTGTAGATGTTGTCCTGGCCGAGGCTGTTGGGCCCCATGTTCATCTGCCAGAGGAGGGTGCCGTCGCGCTTGTAGGCCTGGAGCCACTGGGTGGAGGTGACGACCTTGTTCAGGCGGTCGACCACGAAGTCGAATTCGCCGTCGCCGTCGAAATCGCCGACCCAGCAGAACTTCACGTCGTAGTCGGCGTTGGCGGCGCCGGGCGGGGGCTGGAGCGTGACGGGGAAATACTGGCGCGCGGGGGCGTTGAGCGGGAGCGAATACGATGAGGCGCCGGCGGGGTTGGCCCAGGCGTCGGCGACCTCGACGCCGTTGACCACGGGACGGACCGAGTAGGCGTAGGCGGTGGTGGAGAGGTTGGCGGGCGTGTCGACGTAGTCGGTCGTGGTGGTGAGCGGGCTGGCGTTGATTTTGACCGGGGCGCCGCCGTTGGCCGAGCGGTAGAGATTGAACGCGACGCCCTCGGGGTCGTTGCCGAGCAGGCGCCAGCCGACGTAGGTCTGGGTGCTGCTGGTGCGGAGCACGATGAGGCCGCGGCCGAGAGACTCCATCTGGCGCTGGGCGTGCAGCGCGGGCGGGCAAAGCGCGGCGATGGCGAGGCCGAGGGGGAGGAGCAGGCGTTTGAGGGAATTCATCGGGCGGCGGTTCATCGGGCGGCGGAAAGGGAGAGTTCGGCGGACTTGGCGCCGAGAACGGCTCGGACGGGATCGCCGGAGCGCAGATCGGAAACGAGGCACCAGGCCTCGGGACCGAGATTTGAAAGAACGGGAAGACGCAGCGCGGCGGGGCGCGCGGCGGCGGGGAAGATGAAATCGACCCTGATGTCGGGGCCTTCGTGCAGGGAGACGAGGACACGCTCGGGGGCGAGGGGACGGCCGTCGGCACCGAGGAGCACGCAGGCGCGCGGGGCGGCGTCTCGCAACGCGTCGCGGTGTTGCTCGAAGGTCGCCGCGGAGAGCGGCGGGGTGGTTTCGGCGCCGAGAAGACTGGCGGCCGCCTGGAGCGAGAGCGTGAAACGCAGGGTCAGATTCTCCTCGTCGGCGGCGAGGACGAGGCTGCTTTCGCCCGGAGAGTGGGCACGGACGGCGGGCGCGAGGAGGAGGCCCGGGATAAGAACAAGCAAGGCGCGGAGCAGCATGGGGAAGGAAAGGGGCGGGCGAGGCGCGGGACAAACGCGCGGTCGTGACGGGGAATCGGGAGGGGAACCGAGATCCAAAAGGATACGCGAAACCCGGCGGAGCGGCAGAGCAGATACGTCTTACCGTAAGAGTTCGTAGCCGGGGTTTGGCGTCGAGAGAGCGTATCCGAATATAAACGACGCAAACGGGCGCATAGGAAAGGGGGCGGCAACCATTTGGGGAAGCGCGGCCGGAGGCAGGCCGGGCATAAAAAACGATCCTGCCCCGGGACGCCCGGGGCGGGATCGGAGAGGAAACGTCACTCTTTCGGGCGGCGTGAAAACACCTAGCGCGAGGCGGGGGCGGCCTCGTAGAACTCGATCTCGACAATGCCGAGGGAGCCCTTGGCGACGGGGGCGCGGTCGGAGGCGTTGTTGGCGTTGGCGACCTCGGTGATGACGCCGAAGGTCGCGTCGACCTCGCCCTTGCCGACGAGTTGCACTCGGACGACCTGGCCCTTGGTGGGGCGGAGCGGGAGCGTGACGTAGCCGAGGCTGACCGGCGTGGTGCCGCGGTAGGCCTCCTTGCCGTCGACGGTGACGAGGATGGGGTAGGTGCGGGAACGCCAGCCGGGGAGGCGGGCGGTGAGCTCGGTGAGCTCGGCGGGGCGGGCGAGGGTGAACTCGGCCCAAGCTGCGCCTTGGGTGTCGCCGCTGCTCCAGGCGGTCTCCTCGTCGTCGTCGTAGGCGAGGGCGATCTTGTCGTCGTTGCCGCCGGACTTGGCGGAGACGATGGCGACGGACGTGCGGGTGACACGATAGCTCGTCGTCGCGGCGGGAGCGGGGCGGATGAAGGCGGGCTTGGCGCCGGAGGCGGGGAGGCGGGGATAGACGCCGGCGGAGACGGCGGCGGGCACGGCGACGGTCTCGAGCGCGAGTTCGGCGGGCTTCAGTTTTCCGGACGCGGCGCGGACGACGATCTTGCCGGGCGTGGGGGTGGAGCGGAGGAAGGCGCGGTTGACGCCGCACTCGACGGGGAGGCTCTTGGAGAGGATGTAGTTTTCGGGGCCTTGGGCGATGCCGCCGCGCCACTCGGCGGGGCCTTCGACGGTGAACTCGACCATGTCGAGCGCGGTGGGCACGCGTCGGCCTTGGGCGTCGACGACCTCGAATTCGAGGAGGGCGAGGTCGGCGCCGTCGGCCTTGAAACCGAGCTCGTCGGGTGCGACGCGGGACTTGAGGCGGAGGGCGACGCCGGGGCCGGTGGTCTCGCGGCGATCACGGCACAGTTCCTTGCCGGTCTTGTCGTAGCCGATGGCCTCGAGCACGCCGGGCTCCCACTTCACGCCGGGGAAGCTGAAGAGGAATCGATACTCGGGCTTGTCGTTGCGACCGAGGCTGCGGCCGTTGAGGCGGAGCTCGACGACCTCCGCGCTGGAGACGACGTGGACGGGTTTGGTCACCTCGGGGGCGTAGTTCCAATGGCCGATGAGGTGGGCGCGGGTGCGCTCCACGTCGACCCAGCCGTCCCACATGACCTGGTGGGCGAAGAAGCCGTCCTTGGGGATGCGCATGGCGTCGACCTCGCCGGAGCGGCGGTAGTTCTCGGCGCCGCGGTAGTGGGTGTTGGAGTCGGAGAAGATGATGTTCACGCCGCCGCTGCTGACGCGGGAGCCGGTGCCGGGGCGCTCGCGCCAGTAGTCATGCCAACGGCGGACATCCTCGATGGCGTGGGAGTCCTGGTTGTGGTTGTAGGAGGGGGCGGGGGCGTCGCGGTAGAGCGGGCCGTCGCCGTTTTTGTGATACGGCGGGGAGAACTCGTCCCAATATTTGCGGAGGCCCTCGTCGCGGGAGTATTCCATGGACCAGAAGGGTTTTCCGGCGCTCTTGTTGATGTAGAGCATCTCGCCGCCGTATTCGGCGACCTTGCTGCCGAGCATGTCGCGGGAGCCGGCGGCGCGGCCGCCGTGGGGATCGTAGCGGTCGCGGACGGCGCGCATCTCGGCCATGTGCTCCTCGGAGATGCCGTTGTTGCCGCTCTCGTAGAAGAGGATGGAGGGATTGTTGCGGTAGGAGATGATGGAGGCGCGCATGACCTCGACGCGCTGCTCCCAGCGGCGGCCCTCGACGTCTTTCTCGGAATCGCCGGCGGGCATGGCCTGGATGAGACCGACGCGGTCGCAGGACTCGACGTCCTGGCGCCAGGGGGCGATGTGCATCCAGCGGACGAGATTGCCGCCGCTCTCGACCATGAGGCCGTTGGAGAGATCGCTGACCCAGGGCGGGACGGACATGCCGAGGGCGGGCCACTCGTTGGAAGTGCGCTGGGCGTAGCCCTTCATCTGGAGAACGCGACCGTTGAGCTCGACCATGCCGTTCGCGAACTTGGTCTGGCGGAAACCGGTGCGGGTGCGGACGGAGTCGACGGGTTTGCCGTCGACGAAAAGTCGGGTGGTGACGTCGTAGAGATTGCCGCGGCCCCAGGTCCACCATTGCAGGCCGGAGACGCGGGCGGCGGCGGAGACGGTGGCGGTGGCGCCGGCGGCGAGGGTCACGGGTTTTTCGGCGCGGAAGGTGGAGAGCACCTTGCCGGCGAGGTCGGCGACCTCGACCTCGTAGCCGAAGCTGCGCGGGGCGGAGTGGTCGTTGCGAACCTCGGCGTCGGCGTGAAGGGTGGCGGCGCCGGCGGGGAGATCGAAGTCCTGGGCGTAGACATAGACGCCGACGGTGCCGAGGCCGTTCCAGAGCGGGAGCGTCTGGTGGAGGCGGTCGACGACGTGGAGGCGGACGTTTTTGGGGATGCCGCCGTAGTTGGCGTTGAAATTTTTATCGTTCCACTGGTAGCGGCCCTTGGTGGCGCGCTCGCGGTAGTCCCAGGCGTTGTCGGTGCGGACGGCGAGGACGTTGACGGCGGGGGCGGCTTTGGCGGCCTCGGTGATGTCGAAGCCGACGCCGGTGATGCCGTCCTCGTGGAGGCCGATGGATTTGCCGTTGAGGAAAAACTCCGCGCCTTGGCGGACGCCCTCGAACTCGAGGTAGACCTTTTTGCCTTCCGAGCCGGGAGGCAGGACGAAGCTCTTGCGATACCAGGCGATGCCGGTGGGGTGCTTGTCGATGGCGACGCGGAAGGCGTCGTCCTCGTTCCATGCGCGTGGCAGGGTGACTTGTTTCCACGCGGCGTCGTCGAAGGCGGGGGAGGAGGCGGCCGGTTCATCGCCTAAGGAGAGGCGCCAGCCGGGGTTGAAGTCGTAGGCCGCGCGCTGGGCTTGGAGGCGCGGGATGGCGAGGTGAACGAGGGCGAGCAGGACGAAGAGTCCGGCCCGGAGGGGGAAACGTGGGGACATGGCGCAAAAAAGTAGACGGAAGAACGGCGGGGCCAAGCCGCCCGGTTTGTTACGATAACAATACGGCGACGCGCGGGGGCGGGAGAATTTTGGAAGCGGCCTCAGCGCGGCTCGGTCCAGCGGCCGTTGACGAGGATGCCGATGGGCGAGGCGCGGTCGCTCTTTTCACCGCGGGCGACGAGGCTGGCGAGCAGGTCGACGGCGTTGCGTCCGATCTGCTCGCGCCGTTCGTCCACACCGGGGAAGCGCGTCGTGTCCGGGTCCACGTTGGTGCAGGCGAGGAAAGGGCGGGGCGCGTCTGAGGCGGCGATGTGTTCGGCGACGAAGGCGGCGGCTTCCGGGCTGTGAGCGATGACGCCGTCGGGTTTTTCGCGGGCGAGCCAGGCGAGAAGCTCGCCTCGCGAAGGGAGTCGCGACGACGCGATGAGCGGGGCGGGGGGCGGGGCGGGGGCGCGCAGGTTGTGCCAGGCCGTGGTGACGCGGAAAGCGTCGTCGGTGCGCACGCAAAAGGTCTCGGTGGCGACGAAGCCGATCCGGGCGCAGCCGCGGCGCGCGAGTTCGGCGCAGAGCAGCCGGGCGTTTTGGTAGTAGTTGGCGCCGACCTGCGGGAAGGCGTGGTGGATGACGCTGGGCGAGGCGGCGACGACGGAGAATTTTTCCCAGTCGAGCAGGGCGCCGACGTCGGAGGGGTAGGTCATCTGCAGGAGGAGGACGCCTTCTATGCCGCGATTGACCAAGGTGCGTTGCAGCTGGCGATTGAACTCGGTCGGGGTCTTTGGGCGGAACAGTTCGAGCCGATAGCCCAGCTCCTCGGCGCGCGTCTGGGCGCTGGTCCAGGTCGTGAGCAAGGTGCGGGGTTCCATGCCCTCCTCGACCGAGCTGATCGCGGCCAAGGTGGCGACGTAGGAGGATTTTTTGTTCCGGCGCAGGCGCTTCATCAGCCTGGCCAGTTCGGGGTCGGGTCGGTAGCCGAGTTTTTGCGCGGTCTTTTTGATCCGCTCGCGGAGCGGCTCGGTGACCAGGGGGCTGTCCCGGAGCGCGCGGGAAACGGTCATCACGCTCACGCCGGTCCGGGCGGCGATCTGCCGCAGGGTGGGCCGGGGGGAGTCGGATTCGGGGCGGCTCATGGCGGCTGTTACCGTAACAGCCTGGGGCGGGTCCGTGTCGACGACGGAAGCGGGGCCGTGACGCCCGAGGGATGGCGCGGATGATCAGCCGGCGAGGCGTTTTTCCAGCGCGGCGCGCATGCCGGAGCCGAGGATGGCGGCGAGGTCGGAGGCGAGCGCGGCGGGGAGGCCGGGCAGGGTCGTGAGATCCTGTCCGCCCCAGAGGGCGGTGTTGCCCAGGACGGCCTTGGCGACGGCGGCGGGCGAGGTGTCGGCGGCGGACCAGACCGCGCGGAAGAAGGCGAGGACCTCGGGGTTGTCCTTGATGAGGTAGTCGTCTCCGGATGGGCGTCGGCCGACGAGCGCGCCGTCGCGAAGTTCGGTGCCGCGGTAGAAGGCGATGAGCGCGGCGAGGGAGAAGACGAGGCAGGGCGGGAGCGAGCCGCGGCGCGCGAGGTAGGTCTGGAGCGAGGGGAGGACGCGCGCGGTGAACTTGCTCGTGGAGTTGAGCGAGATGCTGAGCAGCGCGTGTTTCACGAAGGGATTGGCGAAGCGCTCGAGCACGGCGGCGGCGAAGGCGTCGAGGTCGGGGCGCGGCAGGTCGAGGGTGGGGATGATCTCCTCGTTGAGCGCGCGGCGGAGGAAGCCGGCGAAGAGCGGGTCGTCGAGCATCTGCTTGACGAGGTCGTGGCCGGCGAGGTGGGCGGCTAGCACGGTGGAGGTGTGGGCGCCGTTGAGGATGCGGACCTTGCGGTCGCGGTAGGGTTTGTAGTCGGAAGTGAATACGACCTCGAGGCCGGCCTTGGCGAAGGGGAGTTCGTTCGCGATCGAGGCGGGGCCCTCGATGACCCAGGCGTGGAAGAGCTCGCAGGTGTTGAGCAGCGCGTCCTCGTAGCCGAGGCGGGCGCAGAGGGCGGCGGCCTCGTCGCGCGGGTAGCCGGTGACGATGCGGTCGACGAGGGTGTTGCAGAACACGACGTGTTTCTCGACCCAGGCGACGAAGGCGGCGTCGAGCGCCCACTTCGCGGCGGTCTCGAGGACGCAGCGGCGGAGGTTGGTGCCGTTGAACTCGATCAGCTCGCAGGGGAGGACGACGAGCCCGCTTTCGGCGGAGCCGCCGAAGGCGCGGAAACGCTCGAGGAGGAGGCGGACGAGCTTGGCGGGGAAGGAGACGGGAGGCTCGGCGTCGACGCGGTCGTCGGGGTGGCAGGCGATGCCGGCCTCGGTGGTGTTGGAGACGATGAAACGCAGGTCGGGATTGCACGCGCAGGCGAGGTAGCCGGCGAAGTCGGCGTAGGGGTTGAGACCGCGACGGATGGAGCGCACGATCTCGATCTCCTCGCGCACCTCGCCGCCGACGACGCCGCGCTGCACGAGGGTGAAGAGACCGTTCTGGCGGTTGAGCTCGTCGACGAGCCCGGTGGCGAGCGGCTGCACGACGACTACGCTGCCCTCGAAGAGCCCGCGCTGGTTGAGCCGGTGGATCATCCAGTCGACGAAGCCGCGGAGGAAGCCGCCTTCGCCGAACTGGAGGATGCGCTCGGGGCGGTGGTTGGTCGCGGCGCCGAGGGCGGCGGCGGTGAGCTTCGGAAGCGCGGCGGGGGTGGTGGACATGGGGATGAAGGAGGCGGCGGAGAGAGGGGCGGAGCGACAGAACGAGAGAGCGACAGAACGACGGAACGACAGAGTGGCGGATCGGGGGAACGGAAGAGCGGCGGATGGGAGGACGGAGAGGCGGCGGGTAGGGCGCGGAGGACGACGGCGGGTCAGAGGGTCACGCCATCTTTCCAGATGGCGATTTCGCGGTGGCCGCGGAGTTCGTTGCGGGTGCGCTCGGTGCCGGAGGCGATCGCGAGGAGCTGTTTCCAGAGCGCGTCGGTGAGCTCTTCGAAGCCGGCGGTGCCGTCGGCGATGGCGCCGGCGTTGAAGTCGATCCACTGCGGTTTGCGGGTGGCGAGGTCGGTGTTGCTGGCGACCTTCACGGTCGGCGCGGGGAAGCCCATGGGGTTGCCGCGACCGGTGGTGAAAAAGAGCAGGTGGGCGCCGGCGATGGTCATGGCGGTGCCGGAGACGCCGTCGTTGCCCGGGCCCTGGATGAGGGCGAGGCCGCCGAGGCCGGTGCGGGCGGTGGCGCCGTAGGGGAGGACCTGGGCGACGGGGGCCTGGCCGCCTTTTTGCACGCAGCCGAGGGACTTGTCGGCGAGGGTGGTGATGCCGCCGGCCTTGTTGCCCGGTGAGGGGTTTTCGTCGATGGGCTCGTTGTGCTTTTGAAAGTAGGCGCGGAAGTCGTTCACGAGGTCGATGACGCCGCGGAAGACCGACTCGTCGACGGCGCGTTCGAGGAGCATGCGCTCGGCGCCGAACATCTCGGGGACCTCGGTGAGGAGGACGGTGCCGCCGGCGGCGGCGTGGCGGTCGGCGATGCGGCCGACGAGGGGATTGGCGGTGATGCCGGAGAACCCGTCGGAGCCGCCGCATTTCATGCCGAGGATGAGCTCGGAGGCGGGGATGGGTTCGCGTTGGAAGCGGCGCGCGTAGGCGGCGAGTTCGCGCACGGCCTCGAGGCCGGACTCGATCTCGTCGGAGACCTGCTGGGCGTTGAACCAGCGGACGCGCTCGGCGGCCTGGGGGCCGACGATCTCGAGGAAATCCTTCATCTGATTGTTTTCGCAGCCGAGGCCGAGGATGAGGACGGCGGCGGCGTTGGGATGGCGGACGAGGCCGGCGAGGACTTTTTGGGTGTGCTTGAGGTCGTCGCCGAGCTGCGAGCAGCCGAAGGGGTGGGGAAAGGCGTAGACTCCGTCTATGCCGGAGCCGGGCGCGGCGAGTTCGGCGTGGGCGGCGGCGGCGATCTTTTCCGAGGCGATGTTCACGCAGCCGACGGTGTTCACGATCCAGATCTCGTTGCGCGTGGCGGCGCGACCGTCGGGGCGGCGGTAGCCGAGAAACGTGTCGCCGGAGCGGTCGCGCGGGCGCGGGGCGGAGGGCGAGGCGGTGGCTGAGCCGGGGCGGGCGGCGACGACTTCGGCGAAACGCAGATCGGAGAGCTTTTCCGGCAGGTTGCCGCGGACGTTGTGGCTGTGGACGTGGGCGCCGGCGGCGATGGGGGCGGTGGAGACGCCGATGGGGTAGCCGTATTTGATGACGGGCTCGCCGGCGGCGATGGGGCGGAGGGCGAGTTTGTGGCCGCCGGGGATGGGCTCGGTGGCGGCGACGCCCTCGAAGGTGGCGCCGGGCTCGACGGCGCGGAGGGTGACGGCGACGTTGTCCGTGGGGTGGATGCGGAGGAAGAGCGGGGCGGGCATGGGGTCGCCCGGGACGATAACCGAAGCGGTCGGGACGCGGATACGGGCAACTTGGCGGGAACGCGCCATATTTTGGCGGGTTTTCGCAGGCCATTCGCCTTTGCGGCTTTGGGCCGTCCGATGGGCGAAAACAGTTGGATAGGGAAAATTGAGTTGGCTGCGCCCAAGTCCTGCGGACCGACCTGCGGTCGCCCCATCTTCGCTGCGCTTCGTCAAACCCTTGGGTTCTCATCCCACAGTGCTTTGAGCGGGGGCGGCCTTGGCGTTTTTCGGCGGCCGGGGGGAGAAACTGGCGGAGAGGGTGGGATTCGAACCCACGTTAGCCTTTCAGCTAAACCGCA
>CAYTLL010000051.1:11039-31150 GCA_964438755.1 uncultured Akkermansia sp. | reverse complement strand
GTTTCCGTGAAGCCCACCCGTCGAAAGCGCATCCGCGCTTCCGCTACGTCGGATAACAAGTATTGGCCCGGCCCCATTGGTGCGCCGACTATGATTCTATCCGCTAACGATGCGCCAATTCCCAAGCTCGCTTCAGAGCTGCGAATGCCGCCGACATAGACGCTTCGAAGTCAGTTTGAGAGATATTCTCGCCAACCAGTTTCCCAAGATCTGTCTTTTCGCGCATCGTCATTACGCGAACTTGATTGGCAGTCTTTTTCCATTCGGCCGGGTAGGTCTCCTCGATAGACCCTGCGTCACTAACGAATAGCTGACGATTGGTTTCGAGATGGGAGTTGTTTTGCTTAAACCTCGAAAAGTTTTCCCCTTGGTTTGTGTTTGGTTTATCGCAGAGGACGACGAGGCAGTTCTTGTAAACTGGCGTCTGGTTGAGCGGCGTGAATGCCGTGTTGATCGCGTCGATAGACTTCGCTTGGCGTTCCGTATCCCCGCCGGCGAAAATAATCTGCACCCTCGGCTGAGAGGAGTAGAAGCGACGAGCCACGCGTGACAGGACCTCAAATTCCGTCCGCCCCTCTACAACGATAAAGTTGTTAGGGAACATGAGATCTGCCGGACTACCGCCCAAAAGGTCAAAGACGACCTGCGGCTTATCGAGTGGACCGACTGGGCTCACCTCCGACTGAAACGCCTTCTTTTCGACACGATAGACACTTTGGTTCGTGTGGTCATCGGCGATGAGCACCGACGAGTGAGTATTGACGAACACTTGGTCACCGTTGGCAGCGAGAACGAGTAGCGCTTCTTTTAGTTGGCGCTGCGCCGTTGGATGCAGGTGCAGCTCGGCCTCATCGATCAAGAAGAGAAATCGCTTTCCAAGTTCGTCCTTCTCCCGGCGGTAGTCAGAGTAGGTTTTGATGATCGCAAGCATGAGCGCTCGTTGCATCCCATCACCCTTTTCTGCGGCTGTGGTCTGAATTCCATCATCCACGGATGTTTCAAAGTTTTTAAGTAGGTCGTCGAACGCAGGCTGACCGACCTCAAAAAGGATCTTGGAGCATTCTGGGAACTGACGAGCCAAGTGTTCTCGAACTTTCCCGCCAAGTGAGTTTAGTTCTCGGCGGATGTCGGAGGCATCATCGCCGAATAGTTCCTCAAACTTGGAGCGAAACTCCCGATATTGCGGGCTTTGTTCCATGATCGCGGCCAGCACACCAGAAAGCATCTCACCAATCGGTGTCTTTTTTGAGAACTTCGAAACCTCACCGAGCTTCGTCGTTGTGGCCACAAATTGAAGACGGGGAAGACAGTCATTGAACGACCTGTCGAAGCCGGCGAAGTTTTTGACTGACCACTCTTGTTTATCAGGCAGCCAGAGGGCGCGCTTTGAAGCGTCAGCCTTGCGCCGAATGACGCGAAGCTCGTCGCGGCCGCCGGCAAACTCCGCGAACGACTTCTTGGTCTTTTCGCTCCTGACGGCCTCAATGCCAGCCTGCACACCAGTATAGGTTATCTCTACAGACACGTCACAGGTGCCGTCGCGCATGTGTGCAATTTGGCCGATGTCGCCGCTACCGTTATAAAACCACTCGAGCGCTTCGAAGAGGTTCGTTTTCCCGTGGTTGTTTTGACCGACGAAGACATTGAACTCCGATGGAGCAAACTCGGCCTGCTTAATGGATCGAAAGTTCTCAATCCGGATTTTAGTAATACGCATGCGAACCAGAGGGTAACGCGAGCTTAGGCATGTGCGTTTTATAGGGCAAGGCAGCGCTGCCGCTATCTGGCATAGCTGGTCACCCGCTTCTCCGACGACGCTCGCTTCGTTCAAGACCTAGGCGTCGATTAACGAAACGCCTATTTTTCCATGAACCTCTCCCGCTTTCTCGACGCCCAGGCTCCGCTCTACTCCACCGCGCTCGCCGAGCTGCAGGCCGGGGACAAGCGCACGCATTGGATGTGGTTTGTGCTCCCGCAGCTTCGCGGTCTCGGCAGCAGCCACAACGCGACCTACTACGGCATCGAGAACGCGGCGGAGGCGGCGGCCTACCTCGCCCACCCCGTCCTCGGCGCGCGGCTGCGCGAATGCGTCGCGGCCCTCCTCGTCCACAAAGACAAGAGCGCCCACGCCATCCTCGGCTCGCCCGACGACGGCAAGTTCCGCTCCTGCCTCACGCTCTTCCGCGCTGTCGCGGCCGCGGAGGATCCGCTCTGGCAAGCCGCCCTCGACCAATTCTACGCCGGCGAAGCCGACCCGGCCACGCTTAGGCTGCTCGGAGAGTGAGCGTCCAAAAGATTGGTTCGCCCCCTTCGCCAAAGCTCAACGCGGCGTCCTTGTCGGGCCGATTCCGGGCGGCTCTGGCGTCGGTCGGACCGCGAGCTCCTCGCAGCCCGGAGCGTTTCACGCCCGGGCCTTTTTTATGCGCGGCTGCGCCGATCGCCCAGGGCCACGCGAGAATGCACCTTGTGTTGCCGCCCCGCCTCCCGGACGGTGAAGGATGCAAACCGATACCGCTTCCTCCTGGCAGGCCCGCTATGAACTCAGCACCTGCGCCGCGAGCGAAGTCAGCACCGCCATCCCCGCCGGCTCACCCGGCATCGCCGTGATCTATGCGAAGGGCGAGAGCCAAGCGGAAGCGATCTACCTCGTTCTCGAATCGCGCGCCGGCAGCCTGCGCGACCTTTGCGCCCGCCGCCTTGCCACCGCCAAGATCCCCGCCGGCACTTCACTGCTTGTCGCGTTCCGTATCCTCGCGCCGGAGAGCGGCGACGCCGAAGCGGTGGCCGCCTCCTGCCGCGAACAGCTCAGCCTAGCCAGCGAACTGCGCCGCGCCCTGCGCCCCGCGATGCGTTGAGTCGCAGGCCTCTGGGGCAGGGCTGAAATCCGCCTCGGCGAGCTTAGGCTCTTAGCGGTTTTTCTTTTCGCGCTTCGCGGCCTTTTTCTCGGCCGGGGTTTTGAGCGGCTTCTTCTTTGTCTGTTTCTGGGAGTTTTGTGACTTAGCCATGGAAGTGGATTTTTGGGTCTTCGCGCGCGCTTACTTCTTCTTCGCCGCCGCGGCCTTGGCCTTGGTGGCCTGCTGCGCGGTGATCACGGCCTGCTTCTTTTGATTCACCACATCGGCCTTCGCCTGTTTTTGCGTGGCCTGTTTCTGGTTCGATTTTGGAGAGCGGTCGCCCATGGGATTCGTGTGTTGGTTTGGCGCCGCGGGGGAAAACCTTCCCTCGCCCGCGCTCCCGCTTGTATCCCGCGTCACCACGCCCATGGCGATATCCATCTCCATAAATCGCTGAAACATGGAAAATTGCGAATAGTTCATCCGCCACCGCCGAAACAATTACAGGACGCAAGCGGATGGCCGGCCAAGCCCTTGCCCGCTTCTCCGCCGGCGCGCACCGTATCAGGTCGTGAATACGACGGGCCTTTTTTAGAATGCCGGGGTTGGCCGCTCGAGTCCGAGTCCGGCCGGCGACACACCCTATGCGAAACGATTATCTGCAGGCCGCCCGCAAAGTCATCGAGGACCCGAATATCCTGATCAACGTGATCTCCCGACGCGTGAAACAATTCAAACGCGGCAGTCGCCCGCTCGTGGTCTCGCTCGAGAAGCTCGCCCCCGAGGACATCGCCCTGCGCGAGGTCATCGAAGGCAAGATCACCTACACGATGCCGACGGCGGAAGAGCTCGCCGCTCGCTGAGACGTGGCGGGGCAGGAAGGCGAGTCCGCGTGAGCGGGGACCGGGCTTCGGCCAGGATGCCGAGGCAGAGGTGAGCCTGAAAAGCAGATGCGAGCTTGGGCGAGGCCGGCCCAAGCCGCTTTCCCACACGCCACCGCGCCTGACGCCAAGGCGGTCCGAAACGAGGCTCGAACTTCGGCCCGCCGGCCCTGTCTTTGTGAGGATCCCCGCATGAAGAACTTGGTCCCCAAAAACACGATCTGCCTTTGGTTCAACAAAGACGCCGAGGAGGCGGCGTGTTTTTATGCGACGACTTTTCCCGACAGCGTGGTGAAGGCCGTGCACCGCGCGCCGAGCGACTACCCGATGGGCAAGGCGGGGGACGTGCTCACGGTGGAGTTCACCGTGCTGGGCATCCCTTGCATCGGCCTCAACGGCGGACCGCTTTTTCCGCACAGCGAGGCGTTTTCCTTCCAGGTCGCGACCGACTCGCAGGAGGAGACCGATCGCTACTGGAACGCGATCGTGGGCAACGGCGGCCAGGAGAGCGCCTGCGGTTGGTGTAAGGACCGCTGGGGCCTGAACTGGCAGATCACGCCGCGCACGCTCACCGAGGCGCTCAGCGCCGGCGGCGAGGAGGCGCGGCGCGCGTTCGAGGCGATGATGGAGATGGGGAAGATCGACGTCGCCGCCATCGACGCCGCGCGGCGCGGCTAGGCGCTCAGCGAACGCCGATGCGGGTCGTGTTGGCGGAAGGGTCGATCAACACCGCGTCGTTGAAGGACATGACGGAGTTGAACACGCTGACGAACTCGCCGCGGATCTTGACCACGTCGCCCCGTGCGAGGGGGCGCGAGACGGGCTGCCACTCGGACCAGTTGTTCCGGTAGCGCCAGTTGCCGCCCACGTTGTAGTAGCCGTCGCGGCTGGTCACGTAGCGGCGCTCGACGAGCAGGCTCTTGTCGACGACGCGGACGCGAAACTCGTCCTCGTCGTAGGGGCCGCGGTAGCGGCTGTAGTTCATGCCGAGCAGGATGGTGAGATCCTTGTCGTAGCTGGCCTTGTTGAAACGAAACTCGGCGGGGATCTTGTCCTCGGTGTCGAGCGCGATGATGACGCCCTGGTTGGAGCTCATGCGGTCTTCGCGCACCTCGGAGACCTGGCCCTGGAGGAGGAGCATCTTGCCCGCGTAGGTGGCGTTGAAACGCTTGGAGTCGAGGCCATGCAGGCGCTTGAAAAAGGAGGCCTTGATCGGCTCCTCGGCGGTGGCGGCGGGCCAGACGATGGCGTCGTATTCGGCCTTCTTGGTCTCGAGGTGGTCGGCGATGAACTCGCGGTCGGCGGCGCTGAGGCGCTCGTGCGGGATCGTGTATTCGCGGCCGCCCTCGGCGCGGATGGTCACGGTGGTGTCGGTGGCGGAGACGAGCTCGGCGTTGACGGTCTTGCCGTCGGCGGAGGTCCAGACCCGCGCCTCGCCGGCGCGCGCCGCGACGTCGGCGAGGACGAGGACGGACCCGAGCACGGCGAGCCGGGGGAGTCCGCGCAAGAAGCTGGGGATGAGGGGCCCGGAAAGCGAAGGCATGGCGGCACGCTGCAAGCTCCGGCGGATGAATTCAATCCCGACCTCGACCGCGGGACCGCCCCCGCCCGCCGAGGCGACGCCCGCACCATGCCCGCGACGCGGACAAGGGCCCGCCCCGCAAGGCCGCCCGGGGTCAGCCGGCGTTGGCGGCCTCGAGCTCCTCCCAGCGGGCGAAAGCGGTGGCGTGCTCGGCCTCGATCTCGCGCAGGCGGGCCTCGGCGGCGCGCACGGTGGCGGCGTCGGACTTGAAGAACTTCGGGTCGCCGAGCTTGGCGACGAGCCCCGCCTGCTCGGTCTCCAGTTTTTCGATACGGGCGGGGAGTTCGGCGAGCTCGCGCTGCTCCTTGTTGGTGAGCTTGCGTTTCGGCGCGGACGGAGCCGCGCCCTCCAAGGCCTTGGACGCGGCGGGCGTCGCGATGGCGCGGGCGTTGGCCTTGGGCGCGGCGACGGGGGCCTTGGCCTGCTTGGCCTTTTCGGCGACCCAGTCGCTGTAGCCGCCGATGAACTCCTCGATGCCGCCGCGGCCGTCGAAGACGAAGGTGCCGGTGACGACCTCGTCGAGGAACTTGCGGTCGTGGCTCACGACGAGCACTGTGCCCTCGAACTCGACGAGGAGGTTCTCGAGGAGATCGAGCGTCTCGGCGTCGAGGTCGTTGGTCGGCTCGTCGAGCACGAGGACGTTGGCCGGCTTGGTGAAGACGCGGGCGAGAAGCAGGCGGTTGCGTTCGCCGCCGGAGAGCACCTTGGCGGGCGTGCGCGAGCGCGTGGGGTCGAAGAGGAAGTCCTGGAGGTAGCTGATGACGTGGCGCGAGCGGCCCTGGACGGTGACGTGCGAATTGCCGTCGGAGACGTTGTCCGCGACGGTCTTGTCGTCGTCGATCTGGGCGCGGAGCTGGTCGAAGTAGACGACCTCGAGCTTGGTGCCGTGCTTGAGCACGCCGCCCGTGGGCTGGAGCTGACCGAGGAGGAGCTTGAGGAAGGTGGTCTTGCCCGCGCCGTTGGGGCCGATGAGACCGATCTTGTCGCCGCGGGTGATGATCGCGGAAAAATCGCGCACGATCGGCGCGGCGCCGGGATAGGCGAAGGAGACGTTTTCGGCCTCGATGACCTTCACGCCGGACTCCTCGGCGGTGGAGATCTTGATGTTCGCGTTGCCCGCGCGCTCGCGGCGGGCCTTGCGCTCGGCGCGCAGGGCGTAGAGGGCCTCGATGCGGGCGCCGGCGCGCTTGCGCTGGGCCTTCACGCCGCGGCGGATCCACTCCTCCTCCTGGGCGAGCTTCTTGTCGGCGGCGGCGCGCTGGCGCTCCTCGGCCTCGAGGCGCTCGGCGCGGCGGACGAGGAACACGTCGTAGGGGCAGGCCCAGTTGGTGAGGACGCCGCGGTCGAGCTCGACGATGCGGGTGGCGAGCTTTTGCAGGAAGGCGCGGTCGTGGGTGACGAAGAAGAGCGCGATCTTTTCGCTGAGCAGGAACTCCTCGAGCCAGAGGATGCTCTCGATGTCGAGGTGGTTGGTCGGCTCGTCGAGGAGAAGGAGGTCGGGCTTGCTCGCGATGGCGCGACCGAGGAGCACGCGGCGCTTGAGGCCGCCGGAGAGGGTCGAGACCTCGGCGTGCGGATCGAGCTGGAGGCGGGCGATGAGATCCTCGACGCGCACGTCGATCTCCCAGTCCTCCTCGTGGCCGCCGACGTCGCGGCGCACGCCGGAGGCGACGACATCGTGCACGGAGCCGGCGAGGTCCTGCGGCACCTCCTGCACGAGACGGGCGAAGTGGGCGCCGGGCTGGCGGAAAACCTGGCCGGTGTCGGGCTTCATGTCGCCGGCGATCAGCTTCATCAGCGTGGACTTGCCCGCGCCGTTGCGACCGACGAGGCACACGCGTTCGCCCGGATCGACCTGGAAGTTGACGTGGTCGAGGACGGGGGCGCCACCGAAGGCGTGCGTGAGATCGAGGAGACTGAAAAGGGCCATGGAACCGGCCACGCTGAAAATCCGCCCGCCGACATGCAACCTTCGAGACCGGGCGCTGACCAAACGCTTCATGTCGACCGTCTTCGCCACCCTCGCCCGGGCCTTTTTCACCGCCGCGCCCCTCGCCCTCCTGCCTCCGCACGCGGCCGCGGCGCCCAAGACGATCCCGGTTTTCCTCGGCAACTACGCCGACGCGATCCAGGCGGCGGACTTCGATCCCGCCACGGGGGCCCTGAGCGGCGGACGGGCCGTGGCCGCGGTGCCGAGGGCCTCCTTCCTCGCGCGTTCCGCGGACGGGCGCTTCGTCTACGCGGTGACGGAGGCCGGCCAGGGCCGCCTGCACGCCTTCGCCGTCGACGACTCGGACGGCCTCGCTCCGCTGAACTCGAGCCCGACCGAGGGGGCGGGCCCCTGCGACGTGGCGATCTCGCCCGACGGCCGCCTGATCGCGGTCGCGAACTACGCGGGCGGCAGCGTGATCGTGCACCGCCTGGATCCCGACGGGCGCATCGGGGAAAAGGCGGCGTTTTTCGAGCATCACCAAGCCTCGGGCGCGGTGCCGGGGCGGCAGGAGGCGCCGCACGCGCACGGCGTCACCTGGGCGCCGAACGGCCGCCTGCTGCTCGTGCCCGACCTCGGCGCGGACCGCGTCTATCTTTACGCCTGCGATCCCGCCTCGCTCGCGCTCGCGCCCAACCCGCCGCAGGCCTCGCTCGAGCTGCCGCGCGGCTCCGGCCCGCGGCACGCCTGCTTTTCCCCGGACGGGAAACAGGTCTACATCGTGAACGAGTTGGGCAACAGCGTCTCGGTCGCCGCCTACGACGAAAAGGAGGCGATGCTCACGCTCATGGAGACCGTTTCCGCGCTGCCGGAGGGCGGCGTATCCGCGCCCTCGAAGTCGGCGGAGATCGCGACGCACCCCTCGGGCCGGCGCGTCTACGCCTCGGTGCGCGGTGTGGATCTGCTCGCGGTGTTCGAGCGCGACCCCGCCAGCGGGCGACTCACGCTCAAGGCGCATCTGCCGGCGCCGGCCAAACCGCGGCACTTCGCGCTGAGTCCGGACGCGCGCTGGCTGCTCGTGGCCGGCCAGGATGCGGGACGGGTGGAGCTTTTCGCCGTCGATCCGGCCAGCGGGGATCTCTCGCCCGCTGGACGCCCCTTCCCCACGCCCAAGCCGGTGTGCGTTCGGTTCTGAGCCACGGGACGTGGCGGCGAATCACGGCCTGTTCAGGCCCGGGGAAATCTCTGGCCCGCGCGCCGGGAGAAGCGGCAGGAACGCCGCGCGGCCGCTCGCGCGTGATTTCGACCAGATCGACGGCCGCAGCGAAGGGGGGGCGAAAACGGAGCGATGGTTTTCCAATGGGCCGGCATTGCGTCCGGCCGTCGCTTCGCCTCGGCTTGGCAGGCCTTTCCATGGAGCCCCGTCCCTTCGCGCGCTTGGTCGATCTCGACGCCTCCCTCGCGCCAACCCGTTTTTCGACGTGATGCAACCGGTGCTCGCGCGAATGTCGCTTCTGCTCGTCCTCGCCGCGGTCCCGGGTGCGACGACCTACTTTTTCCACCCGGAAATGACGGCGCGGAGAAATCCCGCCGCGCCCGCCAACGAACTTTCCATGGAGACGCTGCCGACCTGGGCCGGCGAGGCGCTCTGGATCGACGCGCGCGCCGAGGACGCCTACGCGGCGGGCCACGTGCCCGGCGCGGTATCGCTGCCCGCCGCAGCCTACGACGCCCGCCTCGCGGATGTTCTCGACCGGTGGACGGAAGGACGGCGCGTGATCGTCTACTGCGACGGCGCCGGCTGCGATGCGAGCCGCGAGGTCGCGGAGCGGCTGCACCGCGAACTGGGTTTGGGCGAAACCTACTATCTCAAGGGAGGCTGGGACGCATGGAAGCGGGCGCAAAAATAAGATCGGCCTCCGTCTGGACCGCGCGAGTCGTCGTGGCGGGCGCCTTCGTTTTCGCCGGCGTGATCAAGGCCGCGCATCCGGGCGCCTTCGCCACCGAGATCGACCACTACCGGATGCTGCCCGCGTCCGCGTCCACCCTGGCGGCGGCCGCCCTCCCCTACGCGGAGATCTTGGCCGGGCTCGGGCTGCTGCTTCGCAAATGGCGCGACGCCGCGGCGCTGTTGCTCGCGCTCATGCTCGCCGCGTTTGTCGTCGCGCTCGCGAGCGCCTGGGCGCGCGGGCTCGACATTCGTTGCGGGTGTTTCGGATCCGGATCCGCCGGCGACAAGCCCGCCTTCGCCTGGTGGATCGGTCGCGATCTGATCCTCCTCGCCCTGCTCGGTTGGCAGCGATCAGGCTCGCGGGAACCGCGGGACTCCAATCGAAACGTGGCGGCATGAACCCGGCTTAACTGCCGGCGCGCCAATCACTCATTGGCTGCCCGACATGGATTCGAACCATGACTAGGTGAGTCAAAGTCACCTGTGCTGCCATTACACCATCAGGCAATGAATGGACCGGGAAAAGTGCCCGCGCCCGGGCATCGGTCAAGGCCTGATATGAACGTCTCCGCCAAAACCTCCGACCGCGTCAAAGCTAGCCGGCCGTGGCGAACCCCGAGAAGGCCGCCTGCTGGTTGGGCGGGATGCGCACCTGGAGAAACACGCCGTCGTCGCGCTGCTCCTCCTGTTGCACATGGCCGATCTGGTGGGCGCGCGCGATCAGGTCGTAGCGGGCGTGCGGAATGAGCAGCTTCATCTGGCCGAAGGCGTCGGCGATCAGTTCGAGGCACTGATCCTCGAGCCCCGCCAGCCCCTCGCCCGTCCTGGCGCTGACGAAGATCGCGTCGGGAGCGAGCGCGCGGGCGCGCATGAGCTGCGCCTCGTCGGCGGCGTCGACCTTGTTGAAGACGGTGAGCATGCGCTTCGCGTCGGCGCCGAGCTCGCCGAGCACGCCGAGCGTGGTGGCGTGGTGGGCGGCGACGTTGGGCGCGGTGACGTCGAGCACGTGGATGAGGAAGTCGGCCACGATGGCCTCCTCGAGCGTGGCCTTGAAGGCCTCGACGAGCCCGTGCGGCAGGCGTCGGATGAAGCCCACCGTGTCGGTGACGAGAAGCTTCTGGTTGCCGCGCAGGAGGAGCTGGCGCGTGGTGGGGTCGAGCGTCGCGAAGAGCTTGTCCTCCGCGAGCACGCTGGCGCCGGTGAGCGAGTTGAGCAGGGAGGACTTGCCGGCGTTGGTGTAACCCACGATGGCCGCGGTCGGCACGGGCACGCGCTGGCGTTTGTGGCGCTGCACGCCGCGCTGTTTGCGCACCTCGGCGAGCTCGCGCTTGAGCTTCACGATGCGGTCGTTGACGAGCCGCCGGTCCTGTTCGAGCTGCGTCTCGCCCTCGCCGCCCATGCCGCCCTTGCCGCGCTGGCGGGAAAGGTGGGTCCAGGCGCGGGTGAGGCGCGGCAGCGAATACTCCATGCGCGCGAGCGCCACCTGGAGCACCGCCTCGCGCGTGCTCGCGCGATCGGCGAAGATGTCGAGAATGACCTCCTCGCGGTCGATCACCGCCATGCCGGAGAGCTTCTCCCAGTTGCGCTGCTGCGCGGGCGAAAGCGACTCGTCGATCACGATCAGATCCGCCTCGGCGGCCTTCGCGGCCTCGATGATCTCCTCGGTCTTCCCGCTGCCGATCAGCGTGGCGGGCGTGGGCTGGCGCAGGTTGACCAGCTCCTTGTGGACGACCTCGATGCGCAGGTTTTGAACCAGCTCCTCGAGCTCGGCGAGCAGCTCGGCCGCCTCGCCGTCGGCCATCTCGTGGGTCTGGATGCCCACCAAAAAGGCGCGATCACAGCGCTTGCGCTCGGTTTTAGGAACCTCGTCGAGAAAGTCGGCCATGGAAAAGAGAGGGGGCGAATCTGCGCGAAAGACCGGGAAACGCGAGCGCTCAGGCCCGGCTGGGCACGCGCACCACCTGCATGCCCGCGGCGCGCGCGGCCCGCATGCCCGGCTCGGCGTCCTCGAAGACGAGGCATTTTTCCGGCGCCACGCCCATGCGGCGGGCGGCCTCGAGAAACATGTCCGGGTGCGGTTTTCCGCGGCCGGGTGCGACGTCGTGCGGGGTGACGACGATCTCGAAGAGCGTATCCAGCGCGGCGGCCTTCAACGCCGGCAGGGCGATGTCGGGCGTGCCGCCGGTGGCGATGGCGACCGGACGAGACTTCGCGACTTTGCGGGCGAAGGCCACCACCGGCTCGATCGGGCGGATCTCGTGCAACTGCTCGAGATAGATCAGCTCCTTGCGGTCCGAGACCGCCTCCACGCTGCGGATTTTCAGGCCGTGCTTGGCCGCCATGAGCTCCGCGACTTGGAGCGAGGGCACGCCGCCCAGCGCGTAGAAATAATCTTCGTCCAGCGGCCCGACCAGCCCCTCCTGGCGAAAGGCCGTCTCCCAGGAACGGAAATGCACGGGCATCGTGTCGATGAGCGTGCCGTCGAGGTCGAAGATGTAGCCGGCGAAGTCTCCGGCGGGGATGTCCAACTGCATAAACCCGACACCTTCAACCCGGCCCGCGCGCCCGCGCAACCGAAACCTCCCGCGGTGGTTCCACGGACGAACGCCCCGGCCTCGACCATCCCCGCGACCACGACTCAGTCCCGCGCCGGCAACTCGCGTCCGAACAGCGTCTCCCACATCGCCGCGTAGAGCGCGGTGTTGTCCAGATTCACGGGCAGACGTTCGCGATTGAGCCCCTCGGCCCGCACGACCACGCCGCCGACTAGATCCTCCTTGGACGCGAAGGTGACACCGAACCAGAAGCGACGTCCCGCGCTATCCGGGCCGCTCAAAAACGCCGCGGTCCCCTGCCCCGCCACGCCGTCCACCGGATTGCCAAGCCTGGTCGTCGGAGGCACGCGCGGAGCCGCAAGGGCGGGATCGTCGCGGCGGCCGAGGCCCACGATCTGCAGACCGCTCGCGTCGCTGTCGGCCGCGGTGAGGAGCAGGGTCTGGGGATTTTTCGCGACGAAGTCACGGGCCACGCCGATCGCCGCGTCGGCGCGTCGGAAGGCCTCGAGGAGTCCTGAGGCGTTTTGCACGTTGGCGAAGTCGTCCGTGCCCTCCTCCTCCACGACCAGGGCGAAACGCTTGCCCGAGCGCGCCAGCACGCGCAACGCGGCGTCGGTCATCTCGGCCACGGCGGGGGCCTCCGGCGCATAGGGCGCGAGCCCTTTCTCGGCCAGCGCCTCTTCCGAAGCCGCGCGATACGTGGCGTCCTCGGCGAACACGCCGAGCAGCTTTTTCACCTCCGGGTCAGCGGCCGCGGCCGCGAGCTCCTCGCGCGTATGCGCCACCGCGTAGCCCGCCGCGCGGGCCTCCGCCACGAGATCGCGGCCGTCCTCGCGGGCGCCCGCGCCGTGACGCCCCCGCGCGCCTTTGGGAAGAAGATGTTTTTCGCCCGCGGCGAGGATCACGTCGGCCCCGCCTCCGAGAATCGTCGCCGCGATGCCGGCGTAGTCCGAGCGCCTCGGACTACTCGCCAGAAACACGCCCGTGCCGGGCTCGGCGATCTGCCCGCTTTGCACGATGCCCACCGCGAGACCGGCGCGCTTGGCCTCGACGAGCAACGGCGCGGCCGCGCCCGATCTCGCGATGATCGGAGCGCCGCCGTCGGTGCCATAGGAATCGGCCACGACCTTCACGCCCCAGGCGTGAACCGTGCCGCCTCCGTGCGAGGTCGGCGAGAGCCCGTCGGCGAAGTGGGAACGATAAAGCGCCACGCCGGGGAGGCGGTCCCAATTGGTCAGGCCGTCGGGCCCGGCCGTGGCGATGCGAAAGGCGTTCCACGCGGCGAGCGAGGAGCCGTCCGGATGGACGAGAATCACGTTGCCCGCCTGAGGGGCCGCCCCGAGGGACATCGCCGCAGCCGCGCCGAAGCCGAGCATGACCTGCCGAAAAAACGTCATGTCGCGAAGCTGCCCGAGACGGAGCGCTTCGCAACCCGAAGCCGCGGCGTCACGCGGTCTTCACCCGCGCCCGCCAGCGCAGGGCCACGCCGACGAGCGCGATCAGCGCGGGCACTTCAACCAGGGGCCCGATCACCGCCGCGAACGCGGCGCCCGAGCTCAGGCCGAAAACCCCGACGGCGACCGCGATCGCGAGCTCGAAATTGTTGCCCGCCGCCGTGAAGCCGAGCGTCGCCGCCCGCGCGTAACCCGCGCCCGCCCGCACCCCCGCCCAGAAGGTCGTGGCGAACATCACCGCGAAATAAACCGCCAGCGGCAACGCGATCCGCAGCACGTCGAGGGGACGCGCCAGCACCTGCTCGCCCTGCAGGCTGAACATCACCACGATGGTGAACAGCAGCGCGCCCAAGGTGAGCGGGCCGATCGCGGGCAGAAACGCGCGGTCGAACCACTCGATCCGGGCTCCGCGCCGCAACGCGACGCGCGACAGCCAGCCCGCGAGAAAAGGAATCCCGAGATAGACGAACACGCTCTTCGCGATGCTGCCGATGCTGATCGCGGACAGGTCGAGTTCCCCGAGGTCGACGCCCACGAGCGGCGGCAGGACCTTGAGAAAAAGCCAGGCCATCGGCGCGAAGGCGAAAACCTGGAAAAGCGCGTTCGCCGCCACCAGCCCCGCGCAATACTCGCGGCTCCCGCCGGCGAGGTCGTTCCACACGATCACCATCGCGATGCAACGCGCGATCCCCACCAGCACGAGACCGGCGAAATACTCCGGGTGGTCGCGCAGGAAAATCGCCGCCAGCGCGAACATGAGCACGGGGCCGACGAGCCAGTTCTGGACCAGAGAAATCGCGAGCAGCCGCTTCGCGCGAAACACGTCCCCGAGTTCCTCGTAGCGAACCTTCGCGAGCGGGGGATACATCATCACGATCAAGCCGATCGCGATCGGAATCGAGGTCGTGCCGACGCTCCACCCGGTGAGCGTGTGCGCCACCTCGGGCGCGAGTTTGCCCAGAGCGACGCCGGCCGCCATCGCGAGGAAGATCCACGCGGTGAGCCAGCGATCGAGAAAGGAGAGGCGGCTCGCGACCGAGGCGCTCACGCCGACGCCTTTCCTTGGAGGGTGGCGCGTTTCCGCTCGTCGCGGCGCCCGTCCGCGTAGGCGGTAAAGCGCTGGCGGATCTGGTCGCGCACCTCGCGGAATACGGCGAGTTGCTCCTCCTCCGAGCCGGTCGCGTGGGCCGGATCGAAGAAGGGCCAGTGGTGACGATTCACCTGGCCGGGGAAAACCGGGCAGGCCTGGTCGGCGTTGCCGCAAACCGTGATCACCGTCTCCACGGTCTGCGCGGAGAACTCGTTCATGTGCTTCGAGCGGTGGCCGGAGATATCGATGCCGATCTCCGCCATGACCTTGATCGCGAGCGGATGCACGTAGCCGGCGGGCTTGGAGCCGGCGCTCTCGACCTTAAACAGGTCGCCCGCCGCCGCGCGCAGCAGGCCCTCCGCGAGATGACTGCGGCAGGAGTTGCCGGTGCAAAGCACGAGAATGGTGGGTTTGTCGGTGTTCATCGGGAAATCGAGGAAGGCGTCTCAGCAGCAGCCTTGTCCGGGCTTGCAACACGAGGAGGCGGCGGAGGCGGGCGCCGTCAGGCAAAGCTCCTTGGCGAGGCAGTCGGTGTGTTTGCCCGCGACTCGGATCAAAAGCGCATCCGCGGCGGACTCGATCGCGGCGACCTTCACCTGCACGACGTTGCAGGCCTCGTATTCGAGCTCGACCGGCAGGTCGTCGGACCCCAGCACCGGCGCCGCGAGCTCGATCGCCTTGAGCAGCTTGCCCGCGGTGATGCGGTGGTCGGTGTCCTCCCCCACCCAGGTCTGGAGCAGGCAGACGACGCTCCGGCGCACGGTGCCGCCGCAATCGATGAAATCGCGCTGCACCCGCCCCACCTCCGTGACGTGAAAATGGGCCTCGATCGGCTCCCCGTCGGTCCAGACGACGGTCAGCGGCGACGCGGGACGAGCGGCGAGCGCGGCGCGCAATTCGGACAATCTCAGGGCATCGGAGGCGACGGAGGCGGTTGGCATGGTGAAAAGGTCAGCAGCAGCCCCGGGCGCTCGCGGCGGGCGTGCAGCCGAGATCGAGTTTGCCCAGACGCTCGGCGTCCTTCCGGAAGACCGCATCCTCCTCGGCGCCGGCGGCCAGGGTGGCGAGCAGCGCGTCGCGCGTCGCGTCGGGCTTCGCGGGCAGGGCGTAGCACATCCACTGCCCGGAGCGGGTCGCCTCCACGAGCCCCGCGGTCCGCAGCGTCGCGAGGTGCTTGGAGATTTTCACCTGCGGCTCCCGCAGCACCGCCTGGAAGTGGCATACGCACAACGGCCCCGCCTGCAGCACGCGGAGAATCCGCAGCCGGGTGGGATCGGCGAAGACACGATGGAGCCGGGCGAGGCGCATGCGCACGGACATGCCTATCCCGGCATATTCCGCAAGCGGTATATTCCCTGCGACGAATTTGTCACATGTCCGGCAGATAGGCCGGAAGCAGCTCGCGCAGCAGCAAGACCAGGTCGGGGTGGTCCTTCGCGGGATAATCGTCGGGCACGCGAAGGACGACGATCGGCAGGCCGGCGCACTCCTCGGGAAACCCCTTCCGGACGCGATCCGCGTGTTTGCGCTCCATGCAGAAGACACGGTCGGCCCATCCGAGATGGCAGGCGGTCACCTTGATCCGCGCCCCGTTCTCCGTGCCCGCGGAGCGCGCGTCGTAACGCGGATGGCCTTTGAACAAGCCCTCCGCGGTCGGGCTTCGCCACCGGTTGCGCGAGCAGAGAAAGAGAATTTTCTCCCGCGACATTTTCAGCGGGCGGCCGAACCCTCTTTCGCCCGGACGATAAGCTCGGCATGCAGGCGCTCGAGCTCGGGCGCGGGCACGCCGAGTCGCCGGGCGCGGCGCAGCGGCTCGCCCCAGATCGGTTCGAGCTCGAGCGGGCGTCCCGCCTGCCAGTCGAGCATCGTCGACGGCTTGTAACGCATGCCGCGGGTGCGCTCGATCTGGTCTTGGCAAAACGCGTCGGCGATCCCGACGCCCTCGGCACGGGCGATCGCCTGCACCTCGCCCATCAGCGCGCGGACACGGGCCTCGCCGGCGGGCTCGCGCAAGGTCTCGTCGCTGGTCACGCCCCCCAGCGCGACGCTGAGACCGTTGAACGGCACGTTCCACACCAGCTTGTGCCAGCGCGCCGCAAGCAGGCTGTCACGGACGCGGATCTTCACCCCCGCCTTGGAAAACACCGCGGCGACCGCGTGCGTGCGCTCGCTCGCCGCGCGACCGTATTCGCCCAGCTCGACGTAACCCGGCTCCGAACAGACGACCTCGCCGGGCGCCACGCGATTCACCGCCACAAAGCACAGGGCGCCGAGCGTGCGCCCCGCCCCGGCCACCGCGGCGACCGCCTCGTCGACACCGAGTCCGTTCTGCAAGTTCACCACCGCGGTCTCGGGGCCAAGCAGCGGCGGCAGCAGGCGGGCGAGTTCGTCGTTGGCCGTGGCCTTGAGCGCGATCACCACCATGTCGACCGGACCGATCTCCGCGGGCGATCCCGCCGCACGCACCGGCCCCGTTTCATGGCGCTCGCCCCCGCGGGAAAGCACCAGGCCGCGCTCGCGCAGGCGAGCCAGCTCGCTTCGCGCCAAAAACCGCACGTCCAGCCCGGCGCGGACCATGCGTCCGCCGTAGTGGATGCCCAGCGCTCCCGCGCCGACGATCGCGATCGATTGAATCATTCCCTATGCCTGCCCGCGCGGGCCCGCCGTGGTCAACCCTTCGCCGGCCTCGCTTTTTTCCAACGCCGCATCAGGCCACGGGCGGGCAGCAGCACGGCGAGCTGATACAGGCCGAGGGCGAGCAACATGCCGGCGCCGGCGTAGACAAAGCCCTCCACCGTCACCGGCACCGCCGGCTTGAAAACCTCCCAGGTGCGGGCGGCGATCCCGGCGTCGAGGTGGGAGAGAAACACAAACGGGCGCTCCCAGACCGAAGCCTCGCGCAGCGCCGTCTCCGTCGCGGCGAGCGACTCGACGCGCGCCTGCGTGTCGGCGATCACGCCGCCCAGCTTGGCGACGGGCTCCGCCGCCTGCGCCTTGGTCGTGTCGATGAGCTGCTGAAGCGTGATGCCGCTCTGCCTCGCCACCATCTCGTAGCTCGCGAGCTGGCGGCGGGCCTCGTCCAGGTGCCCGCCCAGCCGCTGGAGATATTGCTGGAAAAACTCGGGTGCCTGCGAAAGCCCCACCGCGCCGAGGACGCAAAGCACGCGATCAAGCAGCTTCTCGCCGAAGCGGCCGACAGGGCGAAGAGGCGCGAGCCAGGGGGAAGCGGGCATGCGCGAGGAAAAGCGGCTCCGGTCGCTTCGCGCAATCCTCTCAGCGGGCCTCGAAGGCGCCGTCGGCGCGCTTGGCGACCAAGCGCTTCAACTCCAGCATCATCAGGGTCGCCGAAAGCACATGGCTGGGCAACCCGCTCGCCGCCACCAGGGCGTCGGGCGCGAGAATCGCCCCGCCCGCGAAACAGGCCAGGACCTTGGCCTCGTCAGAGCCAAGACCTGCCGTGGCGCCGGCCTCGGACTTGGCCGACGCGGACGGGCCCTTGGCGGGAATCGGCGCCACGCCGGCCGCACCGAAACCGGCGAGGTAGTCGAGTTCGCCCAGAAGATCGTCCACCGAGGTGAGCAAGGTCGCGCCGTCGCGGATCAACTGATGGCAGCCCGCGCTGCTCGACTGGTCGATCCGGCCGGGAACCGCGAAGACCAGGCGTCCCTGCTCGCCGGCGAATTTGGCGGTGATCATCGAGCCGCCGCTCACGTCGCTCTCCACCACGACCACGGCGCGGCTCATGCCGGCGACGATGCGATTTCGCATCGCGAAGGACTGTTTGTCGGCGCGGCGCCCGAAGGGGAATTCGGTGACGATGGCACCGCCGTTTTCCTCGATGCGTCGATAGAGCCCGAGGTTTTCCGGAGGATACACGATGTCGATGCCGTTGCCCAGGACCGCGGCGGTGCGGCCACCGGCCTCGAGCGCGCCCTCGTGGGCGAAGGTGTCGATGCCTCGCGCGAGGCCGCTCACCACGCAAAAGCCGAGGCTGGCCAGGTCGTGGCCGAGCTTCTTCGCCGTCGCCTGCCCGTAGAGCGTGGTGCGGCGGGAGCCGACGATCGCCACGCACGGCGCGTCGAAGCCGTAGTCTCCACGTCGATACAATCCGAGCGGCGCGTCCGCCAGCTCGCGCAGCAAGGGCGGATAGGCCGGGGACCGGTTGTCCACGAAGACCGCCCCCGCCTGCTCCAGCCGCGCCTCCTCCTTCCCGAGGTCCACCAGCTCGCGCCAGCGCCGGAGATTGCCGCTGATCTTCGGCCCCACGCCCTTGACCTGCTCGAGCTCGGCGGCCGGCGCGTCGAAGAGACGCCGCGGATCGTCGCCGAAGGCCGAGAGCAGGCGGTTGGTCGTGATCGGACCGATGTCCGGCAGGGCGTTCAGAATCAGAAACGCCTGCATGACGGAGAGTTCACTCATGCGTCCGAGGCTCGCAGGGCCGGGGACAAGAAGTCGAGGACTTGCGTTAACCGAATCGCGACCGGTCCGTGAGCCCGCGCAAGAAGGTCCGCGGCCCGCCCGTGCCAGACCACGCCGCGCGCCGCGGCGCCGAGCGGATCGGCGGGGGTCTGGGACAGAAGGGCGCCGGTCAGGCCGGCCAGCAGATCCCCGCTGCCTCCGCGCGCCAGAGCCGGGCCGCCGAAAAAACTATGATAACGTATCGCCCCGGCCGAGCCCGGCGCGGCGCCTGAGGTCTCGATCCGGGTGACCGGCCCCTTTCGCACGACCACGGCGCCGGCGGGGATCGCGGAGGCGATGCGCGCGTATTCGCCCGCGTGGGGAGTGAGGATGCGCGGGGCGGAACCGGCGGCGACGATCTCGGGCTGCAACGCGTCGGCGTCGATCACGAGCGGGCGCGGCGACTCTCGCACGATTTCCTGGGCGAAGGTGAGCGTCTCGCGTTCGCGCCCGAGCCCCGGTCCGAGCACGAGGGCGGTGGCGCGTGAAAACGCCTCGCGGACCAGATGCAGGCCCTCGAGCGCAAGCCCGCCCTCGGGCGTCTCGGGCAAGCCGAGCCAGATCGCCTCGGGGACCTGCGCGGCGAAGGCCGGCACGAGCGATTCGGGAACCGCGGCCGTGACCAGCCCCGCCCCTCCCCGCAGGGCGGCAAGCGTGGCCATCAGAGCCGCGCCCGGGTAACGGCGCGAACCCGCCACGATCAACGGATGGCCGAAGTGCCGCTTGTCGCTCCGCGGCGGACGCACGCCGCGCAGGTCGTCCAACACGCCCGCGCCCAGCACCGCGTCGGTGGACGCGACGCCGGCCTCGAAAGGAAAGCCGAGATCCAGAAAACGCAGCCGCCCGGCTCCCGGCAAATCGAGGAGCGGCGACTTGGCGATGCCGGTGGCGTAGGTGAAATCGGCGCGAAAAGCGTCGGACGCGTCGAGGCCGCTCGGCAGATCGACGGCGGCGCGGAGCCGGATCGGGTGCGCGTTGACCCGCGCCAGCAAGGTCGCGACCTCCTCGGGCAAAGGCGGACGGAACTGAAACCCGAACACGCCATCTAGGCAGAGATCGTAGCTCGCAGCCCAATCCGCTCCCGAGGGCGACATAGTCCGCGCGCGCGGCGCCAGCTCGCGCCAGGCGCGGAGCGCCAGCGGACGGAGCGAGCGTTCGCCGAACGCGAACACGACGTCGACCAAGGCTCCGGGGTGGAGACTCTTGAGGTGGCCCGCGGCGAGCAACGCGTCGCCGGCGTTGTGGCCCTTGCCCGCGAGGACCAACACGCGCGCGTCGGCGGGAAAGCCACCGATCTCCTCGAAATCCGCGAGCACGCCCGCGGCCACGCCCTTCGCCGCCGCGCGCATCGCCGCCCACTCGCGCGCCTCGTCCCC
>CAYTLL010000051.1:0-10939 GCA_964438755.1 uncultured Akkermansia sp. | reverse complement strand
AGAATCGGTGTCAGGCCACGGGATTCATGCGCGCCTTCATCTCGCGCACCGCCTCCTCGATGCCGGTGAAGAGCGCGCGGCTGATGATGCTGTGGCCGATGTTGAGCTCGTGCACGTGCGGCAGGGCGCGGATCTCGGCGACGTTTACGTAGTTGATGCCGTGGCCGGCGTTGACGACCAGACCGGCGGCGTGGGCGCGCTTCGCTCCGGCGACGAGTCGGGCGAACTCCTCCGCGCGCTTCGGCGTGTGGTAGGCGTTGGCCCAGGCGCCGGTGTGCAGCTCGATCCAAGGCGCGCGCAAATCGGCCGCGGCGTCGATCTGGGCGGCGTCGGCGTCGATGAAAAGGCTCACGGTGATCCCGGCGGCGTGCATCGCCTCGCAGACGGCGCGCACGCGATCACGTTGACCGACGACATCGAGACCGCCTTCGGTGGAGATCTCCTCGCGACTCTCGGGCACGAGGCAGACCGACTCGGGTTTCACCCTGAGCGCGAACTCGGTCATCGCCGGCGTGCAGGCCATCTCGAGATTGATGCGCGTCTGCGCGACCTCGCGCAGACGGAGAACGTCGCGCTCCTGGATGTGGCGGCGGTCCTCGCGAAGATGGATCGTGATGCCGTCGGCCCCGGCCCGCTCGGCGAGGGTGGCGAGCGCCACGGGATCGGGTTCGACGGGACCGCCGACGGTGGCGGCGTAGCCGCGGTAGCGGGCCTGGCGCACGGTGGCGCAGTGGTCGATGTTGACGCCGAGGAGGATCATGGGAGGGCGCACCCTACGCGGCCGCGGCGCTTTTTAAACCGGATTTTTCGGCTGGCCCGCCGCGCGGCCGCGGGTGGTAGTGCCACCCCATTCAACCGTGAGCACCGTCCCCGCCGCCTCGTCCCGCCCGCCCCGCGAAAACATCTTCGCCAATCTGGTCTGCACGATCGCCGTGCCGGCGCTGGTCCTTTCGAAGCTGAGCGCGCCGGAGCGCCTCGGACCGGCCCTGGCGCTGGTCCTCGCGCTGGCCTTCCCGGTCGGCTACGCGATCTGGGATTTCACGCAGCGGAAGAAGTTCAGTTTCATCGCGGGCATCGGCTTCGCGAGCACGCTGCTCACGGGCGGCTTCGGGCTGGCGCGGCTGGACGGTATCTGGTTCGCGGTCAAAGAGGCCTCGGTGCCGCTGGTCATCGGCCTGATGGTGATGCTTTCGATGAAATCGCGCCGGCCGCTGGTGCGCGAATTCGTCTACAACGACCAGGTGATCGACGTGGCGAAGGTGGACGCGGCGCTCGCCGAGCGCGGCGCCTCGGCGGAGTTCGAGCGCCTGCTCGCCCGCGCCGGCTGGCTCGTGGTCGCGTCGTTTCTCGTCAGCGCGGCCTTGAACTTTCTCCTCGCGCGCTGGCTTCTGACCGCTCCGTCCAACACGCCCGAGTTCAACGCCCAGCTCGCCAAGATGCAGCTCTGGAGCTGGCCGGTCATCGTGGTTCCTAGCACCGGCATGATGATGCTGGCCCTCTTCCGCCTCTTCGGCGGCATCAAGCGCCTCACCGGCCTCGAGATGGAGGAAATCCTCCACGCGCAGGCCGCGCCGACGAACAAGCCGGACGAAAGCCCGAAGAGCTGAGAACACCCGCGAACGCGCGAGCGCCCGCCTCCGAATTCAGGGCAGCTCCGGCCAAGCCAGGATGGAGCCGTCGCGAATCACGCGGGTGAACGCGCTGCCGTTGGCGCGCTGCCAGGTGATCGTGAGATCCCAGACATCCGGCGCGTGCGAGGGCAGATCGAAAAGAGCGTGCGAGACCGTGACGGGCAGACGCCCCGAGGACAGATGCTCCATCATGGCGCGCGTGACGTTGATCCGCTGCGACGTCAGCCCGTAGCGCGCGTCGATCACGTAAAGGTCGTTGCGAGAACAACCGACCTGATCGATGAACGCCCCCGATCCGTTCACCTGATTGGCGAGTTCGCCATGCGGTAGCAGCGTGTCGGACCGAACCCGCGAAAAGGCGTGGTTGTCCACCTTCACCCATTTGGTCCCGCTGCCATCGAGCTCCCCCAGAAGAATCCAATATCCCGTTTCCGCCTTCGCGATGCGCGGCCCGATCGCGCCCACCGCGTCGGGCGCCATCCAAGACTCGCCGCCCGGAATGGTCAGCTTGGTGCGCACATACCAGACGCCGGGCAAGGTGGTCGGAATCGTGCCGCTTTGAAACGCGCTGTTTAGAAAACCCAGGTTCTCGGGGTTGAGAAAGCGCGGCGGCAGGCGCAACAAAACGCCGTCGACGGCGCGGCGCACGATCCCGTCCGTCCCCATCCTGGCCACCAAGGCCCCCTCCAAGGTTCGGCCATCGGTGGACGTCCACACCCGAGGATCCATCCACACCGCCCGCGGCTCCTCGATCTTCGGCTCGGGCGGCTTGCCGCCTTTGCAGCCCGCCAGAAGTCCCGCCATCAGGGCCGCACCGAGCGCAAATACCGGTAAAATTCTCATGAGCACACACGCTAAGTATATTCACGAACACTGATGACAATTTGTTTTTTACGTTCCGGCTCTACCCCGTTGCCCTTGGCCCGCTCCACCGCACGCTTGCCTCATGTCTTTCGCCGCTTACCTCCGCGCCGGCTCCGCGATCTTGGCTCTCCTTTTTCTCGCCGGCTGCAGCACCTTCGACCGCCGGGCCCAGGAGAAATCATCCGTTTTCGCCACCTTGGACGCCGCCACCCAGATCCGCTTGGAAGCCCGGCGGATCGAGGTGGGCGACACGCAGGACATGGTCTACATCGCGCTCGGCCGGCCCGATCAAAAACGCGAGCAACTGGACGGCGCCTCGCGCACCACAACCTGGGTTTACAGCGCTTACTGGCAGGAATACCAAGGCACGCGTCTCGTGGGTTACCGACGCCAGGTGATCTATGATCCGGCCAGCAAAAGCTACCGCGCCTACAGCGAGCCTGATTACCAACCCGTGTATGCCCCACGCGTGGAGGATCGGCTGCGAATCACGTTCCAAGAGGGACGCGTCAGCGTGATCGAACAGGCCCAATCCGGCCGAACCTCGTCGCCGTAAACGGCGAAAATGGGAGCGCTGCCGGCAAGAGGCCCTCCCTTTTTCCCCATAAATCGCCGACGCACGGTCTCCTCACAACCAGTGAGTTACATCAGCGCCGCCAAAGCCGACTAGGGTAAAAACCGGGTAATTTAACTCATTTTTACCATCGCATTGATAAAAGGGCCCAACAAGGTGGCGCGGTGTCGTTGATGCCGGACCCCATCGCCGCCCCTCGTTTCATCCTCGGTATTGGCGCATCGGCCGCAGGGTCGAAGGCCTTGGAGGATTTCATGACCGCGCTACCCCCGCGCACCGGGTGGGCTTGCGTGATCATACCGCCGGGCGCCGACGGGGACGGTCTCGAGGAAACCATTTCCCGCCGCACCGCCCTCCCCGTTCGCGCCGCCACGGACGGGTTGCCGCTTTGCGGCGACGCGGTCTATGTTTTGCCCCCCGGCAAGCATCTCACGGTCCGGGACGGTTTTCTTGAACTGCACGCCGAAGCTTCCGCGCCGCGCGACACGCACGGACCGATCGACTCGTTTTTGCACTCGCTGGCCAAGGACGCCGGGCCTCGCGCCGCCGCCATCATCCTCTCGGGGGAAGGCCGCGACGGAGTGGACGGCGCGCGCGCCGTCGCCTCGTCCGGAGGACTCGTTCTGGCCCAGGATCCCGCCACCGCCGCCTGCTCCGAGCGCCCCAAGGCCGCCATCCAGAGCGGATGCGTGCGCGCCGTGCTGCCGCCTTCGGCGATGCCGGAGGCTCTTCTCGCCGCGCAACGCCCGCCCACCGCAGGGGAAAACACCCCCACATGCGAATCCGTGCGGGCCCACCACGGCCCCGTGCTGGAACTGCTCCGCGCGCATCACGGGCTCGATTTCGCCGTCTACCGGCCGGGCACCGTCGACCGTCGAATCCGTCGGCGTATGGCGCTCCTGGATTGCCCCGACTCCCCGGCCTACGCGGCGCGCCTGCGCGCCGATCCGGCCGAACTGGACCATCTTCGCCATGACCTGCTCATCGGGGTGACCGAATTTTTCCGCGAGCCCGAGTCCTTCGCCTGGCTGGAAACGGAGATCCTGCCCGGCCTTTTCCGTAGCCCGGGCCGCGAAGAGTTTCGCGCCTGGTGCGCCGGCTGCGCCACCGGCGAGGAAGCCTACTCGATCGCGATCCTGCTCGACGAGGTGGCGCGCGCGACCGGCTTCGACGGACGCATATCCGTCTTCGCGACCGACGTGCATCCGCAGGCCCTGGAACTCGCGTCGCAAGGCCGTTACGAGGAAGGCAAACTCGCCGCCCTCGGCGCGGCGCGCGTGGACCGCTACTTCCAGCCGGCCCGCGAGGGCCAGCGCCGCGTGTCGTCCGACCTGCGCGTGCAAATCGTGTTCGCCCCCCACGACGTGCTGGTGGACCCGCCCTTCACGCGCATCGACCTCGTGGTCTGCCGCAACCTCCTCATCTACCTCGAACCCGAGGCGCAGGAACGCGTGGTCAACCGCTTCTATCACGCGCTTCGGCCCGGCGGCATCCTTTTCCTTGGCGCGAGCGAAAGCGTCGGCCGCCATGGCGAAGACCTCGACCTCCTCGACGCGCGCCACAAGGTCTATCGCAAGAACAGCGACCGCCGGCTCCCCTTCGCCTCGCGCCGCCTCCCCGGACAGCCTTCCGCCGCGTCGCTCGGCGCCTCCGCATCCCCCGCCGGCGCGCTGCCCGCCCCTGTCGGCCGGCACATGCTCCGCGCCTACGACCACCTGCTCCATCGCCACGCCCCTCCGGGATTCCTCGTCGACGCCTCCGGCCTCCTGCTGCATTGCTTCGGAGACGCCGGCCGCCTGCTGCTTCCTCCCGAGGGCCGGACGGAAAACCACCTCCTCGCGCGAACCACGGGCGACCTTCGCCTCGCCCTGTCCACCCTCGTCCCGCGCGCCCTTCGCGCGGCGGGGCCGGTGGAAGCACGCGGCGTCCGGGTCGGTCCCGGCGGCGCGGACATGGAGCTGGTCGATCTGGTCGCGGAAGCGATTCCCGACCCGGCTCCGGGTCCCGCCTTGGTCCATATCGCGGCTCTGCGCGCCCGCCACGCCTCCGCTCCGGCGCAGGCCGCCCCCGCGTCGAATCCGGATTCGGGCTTCGCCCCCGACGCCGCCCGTCACGCCCGGCTCGTCGACCTCGAGGCCGAGCTCCAATCCACCAAGGAAAACCTCCAGGCGACCGTCGAGCAGCTCCAGTCCGCGAACGAGGAGCTCCAATCGACCAACGAGGAACTGCTCGCCGCCAACGAGGAGCTCCAGGCCGCCAACGAGGAGCTGCACTCCCTCAACGAGGAGCTCCACAGCGTGAACGCGGAGTTCGAACGCAAAAACTCCGAGCTCCAGCAGCTCAACGCCGATCTCGACAACCTGCTCGGCGCGCTCGAGGTGGGCACCGTCTTTCTCGACCGCGAGCTGCGCATCCGGAAATTCAACCCCGCCATCGAGCGCTGCTTCCGCCTGCTGCCCCAGGACATCGGCCGGCCGATTTCGCACATCGCCTACCAGCTCGACGACCAGGAGCATCTCCTCGCGGAGGTCGCCCGCGTGTTCGCCACCGGCGCCACCGCCCGCCGCGAAATCCGGTCCCGCGACGGCCAGTTCTTCCTCAAGCGCATCCTTCCCTTCCGCAACACCCGGGGCGATATCGACGGCGTCGTCATCACCTTCGCCGACATCACCGCGGTCCGCCACATGCAGGACCGCTTCGACCTCGCGATCGAGGCCTCGCGCCTGGTGTGGTGGGACTGGGACGTGGCCCACGACCATCTCGCCACGCACACCGCCGGCTGGTGCATTCTCGGCTACGACCTCGAGGTCATAAACCGCAACGGCGCGGGCTGGCTGGAGCTGGTTCATCCCGAGGACACGGCGCGCGTCCAGACCAGCCTCGATGCCGCGCTCCGCGGCGACACCCCGGTCTGGGATTGCGAGCACCGCTTCAAGAGCCGCTCGGGCGCCTGGCTCTGGGTCGCGAACAAGGGCCGCGTCACCGAACGCGATCCGCATGGCAAGCCGCTCCGCATGCTGGGCACCACGCAGGACATCGACGCGCGCAAGAGCGCCGAGCTCGCCGTCGCGCGCGACCTGGAACTCCTCGCCCACGTGCCCGACGCGGTCGTGTGCGTCGACTCCGCCGGCCTCGTCACCTACTGGAACCAGGCCGCCACAAATCTCTACGGATGGGAGCCGCTCGAGGTCCTCGGCCGGCCGCTCGCCGATCGCTTTCCCGCCGACGGCCGCGCGCAGATCACCGGGATCATCGAAGACGCCGTCCATGGCCGCGACTTCAACGGCGAGTTCGAAGACTTCCGCAAGGACGGCGGCCGCGTCTGGGTGGAGACCCGCACGCACCGCCTGCTCGACGAGGACGGCCGCGTCTTCGGCATCATGGGCATCTCCCGTGACATCACCGTGCCCCGCCGCCAGCGCGAGGAACGGGCGCGCATCGAGCACCAGCTCGCCCAGTCGCAAAAAATGGAGACCCTCGGCAACCTCGCCGGCGGCATCGCCCACGATTTCAACAACCTGCTCGCCGCCATCCTCGGCTACGCCGAGATCGCCACCGGCCTGCTGCCGGAAAACCACCCCGCCCTCGCCAAACTCGCCAACGTCCGCAGCGCCGGACAGCGCGCCGCCGAGCTCGTCCGCCGCATCCTCGCCTTCTCCCGCGCCGGCGAGCAGCCCCGCCGTCCGGTCCGCGTGGCCCAGGTCGTCGAGGAAACGCTTCCGCTCCTCCGCGCCAGCCTGCCCTCGACCATCCAGATCCGCTCGCGCGTCGCCCCCGACGCCGACCACACCGTGCTCGGCGACCACACGCAGCTCCAACAGGTCCTCCTCAATCTCTGCACCAACTCGGCGCACGCCGTCGGCGACCGCACCGGAGGCCGCCTCGAGATCACCCTCGAGCCGCTGCAAATCGACACCCCGCCGCTCCTGCACGTCGGCAACATCCCGGCCGGCCTCGCCCTGCTCCTCTCCGTGAGCGACAACGGGGCCGGCATCCCGGGCGACATCCTCGAGCGCGTCTTCGAGCCCTTCTTCACCACCAAGCCGATCGGCGAAGGCACCGGCCTGGGCCTGTCCATCGTCCACAGCATCGTCGCCGCGCACGGCGGAGGTATCCGGATCGAGTCGCAGCCGGGCGTCGGCACGAGTTTCCGCATCTACCTGCCCGCGCTCTCGCCCGCGCTCGAGGAAAACGTTCCCGTCCATCTGCCGGACGCCCCGTCCGCCTTCCCCTGCGGCAACGGCGAACGCGTCGCCGTGATCGACGACGAGGAAAGCGTCGCGCTCCTCACCCAGCAGGCGCTCGAACGCTACGGCTACAGCGCGGAGATCATGCCCGACGCGCCCACCTGCCTCGCCCAGCTGCGCGCCAAGCCCGACGCCTTCGCGCTCGTCGTCACCGACCAGACGATGCCGCTCATGACCGGGCTCGAACTCGTCCAGGCCCTGCGCGCCGCATCCATCCAGACCCCGGTCATCCTCCTCTCCGGCTACAGCCGCGCGCTCGATCCGGATCTCCTGCCGGGCCTGGGCCGTGTCGGTTTCCTCGCCAAGCCCTTCGTCCTTTCGGACCTTCTCGAACACGTCCACGCCATCGTCCGGCCGCCCTCGCCTTGAGCGAGACCGGCGGACCGCGCGACTTTCGCGATCAGCCGAGGTAGCCGCGGAACTTCTTCGCCGACGCGGCGTGGCCGGGAAACACCTTGGCCAGGTCCGATTCCGCCACCCCCATGTGGCGCACGCAGGCCTCGGCGAAAAAGTCGCGATAGTCGGTCGTGATCGCGAGATCGCGCCCCTCGAAGAGTTTGTCCGTCGCGAGCCCGGGCCAGTCGCCCAGCACGCGTCCGCCGCGCACGCCGCCGCCCAGCGCGAAAAAAGCCGTGCCATGTCCGTGGTCCGTGCCGCGGTTTCCGTTTTGCCGGGCCGTGCGGCCGAACTCGCTCATCGTCAGCACCAGCACCTCGGACATCTTCGAGCCGAGATCCTTGTGCAGCGCGCCCAGGCCGTTCGCCAGTTCGGTGAGCCGGTTCGCCAGCGCGCCGTTCGCGGAGCCCTGGTTGGCGTGCGTGTCCCAGCCGCCGATCTCGACGAACGCGATCTCCAGTCCGACGTCCGCCTTGATCAACTGCGCCACCTGCCGGAGCGATTTTCCAAAGCCGCCGTTGGGATAAACCGCGCCGTTCGCCGGCGCATAGCGCTTCGGGTCGACCTTCTTGAGGAGATCCATCGCGGCGAAGCCCTCGCGGCCCGCGCCATGCAACGCGTCGCCCACCGCGGTCTCGTAGATCTCCTCGAAGCCTTTCGCCGCCCCGCCCGCGGACTTGCCGCCCATCATCGCGTCGGCGCCGGCCTCGCGACGCCCCGACGCGCTGCCGGCGCCCATGCCGACGCCAAAGCGCTCGAGATCCGCGATCGCCAGCGCCTCCTCGCGCCCTTGCAGGCTGCGCGGCATCTGACCGGTCATCGCCACGGCGCGCAGGGCGGAGTGCTGCGCGGCGTCCTCCGGGCAGCAACCGATCATGCGATTGAGCCAGCCCGTCGCGAGATTCTTGTCCGAGCCCGCGCCGGACTCCATCAGGTCCTGCGCATCGAAATGCGAACGCGTCGCCTGGGGATTTCCGCAGGCGTGCAACACCGCCAGCTCCCCCGCCCCGTAGAGCGCGTGCAGCGGTGCGAGCGCGGGATGGAGGCCGAAGCGCCCGTCGAGATCCAGCACGCCCGCCTCGCCCGCCTTCTTGGACGGGGCGGCCAGGGCGATGTCGCTGCGCAGCTTGTAATAGTCCTTGTCCCCGTAGGGCACGACCATCGAAAGACCGTCCGCCGCGCCGCGCTGGAAAAGACACACGAGCACGCGCCGGCCCCCGTCCGACTTGCGCGTCTCGGCCGCCAGCACCGAGGAACGGAGGAAATCGGGGCCGAAGAGCGCGCCCGCGCCGATGGCGGCGAACGCCAGGGCGCCTCGCTTGACGAAGAAACGACGGGAAACGTGCGGGGTGTTCATGGGGTATTCCTTTTTCGACTACGGTTTAACTCGACGACCGCCTTTGCGCGACGGCCGGCTCAACGACGCTGGAACTCCGGCGAACCGAGCATGAGCGCGAGCAGCTTGGGAACGTCGGGCACCGCCGTGGCCCCCTCGCCCGCCGGAGCCGCCTGCTCGAGCAGAACGCGCCGGGTGCCTTCGCCAGGCTGCCGGCCGAGCACGTTGGCGGCCAACGCCGAGACGACCTCGTCCGGCCGGTCGGGGTTCGCGCCCCCCAGCAGCTTGCGCGCGTCGACCCTCAGGTCGGCCACCTGGCCCGAGGTCAGGGCGAGCGCGAAATTCAACCGCGAGACCAGCGCCCCCGCGCTCACCCAGTGGGTCGAATCCTCGGGAAATCCCGTCGGCGGCCCCCACACGTAGGGCGGCTGCCCGAGCTCCACGAGGTGAAGCATCGCGGTCTTGCGCGGCATGCGATCCAGCCGGTCCCCGCCGCGTCCGAGCGAGGCGCCCGCCTCGACCGCGCGAAGAGGCAGCCGCGCGCGAACGACGCCCTCCCCGTCGACGAAGGCCGCGCCCGAGGCGCGCAACGACGAGGCCGCGAACTCGAAGGGCGACTTCGTCTTGGTCCGCATGGTTTCGGCGGCAAAAAACTCGGGCGCGAAGAAGATCGCCGCGTAGGTCGCGCGCAGATCGCCTTTCGATTCGAGAAACACCTTCGCCACCCGGTCGACGAGGGCGGCCGGGGGTTCGTCCGCGACGAAACGCTGGCAGAGCTTGGTCGCGATCCGCCGCGCCGTCGCCGGGTGGGAGGCGAGCATATCCAACGCCCTTTCCCCGTCCTTCACGCCCCCGCCCGAGGCGAATTCGACGCCGAGGATTTTCTTCGGTCCGTCGTCGTGCCAGGTCCGGCGGAAGACGAAATCGCCGTTGCGCGGATTGAGCGTCCAGCCGGTGAAGGCCCGCGCCACCTCCTGCACGTCGCCCTGCGTGTAGCCCCCATCCACGCCGAGGGTGTGCAGCTCGAGCAGTTCGCGGCCGTAGTTTTCGTTGAGCCCGCGCTTGGCCGGGGTCGAGGGCGGGGCCGGCGTCGCGGGGGTCATCGCGTCCGCCTCGGGTTTCATCGCCTCCTCGCCCATGACCTCGCGGCGCAGCCGCTCCGCCGCGGCCTGCTCGCGCGGACCGAGCGTCATCTCCCGCGAGCTGCGAAAGTTGTCCAGATACACCAGCATCGCCGCGCTGTGCGCGGTGGCGCCGAGCAGGTCGCGGAAATGACCGAAGACATGCGGACGGATCACGTCCTGCTCGTAGCTCACCACCGTGGCACGCACCTGCTGCTTGCGCGCATCGACGTTGAAATGGTTGAACCAAAAATCGACCAGCACCTCCTCGAGCTGTCGCTCCGATAGCACCGCGCGGGCGAGCTTCGCGTGCTGCAACTCGCCCAGCGCCTGCGCGACCACCGCCTGCTCGCGGTCCTGCATCTGCACGCGGATTTCGCCGGCCTTCTCGAAATCCTTGGCCGCCTGAGCGCGCTGCAACTGGTTCCGTTCGCGTATCTCGGTCTGGTAGGCCTCGACGAGCTCGGCGCGCGGCAGCTTGAGTTTGGGCAGGCCGGCGAGCGCGGCCTCGGTCGCGGGATCGGCGATCTTTTCCGGCGCGAGCTGAAGACGTATCCAGTTTTCCGGACCGAGCTCGGCGACGCGGGCTACCTCGCCCGGACGCGGGCCGTAGCCGAGGCGGTTGAGCACGTGGGCCGCCTTTTCCTCGGCGCCCGGCGCGGCCGCGGCGAAAGAGGGGGGAGAAACAAGCCAGGCGCAAAAACCGGCCGCCAAGAGCGCGGTCATCCGCGGGCGAAAAGCACGAAGCGAGTGCATGCCCTCCGAGACGC
>CAYTLL010000050.1:0-31440 GCA_964438755.1 uncultured Akkermansia sp. | reverse complement strand
TTCGAGTCCCGTCCATCCCGCCATTTTGGCCCCGGTTAAACAACCGGGGCCTTTTCGTTTCCACGAGGCCAACACGACTTGGATCCATGGACGGCCCTCGAGCCGCGCCGCCGCCGCTTCGCGGCTCGACGCGGGTGTCAAGCGCACCGGCCTGTGCCATAGCCGAGGTCAAGCGCCGGTCTCGCTAAAGCCAGCCTCCGGAGACCGAGTCCGCAATCCGGCTCTTACTTATACATCTAAACGAGGATCAGATCCTGACGCCGAAACGGCCTTCAGGGAGATTATACCGCCGCGCATCCAATATATCCCCCTGATACAAACCAAAGCCCCTCACCTCTTAACCGGCCGAAGCGAATCCGACATCCGCACAATCCAAGGAATCCGACGAATGCCGCGATAAACGCGCTCGAATTCGTGTTACGGCATTGAAAAATGCAAAATGCCCACACATATCTAAGGCCCTCAACTCATTGCCTCAACTATGAAGATCCTCCCGCTCCTCCCCTTTGCCGGTCTCGCCATGATCCCCTTGGTTAGCCAAGCCGTCGTTCTCGACGACTTTAGCGGAAACCTCAGCAACTGGACCTCGACCGTCATCCTCAATAACGGCACGACGGCGTTCAATAATTCGAGCCTCACCATCAACTCGGGCTTGTTGACCAACGTGACCAGCTCGTTCGATGGCATTGAGCAAACCGCACACATTTACAACGGACGGAGCCTCTTCGTCGGAGAAGAGCTTCGCCTCGACATCGTCGGCAACGTGACCGCGCCAAACGGTTCCGACGCGATCGGCCTCTACGTGGGCATCGTCCCGACCACCGCCACCGCCGCGGCCGGATCGACCCGAGCCAACTTCGTCTCCGTCTACAAGCGCAGCGACGACATCATCTACTCCCGTGGATTCTCGTCCACGGAATATGGCCTGACCACGTCGGGCGCCGCGGTCAGCTCGAGCGTCACGCTCTTCATCGCCCGGACCGCTTCCGACACGTATGAGCTTGGATACTTCGGCGGCAGCGTCGCCCGCACCGTGATCACCACCCGCGTGGATTCCGGAAACACCGGTCTGGCCATCGGCATCTACACGGACGAACGCGCCGTGGGCACGATCGCCTCCGTGGACAACTTCTCCGTTGTCCCTGAGCCGAGCTCCTTTGCGACCCTCGCCGGCTTGACCGTCCTCGGTGGAGCCTGCCTCCGCCGCCGCCGCGGCTGAACCGCGAGGCCTACGCCGCTCCAAACCGCGCTCCATCCGGGCGCGGTTTTTTTGCGCGTTTTTCGCGCGCACCAACGTCTCGCCATGACTTTTCCCCGCGCATTATTTCCAACAGAAGTCCGGGGCACTGCCAGACCCCGCTGTCTGCGGCTATTGGGATGTCCATCGACACCCGCCGCCGAGGCTCGAAATGCCGCGGTTCGCCCTCCCCAAAACGCCCTTCGGGCCGTTTGATTGGCGGCTAAACCCACAACACCACGCAAGTGGTTAAGGCCTCAACTTCGTTTGAGGCGCGCCCAAGAGTGGTTTTAAACCCCAAACGAGAACGGGGCGAAGGGAAACGCGCGGCAAGGGCGCATCCTTCGCATCCATCGTTCACAGATGCAGCTTCAGGCCCTGGCGAAGGTAGGTGGGCACATCAAGGTCCTGGCCCTCGAAGAGATTGCGGTCGGACTTCTCGAAGGTGCCGCGGGTCTCGTGCTCGCCAAAGCTGAGCTCGACCTGGTCGGCGGCGGCGGCCGCGAGCTCGGGCGCCCGTCCCTTGCGGGCGGGCTTGGCGGATGCGGCCTCGCCTCCGAGATCGAGCTCGGCCTCGGCTTCGGTGGCGGCTCCGCCGGCGGAGGAGTCGACCGTGGAAACGGCGAGTATCGGATTCTGCGCGACGGCCGGCGAGGCCTGGGCGCTCGCGCGGGCACGCGCGGCGGGGGCGCGTCGGGGCGCGAAAACGCGGCCGCCGACGTCGCTCGTTCCGAGCACCATCAACTCGACGCGCCCTTGGCAGGTTTCGTCGATCACGGCACCCATGATCACATGGGCCTCCTTGCCGAACTGCTCGGTGACGGCGGCCATGATCTCGTTGACCTTGGGCAGGGTGAGATCGGTGCCGCCCACGATGTTCACGAGAAGGCGGTCGGCCTTGCGCGCGAACTCGGGCGTGGAGAGCAGCGGGCAGGTCTTGAGATTTTCCAAGGCGTCCGCGACCGGATCGGAGCCGGCCCCGATGGCGAGACCGAAGAGCGTCTTGCCGCCGCGGGTGTGGAAGGCCTGGCGAAGGGTGGCGAAGTCGAGGTTGATCAGGCCGGTGCGGAACATCATCGACCAGATCGACTTCACGCCGCGGCCGATCCACTCGTCGGCGCGCGCGAAGCTGTCGAGGACCGTCTCGCCCTCGGCGGCTTCCTGGAGAAGCAGGTCGTTGGGCAGCGGGATGACGGCGTCGCAGACCTTGCGAAGCGCCTGCAGGCCTTCGTCGGCCTGCTTCACGCGGCGGCCGCCCTCGAAGCTGAAGGGCAGCGTGACAAAGGCGATGACCACGGCGCCTTGCTCGGCGGCGATTTCGGCGACTGTGGGCGCGGCGCCCGAGCCGGTGCCGCCTCCCATGCCGGCGACGAGGAAGACGAGATCGCAGTCCTTGACGACGGCGGCGATTTTCTCGCGATCCACCTCGGCGGCCTGACGACCAAGATCGGGGTCGGCGCCCGCGCCGAGACCGCGCGTGACGCCTGCGCCGATGAGGATCTTGTCCTGCACGGGCGAGGCGGCGAGGGCCTGGGAGTCGGTGTTGATCACCGCCATTTGCAGGCGGTCGAGGTTCTCCATCTTGAGACGGTCGACCGCGTTGGCGCCGGCGCCGCCCAGGCCGACGACCTTGATGGCGATGCGGCGGTCGGTGAGGAGATCGGCGGACAGGGGAAGAGGAAGCTCGGAGGCGGCGTCGGACATGGGTGTGACGGGTCGAGGGGGGAGGACGTGCCGGATGCTCAGAGGCGGGCGAGATTGTCGACGGCCTGGCGGAATTTCCCGAAGAAGCCGGCGGGCTTCGCCGCGGCGGTCTCGAGTTGCTGGGTGAGCCCCTGATGCAGGAGCCCGAGGGCGGTGCTGTAGGCGGGGTGTCGAAGCTTTTCCGCGACCTCGACGCGAGGGGCGCCGATGCGGGCGGAGACCTCGAAAGCGCGGGCGGCGGCCTCTTCCATTCCGGGAAGGGCGGTGCAGCCGCCGGTGAGAACGACGCCGGCGAGGGTGTCGCCGGGCGCGTAGATGTTGCCCAGCTTCTTGCGGACGACCTCGAAGAGCTCGCGCACGCGGGCGGTGGTGATCTGCTCGATCGTCATGCGCGGGAACTTGCGATCGCCGATGCCCATGTCGCCGTTGAGCCAGACGACCTCGTTGCGGTCCTTGGCGGCGATGGTGGCGCGGCCGTAGAGGGTCTTCATCTTGTCGGCCTGGCCCTCGGTGATGCGGAGGCCGAGCGAAAGGTCGTTGGTGAGGTGGTTGCCGCCGACCGGGACGACGCCGGCGACGAAGGGGCGGCCGTGGCGGTAGTAGGCGTAGTCGGTGGTGCCGGCGCCGATGTCGACGACGAGCACGCCGTGCTGCCGCTCCTCGGGAGTGGTGAGTATGTTGCCGCCGGCGAGAGACGAGAGAACGAGCTCGGTGACCGGGAGGTTGAAGTTCCGAATGATATGCACGCCATCGGCGATGCGGTTCTGGTCGCCGTGGACGTGCCAGACGCCGACGGCGAGGCGATCGCCGCGGATATCCTCGGGCGAAGGATTCAAGGTGCCGTCGAGGTAGTAGGGACGGCGGAGGAAATGGACGATGCAACGGCCGGGCGGAAGGGCCTTGGACTTGGCGAGGCCGTAGACGGTGTCGATGTCGAGCTGGCTGACGCGCCCCTCGAGACCGCCGACGTTGACCGAGGCCTCGTGGTAGAAGCCGTCGATATGGCTGCCGCTCTGCGCGAGGTAGATCTGCTGGAGGCGAACGCCGGCGCTGTTTTCCGCGGCGACCAGCGCGCGGTGGGTGGCCTCGCCGGCGGCGGGCGCGTCGACGACCACGCCCTTGACGACGCCGCGCGAAGGAAACTCGCCCAAGCCGATGACGTGGAGACGCGAGCCCGAGACCTCGCCGACGAGGACCGTGACCTTGGAGGTGCCGATTTCGACGGCGCCGACGATGCGGGACTTGGTGAATGCCATGGGAGCGGGTGGCGGGTTGCCGGGACGGGCGCGGTTTTAAATGCGGAAAAAAGCGAGCGGGGCGGGGGCCGGGGCGGGAACGGAGGGCGAAGGACGCGCCGGACGGGCGGACGCGGGCTTGGCCTCCTTGGCGGGAGCCTCGAACGCGACGGGCACCTGGCGTCCGCCGACGGCGAGATCGATGGAGCGCACCGGGGTGGCGCCGGGCTTGGCGCGAATTTGATCCAGGATGTAGTCCAGCCGGGCGATCTGGCGGTAGAAGTCGTCGCGGGTGCCGAAGGATATCTCGGAAATCTCCGCCGTGCGGACAAGGATCACGCCGTCGCGCGCGTGGCGGGCGAGCGACACGATTTGAAAGTCCTTGGCGAGCGAGGGGGCGGAGGCGCGAGCGGTGCCGAGCAGGTCGGAGACGGCGTCCATGCCGGAGACGGGCGAGAAACCGCGACCGGAAAGATCGCGGGTCAGGGAAACGCCGCCCAGCCACGGCAGGGCCAGCACGACGGAATCGTCGTAACCCTCGCCGACGAAGACAAAGCCGTCGCGGGCGACAAAGAGGTGGCGCTCAACGCCGTCGGCGGCCTGGGCGCGGACGCGGAGGACGGGGCTGCGCTCCTCGAGGGTGACCGCGAGGACGTCGGGGAAACGACGGGCGACGACGGCCACCTTCACCTGTCCCGACTCGAGCAGGCGCTCGCGCAGGGCGTCGAGATCGAGCGACATGAGCGGCACGCCGGGGCGCACGTCGAGGGTGCGCTCCACCCAGGAGCGACCGAGGACGCCGTCGCCGCGGACCACGATCTCGCGCAGCGGCGCGGACGGCGCGGGGGCCGCGAGCGCCGCCGGGTTGTCGTTCCAGGTGCGCCAGGCGACGTATCCGAAAAGCAAACACGCGGCGCCAAGGCCGACGCCGATCCAGTGGCGCAGCGCGGAAATAACCATGCGCCGGCGTCCGGTGCGATTGCGCGGACGCGGCGTCGCCACCGGGGCGACGCTGTCGCGCCAGGTGGGGGCGGTCTGCGGAATGATCGGGACGTGGTTCACGGAAGGCGGCTACGCGGAGAGACGGACGGTTTCCTGAAGACGACGCACGGCGGGGCTTACCAACTCCCCGACCAATCCGGTGAAATCTAGCCCCGCGCAGCGCGCACTCATCGGCAGGAGACTGGTTTCCTTCATGCCGGGCAGCGTGTTTATTTCCAGCAGGAAAAACACGGATTCGGAAACCAGGATGAAATCGACGCGGGCGTAGTCGCGGCAGCCGCAGGCGGCGAAGGCTTTCTCGGCGGCGGCGCGGACCGCGGCGGTGGCGGCGTCCGACAGCGGCGCGGGCGCGAGATACTCGGTCGCGCCCTTGGTGTATTTGCTCGCGAAATCGTAGACGCCGGAACGCGGACGGATCTCGACCACGCCCATGGCCTTTCCGCCCAATACGCCGACCGACAACTCGCGACCGACGAGGCGGGGCTCGGCGATCCAGTTGCCTGGGGCGAGCGACCAAAGCGCGGCGTCGAGCGAAGCCCGATCTTCGGGCAGGGCGAGACCGACCGAGGAGCCCTGGTCGTTGGGTTTGAGCACGACGCGCTCGGAGCCGAGCACGGAGATAAGCTCCTCGGCGCCCGGACGCGGGGCGCCGGGCGCGACGGCGAAGGTGCGGTCCGCGGCCACCTTTACCCCGGCGGAGGCGGCGGCGCGCTTGGTGGCGGCCTTGTCCATCGTCAGCGCGGACGACGCGGCGTCGCATCCGGCGTAGACGACGCCGGATGCGTCGAGCAGGCGCTGCATGCCGCCGTCCTCGCCAAAGGTGCCATGGAGTGTCGAAAACACGACGTCGCGCGCGGGATCGAGCCCGGCGGGCAGAGCGGCTGTCTTCACGTCGATCAGGCGCGTGGGCCAGAGTCGCGCGAGCGCGGACGCGGAGGCGGCGCCTGAGCCGAGGGAGACCTCGCGTTCGGAGGAAACGCCGCCGGCGAGGACGGTGATGCGGAGACCGGGAAGGTGGACGGGGGCGGACATTACAGGAAATCCTTCCATTCGCGGCCGTAGAGCAGCACCTCGGGCTCGAGACGGACGCCGTGGGTTTTCTCGACCTGGGCGCGGACGCGGCGGACGAGCGCGATGACATCGGTGGCGCGTGCGTGGTCGTGGTTGACGATGAAATTGGCGTGGACGGGGGAGACCTCCGCGTCGCCCTCGCGCGCGCCCTTGAGGCCGGCGGCGTCGATGAGGCGACCGGCGGAGTCGCCGGGCGGGTTCTTGAAAATGCAACCGGCGGAAGGCTCGCGAGGCTGGGTCTTGCGCCGCTTGTCGCGGTAGGCGTCGATCTGCTGGTTGATCTCGTCGGAGGATCGGGTCGCGTCGGCGGCGGGCGGACGGAGGATCGCGCCGAGGGCGATGGCGGAATCGAGCTCGGCGCAATGGCGATAGTCCACGTGCATGGCGGACTTGGGAAGCGTGCGCCGCTCGCCGTCGAGGGTCACGAACTCCACGCATTCGACCACGTCGAAGATCCAGCCGCCCATCGCGCCGGCGTTCATGCGGAGGGAGCCGCCGACGTTACCGGGGATGCCCTCTAGAAATTCGAAGCCGACGATGCCGGCTTTGGCGGCGAGCCCGCAAAGATTTTTCAAACGCAGCCCCGCGCGGACCCGGACCCGGCCGTCGGGCAAAGTCGCAAAGGTTTCCCAGAACGGATGACGGAGGCTGATCACCAAGGCGTCCACACCCTCGTCGGGAACGAGAAGATTGGAGCCGCGTCCGAGCGGGATGACGCGCAAACCCAGCGCGTGGGCCGCGCGCACGAGGTCGACGAGATCGGAGTCGTTGGCCGGTTCGGCGTAGAGACGGGCGGCGCCGCCCACTCGCAGGGTGGTCTTGTCCGCGAGCGGGACCTCGCGCTGCAACTTGGTGTCGACGGAGACGCGAGGCGCGAGCACCGCGGCCACGCGGTCCCACCATAAGGGCCAGCCAAAGCCGGCGAGCCAGGCGCGGGCGGAAACATCCAGATCGCCCGCGCCTACGATCGCGACGAGATCGCCGGGGCGCAGATCCGCGCCGAGCCGGGCGAAGACGGGCGCGTGTTCGCCGGCGAGATGGACCAGCGGCAGGCCGGGCGAAACGCCGCGAAGCGTCTCCGCGAGATCGGCCGTCGAACCGCCCGCGATCGGGGCTTCGCCGGCGCCGTAGACATCGAGCAGGTAAAGCGCGTCGGCCGCCGAAAGCGCGGCGGCGAAGCCGGCGCGAAACTGCTTGGTGCGGCTGTAACGGTGGGGCTGAAAAACCACGCGCAGGCGTCCCTCGGAGGGAAGGCGAAGGCGCAAGCCGGTGAGGAGCGCGGCGATCTCGGACGGATGGTGCGCGTAATCCTCGATCACCGTAAAAGCGGCTCCGGTGGCGAGCACGGCCTGCCGGCGGCGCACGCCGGGATAACGGGCGAGCAAATCGGCGCGGAGCCCGGCCCCGAGGAGACGGGCGGCGGCGAGGGCGGCGGTGGCGTTGAGCGCGTTGAAATCGCCGAAGGCGCGCACGGTGGCGCCGGTCAACGGCGAAAACCGGCCGTCGAGGGAAAGGTCGAGGCACGCGGGCCCGGCGGGAGCGGAAGCGGCGAGGGCGAACGCCCCGCCGCGGCCAAAGGTGTGGACGTCGGCGCGACCGGCGGCGGCGCGACCGGAGAGTTCGCAGGCCGCGTTGATCAACACCGGACCGGCGGTGCGGCCCAGCAGCGCGGCGAAGGCGGACTCGAGCTCGGCCTGTGTGCGATAGTGGTCGGGATGATCCCAATCCAGGTTGACCAGCACGGTGAGAAACGGCGCGAAGCGGCCGATCGTCCCGTCGCTCTCGTCGATCTCGGCCACCAGAATGTCCGAGTCCCCGGCGGAGGCAGGCGGAGTGGCTTCGTCGGCGAAAAGACCGCCCCCCACATATCCCGGCGCGAGGCCGGCGGCGCGCAAGGCGGTGACCAACATGGCGGTGGTCGTTGTCTTGCCGTGCGAGCCGCAAACCGCGACGAGCCGGCGATGCAGGGCGAGTTCGGCGAGCAGCTCCCCGCGGCGAAGCACCGGAAGCCCGCGCGCCAAAGCGGCGGTCAGGGCCGGATGCGACGGGGGAATGGCGGACGACACCACCAACAGCTCGGCGCGGTCGGGCAGATGCGCGGGCGCGGTGAGCACGACGCCGGCGCGCTCCAGCCAGGGCCGCATCGCCTCGGTCATGGCGTCGTCGGCACCGCTTACGGCGTAGCCCAGCTCGGCAGCGTAGATCGCGAGCGGCCCCAGCCCCATGCCGCCTACGCCGACGCAATGGAGGGCGCGAATTTCGCGGCTGAGAAGAGAGGGAAGGAAGCGGGCGGCGGTCATTGGGCGGCGCGGGTGGCGACGATCCGCTCCAGATCGTTCAACATGAATTCCAGGGAGGGGGCGGCGTCGAGGCGGGCGAGGCCGGCCCGGAATCCGGCCAGGCGGGTCTCGTCGAGAAGGAGCGAGGTGGCCAGCGGCGTGAGCCGGTCGATTTGCGTCTGATCGAGAGCCACTCCCCCGCCCTGCTCGCAGAACCAGGTGGCGTTGGCCCGCTGGTGGTCGTCGGCGGCCTGCGGGTAGGGCACGAGGATGGCGGGAACGCCGATGCGGGCGAACTCGGCGAGACTGCCGGCGCCGGCCCGGGCGACCACCAGATCCGCGGCGGAGAGGAGGCCGGCGACATCGTCGCAAAAAGGAATCCAGGCGGATCGAATCGCCGTGCGGAACGCCGACGGCGAGGAACCCGACGCCGGAAACTCAGGGCCGGGGTTTTCGGTGAAGGCGGCGTCGCCCTTGCCCAGGCCCGTCACGCAGACGAGCTGCACCCCGAGCGCGGCGAGGTCGCGGGCCGCGTCGCGGGCCCACGCGTTGAGCGGGGTGGCGCCCTGGCTGCCGCCGAAAACGGCGAGGATCTTCCGGGCCGGGTCGAGGCCGAGCCGGGCGGCGGCCTCGGCGCGAGGCACGCGGGCGATCTCGGCGCGGACGGGCATGGCGGCGGCGCGGACGCGCGAATCCCCGGCCGGCCGGCCCGGCAGCGCGATGCCGGGGGGCAACCAGACGCGCGAGGCGAAACGGGCGAGATGGCGGACGGCCTTGCCGGGCACGCGGTTCGATTCGTGCAAGGCCACGGGGACGCCGTTCAGACGGCCGGCCAGGATCACGCTGGCGGTGGTGAAACCGCCGAAGCCGATGATGACGGCGGGGCGCTCGCCGCGCACCAGACGCAGTCCGGCGGCGAAGCCCTTCGACTGGGAGACGAGGAAACGTCCGAACACCGCGGGATGCGCGCCGAAGGGGGTGCCGGGGATGGGAACGAAGCGGAGGGCCGGATACTTCGCGGCGAGGCGTGTATCCACTTTTTTGTGACTGATGAGCAGCACGGCGCGGTGGCCGCGCGCGGCGAGCCCCTCGGCGAGGGCGATGCCGGGCGATAGATGGCCGCCGGTGCCGCCGCAGGAGAGCAGGAAGACGCGGGACGCGCCCGGGGCGGCACGCGAAGCCGAGGCCGGCTTTCCGTCGCGATGAAGGTCCTGGTCGGGCGCGGTGGTCATCCGAGGAAGTCGCGGCTGCCGGGCAGCACTTGTTCGCGCGACCAGGCGCGGCGCGTGTTGACGAGGACTCCGACCAGGATGCCCATGAGGAGCAGGTTGGACATGCCGGCGCTGACGAAGGGCATCGACATGCCCTTCGTGGGCAGGCAGCCGGTGACGACGCCGAGGTTCACGATCGACTGGAGGGCGACGATCATGATGCAGCCGGCGACGATCAGAAATTGAAACTGGTTGGGGGCGCGGCGCAGGTGCAGCAGGCCGCAGACGAAGATCACGCCGAAGAGCGCGACGGTGCCGAGGGTGGCGATCAGACCGAGTTCCTCGCCGACGATGGCGAAGATGAAGTCGGTGTGCGCCTCGGGCAGGTAGTTCATCTGCTGGCGCCCCTGGCCGAGGCCGACGCCGCCGACGCCGCCGGAGGCGAAGGCTAGGATGGCCTGGTAAAGCTGGAAGGTCTGGTCCTGCTTGTTGCCCTCGATGTCGAGGAAGCCGAGGAAGCGGTTGAGCCGGTTGGGATTCAGCATGACCGCGACGGTGAAGAAGGCGCCGCCGCCGGCCACGCTCACGAGAATGTAGAACCAGCGGGCGCCCGCCAGAAACAGGAGGACCAGGCCGACGGCGCCGACGAGCGCGGTGGTGCCGAAGTCGGGTTGAAGCATGTTGGCCCCCGCGAAGCAGCCGATGATGCACAGCGGGATGACGAAGCCGCGCTTGAACTCCGCCATGCGCGACTGGTTGAGGGCGAGGTAGTGCGAGAGCACGAAAACCACGCCGAGTTTCGCGAGTTCGGAAACCTGGAAGCGGATCGAGCCGAAGCCGAGCCAGCGTCGGGAGCCGTTGACGCTGATCCCGATGCCGGGGATCGCCACCAGAAAGAGGAGAAACAGCACGCCCGCGGCGATGAACGGCGCGTAGCGGCGGCAGTTCTCGAGGTCGACGCGCGTGACCAGAAATCCCGCGCCGGTGGCGAGACAGAGCCCGGCGATTTGCTTCCAGAAGAAGGTCGAGGAGCGGAAGGCGGTGGCGCTGAAGACGGCCATCAGCCCGAGGACGGCGAGCGCGCAGGCGCAGACGAGGATGACTCCGACCGGGCCGAGCCCGCCACGGCGGGCGGGCCCGGAGGTATCGGGAAGATCAAGGTCGCGGCCTTTCATCTGGTCGGGAGGCGGGCGCTCGGGACGGCGAGGTCGGTTGATCGGATCAATCGATGCGGATGACCGGGACGGCCATCGGCTCGACCGTCGACGTGGGCGCCACCGGCGTGACGCCGGTGGGAGCGGGCTGCTCGACCGGCACGGCGGGCGCGGGCTCGGCGAAGGCCGGGGCCGCGGCGGGAGTCGCGGCGGGCGCCGGGGCCGCCGCGCGGGCGGCGGAGGCGGAGGGCGTCTTGGCGCCGGCGGGCAGCTTGAGCACCTGGCCGACCCGGAGCTTGGCGGGATCGGTGATGGTGTTGAGGGTGGCGAGATCGCCGGACTTCACGCCGTGGCGGCGGGCGATGCTGCCGAGCGTGTCGCCGGGGGCGACGGTATAGGAGCCGGAGCCGGCGCGAGGAGCGGCGACGGGCGCGGGCGCCGTCGCGGGGGAGCCGGAGGACGGAGGCAAGGCGTTTCCGGGGATGACGAGTTTCTGGCCGACGCGGAGATTGTCTCCGGAGAGGTTGTTGGCGGCGCGGAGCGCGGAGGCGGTGGTGCCGTGCTTCTTGGCGATGGCGCCGAGCGTGTCGCCGGACTTAACGGCGTAGGTGTTGGCCGCGTCGGTGTCGGGAGCGGCGGGCGCGGCCTTGGCGGGCACGGTGAGCTGCTGGCCGAGGCGGAGCGTGGCGGACTTGGAGAGCTGGTTGGCGGCGGAGAGCTCGTCGACGCCGATGCCATACTTCTTCGCGATGGACCACAGGCTGTCGCCCTTCGCGACGGTGTGCGTGGCCTTGGCCGAGGCGGGAGCGGGCTCGGAGACGGGCTCGGCGCCGGGGCGAGTCGGGGCGAAGCGCACGCCGACCTCGGCCGAACCGTAGGCGGGCGCGACCGGGGAGACCGAAGCCACCGGGGCGACGCCCGCGACGGCGGAGCCGGAGGAGGCTGGGTTGAGATCGGCGTCGTTCATCGCGGCGGGAGCGGGCGCGATGCTGTCGACCGGCGCGACCGGCGAGCCGGAGTTGGCGACCAGGGTGTCTTCAGGTTTGGGCGCCTGCTTGCCGGTGGAGCGACAGCCGGGGGTGGCGAAGATCACGGTAAAGACGGCGAGGTGGGCGCCGACCACGAGGCCGAAGACGTTGAGCAGTTTCATGGCTAGGGTGTTTGGTTGTTTGAAAGGATGAAGAAAAAGCGGGCGGGGTCAGCGGGAAGCCGCGGCGGGGCCAAGGTTTCGCACGAGGTTCACGAATTGATCCCCACGGTCGGCATAACTTTTGAATTGGTCGAGGCTGGCGAAACCCGGGCTGAGCAAAACCTCGTCGCCGGAAGTCGCGAGCCGGGCAAGGGCGCCGACGGCGGAGGCGAGATCATCGCAGACGGTATGCGCGACGCCGTTTTCAACGCAGGCGGAGGCAAGTTGATGGCGGGTCTCGCCGACGAGGGCCGCATGGCGCAGGCGGGGCGAGATCCGGCGGACGAAGCCGGCGATGTCGCCGCCCTTGGATTTGCCGCCCGCGATCAGAAAAACCGGTTGCTGGAAGCGGGAAAGCGCGGCTTCGGCGGCGTGGAAGTTGGTGGCCTTGGAATCGTTCCACCAGGTGACGCCGGCGAAGTCCCCCACCCTTTCGAGCCGATGGCGCGCGGGCGCGAAGGTGCGGGCGGCGGAGTAGAGGATGCTTTCGCGCAGACCGGCGGCGCGCCACCACGCCGCGACTAGGAGGAAGTTTTCCCGCTGGGGATAATCGGCGAAAAGCGTGCCCTGAAGGAGAATGTCGCCCGGCTCTCCCTCGGTGGAGACGCAGGCCTCGGTCGGGAGCGTCTGGCCGAAGCGTTCGGCGAAAAGGCGCACGCTGGTGCCCACGTGAACGTGTCCGCCGATGCAGCGCTCGAGCAAGCGCCACTTCGCGAGGAAATAGGCCTCCATCGTGCCGTGGCGCTCGAGGTGGTCCTCGGCGAAGTTGGTCCAGATGACGCCGTCGGCCCGGAAATGGCGGAAGGTCTCGGCCTGGAAGGAGCTCACTTCACAGACGGCGACGGAGTCGGGCCCGCCGCCGGAGCGGTCGACGACGAGCCGGGAAAGCGGGAAGCCGATGTTGCCGGTGGCGGTGGCGTCGCGGCCGGCGGCGGAAAGCGCGTGGGTGAGAAACTCGGTGGTGGTCGTCTTGCCGTTGGTGCCGGTGACGGCGACGAGCGAGCCGCGCCAGAACAGGGCGGCGAAATCGAGTTCGCCGAGGCAGAGCGCGCCGCAGGTGCGGGCCAGCGAGAGCCACGGATGGGTCGGGGCGAAGCCGGGGGAAAAGAGAACGAGCCCGTGCTGCTCCGCGTCGATCGCGGTGAAGGCGGAGCGGGATCCGTCGGCGCCGCCGGCGTCATACACCACCGCCTCCGCGCCCAGCTCGCGAACCAGGCCCGACAAGGCGCGACCGCTCACGCCGGCGCCAAAGACGGCGACGGGACGGGCGAGCGAGGCGCGGATGAAATCGGGGGGACGAAGCACGGTGGAGAGGGTGAAGGCGGAAAACCGGGAAACGAAGGACGCGGCGTTCAGCGGAGCTTGAGGGTGGCGAGGCCGGCGAGGGCGCACATGAGCGAGATGACCCAGAAGCGCAGGACGACCTTGGTCTCGGGCCAGCCGAGTTTTTGGAAATGGTGGTGGATGGGCGCCATCCGGAAGAAGCGCCTGCCCTCGCCCGTGGGGCTGCGGCGCTTGGTGTATTTGAAGTAGCCCACCTGGATCATCACCGAGAGCGCCTCGACGACGAAGACGCCGCCGACGATCACAAGGGTGAAAGGCTGCTGCACCATGAACGCGACGACGCCGATGAGGCCGCCGAGCGCGAGCGAGCCGGTGTCGCCCATGAAGACCTCGGCCGGATGCGAGTTATACCAGAGAAAGGCCATGCCGGCGCCGACCAGAGACGCGCAGACGACCGCGAGCTCGCCGGTGCCCGGCACGAACGAGATCAGCAGGTATTTGGCGATGATGGCGTTGCCCGCCGAGTAGGCCATGATGCCGTAGACCAGCGCGACGGTGATGGTGCAGCCGATGGCCAGGCCGTCGAGGCCGTCGGTGAGGTTGATCGCGTTGGAGAAGCCGACGATCCAGAAGAACATCATCACGAAAAGCGCGACCAGGCCGACGATGCCGGTGAAGAGGAAGATCGGCTCCTTGAGGAAGGGCATCCATAGCTCGCGGATTTTATCGGAGCTGGCGGGGTGGAAAACGAGCGCGACCAGCGCGACGATGGTGACCAGCGTCTGCCACATCATCTTTTCGCGCGAGCTGATGCCGTCCTTGTTTTTCTTCACCGCCTTCAGGTAGTCGTCGCGAAAACCCACGGCGGTCAGCGCGGCGTAGACGAAGAGGGCGACGAACACCCAGACGTTGGGCTCCGCCCACAGCACGGAGCTGACGAACACCGAGAAGAAGATGAGCAGGCCGCCCATCGTCGGCGTGTTCTTCTTGTCGAAACGGGTGGCGAGGTCGCCCGTGCGGGTGTCGTCGTAGTGCTGGCCGAATTTCAGCCGGCGAAGATGGGCGATGAGCCAGGGGCCGATGACAAAGCCGATCACCGTCGCGGTCAGCGCGCCGAGAAGGGCGCGGAACGTGAGATAACGCAGGAGGCGGAGCGGGCCCCAGATGTGTTCGTAATCGGCGAGAAAGGAGAGCACGGACGGAAAAGGAAAAGAGGAAGGCGGCTAGTGGGCGGCGGACGGCGCGCCGGCGGGCGCGAGCACGGTCTCGAGGCGATAACGTCGGGATCCTTTGACGAACACCGCGCCGGCGAAGCCCTCGAAGGCGTCCCGGAGGGCGTCCAGATCCGCGGCGACGGACACGGCGGGATGCGCCGCGCCCGAGACCAGCGCCTCGGCCGCGCCGGACGCGGCGAGGACCAGGGCACGATCCCGGGGACGAAGCGCGGCGGCGAGGGTCGCGCCGAACCTGCGGTGATAGTCCAGGGAGGCGGAACCCAACTCCTCCATGCCACCGATCAAGTAGAGGCGCGGCTGGTCGGCCGGCGCGATCGCGACGAAGGCATCGAGGGCGTCGCGCATCGAGGCGGGATTGGCGTTGTAGCAATCCACGTAGAGCCAGCGCCCCCGCTCGTCGCGACGCAGTTCGCCACGCAGCGCGGCGGGACGCCAGGCGGCGAGGCGGGCCTGGGCGTCGGCGGGCGCGACGCCCAGGGAAAGGGCGGCGGCGAGAGCGAGCGCGGCGTTGGTCGCCATGCCTTCGGAGACGCGACGAAACCCGAAGGAGAGCGGCGCCTGGCCGGCGGCGAGAACGAATTCGACGCGGGTCTCGTCCCCGAAGTGCCGGATCCGAGGCGCCACGGCGAGGACGGGGCCGGCCAGGGAGCGGAAAGACGCGTGCCCCAGGCAGGCGGCGGAAAAAATCTTCAACGCGCCGGGACGCGCCCCGGAAAGCAGGATCGATTTCTCGCGGGCCACGCCGTCCAGAGAGCCGAGCGCCTCGAGATGCGCGGGGCCGACCAGCGTGATGATGCCGAGATCCGCCTCGATCATCGCCGCCAGCGGCGCCATTTCGTCCGGCCCGCCGATGCCGGCCTCGATGACGGCGGCGCGATGCCGGGCGGGATCCAGACGGGTGAGCGTGAGCGGGACGCCGAGATGGTTGTTGAGATTGCCCTCGGTCGCCAGGACCTCGCCGGGCGCGGCGGCGAGCAGGAGCGCGAGCAACTCCTTCGTGGACGTCTTGCCGGCGCTTCCGGAGACGCCGACGACCGGGCCGGAGAAGACGCGGCGATGGGCGGCGGCGATTTGCTGGAAGGCCCGAAGCGGGTCGGCGACGACGAGCTGCGGAAGATCGAGCGCGGAATCGGGCGTGGAGACGAGGGCCGCGGACGCGCCGGACTGGAAGGCCGCCGGGAGGAACGCGTGGCCGTCGCGGGCCGCGGTCTTCAACGCGACAAAGACGTCGCCCGGCTTGAGCGAGCGGGTATCGATGCCGAATCCCGTGAGCGCGCGCGCGGGCTCGCGCGTCCATCGGCCGGACGCGGCGCGGGCGAGAAACTCGGGGTAGAAGATCGGCACGGTTTCGGACGGATTCGGCGGCCTAGGAGCCCGGGGCGGGACGCAGTCGCTTGAGGTGGATGAGCTCGCGCACGACCTGGCGGTCGTCGAAGGGCGTGATGGTGTCGGCGAACTCCTGGTAGGTTTCGTGTCCCTTGCCCGCGACGAGCAGGCAGTCGCCGGGCTTGCAAAGATCAAGCGCGAGGCTGAGCGCCCTGCGGCGGTCCTCGATCCAGGTGAATTTCTCCGGCCGTGTGACGCCGACGCGCATGTCATCCAGGATGGCGGCGACGGTCTCGCCCCGGGGATTGTCGGCGGTGGCGAGCGCGATGTCGGCGCACTCCTCGACCGCGCGGGTCATGAGCGGGCGCTTCGCGCGGTCGCGATTCCCGCCGCAGCCGAAGACGCAGATGACGCGCCCGGGGGTGATCACGCGGAGCATTTCGAGGGCGTTGCGCAGGGCGTCGTCGGTGTGGGCGTAATCGACGAGGACGTTGAAGGGCTGGCCCTCCTCGATGCGCTCCATACGGCCCGGCACGCCGCCGAAGACGGCGAGACGCGCCAGGAAGGCGTGGGGATTGCGACCGAGACCGTAGGCGGTGGCGGCGGCGGCGAGGACGTTGGAGACGTTGTAGCGCCCGAGCAGCGGGGAACGCACGCGGGCCCGTCCCTCGGGCCAGACGAGGGTGAAAGTCGTCTCCTTGAAACCGAGCTCGACCGACTCGGCGCGGACCTGCGCCTCGGGCGACTCGCCGTAGCTGACGACCCGGGAGGCGCCGGCGGGGATCATACCGAGGAGGCGACGGCCGTGGGCGTCGTCGTGGTTGACGACGCAGACGGGCGGCACGCGGCCGACCTCGCCGGTGAAGAGACGCGCCTTCACCTGGAAATAGGCCTCGAGCGTGCCGTGGTAGTCGAGATGGTCCTGGGTGAGGTTGGTGAAGACGGCGGCGGCGAACTCCATGCCGAGCACGCGGCGCTGGTCGATGCCGTGGGAGCTCACCTCCATCACGGCCTCGCGGCAGCCGGCGTCGCGCATCTGCGCGAGCATGCCGAAGATGTCGGGCGCCTCGGGGGTGGTCTTGAAGGACGGGACGGTGCGGGCGCCGAGATCGTAGCTGATGGTGCCGAGCAGGCCCACGCGGGCGCCGTCCTCGACGAAGTGCTTGATGAGGTGCGTGACGGTCGTCTTGCCGTTCGTGCCGGTGACGCCGACGAGGCGGAGGTCCCGATCGGGCGAGCGGTGCGCGCGGCGGGCGGCGCGGGCGAGCGCGGCGCGAGGATCGTCCACCTGGATGAACGTGACCTTGGCGGGAGCGGCCGCGGGCGCGCTGTTGGACACGATCGCGACGGCCCCCCGGCTGAGCGCCTCGGCGACGTGGGTGGAGCCGTCCGTGCGGAGACCGGGCAGGGCGAAGAACACGTTGCCGGGGACGACGCGGCGGCTGTCCATCACGATGCCGGAGACCGGGCGGTCGAGCGGACCGCGCGAGGCGAGGATCTCGCCGTCGGCGAATAGATCGGAGAGCGACGGAGCCATTTGGAGAACGCGTTGAGCAGGTGAGAACGGAGAGGAGGAGCCGGAGTTCCCCGGGGAGAACCGGGGGGACGGGATCCGACGGTGACCGGAGGCGGGCCGGGCGGGCGCATCGAGGTCCGCCACCGAGGCGGCGGCGAAGGCGCGAATCAGCGACTGGTCCTGGACAAGATAGCCGATCACGGGAGTCGTCCTCCGTTGCCGATCTGGGCGACGAGCGAGGCGGTCGCGGCCGGCGCGACGGGCTTGATATCCAGATACTGGATGAGCTGCTCGGCGATCTTCTTGAAGCTGGGCGCGGCGACGACCGCGCCGTAGCCGGTGCCGCCGGACGGCGGGTGGCCGTCGTCGACGATCACCGTGATGACCACGCGGGGGCGGCTCGCGGGAAAAAAGCCGGCGAAGGAACCGATGTGGTTTCGCTCGGAGTAGCGGCCGTTGATGAGCTTCTGGGCGGTGCCGGTCTTGCCCGCGACCTCGTAGCCGGGGATCGCGGCGACCTTGGCGGTGCCGTCGGCCGAGGCGACCTTTTGCAACATGCGCGCCATGGTCTCGGCGGTCTGGGGGGCGATGACCGTGCGGCGCACGGCGGGCTTGAAGGTGTAGACCGGCTCGCCGGCCGCGTCGCGCACCTGGTAGATCACCTGCGGACGAAGCAGCTGCCCGCCGCTGGCGATGGCGCTCATCCCGAAATGGATCTGGAGCGGCGTGGCCGCGATGGAGTAGCCCGCCGGGATGCGCGTGATGTCGATGCCGGACCACTTCGCCGGATCGGCGAGGAGGCCGGGCTCCTCGCGACCGAGCGGGAAACCCGAGCGCTCGCCGAAACCGTAGGCGCGGGCGTATTCGTAGAGCTTGCGCTCGCCCAGCATCATGCCGACCTGCGCGGTGCCGACGTTGCTGGAATGGCTGATGACCTCCGCGAGCGTGAGCAGGTGGTCGTAGCGGTGGTCGTCGCGCATGAAGCGGCGCGGCTTTCCGTTGTAGAGGATGCTGTCGAGCGTGCAGTCGAAGGTGCTCGAGGGCGTGACGAGGCCTTCGTTGAGCGCGCCGGAGGTGGCGACGATCTTGAAGGTGGAGCCGGGCTCGATCAGGTCGGTGGCCGCGATGTTGCGCTGTTTCTCGAGCGGCGTGGTGGAAAACTGGTTCAGGTCGAAGGTCGGATAGTTGGCCAGGCCGAGCAGGAAACCGCTGTGGGCGTCGCTGACGATGATGGTGGCCTTCTCCGGCCGGAACTTCGCCACGAGCGCGTCGAGCTCCTGCTCCGCGATGTGCTGGACCGCCGTGTCGATGGACAAAACGACGCTCCAGCCGTCCGAGGCGGGCACCTCGCGCTCGCGGAATTCCGCGCGCTCGACGCGCTTGCCGTCGCGCTCGATCTCGCGCCAGCCGGCGATGCCGCGCAGGTAGGGATCGGCGAAGGCCTCCACGCCGCCGGAGGGGACGGCCTCCTTGTTCACGAAGCCGATGACATGGGCGGCGAGGGACTTGTGCGGATAGACCCGGCGGTAGCGGCGCTCGAACGTGAGTCCGGAGATCTTGAGCGCCGCGATGCGCGAAAACTGCTCCTCGGTCACGCCCTCGCGGAGCTTGAGAAAGCGCACGCGGGCGCGCCCGTCGGCCGCCTCGTCGTTGATGTCCTGCTCGACGGGAAGGTCCTTCCACGCCGGCGTGAAAAAGGCCTCCAGCTCCCGGGCCGGCACCTCGAGCAGGGTGGCGAGCCGCGCGCGCAACTCGCGTTGCTCCGCCTCGAAGCGCGCCTGGCGGGCGGGAAGCTTCAACGACTCGAGCTTCTCCGGGAGCGCCCAGGGGTCGATGGCGAGCGTGATGTCGGTCTGGCTCGTCGCGAGCAGATCGCCGCGGGCGTCGTAGATGTCGCCGCGACGGGCGGGTTCGACGACCACGCGCCGGCGCGTCTCCTGGATCTGGGCGAGGTAGTGCTCGCGCTGGACGACGTGAAGCTGGACGAGGCGATGGGCGACCACGCCGAAGCTGGCGGCGACGGCGGCCGCGACGAGGTAGAGGCGGATGTTGTGTGCGAATCCGCGGGCGGTCATCTGCTCAGCGCTGCGCGCCCCCTCCCAGGTTGAAGCGGACGGGGACGACGGTCTGGCCGCGCTCGGCGGCGAATATCTCGGCGTTTCGCTTGGCGGCGAGACGCGTGGTCACGGACTCGTCGACGCGGACGAGGCGGGCCTCGACCGGCGGCACGAGCCCGAGGGCGAGGGCCTGGTTGCGGCGCGCTAGGGCGTCGGGCGACTGCTCGGCGGCGATGGCGCCCCCCACCTCTGCGATGCGGCGCTCGGTCTCCACGATGCGCTGCTCCAGCACGCGGGTGGTGTTGGCCGACACGGAGATGTCGTGGCGAAGGTCGACGATGGCGAAGCCGAGGCCGCCGCCGACGCCGAGCACGACCAGCGCGGCGACAAGGAGCTGGGTGGCGAAGGCGCGGGGGGGACGGGTTTTCATTGGCGGTCGGGGCCGGCCGGGGCCGGGGTTTCGGTGGATGATTTGTGAGTAAGTTCGGGGCGAATACGTGTCGTCCCTCTACGGATACGGGTGTGTGTAACCGGTGAATAACTACAGCTTCCTCGCCGCCCTGAGGCGGGCGGAGCGGGCGCGGGGGTTGGCGGCGAGCTCGGAGTCGGACGCGACGGCGGGCTTGCGGGTGAGGAGTTCGGCCACGGCGACGCGGAGATCGGCCGGACGATGGTCGTCCCGGGACTCGGGGCGGCCGCAGAGATGGTTGAAGTAGCGCTTCACCGGGCGGTCCTCGAGGGAATGGAAGGAGATGACGGCGAGCACGCCGCCCGGGGCGAGGGCGTCGAAGGCGGCGGGCAGGGCGCGCTCGAGCGCCCCGAGCTCGTCGTTGACCGCGATGCGGATACCCTGGAAGGCGCGCGTGGCCGGATGGATCTTGGACGCGAAGCGGTCGCGCGCGGGGATGGCGCCGGCCACCAGCTCCGCGAGCGAGGCGGTGCGGGCGAGCGCGCCGGTGCCGCGGGCGGCGAGGATGGCGCGGACGACGCGGCCGGCGTGGCGCTCCTCGCCGTAGTCGCCGATCGCGCGGAAGAGCATCTCCTCGGTCGCGGTCTCGAGCCAGCGCGAGGCAGGCACGCCGTGGCGCGGGTCCATGCGCATGTCGGCGGGGGCGTCGTTGCGGAAAGAGAATCCGCGCGCGGCGTCGTCGAGTTGAAAGGAGGAGACTCCCAGGTCGAAGAGCACGCCGTCGAGGCCGGAGAAGCCGAGCGAGGCGAGCTGGCCGAAATCGCGGTCGACCAGCTCGAAGCGGTCGCCGAACTCCGCGCCCAAGGCGGCGGCGCGCGGCCCGGCCTCAGGATCGCGGTCGAGAGCGACGACGCGGCATCCCGGCGCGGCCTCGAGGATGGCGCGGGTGTGCCCGCCGGCACCGAAGGTGCAATCGAGATAGCGGCCGCCCGCGCGCGGCGCGAGCAGCGCGATCGTCTCGCGAAGAAGAACCGAGATATGGCCGGGCGTCGACATGGGCTGGGGCGCGGCGGCGGTTTCAGGAAGCTCGGCGAACATGGCGGGCGGGCCTCCTGGCGGCATCGACGGGGAGAAAAAAGGAGGCGGCGTGCATTTTTCGCGGCCTCGTCAGATCCCCATCCGACGCAGACGGTCGGCGGGCTTTTGCGCGGCGGTGGCGGCCTGCACGCGATCCCAATGCTCGGGACTGTAGAGATTGAACTTGTTCATCGAGCCCACGAGCACGGCGTCCTTGCCGATGCCGGCGTGGGCGAGCAGCTCGGGCGAGAGCATCACGCGTCCGGCCTTGTCGAAGGAAAAGGACAGCGTCTTCGAGAAAAAGTCCGCGGCGGCCTCCTGGGCCTCCGAATCCGAAAGCGCCTTCTCGGCCACGCGATCATACAACTTCTGCGCCTCGAGCGGGGGCAAAACACCGAGGAAGCCATCCAGAGGAACAACGAGGAACGTGTCGCCTTCCGTGTGCGCAGACCGCCACGCCGACGGAATCGTTAGCCGATTCTTGTCGTCCAACGTGTGCCGGAACGAGCCGGTGTAGAACGGTTTGCCTAGGGTGGACATTTAGAGGTGCAGCAGAGTGCCCCACAACGCCCCATTTCGTCCCACTTTGACCCACGACGCGCAAGTAAAAAGCCGTCCCCATAATACCCCAAAGCCAAAAACTTATTCACAATTCCAGAGGAGCCCGGACGGACCTCACACACGCCGGAGGTCGTGGTCGCGCCGATAGCGCAAGCCATTGCCAAAGCCCCGGGCGACGCGCCTGCTCCGGCGCAGCATCACCCTCCCCGGTTCGGCAGCCGGCTCGTCAACCGACCCTGCGTGGTCCGCGCCACGGCATTCTTTCGCGCCCGCTCGGGCCGACGACATCGTCCATCGGCACCCGCCTCCCACCCACCACACACACGGAACCGCCATCGATCAGCAACAGGCGCCCGCCACGCCGCACGCGTGTCTTCGCGCCGATTTCGGACGCGTCCGGCGCGGGCATCCGAAAACCGACCAGATCAACACCCGCTCTATCTCAACCCTTCTCTATTATATGACGCAGGGACGGAACGGGGCCGGGATAGACCCCGCTCCGACCTTGCCGCAAACCATCAGCGGCGCTGACGATCCGCGCACGCCCGCGCCAGGCGGGCGGCGAAAAACGGCCCCTCGTAAATCATGCCGGTATATACCTGGACCAAGCTGGCGCCGGCATCGAGCTTCTCGCCCGCGCCCGCCGCGTCGGTGATGCCACCCGCGGCGATGATCGGGAGGCGGCCCCCGGTGACCCGGGAAATGTAGGCGACGATCTGGGTGCTGCGGCGAAGCAGCGGCGCCCCGCTCAATCCCCCCGCCTGCCCCACCGCGGCGAAGGAGCCGGGACGGGCGAGCGTCGTGTTGGTGGCGATGATGCCATCCAGTCCAAACTCGGCGATCACGCCAAGCGCGGCGTCGATCTGGGGCCAGCTCAAGTCCGGGGCGATCTTGAGCAAAAGAGGACGCCGGCCCTGGCCGCGCGCACGATTCGCCGCGCTCAGGGCGCCAAGCAACTCGCGCAAGGGCTTCTCGTCCTGCAGCGCCCGCAGGCCCGGCGTGTTCGGGCTGGAGACGTTCACCACCACGTAATCGGCATGACCGGCGAGCCGGCCGAAGCTGGCCAGATAATCCCGAGTCGCCTCCTCGTTGGGCGTGATCTTCGACTTGCCCAGGTTCACCCCGAGCGGGATCCGGCGCTTGCCGGGCCCCGGTTGCGAGGCGAGGCGCGCGGCCACCGCCTCGCTGCCCTCGTTGTTGAAACCCATGCGATTGATCACGGCCTTTTCCTCCGGGTAACGAAAAAGCCGCGGCTTAGGGTTGCCCGGCTGCGCGAGCGCGGTGACGGTGCCGATCTCGACGTGCCCGAAACCCAAGGCCGCCGCGGCCGGCCAGGCGTGGGCGTTCTTGTCAAAGCCCGCCGCCAGTCCGACGGCGTTCGGAAAATCCAGGCCGAAAACCCGCACCGGGCGGTGCGCGGCCGGATCCAGCCGGGTGAAGGCTTCCATCGCCCGACACAGCGGCGTGATCCGGCCGAGGAGGGCGAGCGCCTTGACGCTGCGCTCGTGCGCCTCTTCCGGGTCCATCCGGAACAGGAGCGGCTTCACCACATTTCCGTAAAGCGTATCCATAAAAGCGCCGATCTTCCGCTCCCGTTTTCCCGGAGGCAAGAGCGGGCGCGCCCCGGAAGCCCGCGCCCGCCGGCGCCCCGCGCGCCTGGAGCCCGGGCAGGACCGGACGCGGCCCGGCCCACGTCGCCGCTTTGCCCGCCGCGGGGGCCGCGTTTTCTCTTCGCAAAAAAGCCGAGTTTCGCGGTTTGACTCGCTCCAAGTCGTTCGCATGGCTGCGCGCCACTCCCCTATTCTTCTCTAGCAATCATGGCCAACTCCTCAGCAATTCTCGACTGGTGCATCGTCCGTCTCGGTGAAGACCACAACTGGTGGGTCGACGAGGTCAGCGACCCCGTGCGCTGGGACACCGACGGCCTCAGCATCATCGACCCGCGGCAGGTCGCGCACCTCACGGAGCTCTGCGAGCCCCTCCGCGACTACGGCTTCGATCAGGACGTGTTCGAGTCGGCCTTCATCTCCTTCCGCATCGAGAAAGAGGCCGGCAAGGGCCGCATCCGCCTGAAGCGCGTCAAGGACTCGATCTTCGACTCCGACGAGAAGCTCTTCATCCTCGCCGACGTCGTCGACGACGAGAACGGTCCCTTCGCCGACCTCCTCGACCACCTCACCCGCTGCCGCGTCAAGCTCCTGAACGACGTCTTCAAATTCGAGTCGAAGCTCACCGTCGACGAGGTGGAGGACGAGCTCCGCGAGGAGCAGAACGCCAGCTTCATCGAGGGCAAGGCCGTGCACGTCTTCGACGAGCTCTGCGCCATTCTCGACTACACGCCCGCCGGCTTCGACGAGGACGACGAGGAGGGCGAACGCGCCGCCGCCTCCGAGGACGACGCCGAGATCGACGACGCCGACCTGCCCGACGTCGACGACGAGGACGACGAGGCGATGAAAAACGACGCCTCCCTCAAGTGGGACGAGGACGAGGAAACCGAGGAGGACGCCGACAAGCCCAAGAAAGAAGACGGCGACGAGGACGACGAGGACTCGGACGACGACGAGGAGGACGAGGACGAAGACGAGGATTCGGACGACGACGAAGACGACGACGCGCCGAAGAAGAAAAAGAAGCCGGCGCCGAAAAAGCGCCGCTGATCACCCCGTCGCATCGCACCAACAAAAGCCGCCCTCCGGGGCGGCTTTTTTGTTTCCGGCCGCGGATCGAACGGTCCGCCGGGCGCGGCCTTGAACCGGGGCGCCTCCGGCCGCCTTCTCGTTCGCCGCCCGCCCCAGGCGTTCGCTCAACCCATGCACACCTCGCCTCTCTGGCCCGGACTCCCGCCCGGCCCGCTCGGCTCCGGCCGCGGCCACGCGCCTCGGCTCACCCGCTTCCCCGCCTCGCCCGCCCGCGCCTCGGGCGCGAGCGTCCTCGTGCTTCCCGGCGGCGGCTACGCGATGCTCGCCGACCACGAAGGCGCCGGCTACGCGCGATGGTTCGCCGAGCGCGGCGTCCACGCCGCCGTCCTGGACTACCGGCTCGCGAGCGACGGTTATCACCATCCGGCGATGCTGCTCGACGCGGCGCGAGGCCTGCGCGCCCTCCGACACGAAGCCCGCGCCGCAGGCCGTGATCCGAACCGCATCGCCGTCATCGGCTCCTCCGCCGGCGGACACCTCGCGGCCACGCTCTCCACCCTCTTCGACCACGCCGACGCCGCCGATCCGGGCGACGACGCGATCGCGCGTGAATCCGCCCGCCCCGACGCCACGATCCTCTGCTATCCCGTCGTCACGACGACCGAAGCCTTCGCCCACGCCGGCAGTCGCGACAACATCCTCGGCCCGTCCCCCGCCGCGGGCCTGGCCGAGCTGCTTTCACCCGAGCGCCAGGTGCGGCCCGCCAATCCGCCCGCCTTCGTCTGGCACACCGCCGACGACGGCGTGGTGCCGGTGGACAACGCCCTCGCCTACGCATCCGCCTGCTGGCGCGCCGGCGTGAGCTGCGCCCTGCACGTGTTCCCGCACGGCCCGCACGGACTAGGGCTCGGCGACGCCGAGCGCGCGGCGCCTCCTTGGGCCGCGCTGCTCGAGCATTGGCTGAGCGAACGCGGCTGGCTGGGCGCACGCTGAGGCCGGCGGCGGCGCGAGCACGCGCATCCACCGCCTACGCTCAGCCGCCCGCCATCACCGGACGAAAGCCCGCTTCGCGCAGCACCTTCGCGACGACCTCGCGCTGGTCGCCTTGGATCTCGATCACGCCGTCCTTCACCGTGCCCCCGCAACCCGCCGCCGCGCGCATTTTTTTGCAGAGCGCATCCTTTTCCGGGAGGCCGATGCCGACGAAGTTTTTCGCCACCGTCACGGTCTTGCCGCCGCGTCCCGCCGTCGTGCGCAAAACGTCCACGCGACCCCGGTTTTTCGCGGGCTCGGCCTCGACCGACGCCTTGGCCGCGGATACGGGCGAAACCGCGGGCGCGGACCCCGCGGGCATCAGACCGCCTAATCCACCCAAGGCGGAAGCAAAGGGATTTTGCCCCAGATTTGCACCGCCATCGGTGACGATTTTGCCCTTTTCCGGCCGGCTCATCGCGCGCCCTCCGAGCCCGGCCGGGACGCCTTGCCCCCGCAGATGCCGACCGGGATATCCTCGGCTCCGCCGAGAAGCATCGCCGCCTTCGCGTAACTCCTACGCTCCAGAAAATGAAGTAGTTGCGGATGCAGCGTCATCTGTCCCCGCGCCGCGAAATCATCCAGCCTGGCCATCTCGGCGGCGATCACGGGGGCATTAGACGACTTAATCGCGCCCAAGAGGGTGATAAGCGAAGCTTTGATCTCGGTTTCCATGCGGCGTGTATTCGATATTTTAAAGTGATCCTGTCAGAGGTTTAGGGAAACTCAAACCCTTCACCCCGCCCCTTAGCCTCTTGAGCCCGGAGACCGATAAGATAAGCGTGACCCTCCCACTGTTTCCAAGCCTCGGCTAGTTTTTCCCGCCTCGTCTCCTCGTCCCCCGCCTCCCGGCGCATCCGGCGCCCGCCCTTTTTCCCTCCTGTTTCCCGCCTCGCAAAACCCTCCATGAACTCCGTCCCCCTCGCCGCCCGCGCGAACTCCGACGTCATCGAAGCCGCCTACGCCCAATGGCTCGACAATCCCGACTCCGTCGATCCCACCTGGCGCGCCTTTTTCCAAGGCTTCACCCTGGGTAACACCGCCGCCGGCGCCGCGCCCACCGCCGCCGCCGCCAACGCCGCGGGCGTGAAGGTCATCGATTCCTACAAGCAGGCGCAGATCATCCGCTACATCAACGCGCACCGCTCCCACGGCCACCTCGAGGCCCACCTCGACCCGCTCGGCGAGAAACCCGCCGCCCACCCCAAGCTCACCCTCGCCAACTTCGGCCTCGACGAAGGCGACCTCGACGAGAGCTTCACCCTCACCAACTTCCAGGGCGGCGGCCAGAAGAAGCTCCGCGACATCCAGCGCGCGGTGAAGAAGACCTACTGCGGCACCATCGGAATCGAGTTCATGCACGTGCAGGACCACGACGCCCGCGAGTGGCTCCAGGCCCGCATGGAGTCCACCGAGAACACCCCTTCCTTCACCAAGCCGGAGAAGACCCGCATCCTCCGCCGCCTGCACAAGGCCGAGCTCTTCGAAAAGTTTCTCCACACCAAGTTCGTCGGCCAGAAGCGATTCTCCCTCGAGGGCGGCGAGACCATGATCGCGGCCTTCGACGCCATGATCGAGCACGCGCCCGAGGTCGGCGTCGAGGAGTTCGTCATGGGCATGGCCCACCGCGGCCGCCTCTCCGTCCTCACCAACATCCTGCGCAAGCCCTTCGAGGTCCTCTTCGAGCAGTTCTCGGAAAACTACATCCCGCACACCGTGGCCGGCGACGGCGACGTGAAGTATCACCTCGGCTACGAGTCCGCCCTCACCACCGCCTCCGGCAAGACCGTCGAGGTCCGCCTCGCCGCCAACCCCTCCCACCTCGAGATCGTCAACCCCGTCGTCGAGGGCAAGGCCCGCGCCCGCCAGCGCATCCGCGGGGACGCCGAGCGCCGTCGCGTATGCCCGTTCCTGATACACGGCGACGCCGCCTTCGCCGGCCAGGGCGTGATCGCGGAGACGCTCAACTTCTCCCAGCTCCCCGGCTACCGCACCGGCGGCACCGTCCACTTCGTCATCAACAACCAGATCGGCTTCACCACCCTGCCGCAGGACTCGCGCTCCACGCGCTACTGCACCGACGTGGCGAAGATGATCGAGGCGCCCATCTTCCACGTGAACGGCGACGACCCCGAGGCCGTCTGCCACGTGGCCCGCCTCGCCCTCGAGTTCCGCGTGAAGTTCCAGCGCGACGTCGTCATCGACATGTATTGCTACCGCAAGCATGGCCACAACGAGGCCGACGAGCCCGCCTTCACCCAGCCCACCCTCTACAAGCGCATCGGCGCCCACCCGCAGGTCTCCGCCCTCTACACCGCGCAGCTCGTCGCCGCCGGCTCCCACACCCAGGCCGACTCCGACGCCATCAAGGCCGAGTATTCCTCCGCCATGGACGGCTCCCTCGAGAAGGCCAAGAAGGCCGAGCTCGAGCGCAAGGCCGCCGGCGAGAAGGGCGACCCCTTCCGCGACTCCAACCCCGTCTTCCAGGCCGGCTACAGCCACTCCCCCATCACGACCGGCGTCTCCCGGGCCGCCCTCGAGACCGTCGTGAAGGGCCTCACCACCCTGCCCGCCAGCTTCGCCGCCAACCCGAAGATCAAGCGCCTCCTCGAGCAGCGCGCCTCGCTCCTGTCCGGCGGCGCCGCCGATTGGGGCATGGGCGAGTCCCTCGCCTTCGGCACCCTCCTCGCCGAGGGCACCCCCGTCCGTCTCTCCGGCCAGGACTGCGAACGCGGCACATTCAGCCACCGCCACGCCGTCCTCTACGACATGGAGACGCGCGAGAAATACGTCCCGCTCCTCAACCTCGCCCCCGACCAGGCGAAGTTCTGCGTCTACAACTCGCTCCTCTCCGAGGCCGCCGTGCTCGGCTTCGACTATGGCTACTCGCTCGACTACCCCCAGATGCTCTGCATCTGGGAGGCCCAGTTCGGCGACTTCGCCAACGGCGCCCAGGTCGTGATCGACCAATTTATCGTCTCCGGCGAGTCCAAGTGGCAGCGCGTCTCCGGCATCGTCCTCCTCCTGCCCCACGGCTACGAGGGCCAGGGCCCCGAGCACTCCTCCGCCCGTCTCGAGCGATTCCTCCAGCTCTGCGCCGAGGACAACATCCAGGTCGCCGCGCCCACCACCCCGGCCAACTACTTCCACCTCCTGCGCCGCCAGATGAAAAACGACCTGCGCAAGCCGCTCGTCGTCATGGCGCCCAAGAGCATGCTCCGCAACCCCCTCGCCGTCTCGAAGCTCGAGGAGTTCACCACCGGCGCCTTCGCCGAGATCATCGACGACCCGCTCGCGCCCAAGAAGGCCCGCCGCCTCGTCCTCTGTTCCGGCAAGGTCTACTACGACCTCCACTCCTACCGCGTCGCCAACGGCATCGACGACGTCGCCCTCGTGCGCATCGAACAGTTGTATCCGCTCCACAAGGACAAGCTCGCCCAGATCGCCAAGGCCCACGCCAAGGCCGACCTCGTCTGGTGCCAGGAGGAGCCGCAGAACATGGGCGCCTGGAGCCACGTCGCCCCCGAACTCGAGGAGGTCTTCGGCCGCAAGGCCCGCTACGTCGGCCGCGAGGCCGCGGCCTCGCCCGCCGTCGGCGCCCTCGCCGTCCACAAGATCGAGCTCAACGCCTTCCTCAAGGACGCCTTCAAGGCCTGAGTTCGCCGCGTTGCGGGGCGGAGGGTGGGAATATCGTGCCCCCCTTCCGCCCTCCGCTGGCTTCGTTCCCCCGTCCCCGCTTCACCCTTTCCCTCTCTAAAAAATGGCCCTCATCGACGTCAAAATCCCGCCCCTCGGCGAATCCATCAGCTCCGGCGTGCTCGCCAAGTGGCACGTCAAAAACGGCGACACCGTGAAGAAGGACCAGACCCTCTTCGAGCTCGAGACCGACAAGATCACCTCCGAAGGCGTCGCCGAGTCCGCCGGCGTCATCACCCTCGCCGTCGAAGCCGGCGCCGAGGTCAAGATCGGCCAGGTCGTCGCCAAGATCGACTCCTCCGCCACCGGCGCCGCCCCGGCTCCCGCCGCCTCCGCGCCCTCCGCCACTCCGGCTGCTCCCGCCCAGAAGGCCGTCGCCGACGCCAGCCCCGCCGTCCGCCGCCTCGCCGCCGAGACCGGCATCGATCCCGCCACCGTTTCCGGCACCGGCAAGGCCGGCCGCGTGACGAAGGGCGACATGCTCGCCGCCGCCGCCACGCCCAAGGAAGTCGCCGCCGCCGTCGCCGCCGCGCCCGCCTCCGCCATTCCGGCCACCGCCCCCGTCGTCTCCGCTCCGCCCGCCGGCAAGCGCACCCGCACCAAGATGACCAAGCTGCGCCAGACCATCGCCAAGCGCCTGGTCTCCGCCCAGCACGAGGCCGCCATGCTCACGACCTTCAACGAGGTCGACATGTCCGCCGTCATGGCCCTCCGCGCCAAATATCAGGACGACTTCGTGAAGAAGAACGGCGTGAAGCTCGGCTTCATGTCCTTCTTCACCAAGGCCGTCGTCCACGCCCTGAAAGAGGTCCCCGGCGTCAACGCCCAGATCGACGGCGACGAGATCGTCCAAAACCACTACTACGACATCAGCATGGCCGTCTCCACCGAGAAGGGCCTCGTCGTCCCCGTGGTGCGCGATTGCGACAAGCTCGACATGGCCGGCATCGAGAAGGCCATCGGCGAGGTCGCCAAGAAGGCCCGCGACGGCAAGCTCGGCCTGCCCGACTTCGAGGGCGGCTGCTTCACCATCACCAACGGCGGCATCTTCGGCTCGATGCTCTCGACTCCGATCATCAACGCCCCGCAGAGCGCCATCCTCGGCCTCCACGCGATCAACGATCGCCCCGTCGCGGTCGACGGCCAGGTCGTCATCCGCCCGATGATGTATCTCGCCCTCAGCTACGACCACCGCCTCGTCGACGGCAAAGAGGCCGTCACCTTCCTCGTGAAGGTGAAGCAGGCCATCGAGGACCCCACCCGCCTCCTCCTCAGCGTTTAAGAACCTCACAGGAGATAACGGAGGAAACGGAGAAAGAAAAACTCCTCCTCCGTTACCTCCGTTCCCTCCTGTAAAATGTCTTCTTCCGCTCCCTCTTCCTTCGACCTCATCGTCATCGGCGCCGGCCCCGGCGGCTACGTCTGCGCCTTCCGCGCCGCGCAGCTCGGCCTGAAGGTCGCCCTCGTCGAGAAACGCCCCGCCCTCGGCGGCACCTGCCTCAACGTCGGCTGCATCCCGTCCAAGGCCCTGCTCCACTCCTCCGAGCAATTCGCCTTCGCCAAGCACCACGCCGCCGCCCACGGCATCAAGCTCGACGGCATCTCCCTCGACCTCGCCGCCCTCCTCAAGAAGAAGGACGACGTCGTCACCAAGCTCACCGGCGGCGTCGCCGCCCTCGCCAAGGCCCGCAAGGTCACCGTCATCACCGGCGAGGCCAAGTTCACCTCGACCAACACCGTCGCGGTCGGCGACCAGACCTTAACCGCCAAGAACATCGTCATCGCCACCGGCTCCGCCCCGGTCGAGCTCCCCTTCCTCAAGTTCGACGGCAAGCAGGTCGTCTCTTCCGACCACGCCATCGCGCTCCCCACCGTGCCCAAGCGCCTCGCCGTCATCGGCGGCGGCGCCATCGGCCTCGAGCTCGGCTCCGTCTGGTCGCGCCTCGGCGCCGAGGTCACCGTGGTCGAATTCCTGCCCAAGATCGCCGCCGCCTACGACGACGACATCGTCCGCCACTTCACCCGCTCGCTCCAACGCCAGGGCCTCAAGATCGAGGTCGGCGCCAAGGTCACCGGCTACGACGCCAAGAAGCAGATCCTCACCGCCGAGCGCGAAGGCAAGGTCCTCGAAGTCCCGGCCGACGTCGTCCTCGTCGCGGTCGGCCGCCGCCCCTACGCCGACGGCCTCGGCCTCGAAAAAGCCGGCGTCGAGCTCACCGACAAGAAGCGCATCAAAGTCGACGCCCACCTCCGCACCACCGCCCCCGGCGTCTGGGCGATCGGCGACGTGATCGACGGCCCCATGCTCGCGCACAAAGCCGAGGAAGACGGCGTCGCCGTCGCCGAGTGGATCGCCGGCAAGCACGGCCACGTGAACTGGGACCTCGTCCCCGCCATCATCTACACCGAGCCCGAGGTCGCCTCCGTCGGCCTGGGCGAGGACGCCGCCAAGGCCAAGGGCCTCGCGATCAACGTCGGCAAGTTCAACTTCGCCGCCAACGGCCGCGCCATCGCCGCCGACGC
>CAYTLL010000049.1:0-31441 GCA_964438755.1 uncultured Akkermansia sp. | reverse complement strand
GGTATCCACGCGGAGCCACGTCGCGAACGCGTGAGCGGGCCGTTGGGTGACCACGTCGAGGCCGCTTGGGCGCTCGTCCCGGCCGGCGCGATCCCGGGCGAGGCGCTCCACCGATTGAGCCCGCCCGGACGGCCGCCCGCCTTCGCGAGCGACACGCGGATCGCGTTGATCGAAATGGCCGCTTGCTCCGGACTCGCCCTCGTGCCGGCCGCGCGCCGCGACGCGCTCGACGGCAGTTCCCGCGGCGTCGGGGAACTGATCGCCGCCGCCGCCCGCGCCGGCGCGGGCGGTATCCTCCTCGGGATCGGAGGCAGCGCCACCAACGACCTCGGGCTCGGCGCGCTCTCCGCGCTCGGCTGGCGCGCCCTGGATGCCTCGGGCCGCGAAATCAGTCCGCTCGCGCCCAGGCGCTTCGACGACATCGCGCGCCTCGTCCCTCCCGAAAACGCGCCCGACCTCCCTCCGATCCACATCGCCTGCGATGTCGACAACCCACTCTGCGGCCCGCGCGGCGCCACGTTCACCTACGGCCCGCAAAAAGGCCTCTCCGCCGACCGGCTGGGCCCGCTCGACGAGCAGATCGCGCGTCTGGCCCGCCTGCTCGGCGAAGCCGCCGAGGCCCCGCTACACGCCGTCGAGACGCCCGGCGCCGGCGCCGCCGGCGGCATCGCGGCCGGCCTCATGCTCGCTTGCGGGGCACGTCTCGTCGGCGGCTTCGATTTGGTCTCGGGCTGGCTGGAGTTGGATCGGCGCGTCGCGGACGCGGACATCGTGATCACCGGCGAAGGGCGCTTCGACGACACATCGCTGGACGGCAAAGGCCCGGGCGGACTCGTCCGCCTGGCGCTCGCCCAAGGAAAACGAACGGTTGTCCTGGCGGGATCGATACACCTCCGCCGCCCGCCCGCCGCTTTGGAAAGCGCGGCCATCACGCCGGCGGACACGCCGCTCGCGGAGGCGCTGCCAACCACGGCGCGCCTCCTGTCCGAGGCGACGCGCCGGATTTTTGTTTGAAGAAAGGCGCGCTTGCGGCGCGCCCGCCCCGATCACCAGACGTAGGTCGCTCCGGCGGACCAGGTGCAAGGGGTGTGCGGCACGAGCGGCACGTCCTGATAGGCCGTGTCCCAGAGGTTTTCCACCTGGGCGTTGAGCACCAGTCCCTTCACGCGCGGCACGTGGTAGAAAAGACCGATCGCGGTGTCGACGTTGTCGCGCCCCTCCTGCCGGAGGGCGTTGTCCGCCTGGCGACGCAGCTCGTTGTCGACCCGCAGCTCGAAACCCGCGCCGAGCCGGGCGATGCCGCCCAGCGTGAGCCGGTGCTCGGCATAGTTGAGGGCGTAGTAGCTGCCCTGGTTCGGCGAGGTGTAGTCGTCGTCCTTGTCGAGGAAGGTGTAGCCGGCGAAGAGGTCGATTTGCTCCCAGGTGCGCGTGACAAAGATCTCGCAGCCGATCGTATCGAGGTCGACGGCGGCCGGCCGGCGATTTGTTTCCGCGGTGGTCACGCCGTCCGGATCGAAGACGTAGTCGAGCAGTCCGTTGTCACGGCGATGGAACACCGCGGCGCGCACGCTCCACGCATCCACGACGAAATCGGCGCCCAGTTCGACGGTGCCCGCGGTCGCGCGGGGCAGGTCCGGATCGCCGGCGAAAAGACCGGGCGAAGCGGAGTTGAGCGCCTGGTAGGTGGGCAGCTGCGTGGTCTCCGAGTAGCTCAGATAAACACGGCGGAGCGGCGTGTCTTTTTGCCGCAGCTCGATCGTGGCCAGCGGGGACGTCTCGGAGCCGTCGCGATCACTGTCGTCGTAACGCGCGCCGGCGCTGAGCACGAGGTCGCGCTGCTTCGCCAGCTCGATCGTCTGCTCAAGCGCGAGCGTGCCGTATTCCTGGGTCCGGCTCATGAAGCGGCCGTTGACGAGCGTGTTCGAGTCCAGGTCGTCGCCGATCACGCCCGCGCCGTAGCGCACGGCGGTGCCCGACGCGACCGACTGGCGGCCGTCCAAGGCCGCTCCCCGCACCACCGTCTGGTGATGGGCGTCCGTCCCGGCGAAGGGAATGAGCAGCGGAATGCTGTAGTGATCGCGGTGGCCGCGATAGTAGGCGCCCGCCTGGATGTAGTCGCCGTCGGAGCCGAGTTCGGTCCGGTGGTTCAGCACGAAGAGCTTCGTCTGCAGCTGCTCCAACTCGTAGCGCCACGGGCGTCCGGGACGACCGGCGTAGAGATTGGGCCAGGCGAAATCCTTGGCCTGATAGCCCGCGAAGAGATCGGTCTGGCTCACCGCGTTGGACAACTGCACCCGCCCGTTGACGCGTTGAAAATCGAAGTCGCTGTTGCGCGCCTTGTTCGCGAGCGAAGGCGTGCCGGCGGGCGACACGGGGTCGTTCCACTTGAGCGGGCCATCGCCCTGGGCCGAGGCCACGGAGACGTCCGCGCCGACCTTGAAGCCGCCCAGCAAAGGCTTCTCGCTCACGACGCCGGAGTAGATCTCTCCGCGAGCGAGATCGCCGCTGCCAGTGGCCGCGCTGACCGCGCCGCCGGTGCGGATCGCGCGCCATCCATAGGCCACGCCGCCCGCGGTCGCGTTAAAACCCGAGCTCGCCTGCGCCGCCCCCGTCCGGATTTCCGGAGCCGCGAGCAGGTAGGGCGAGACCGGCAACTCCGCCGAGTAGTGGCCTGTCTGCGGGTCATAGATCGGCAGCGCGCCGACCGAGAACCCGGTGTTCTCAAAAGTGCCGCCGCGGATCGTCACGTCCGCCTGGCCTTCGGCGAAATTGCGCGCCTGCACATCCACCTGCGGCTCGTAACGCAGCGCCGAAACCGGCGCGGCATAGGTCGAGGCGGGCTCCTGCAAGGCGACTCGCGAGGAAAAAACCGTGATGGCATCGAGCTCGATCGGCTCGCCCGTCGCCTCCGTGGTCGAAGCCGGCTCGGCGGCGATCGCCGAACCCAAGGTGAGCGGGAAAAACAAAGCGCGCAGGGGTGTGAACATGGCGCCGACATCCCAAACAGCTTGTTAAGCTAAATCAATTCCCGTCTTAACGCATCCCTTGCGAATCCACCTCCACCCGATAAAAAGTCCACGTGGCGCGAAACGGTCCCTCGCCGCGCGCGCGCAGCCAACGCAGCAACCTTGCCGGAGTAACCAGCCGGTGCGGCGCGGCGCCCGTTGCGTGCAAGGTCCGTAGCAACGCGCGCGCCGACGGATAAACAAAGCGTCGCCGCTCCGTCTCGTCCCGACAGAGGCGAAGCCCCGCGCGCTCAAACCACTCGCGCCACACGCGCGGCGTCCTCCAGCGCAAAGGCTCGCGACCGTCCGCGAACAGCTCGCGCAATTCCGGCAAGGTCTCCGCCACATAAAACCCGGCCAGGATCCGCCCGCCGGGCGCCAAACCCTCGCTCCACCCGCGCAACAGCGTCCGCGGATCCTCCGCCCACTGCAGCATGCTGCTTGAAATGATCCAGTCCCACTCCGCCCGCCCCACCCGCTCCGCGGGCGACTCCCGCCACTCGACGCCCGGCACGCGCGCGCGTCCGCTCGCCACCATGCCCGAACTCGCGTCGCTCGCCACATAGGTGCCGGCCCAGGGCATCGCGCGCCGCGTGAACAAGCCCGTGCCCGCGCCGATCTCCAGCGCGCGGACCGACCGGTCGGCCGGCAGCCACTCCGCCAGCCACTCCGCCATCGCCGTTTGCACCGGCGCGTGGGCCTCGTAGCCCGACGCCGCGCGTCCAAAGCTGTCGCAAACCGCGTTCATGTCGACTCGAGCTCCCGAGCCCACGCGCCCATGAGCGGCGCCGGCTCGTGGCCGGCCCCCGCCACGACGCCCAACCCCGTCGATTCCCGCGCCAACACCGCCGGATCCAGAAGGCGATCCGCGTCGCCGACATAGGCCGTCCACCCCGTCGGCAACCCCGGATCGGCCGCTCGCGTGTCCAGTTGATCCAGCCCCCAGCCGAGCGTCTCGACCGGCGCCACCGCCCCTTCCGCGGAGCCCAGGCCGGCCCACGCGCGAAATTCCGTGCAAGCCTTGTCGGCGTCGCACCGCACCCGCCGGGACAGGGCCCGCAGCTGCGCGCGCGGAACGCGTCCGCCTCGCCCCGCCTCCGCCGGGAACGCCCAGATGGGAGCCAGCAAACCCACGCGCGTCCAACGCTCCGCCACCCAGCCTCGGGCGCCCAGCGCCAACAGGGAGCCGAGCGAATAGGCGCCGAGCGCGTCGCAAGACGGGAGCGATTCGAGCCGGGCCCGCCAGTTTGGCGCCGCCGGCACGCACACATGCTCCGCGCGCGGCAAGACCCGGGCGGCTTCGGCCGCGAACCAGTCGGCCGGCACCGCCCAGCCAAGCACCCACGCGATTCTCATGCGGACGACTCCCCGTTCCCCATCGCCATGAGCACGCGCAAGGCGTCCCCGGAGCCGAAGCCCCTCGTCAGCGAGAAGCGCAGGCGGCTCGTCCCCGCGGGCACGGTGGGCGGACGCACCGCCGCGGCGCGGATCCCGGCGCGACGTAGTTTTTCCGCCATTACAAGCGTCCGCTCCTCGGACCCCGTCAGGACCGGCACGATCGGCGAATCCCCCTCCGAGGCGTCCCAACCCGCCGAACGAAGACGGGCGCGCAGGGCGCGGGAGGCGTCGCGCCACGCCGCCCGTTCCGGAGCCAGTTCGCGCGCGCGTCCGACCGCCGCCCGCGAGGCGACCGCCACCGGAGGCGGCAAGGCCGTGGAATAGATGAATTCGCCCGCATGGTTGACCAGCGCGTCGCGCCAGGGGCCGCCGTGAAAAAGCGTGTAGGCGCCGCCCGCCCCGAGCGCCTTGCCGCAGGTGCCCACCAGCACGTCCACCTCGGCGGCGACGCCATGCTCCTCCGCGAGGCCCGCGCCCGTGCGCCCATACCAGCCGAGCGCGTGCGCCTCGTCCAGGATCCAGCAAAAGCCGTAACGCCGCCTCAGCGCCGCGATCCGCCCCAGGTCGGGAAAATCGCCGTCCATGCTGAACACGCTTTCCGTCGCCACGAACACCGCGCGGGAATGCCCCGCCTCCGCCTCGCCTTCCAGCAGGCGTTCGAGCGCGACGAGATCGAGGTGCGGGTAACGCCGCAGTCGCGCCCCGCTTTTCAAGATGCCCGCGACCATGCTGTGATGGATGAGGCGGTCCGCCAGCACGAGGTCGCCCGGACGCGGCAACGTGCCGAGGACGCCCGCGTTGGCCGCGTAGCCGCTCGTCCAGAGCAGACCCTCCGCGAAGCCATGCCAGTCGCGGAGCGTCGCCACGAGGTCCTGGTGAGCGTCCCGCCAGCCGGTGACCAGCGGCGAGGCCGAGGCGGAGCTTCCCGCCTGGCGCGCGGCGTCGGCCATCGCCGAGGCGACCGCGGGATCGCGCGCCAACTCGAGATAGTCGTTGCCCGCCAGATTCAGCTCGTCCGCGGAGGGAGTCCACACGCTCAGACGCCGTTTCAGGCCGGACGCCTCACGCGCCGCCAAGTCCTCCGCCCAGCGCGCCGCGCCGTTCATCGGTCCCGGCCGGGGCCCCGGATCGGGACGCGGCGTGACGACGGCCTTCCAACCCTCCTCGCTGAAGCGCGCCTCGAATCCATCAAACGCCGTCTCCCCCCAGAGCGGCGCGGCCAGCTCGCGCAGCCCCGCGCGGTTGCTCTCCGCCACCGCCGCGTCGACCGGGGCGCAGGCGTTGAGCCAAAGCCCGGCCCTGAGTCGGCGCGCCTCCGCGTATCCGAGCACGAGCCTGGCCTGATTGATCGCGCCCAACCGGTCGGGAACAACCAGCACGACAATATCCACGTTTAGCTCGGCGGCGAAATCCACCCAATCGCGCCCGTCCGCCGCCAGGGGCACCGCCAAGCCGCCCGCGCCCTCGATGATCCGCCAATCGCACACCGGGGTCGCCTCCACGCCCGCGACCAGCTCGTCCCAATCCAAGGCTCGCCCCTCCGCGGCCGCCGCCGCCCGAGGCGCGAGCGGCGCGGTGAATCTCGCGACGGTGCGAGTCATGCCGGGCGGCAGACCCGCGAGCCGGGCGGCGGCAAACGCGTCGCCGTTTTCGCCGTCATCCGCGGCATGGCCCGTCTCCACAGGCTTCACGATCCGCACCGTCGAGCCGTCGGCGCGCAATCGCCGGGCCAAGGCCGCCGTCACACGGGTCTTCCCCACACCGGTGTCGCTGCCGCTGACCAGCAGGGTCTTCAACAGGAGGCTCCTTCTTGCTCTTTCTCGCAACGAGCCCCTCCGGTGCAGGCCTGGGCGTAGACGCCGTTTTCCGACAAATCGTGCGCGTGCGGCCCGTGGGCGTCGCCACCGTGGCCGATCGCCGACGCCGCGGTCTCCGCGGTCAGCGGATGCATGCCCAGCCGGTCGAGCAGGCGCAGATCGTCGGAACGCTCCGGATTGGGCGTGGTGAGCAGCTTGTCGCCGAGGAAAATGCTGTTCGCACCGGCCATGAAGCACAGGGCCTGCAATTCCGCGCCCATCCGCATCCGCCCGGCGGAGAGCCGCACCATCGCGCGTGGCATCGCGATGCGCGCCACCGCGATGATGCGGACAAACTCGAAGGGATCGACGGGAGCCTGGTTCTCCAGCGGCGTGCCCGGCACCGGCACGAGCGCGTTGATCGGCACGGAATCGGGCTGGGGAGAAAGCGTAGCCAGCTCATGGATCAGCTTCAGACGGTCGTCGACGGTCTCGCCCATGCCCAGGATGCCCCCGCTGCACACCTCCAGGCCGGCGCGACGGACCGAGGCGATCGTTTCGAGACGCTCGTCGTAGGTGCGCGTGCCGACGATGGAGGGATAGTAGTCCCGGGACGTATCCAAATTGTGGTTATACACCTTGCAGCCCGCCGCCTTCAGGCGCGCGGCCTGGTCCTCGCGCAGCATGCCGAGCGTGCAGCAGACCTCGAGGCCGAGGCCGGCGACGCCGCGGACGGTCTGCAGCACGGAGTCGAACTGCGCGCCGTCCTTCACCTCGCGCCAGGCGGCGCCCATGCAGAAGCGCGACGCGCCGCCGGCCTTGGCGGCGCGGGCGGATTGCAGGATCGCCACCGTCTCCATGAGCGGCACCGGCTCCAAGCCGGTGTCGTGGTGCGCGGACTGCGGGCAATAGCCGCAGTTTTCGGGACATTTCCCCGTCTTGATCGACTCCAACGTGCAAAGCTGCACGCCGGCGGCGTCGTGGTTCCGGCGATGCGTCTCTTGCGCGCGAAACATCAGCTCGGGAAAAGGCAGGGCGTGGAGGGCGCGCAACGCGGCGAGACCGGGCGCGGCGTGCGCGGACGGCGGGTTCAGGTTCGTCATGGGTTGAAGGCGTTTTTTTCGTTCAGGCCGGGCAGCGTGTCGTCGATCGCCCGGCGTGCGCGCAGGACCAGCTCCGCGAGTTCCGACTCCGACAGGCAGAGCGGCGGGACCAGGAGCAGGGAATCGACCAAGGGGCGCAGGATCAGCCCGTGCTCCCGCGCGCGCAGACAAACCCGCAGACCGGCGCGAAGCTCCGGGGCGTAGGCGGCGCCGTCGGCGCGACGAAGATCGACGGCGGCGGCGAAGCCCCGCTGCCGCAGCTCGGCCACGTGCGGATGCCCGTCCAGTTTCGCGACCTCGCGGCCGAAACACGCGGCGAGCCGCGCGAGCGCGCCGTCCGCGATCCGGGCGCGCAGCTTGCGCAGACTCGCGAGCGCGACGGCGCAGGCGAGCGGATTGCCCGCGAAGGTGTGCCCGTGAAAAAACGTCCGGCCCGACGCGTAGGATCCGAGAAAGGCGTCGTGGATCTCGTCGCGCGCGAGCGTGGCCGCGAGCGGCAGATATCCGGCCGCGAGCCCTTTCGCCAAACAGAGGAAATCGGGCCGCACCCCTTCCTCGCGGCAGACCAGAACCGGGCCGAGACGCCCGAACCCGGTGAACACCTCGTCGAGGATGAGATGCACCTCGTGTTCCGCGCAGAGCTCCGCGACGGCCCTGGAAAAACCAGGCGGCTGCAACCGCATGCCCGCCGCGCCCTGGATCGACGGCTCGAGCACAAGACAGGCCGTCCGCGAGGCCTCGCGCCCGAGGAGGCGACGCAAGGCGGCGAGACTCGCCTCCGCGTCCGACTCCCGGATCACGCCGCCAAACTCGCGGCAGCGCGGGGCGGGAAAATGCTCCGCCGCAAAACACCAAGGACGGAATCGGCCGTGGAAAAAGCCGCTGTCGCCCGCCGACATCGCACCGAACGTGTCGCCGTGGTAGGCGCCTTGCATGCCGATGACGCCGGTCTTCTCCGGCCGGCCGGCGAGCTGCCAATACTGGAAGGATTGCTTGAGCGCCACCTCGACGGCGCCGGCGCCGTTGTCGGTGAAAAACACCCGGCCCAAGCCCGGAGGCGCCTCGCGCGCGAGCTCCGCCGCGAGCTCGGCCGCCGGTCCGTGCGTGTGCCCGAGCAGGGTGGTGTGCGCCACCGCGTCGAGTTGCGACCGAAGCGCCGCGTCGAGCTCCGGGTCGCGATGCCCGTGCACGTTGGTCCAGATCGAGGCGTTGCCATCCAGATAACGCCGCCCGTCGGCGTCGATCAGCCAACCGCCCTGCCCCCCGGCGATCACCAAGGGCGGCAACGCCCAATACTCCCGCATCTGCGCGAACGGGTGCCAGACATGGCGCCGATCACAGGCCACGACATCAGGGCCGATATCGGCGCTTAACGAGAGGCGATCACCCATTGTTAATCACTTTTTATTTAAACTTAACAAAGCATCCCCAAAAAAACCTCTCCAGCGGAGAGGTTTCAAAGGTGGTCGAAGTAAACGCGTTGGACGCTCAGGCGTCGCCGTCTTCGCCGATCGCCTCGACGGGGCAGCCTTCGAGGGCCTCGCGGCAAAGCGAGATCTCTTCCTCGGTGGTGGGCTGCTTTTGGACGAAGGAGTAACCGCCCTCGTCGTGGCGCGTGAAGAAATCGGGAGCGGTCTCGCGGCAGAGATCGCAGTCGATGCACTGCTGGTCGACGTAGAACTTGCCCGCGACGTTATGTTCCCACTTGTCGGATTTGTTGGCCATAATTCGTGCGGAGCAAAGGCCGGCGTTTTCCTCTGTCAAGAGACCTCCGCGGAACGGCGTATTTTCGCCAAGAAGCGCGACCTGGGGCGCGGCGTTCGGCGATCTATTTGCGCGCCCGCGGCAAGCCGGGGGCGCGCGGATTCGTCCACGCCCTTGAGTTCGGAATGCGCCCGTTTACGGTCTTTCGCACGATGCTGTCCGACCGCTACTACATGCGCCAAGAGGCGGGCTCCCGCCCTCTTCGCTTTCTCGCCTGGTTTCTCGGGGCGCTGGCGGTCGTGTTCGTGTTCCAGCGCGTGGGAGAGGTTTTTTTCCGCTCCGACGCGCTGCTGCGCCATGGGGCTCTGTCCTCGCATGGGCTCTGGGGCGGGGCGGTCTGGACGCCGGTCACCTACGCCCTTCTGCACGGCAGCCTGACCCATCTTCTTATCAACGGACTCGGGCTGTTTTTCGTCGGACGCATCCTGCAGGACACGCTGGGAAGCGCGCGACTCGCCTGGCTCACCTTGGCCGGCGCCCTTGGCGGCGCCGCCGCGTGGGTGGCCGTCTACTTTGACCGTCCCGGCACGGTGATCGGCGCGTCCGCCGTCGTGATGGCCTACCTGACGGTCTTCGCCTGCCTGCATCCGTGGCGGCCGGTAACGATCCTCGTTTTTTTCGTCCTGCCGGTGACGATTCAACCCGCGTGGCTCATCCTCATCGTGGGACTGGTCGAGTTGCTGGGCTTTCTGCTCAAAGAATGGCCCGGCTCCACCACGCTCTACGGGATCGCGCACTCCGCCCACCTCGGAGGCATGCTGGCCGGTTGGCTCTTTTATCGCGCGGTGCTCGCGCCGAGGAGCAGATCCGGAGCCTTGATGGAGCCGCCCGCCTGGCTGCGAAAAAGAAAAGCCCGGCCCGCCGTCTACACCGTCAACCTCGAAGCCCCGACACCCCCGCCCGCGACGGTCGAGCCCGACCAAAGCCCTCGCACGACCTCGCCCGTAACCGCGTCGCGCGAAGCGCTGAAAGCGGAAGTCGACCGCATTCTGGACAAAATCAACCTCCACGGTTTCGGCGCGCTGACCGAGGCCGAAAAACGCGTGCTCGACGAAGCTCGCCAACACCTGAGCCACCGTTGAGCTTGGGACGCGTTCCCGCCCGCGTGCGTGGTAACGCCCCCTCAAGCAACTTTTTCCTCCGCCCCCTTTCCCACCGTTTCATGCGATTCCGCAGCCTTCTCTCCGCGCTCCTGCTCGCTCCGCTCTTTCTGCTCGCCGAGCCCGCCCCCGTCCCGGCCACCCCCGCAAAACCCAGCCCCGCCCCCGCGACCGCGGGCCCCCGCAAGCTCGAGCCCTCCGACTCGCTCCGGCAGGAACTGAAAGCGCTGATCCGCCTGCTCGAGGAGGTTCACTTCAATCGCGACAAGATCACCCCGGCTTCCTACGCGGAGCTCATTCCCAACACCTTCAAGGCCCTCGACGGCCAGAAGCTTTTCCTCCTCGCCCCCGATCTCGCCGAATTCCAGGAACGCAATCGACCCGAGTCGCTCTACTGGACCTTGTCCCAGGCCGGCCGTCTCGACGCCGCCTTTTCCATCTACTCCCGTTACGAGCAACGCGTGCGCGACCGCATCGCCTGGATCCAGAAGCGCCTGCCCGGCGATTTCGATTTCGAGACGGACGACGCCTACGAATTCGACCGCCGCGAGCTTCCCTGGCCCGCCGACGCCGCCGCGTCCGACGCGCTCTGGGAAAAGCGCATCAAATTCGAACTGCTCCAGGAGATCCTGAACAACAAGTCGCTCGACGACGCCCGCGCCAAGGTCTCCAAGCGCTACGAGCGCCTGCTGCGCAATCTGGACGATTTCGATGCCAACGACATCGCGGAGGTTTTCCTCACCGCCATCGCCGGCCTCTACGACCCCCACTCCACCTATTTCTCGCCCGACACCTACGAGGATTTCGGCATCAACATGCGCCTGCAACTCTTCGGCATCGGCGCGCTCCTCGGCCTCGAGGACGACCTCTGCGTGCTGAAGGAGATCATCCCCGGCGGGCCGGCCGATCTCTCCCGCCAGCTGAAACCCAACGACAAGATCCTCGCCGTCGCGCAGGGAGACGGGGAATTCGTCGAGATCGTGGGCATGAAACTGCGCCGCATCGTGCAGATGATCCGCGGCGAAAAAGGCACCAAGGTCCGCCTCCTCGTGCAGCCCGCCGACGCCGCCGACAGCGCCGTGCGCCGCGAAATCCTCCTCGTGAGGGATCTCATCAACCTCGACTCGGCCCGCGCCCACGGGGCGGTCTTCCAGGTGCCCGACGCGAACGGCCAGACCCGCCCTTACGGCGTCATCACCCTCCCCACGTTCTACGGTCGCGAACGCGAAAACGCCAAGGACCAGAACTCCGCCTCGGCCGACATCGCCGAGCTCATCAAACGGCTCAAAGCCGAAAACATCGAGGGCATGGTGCTCGATCTTCGCCGCAACGGCGGCGGCCTGCTCTCCGAAGCGGTCGAACTCGCCGGCCTGTTCATCCCCGCCGGGCCGGTCGTGCAGATCAAAAACTACGCGGGCGAGGTGAAAATCGACGAAGACGGCAACCATGCCGTCGCCTACGCGGGTCCGCTCGTCGTGCTCACCGACCGCTTCAGCGCCTCCGCCTCCGAGATCGTCGCCGGAGCCTTGCAAAACTACGGCCGCGCCGTCGTCGTCGGCGACAGCTCCACCCACGGCAAGGGCACCGTCCAGACCGTCGTCGAAATGGATCGCGTGATCCCCGCGCGCAGCCGCCTCGGCGCGACGACGGGCGCGACCAAGGTGACCGTGCAAAAATTCTACCTCCCCAACGGAGCCTCCACCCAGCTAAAGGGCGTGGTTCCGGACATCATCATGCCCTCGATCGACGAGTTCCTTCCGATCGGGGAACAAGATCTTCCCCACGCCCTGCCTTGGGACGAGATCTCGCCGAGCTTCTTCGACGCGACCCCCATCACGCCGAAGGACTTCGTCACGCTGCGCGAACAGTCCAAGGCGCGCATGGACAAGCTGCCCGAATTCGCGCTCCTCAAAAAATCCATCGACCGCTTCAAGGAGCGACAGGCCGAAAAGACCATTTCCCTGAAGCTCGAGACCCGTCGCTCGGGCAAGGCCGAGGACAAGACCTTCGCGGACGAAACCAAGGCAGCGCGCAAGGCGCTCGAGGCGAGCGAAGCCTACGCGTTCAAGGAAATCTTCATCGCCCCCCCTCCTCCCCCGCGCATCAAGGCCGACAAAAAAACCGGTGAAGACGCTCCGGACGACGCCGATGGCGGCCTCGATGGCGAGCCGGACGACGAGGAGGCCGACGCCCGCTATCGCAAGATGGACGTCTACCTTCGCGAGAGCCTTCGCATCCTCCAGGACGTGCGTGAGCTGCAACCCGCCGTCGCCATCGCGGCGACCAAATAATCCGCCGCCGCCGGCGACATCGCCCCAGGCGATCCACCTTCCGGCTGGCGCTCCTTCCGCCGCCTCGTTCGCCACGAGGCGGCGATTTTTTTCACGCGGCCGACCGAAGCCTCGCGCCCGCCGGCACGGACGTGGCGCGAGGCCGGCCTATTGGCCCACGGACACCTTGGCTGGCGTTTCAGGCGAGACGGGCGGCGGAGGCGGCGCGGTGAGCCGCTGATACTCCGCGTCCCACCGTCCGGCGCGGGTGAAATCCTTCGCCGCACGGGCTGTCTCCGCACCGCGCTTCAAGATCGCCAGCCGGAAGTCCGGCGAAAGCTCCGACTCGGCCAAGAGCCGATCCACGAGCTTGGCCCCCTCCTGGGGCGCTCCCGCCTCGAGCAAAGCTCGCACCGTTTCGAAAACCAGGGGGCGATCAGCGACGCGCCATTTGCGTATCGCGGCGACGACACCCAACGTGCGACGCGCGGCCGCGGCGTCTCCTGCGCGGGTCTGCATTTTCGCCAAGGCCAGGATCAGCGGGAGTCCGGGATTCTTCACCATGCCTTCGGAACCAAGGGAAAGCGCTTCATCCGTCTTTCCCTCCGCGGCCAAAAGAGACATCCGACGGATGCGCGCGTAGGTCTCGGCCTCCGGCGTCAAGGCGTCTCGCTTCGCCCACTGTGCCTCGGCCGAGACGGCGAACGGACGATAAAGCGGGTCGCCCAGAACGATCCCCTTCCAGCTGAGCGCGTTGATCGCACGCAACGCCGCAACGCCCAGCGGATAGCCCTCGGCGAGCGCTCGCAGGAACAACTGAGGCTGGTGCGTGAATTCGAGATAGGGTTCGCCGACGTTGCCCACCGTCGCGGTGACGCCGCGCGCGACCATCGGTCCCGACCACCCGCGCGAAGGCGAGCGAAGCGTGGTCGCGGAAAAGCTGTGGATATGAAGCGCGATCGCCCCGACGGGAAACCGGAATCCGGGCGCGACAAAGGGCCCGTTGATATCTCCGGCATACCACCCCAGGTAGATCGCCGGAGCGTCGAAGCGCGCGTGCTCCGCCAAGGTGCCGCCGCCGCGGTCCACATCCGCCTCGAATCCGAGCTTCGCCAGCTCCGGCACGCAGGCCTCCAGCCACGCGTCACCCTGACGATGCGGCCCGCCGATATCGACATAGGCCCGCCCGGCCAGACCGTCCCGCTCCGCGTTCAGCGCCAAATCCACCAGTCCCTTCGCATCCGACACGGAAGGACCGTCAAGCCGGCCCACCGGGATGATTTCGCGCAAAGCCTCCCGGACCGAGGCCGGGGAGTCGGCCGCAAACACCGGATTGGGCACAAACGCGGCGATCGGCGGACAATTGACCGCCAGCAAGGCGAGCTCGGAGTCCACCGAGCCTTCGCTCGTGCGCAGGAACGTATTTACGGTAAGCGGATTGCTTTTCTCGTCATAGAGCGCGGGATCATGGGCGACGCGCAGCGGCACGCCCCGGCAGATCACGAGCGCGTCGAGCCGATGGCCCGAGGGAACGATCTTGGTGCGCCCCAGCGCGTCCTTGAGGTTCATCGCCATCGCCTCGATGTCGCCACGCGAGATCGCCTCGCGAAGGAGCGGATTCCAGATCGACGTGATGAATTCCGGCCAGGTGATCTGCTCGGTGAGGGGCATCGGCAACGCGACGATGGCCGACTCGGACAGGCCGCGACGCTCCACATAGTGCCGGGCGACGGCGAGAGATTCGCCGTCCTCGCTGTTGGCCAGGACAAGAACCCGGGGGGCGGCCGAAGCCGCGGCGACGGCGAGGCAAACGAAAGCGAAGGCGAACCGGAGACGCACGCGAAGGATCCATGCGTGGCGCCGGGGAAATATCGAGCCGCCTTTGCCGATTTACCAAACGGCGCGGAAAAGATTGGCCGTTGCGCGAGCGCGGTCGCTGCGGCCTCATCCGGTTTTCGCCGATGGCCGCATCCGGTTCAGCCCTTTCCTCCGTTCACCTGCGTGAAGCGGCGCGGGATCTCGCGCTCGCCGCCCTGGTCGGCGCCTTGGCCGGCACCGCCGCGGCCGCTTTTCTCGCCGCGCTCGACGCGGTCACCGCCACCCGTTTCGCCCATCCGTGGTTGGTCGCCTTGCTTCCGGTTTCAGGCGTGCTGGCCGCGCTCGTTTACCGACGCGTCGGCGGTCGCGCGGAACGCGGAGCGAATCTCATCATCGAGGAAATTCACGCGCCCGGCGGAGGCGTGCCGCTGCGCATGGCCCCGCTCGTGCTGGGCGCCACCCTGCTCACCCATCTCTGCGGCGGCTCCGCCGGCCGGGAGGGCACCGCGGTGCAGATGGGCGGAGCGCTGGCGGGCGGTGTGAAAAAACTGCCGGGATTGGGGCGCGTTCCGACGGGCATGCTGCTTTCGGCAGGCGTGGCCGGCGGCTTCGGAGCCGTCTTCGGCACACCGCTCGCGGGGGCGGTTTTCGCGGTCGAGGTGCTGACCCGCGGCCGGCTGAGCCACGCCTGGCTCGCCGCCTGCCTGATCGCCTCGCTCGTCGGCGATCAAGTATGCCATGCGTGGGGCATCCGGCACGAGAACTACGCCGCGCTGGCAAACCTGTCGGCCTTGCCGCACGAACTCGCCCCGGGGCAGCTGGCCTTGGCGGCGGGCTTTGGCCTGTTTTGTGGACTGGTCGCCCGCGCGTTCACCGCCATTGCCCACGGCGCGGGCAAAGTGCCGCTTCCGGCCGACAAGGCCTGGTGGCTGCGTCCGGTCCTGGGCGCGGTCGCGCTCTGGATTCTCTCTTTCGTTCTCCAAACCGACGCCTACCTCGGGCTCGGCGCCTCGAGTCCGGATCCGGCGGATCCTACCCTGCTCAGCGTCTGGATGTCCGGTGGCGCGACGCCTTGGAGCTGGTGGTGGAAGCTTCTTTTCACCGCGATCACCGTGGGCGCCGGGTTCAAAGGAGGCGAAGTGACGCCGCTTTTCTTTATCGGCGCCGCCTTCGGACATGCCGTCGGGCCCATGCTCGGCCTGCCCCTCCCGCTCGCGGTGGCGCTGGGTTTCGTGGCGGTCTTCGCCGGCGCCAGCAAGACGCCGCTCGCCTGCACGCTGCTCGCGGTGGAGATCTTCGGGGGAAGCCATCTCGAGCTATTCGCCGTGGCCTGCCTCGCCAGCTACATCGCCAGCGGCGCGGACGGAATCTACGCCGCGCAAAAGAAAGCGTGAGGCGCTCCGCCCGAGCCCACGCGACGACAAGAGCCGCGGTGCTGGGGGAGACGTCCGGAGGAGACATGCTCACGGGAATGACTCGAAAAGTGGGCGAAGCGTTAGGCGGCTTTTCGAAGCATACCCAACCGGTGGCGCGTCACACGACATGCTCGCCATGGCCCGAAGAAATTCAGTTCTCCCCGACGAGGAGAAGCGCATTCACCGGCTGCGTCATGGGCACTTTGCCAGACGCAAAAAAGCCCCGGCGGGAAACCGGGGCTTTAAAAAACCAAGCCGAACTCGGCCTTACTCGAACTGCTTGAGCTCGTCCTGAGTCCAAGGTTTGGAGCGAGCCGCCTCGGCCTTGAGAATTTCGGCGACCTTTTCCTTGGTGATGAATCCGGCGCCGTTGCCCCATTCGTGACGGATGTAGCTGAGCACTTGGGCGATCTTTTCTTCGCTCCAGTTATAGCCGCCGCCAGGGACCTTGCCGAACGCGGGCATCGCACCGTTGTAGGTGTTACCCTTGACCTGGACCGGACCGCCCAAGCCATGGAGAAGCACGCGGATCACGCGATCCTCCTTGCCGAGCACCCACTCCGAGCCGGCGAGCGGAGGAAACGCGCCGGGGACGCCTTGGCCGTTGGCTTGGTGGCAAGACGCGCAGGTGGCGTAAAGACGCTTGCCGGCGGCCAACACCTGCTCGGGCGTGAGCTCGACCGGCTTGGAGGCTGCGGCTTTGGCCGCCTCGGCATCGTAACGCTCGTCGTAAACCAAGGAGTCGAAATCACCGCGATAGTGAACGACGTAGATCGCGCAGATGAGGATCATCGCGGAGATCAGGCCGAGGAGGAAGAGCGGCATGGGCGAAAAGCCCTCGGAAGGCTCGGACTTCTCACGGAGGAGAATCGCGTGAACCTGCTGCAGGCTCTCATCGGTGGCGCCGCCCTGCTCGGCACGCTCATGCGCGGCTGCGGGAACGTGGGGCGCGGGCTTGGCGCCGGGATCTTGGGAATGGTTGCTGCTCATTTGGCGGCCTCCTTGTGCTCGGAATGCTCGGGCTGCGCCTTGGGAACATAGACGCGCTTGGCTTCTTCCGGATAAAGCGCGGGATCTTTAAGCGAGAGGAGATAAGCGATCAGGTCTTCGCCACGCTGCGTGAGCACGATTTCATGGCCCGCGGCAGGCTGATCCTTTTGGGGCAGGAGGTGCTGCACCGAACGAACGGAAGGCTCTCCGACCACGGCACGCGTTTCAAAAAGGAACCGGAACGGAGGCATGATCGAACCGTAGACGGTGCCGTCCTTGGGATCGGTCCACTTGGAGATTTCGGCCGGATTGTAGAAATGCTGGATGTGCCAGTTGCGGCCGCCCTCGCCGGCGAAGCGCGCGCCGACATTGCGAAGATCGGGGCCGGTGCGCATGGTGCCGAGATAGACGCGCTTCTCGTGGATGTAGTCGCGGGCGACGCTGCCGCGCTCTCCCCAACCGCGCTCGATGTCGGTGCCGTAACCGGGCTGGCGGACCTGCTGGCTGTGACAGTAGACGCAGCCAAGATCACGATACACCTCGGCGCCGCGTTGTGCGTCGCCGGGGATCCGCTGCGGGAAGGCCTTGCCCTCGTTCTCGTCGTAGACGGGCTGGAGCTTGGCGTAACCCAAGTGATTGGTGAGGACGATACCCGTCCAGCTGAAGGCGACGGCAAAGAAAATGCCGAGGAAGATGAGCGGGGCGCGATTCATCGAGCGACCTCCATGTCGGGAGCGTTGCGGAAGAGCGTGGGCTGGGTGGCGCCGGAGGCGCGGCTCTGGCAGAGCATCCAGGTGAAGTTGATGGCGAAAGCGACGTGACCGATGGTGATCAAGATGCCGGAGTAGCTGCGCCATTCGAGATACCTGAGGGTCTCGGCCATGACTTGCAGGAAAGGCATCGGAGCGGCGGAACCGTCGGCCGCGGTATGGAGCAGATTCATGTTAACGCCTTGCTCCAAGCCACCGACCGTGAGGGCGATGACCATCGCCAAGCTGCCAAGCGCCGTGGTCCAGAAGTGCAGGCTGATGAGTTTGGCGGACGGCCACTCCTTCAGGGTGATGCGCGGCACGATGTAGTAGACGGAGCCAAACATCACCATCGTGAAGAAAGCGTAGAGACCGTGGTGGGCGTGGGCCACCGTGTGCTGCGTGAAGTGGGCGATCTCGGCGAACGAGCGCATCGACATGAGCGAACCGATGAGCGAAGTCAGCGTGTAGTTGACCGCACCGAAAACGATGAAGCGCAAGGTCGGGCTGTATTTGAGCGCCGCGAAGCTGCCCATCATCGTGAGGTGATGGTTGATCGCGGTGACGAGCACGGGGACCACCATCATGAACGAGGCGGCGATACCCGCGGTCTGAACCCAGACCGGAACGGGACCGCCGATGAGATGGTGAACGCCCGCCCAGTTGTAGAAGATCGCGAGGGACCAGAAACCGAGAACCGAGAGGTAGTAGCTATGAATCGGCTTACCCAAGACCTTCGGGAGGAAATAGTAGATCGCGGCGAGCCCGATCGGCGTGAACCAGAGGCCGAGCACGTTGTGGGCGAACCACCAGTTGACCAGCGATTGAACCGTGCCGCGGGTCGGCTCGAACAAGAGCATGATCTGCGCGACCGAGTAGATCCAAGGGAACCAGAACAGCGCGGCCAGGAGATACCATTGCGAAACGTAGATGTGCTTGGCGCGGCCGAAACGGAAGGTGATCAGGGCCCAGGCGCCGACGAGGGCGTAGGCGAAGAAAAGGATGGGCGTGGCATAGGCCGGAATCTCCAGCCACTCGATGGACGTGCTATCGCCGGCGAGGATGCCGACGATGCCGACCGTCACGCCGATGTTCCAAAAGATCGCGGCGAGCGTGAGCAGGCCGGCGTGGCGAATCTCCGCACGGGCAAGGCGGGCCATCAGCCAGAGCGCGACGGCAAAGGAGACGTTGACCGACCAGCCGTATACGACCGCGTTTAGGTGCGCGACGCGAACGCGGCCGAACGTCAGCCACTCCACGTTCCCGAGAAACTCGGGCGAGTGCATCTTGAAGGACGCGATCAGCGCGAACACGGTGCCGAGGACGAGCCAGAGCACGGACGAGCCGAGGAAGTATAGGGCCGGCGCCCGCGTGGAGGCGTCGATCGCGCTCAACTCGGCGCGCTTCGCCAGTTCAGGCGAAGCCGCGGGGCTGAGAGAAGCGGTGAGAGTGGCGGACATTTTTTTAAAAGACGGAATGAGAGAACAGCTAAAGGGCGCTAACGGACGCTAAAGAAGGCAAGAGGAAGACGCACTCGCTTTAGCGGCTGTTGGAGAAACTTAGCGGTTTTTGTTCTTCGGCGGCCTTGGCTGGTGGAGCGTCTGGTCGGTGGGTTTTCCAAGCGGCTCTTCGTCGTCGAAAATCACCTTGGCGCCTTCCTCGAGATCTTGGAGCTGGCCCTTTTTACTCGCCCAGTAGAGCCCATAGACCGCGCTCGCGACAACGAGCATGGCCATGGGCAGGGCGACGAAATAAAGGAACCATTCGGGCATCAAGAACGAGGCGTTGGAGCCGGAGCCGAACCGTGAGGGAGGCTTATTTCTTGGCGTGCTCTTGGATCGTCAGCTCCACGGCACGGTCGAGGGGCAGGCGAACGACGCCCTTTTCCTTGTCGACCCAGCCATAGCTGGTGGAGGCGGTTTGCTCCTTGCCGTGCAACTCGGCCAGAATGGCCTTCCGTTGCTCGGGGGTCTTCACGCCGTCACCGGCGGGGGCCGCCTTGTTGGGCATGTAGGCCACGACAAGAATCAGGCCGAAGATGGCGAAGCCACCGATCGCGGCGAGCAGGGTCGCTCCAAAGGAGGAGCAGCACTTGGAATCGGAACAGGAGGAAGCGTCACTCATGGTGGGTCAGGGACTCGACGATACGGGGATCGCGGATCGGGATGAGCTTGGTCTTGGCGAAGCTGGACAGGTAGGCCCAAACGCAGACGCCGCCCACGCCCACCACGGAGGTGGCGATCCAGAGCAGGTTGACGCTCAGGAAGGAGTAGGCGTCGCCGTTCTGGTGCTTCATCGAGGGCATCACGTTGTAGATGACATCGATGAGGAAGACGAAGGCGATGAAGAGCGCGATGCGGGGCATCCAGGTCTTGGAAAGCTTCACCGGGTAGCTGATGAGGGCGAAGAAAGGAGCGAAGAAGTGGCCGAAGAGCAGGAACATGCCCACGCATTTCCAGGTGTTGGTCGAACCGTCGGCATTGATCTCGCGCAGGCTATACCAGAAGGTCTCCTCGGGCACGTTGGCCATGTAGATGAGGAAATACTGGGAGAAGGTGATGTAGGCCCAGAACACGGTGAAGGCGAACATCAACATACCGTGGGAGTGCAGGTGGTTGTTGTTCAAGATACCCTTCAGATCGCCGCGGCACCAGAGCCAGATCATGAGGATCATGCCGAGCGATAGCGCGCCGCGGACGGAGCCGGCGAAGAACCACACGCCATACATGGTCGAATACCAGTGGTAATCGAGGGCCTTGACCCAGAGGATGACGCACAGGGTCATCGACAGGGCGGTGAAGGGCAGTCCCACCGCGGTCCAGAAGCGGTTCGCGTAAGTGTGCGAAAGGCTGCCGTCCGCGTCTTGCGCGAAGGAATGGGCGCGGAAGCGGCTGGCGAGCAGGCTCCATCCGCCGAAGCCGACGAGGGTGGCGAGCACGAGCGAAGTCGTGTTGAGCAGACCCGATTTCTTGAACCACAGGACGTCTTGGCCGACGGTGCCGTGACCGCCGACCTTGGCGAGATCATAGGCCGGATCCGTCCACTTCCAGAGCGTGCCGGGCGCGAAGAACGCGGAGGCGAGCAAAGGCAGGAACAGGACCGCGAGCCACGGCACGCAGGCGAGCCAGTTTTCAAATTGGCGGCGCAGCACGGTGGACCAACCGGCGTCGAAGACGTGGTGGATCATCACCAGGAACAGCGAGCCGATGGCGATGCCGAACCAGAAGACAAAACCCGTCAGGTAGGAGAAGGCGACGGCCTTCCCCCCCGAAACGAAAAGACCGGCGGCGGTGGCCAGAAGGCCGACGACTCCGATGGTCAGGGCCTTGACGGCGGCGGAGGAAGGAGCGCCGGCGGAAGCGACGGCGGGAGAGGCGGTGGCGGCGTGGGTGCTCATTTCAGGCCAAGCTCGGATTTGTGGGCGGGGACGACGTCGGCGGCGGTGCCGGTCTGGGCGCGCTGGAGGGCGCGGACATAGGCGACGACGGCCCAGCGGTCGGCGGGCTCGAGTTTGTCGGCGTAGGACAACATGTTGCCCTTGCCGGCGGTGATGACGTGGAAGATCTCGCCGTCGGCCAGGCCGCGGATGCGATCATCGTGATAGGTGGGCGTGGCGCCCATGCCATACTGCTTGGTGATGCCGTTGCCATCGCCTAGGGCGCCATGGCAGGGAGCGCAGTAGATCGTGTATTTCTGCTGACCACGATCAAGGAGCTGAGCGTCGACGACCACCGACTTGGGGAAGCCGCGGGCGTAGGAACCGTCGGCGTTTTGGCCGCGGTAGAAATGATCGTCGGCGGCGAGGAACTTGTCGTCGGCCTTCGTGTAGCTGCGTCCGTAGGCGACGACGCCGGCGGGCGTCGGGCGATCGGCGCGGCCGTCGGCGAAGAACTTGGACGGAGCCTGCGGCTTGAACTTGGGCTGGCGGTCCATGTCGGGGAACACCTCAAGCGGGGGCTTGGTGAACGTGGCGCCGCGGAAGCCGAGAACCGAAACGGCCGCGACGACGACAAAGAGGAGGGCGAGATAAGCGTAACGCATGGTCTTAGGCCTCCAGCTCGGAGATTTCCTTGGCTCCGGCCTGCGTCAGGAGAGCGCGGGCGCGGGCGAGATCGAAGCGAGGATCGCGAGCCTCGATGACGACGTAGAAGGCGTCATCCAAACCGCGAACGATCTCCTTGGACTTGAGGACCGGGTGATAATGCTGCGGCAGGAAATTCAGGATGAACATGCCGGCGATGGTGGCGAAAGCCGTGAACAAAATGGTGAGCTCGTAGGCCACGGGAAAGGCGAAGAGCGGGCTGAAGTAGGGCTTGCCGCCGACGATCAGCTTGTAGTCGAAGCCGTTCATGAACCAAATCATCGACATGCCGGTGGCGAAACCGGTGATGCCGCCGAGGAGGGAGAACTTGGGCACGTGCGAGCGGCGCACGCCCATCGCCCCGTCCAAACCGTGGACGGGGAACGGGGTGATACAGTCCCAGTTTTTGTAGCCTGCGTCGCGCACCTGCTGAGCCGCGTGGTAGATATCCGGCGCGGTGTCGAAGCGGGCGATCAGGCCGTAGAGAGAGGCAGCCATGGTCGTGGTCGTTGAAGGTGGTTGAGCTTAGTGCTTGTCGTGGCCGCCGTGGGGATCGGCCTGCGGCATGACCGCCTTGATCTCGGCCATCGGCATGATGGGGAGGAAGCGGATGAAGAGGAGGAAGAGGACGCCGAAGACACCGAAGGTGCCGAAGAAGGTGAAGATCTCGACGGCCGAGGGGCTGTAGTAACCCCAGGAGCTCGGCAGGAAGTCGCGGGCGAGCGAGGTGACGATGATCACGAAACGCTCGAACCACATGCCGACGTTGACGAAGATCGAAAGCACCCAGACGAAGGCGATGTTTTGGCGGACCTTCTTGAACCAGAAGAACTGAGGGGTGATCACATTGCACGCGATCATGATCCAGTAGGCCCAGGCGTAGTGGCCGAACGCGCGGTTGATGAAGGCGAAGCCCTCGTAGGGGTTGGAGCCATACCACGCGATGAAGAATTCGATACCGTAGGCGTAGCCGACGATGGTGCCGGTGGCCAAAACGATCTTACACATGCAATCGATGTGATACTGCGTGATCAGGTCCTCCAAACGGAAGATCGCGCGCAGGGGGAGCATGAGCGTGAGCACCATGCCGAAGCCGGAGAAGATCGCGCCCGCCACGAAGTAAGGAGGGAAGATCGTGGTGTGCCAGCCCGGGAGGAGGGACACCGCGAAGTCGAAGGACACGATGGTGTGCACCGAAAGCACGAGGGGCGTGGAGACGCCGGCCAGGATAAGGTAGGCCATCTCGTAGTTGCTCCAGTGGCGGTTGCTGCCACGCCAGCCCATGGCGAAGAACCCATAAAGGGCGGACTTCAGCTTGTTGCCGCTGCGGTAGAAACGATCACGAAGGATCGCGAGGTCGGGGATGAGACCGATATACCAGAAAAGAACCGACACGGTGCCGTAGGTCGAAACGGCGAACACGTCCCACTCCAGCGGGGAACGGAACTGCGGCCAGATCGCGTTCGAATTCGGGAAGGGGAAGAGATAGCCGGGGAGCACGGCGAACCAGACGCGACCGACGTGGAAGACCGGGAAGATACCGGCGCAAACCACGGCGAAGATCGTCATCGCCTCGGCGGCGCGATTGATCGAGGTGCGCCATTTCTGACGCAACAGGCACAAGATCGCGGAGATCAGGGTGCCGGCGTGGCCGATGCCGATCCAGAACACGAAGTTGACGATGTCCCAAGCCCAGTTGACCGGATTGGCGTGTCCCCAGACACCTACGCCCGTGGAGACGAGGTAGGCGATGCCCGCGAGTGTGAAGAGCGCGAGGAAGCCGGAGACAGCGAAGGCGATCCACCACCACTTGGGCGTGGGCGACTCGATGATGCCGCAGATCTTCTCGGTGACCCAGTTGAGGCTACGATGATTCTCAACGAGGGTCGCGCGGGGAAGCGGCGTCGGATTGACCTCGGCGAGAATCGCCGGGGCGGGATGATCGGAATGCGCGTGAGCCATTAGCTGTTACCTCCGAAGGAGAGTTTGCCGAAGGAGGCGTGGGGCTTGTGTTCGTCTTGGGTGGCGTGGGAGTCGTGGGTCTCGTGACCGGCGCCCGAGTGTTCGGGAGCGACCTCGTGACCGTGGCTCATGCCGGCGGGATGCGCCTTGCTGTTGTATTCCTGGCGGCTGAGCGGGAGGGCGGCGTAGTCCGGCATCTTGGGATTCGGATTACGGAGCTTGCCGAGGTAGGTGGTGCGCGGGCGGATGTTCAGGTAGCCGAGGAGTTGGTAGTCCTGCTCGAGCGCCTTCATCTGCGACACACGGCTCTTCGGGTCCTTGACGTTGCCAAAGACGATCGATTCGGCCGGGCAGGCCTGGGCGCAGGCGACGTTGAACGCGCCGTCCGGAATGGTGACGTCGGCGGTGGCGCCGGCCTTCACCTTTTGCGCGATCTTGGCCTGCTGGATACGTTGCACGCAATAGGTGCACTTCTCCATCACGCCGCGCATGCGGACGGTGACGTCCGGGTTCTTCACCATCTTTACCAGCTCGGGCATGCCCTTCTTGCCGAGCGGCCCCATGTAGAGGCTGTCGAGCTGGCGCTGGTTGTAATCGAAGAAATTGAAGCGGCGGACCTTATACGGGCAGTTGTTCGCGCAATAACGGGTGCCGATGCAACGGTTGTAGGCCATCGTGTTGAGGCCTTCCTGATCGTGCACGGTGGCGTTGACGGGGCACACGGTCTCGCAGGGCGCGAGTTCGCAGTGCTGGCAGGCCATGGGCTGGAGGGAAACCTGCGGATCCTCGGGGAGCTGGGCGTTGCCCTCGCCACCGAAGGCGGCGGCCTCGAGTTTGCCGTCCGAGTAGTAGCGATCCAGGCGGATCCAGTGCATTTCGCGACCGCGAAGGACCTGGTCCTTGCCGACGATCGGAATGTTGTTCTCGGCCTGGCAGGCGATGATGCAGGCGTTGCAGCCGATGCACGTGTTAAGGTCGATCGACATGCCCCACTGGTGCACGCCGTCAAGGAAGGCGTTGGGACCGGCGTAGTCGGGCGTCTCCACCAAACCGCCGCCACGCGGCGTGGTAGCGGCGCGTTCAGCCGTGATCTTCGCGCGCTCGTCGCGGGGAAGCTTGGCGAACTCCTCGGGCGTCAGATCGCCGTAGGTGGCGGGAGCATGGGCCTCCATGCCCATCGCCGCGACGAAGCCGGGGTTGTTCTGGAACTCGTCGACGTTGGCCTCGCGAACGATGTCACGGCCTTCCATGGACCAGTGTTCCTGCGTGTTGGCGAGGAAGGCGAACTGGCCGGGAACGATGCTCAGCTTGGCGCCGGTGGCGTAGCCGAGACCGTCCGAGCTACGGATCGAGTAGGCGTTGGCGCCGATGCCAGTGCCGACACGGCCCGTGGTGCCGCGGCCATAACCGACCGTGATCGCGACGGTGTAGTTGGAGAGACCGGGCTGGATATGGATCGGGGCGCGGAGGGTGCGGCCGTTGAGGCTAAGTTCGCCGATGAAGGCGTGCTCCTTGCCCTGTTGGAAGGCACCGAACTCCTTGCGGGCGACCTGGATCAACGAACCGCCGGGCTCGATGCCCAACTCCTTGCCGAGGCGCGGGGAAACGAGGATGGCGTTATCCCACGAGATCTTGGTGATAGGCTCGGGGCACTCCTGCAGCCAGCCGTTGTTGGCGAAGCGGCCGTCCTCGACCTTGGAGTCGACGGTGAAACGAACCTCGAGCGCGTCCTTGTTGACCGCCGCGGGGGCCGCGGCCTTGCCGAGAAGCGAGGAGAGTCCGGGTGCGCTGAGCGAGACGCTGACGATCGGATACGCGGAACCGGCGAGTAAACCGTCGTGAAGGAACTGGCGGAAACCTTTTTCGCCATCGACGCCACCGAAGGCGTTCAGACCGGTGATCGTCTGGTAGACGAGGCTGTAACCGTCGGGCTTGGCCTCGCCGAGGATGCGGGCGAGAACCTCGATCTCGGTGACACCACCGAAGAGCGGAAGGATCATCGGCTGGACGGGCACGATGGTGCCGTCGGCCGTGCGGGCGTCGCCCCAGGACTCAAGGTAGTGCGCCGAGGCGATGTGCACGCCCGCGGAAGCGGCGACCGAGGTCTCGTCGACGTAATAACCGAGGCGGACGACCTGGCCGGCCTTCTTCAGCGCCGCGGCGAACTCGAGGTCGGCGGGGGCGTTGTAGGCGGGGTTGCCGCCGAGGATGACGAGGGTCTTGACCGAGCCGGCGTTCAACACCTTGACGGCGTCGGAAATACCGGCCGCGTCGGACGAGGGCACGGAGACGAAATCGACGGTGCTGCCGATCGCGCCTAGGGCGGCGTTCAAGGCGTAGACGACGGCGTGGACCTCGGCGGGGAGGTGCGAGCCGGCGACGATGAGGCTGTGTCCCTTGTGCGCGACGAGGTCCGCGGCGCAGGCGGCGAGCCACTGGTCCTTGTCCTTGAACTCAAGGCCTCCGGTGAGGGCGGAAAATTGCGAGGAGCCGGTGACGGCACCGAATAAGGCGGCAGCGAAGGCGAGCAGGTGGCTGCTGGCGAGACGGAGACGGTGGTCCGCCATCGAGCCGGTGAGGGTGAAGGTGCTCTCGACCGCGTAAAGGCGGTTGAGGTCGGCGTCCTTGGTCAGCGCCTTGCGGCCCTTCGCGAAGTCGCGGGTGTAAGCGATGGATCCGGCCTCGGTGCTGAAGAAATCGGCGTCGAGCGAGACGATGCGCTTGGCCTTGGCGAAGCGATAGAGGGGCTTGACGTCGCGGCCGAAGGCGGCGCGGGCGGCGGCCGCGGGCGGCTCGTCGACCACGGCGTCATACTCGGCCCAAAGGGCCTCGGGCAGCTCGCGCTTGAGCTTGGCGACCAAGCGCTCGCGGGTCGGCGAACCAGAGGATTCGGCGAGGAAAACGAGCCCGGCGCCGCGGGAGGCCTTGGCATCCGAACCGATGGCCGCGAGCAGGTCGTTGATCTGCGCGGCGGTGGCGGCGGAGCCTTTGATGGTGAACGCGGTGGAGCGATCCGGATCGTAGAGATCGAGGACGGAGGCTTGGGCGAAGGCGTTGGTCGCACCGCCGTAGGGAGCGTAGGAGGGATTGCCTTCGATCTTGGTCGGGCGGCCCTGGTGGGTCTCGGCGAGGACCGGGATCGCGTTGCGGCGAAGCGGGAAAGCCGAGGCGTAATAGAGGGGCAGGCCGGGGATGATGTTCTCGACGGACTTTCCGTAGGCGAGAATCTGCTGCTCGGGGCGGCGGCAACCGGCGGCGAGGCCCACGCCGCCAAGGGCGAAGGACGCGGCCATGAGCTTGAAGAATCGACGGCGATCGACGCCGTTCAGGTTGTCGGCGCCTTCGGGAAACTCGCGCGACATCTGGTCTTGGAAGCCAGGAGTCGCGGCGAGTTCGTCGAGGCTGCGCCAGTAACGGGGGCCGGTGAGGGCGCCTTCGGCGTTCTGTTGGGGCGCGGAATGGTCAAATTTGCGTTTCATCTGCGTCGTGTCGGTCGGTCGGCGGATCAGCGGTGGCAGCCGGAGCAGCTCTGGGGAGGTTGGACGTTCCAGTCGTGGACGAACTTCTTGCCTTGCTCGGCCTGGGCGTCGGCGCCTCCGGGGTGCTTCCAATCAAGATTGGTCACGAGCTTGGGGTCGCGCAGGGCCTTCTCGGGCTGGCGATGGCAATCGAGGCAGAAGCTCATCGAGAGGGGCTGGGCGTGCTTCACGACCTCCATCTCGTTGATCTTGCCGTGGCACTCGACGCAGGAGACGCCGCGGGCGACGTGCACGGAGTGGTTGAAATAAACGTAGTCGGGAACCTCGTGGACATTCACCCACGGAACCGGATTGCCGGAAGCGTAGCTCTCGCGCACAGGGGCGAGGAGCGGGCTGTCGGTCTTGATCTGGTTGTGGCAGTTCATGCAGGTCTGCGACGTCGGAATGTTCGAGTGTCCCGACTTCTCGACATTGCTATGGCAGTAGCGGCAATCGAGGCCGAGCTGCCCGGCATGCAGAGCGTGGCTGAACGGCACGGGCTGCTGGGGCGCGTAGCCGACGCGCGTGTATTTCGGCGTCGCGTAGTAGGTGACGCCGGCGAGGACGATGCCGGCGGTGAGCCCGATGAAGATCAGGATCTGCAGCGGCAGCTTGTTGGCCGACTTGGGAAACAGGTTGGACATAGGCCGGAAAGGGGGCGGCTCCGAAAGCGAAAGCTCGGAGTGGGTTAGAGGGAATCAGCCGAACGGGCCACCGACCGGGTGTCCGCCTGGATCGCGAAGGGTCGCTCGCCGGAAGCAGACGATCCATCGGAGGTCGTTGAAGAGGAGCTGGGCGCCGATTTCGCGGCCAGACGGGCGCCGCCGAGCAGGCCGAGGCCTGCAAGGCCGGCGAGCATCTTGGCCACAAAGGTCTTTCGCGTGTGGATATTGCTCACGATTGGTCGGATTTTGGTTAAAGTCGCCGCGCACCTCAGAGGTCGCGTATTCCAAAGTAAAACAAAAACTCCACCGAGTCTGACGAGTTAAGGGACGGTAGAAGTTGAACAAAAAATGCGCGGGGTGCGCGCTTATCCATGCCCGCGCCGGATCTTATGCCCGGCGGGTGCCCGCCGTGAGGTCCGCCGCCTTGGCGCCCATGGCGGGGCCGACGGCCTCGCGCCGGTCAAGGTTGTCGCGGATCACGTTTACCAACGCGCTGCCCACGACGACGCCGTCGGCGTGGCGGGCCACCTCGGCCACATGCTCGCGCTTTCCGATTCCAAATCCCACCACGACGGGGAGTTGGGTATGGCTTTTAATCGCCGCGACCGCCTCGGGGATGCCGCCCGCCACCGCGTCGCGCACGCCGGTGACGCCTTCCCTCGATACGTAGTAGATAAAGCCGGTGGCGGCCGCCGCGATCTTCGGCAGGCGCTCGGGCGGCGTGGTCGGCGCCACGATGAACACCGACTTCAGGCCTTCGCGGGCGCAGGCCGACGCCACGTCCGCGGATTCCTCCGGCGGCAGGTCGAGCACCAGCATGCCGTCGAGCCCCGCGGCCTTGGCATCGCGAACGTAGGCCTCGGTTCCGTTCGAAAAGACGAGGTTGTAATACGTGTAAAAAACGAAGGGCGTTTCCGGAAATTCCGCGCGAAGGGCGCGAACCAGATCGTTGACCTTCGCCATCGTCATGCCGCTTTCGAGGGCGCGTTGGGCGGCGAGCTGGTTGGTCAAACCGTCCGCGAGCGGATCGGAAAAGGGCACGCCGAGCTCGAGGATGTCCACGCCGTTGCGCAGGAGGGCGCGACAAGCCTCCAGCGAGGTGGCGAAATCGGGATCGCCGGCGCACAGGTAGGCGACGAAGGCGGCGCGGTTCTCGGCGCGGGCGCGGGCGAAGGCGTGGGCGATGCGGTCCATGATGCGGGGCGGCGGCGGGTTCGGATTCGGGTTCGGGTGTCTGACGAAGCCGCGCATCGACACGCAAAGCCTCGTCGCAGGCAACGGGTTTTTCGAGGCCACGCCCGCCCACCCGCCTCGAATCCGATGTTCGTATCACGAACATCGGCCTCGCGTCGGGATATTCCAAAAGCTCGCCACCCCGCCCTCCCCTCCCCTTCGTCTGCCGGCAGCATGCTCGCCTGCCGCTCGCTCGACGTCCTGCCCCGCCCCGGCGCCGCCCCCCTGGTTCGTTCCGCCGAAGCCGATTTCCGCCCCGGCAGACTGCACGCGCTCATCGGCCCATCGGGCTGCGGCAAGACCACCCTGCTGAAGGGCCTGCTCGGCATCCTTCCGTCGCGCGGCGACATCCTGCTGCGCGGCGCCCCGGTGTCCGACCGCGACGCGCTGCTGCGCGAGGTCGCCTTCGCGCCCCAGTTCAGCATCGCGCACGGCAAGCTCACGGTCGCGGAGGCGCTCGCGTCCGCGCTTCGCCTGTATCGAGAAAACCACGACGCCGCGACCGTGGCGGCCCGGCTGCCGGAGCTTCTCGGGCTGGTCGGCCTGGCCGAGCGCGCGGACACGCTCGTGGAAAAGCTTTCCGGCGGGCAGCTCCGCCGCCTCGGGCTCGCGCTCGAGCTCGCCACGGAGCCGGCCTGCCTGCTTTGCGACGAGGTCACCAGCGGGCTCGATCCGCGCAGCGAGGACCAGATCCTCGCCGTCCTCCGTCGTCTCGTGGAGGAGCAGGGACGCACCGTGCTTTGCGTCATCCATAATCTCGCCAAGCTCGACCAGTTCGACCTCGTGACGGTGGTCTACGAGGGCGCGGTCGTCTTCCAAGGCACGCTGCCCGCCCTCCTCGCCCACTTCGGCGTGGCCGACGCGCTCACCCTCTACGATCGCCTCGCCGAGCGCCCCGTGGCGGAGTGGCTCGCCCTCCGCCCCGCCGGCGACGCCCCGCTCCCCGCCCGCGCCTACCCCGAACCGCATCCGGTCCCGCGTCCCGGCCTGCTGTCGCAGGTCGCCACCTTGCTCGCGCGTCGCTGGCGGCTCTTCACCCGCGACCGGGGCACCCTCGCGCTCACCGCCGCGATCACCTTCGGCTTCCCCTGCCTCGTGGTCATTTTCGCGCTCGGCGGTCTGCCCCAGCTGCGCGGCCTGGAACTTCAGCCTTCCGGCGGCATCCTTGAATCATTGCAGGCGCGGGCCGAATTTCGCCGCGACGCCGCCGACACCGCCACCCTCGTCTCCGGTCTGATCCTCTTCCAGGTGATTCTGGTCTGTCTGATGGGCAGCAACAACGGCGCCCGAGAGATCGCGGCGGAGCGGGCCTTGTTCGAAAAGGAGCGCATGGCCGGGCTGCGCCCCGCCGCCTACGCCGCGGCCAAGATCCTCTGGGTCGCCCTTCTCGGCGCCGCGCAAGGCGCCTGGATGGCGACGTTCGTGAAGCTCCTCTGCGCCTTCCCCGGAGCCTGGCTGCCGCAACTGGCCGTGCTCGCGGCGGTGGGCGCGTCGATGAGCGTCGTCTGCCTCGGCATCTCCGCCCTCCTCACGTCCCCCGAGCGCGCCTCGCTTCTCTCGATCTACCTCGTCGGCTTCCAACTCCCGCTCTCGGGCGTCGTCCTCGCCCTGCCGGCCGCCCTCGTCTGGACCGTGCGGCCCTTCATCGCGACCTACTGGGGCTGGTCCGGCTACCTCACCGCGATGCGCGACTCGCGCTTCTACGACGCCGTCGCGTTGCTCGACCCCGGCTGGCTCGCCGCCGCGCCCGTCGCCCTGGCGGTGCTAGGCGCCCACGCCCTGATCGGCGCCGTGCTGGTTTTTCACGGCGTGCGCGGTCAACGCTGGCCCTGAAGTCCCGTCTCTCCCTTGCGCCGGGATTGCATTCCCCGCCCGCACCCTCGCCCCGTGCACGGACCTCGACCCGACGCGCTCCGGGCCCTTCGTCCCGTTTTCCCGCCGATCCATCCCGCTTCGCGGGCTTTGCGATTGCCGCTCGCGCGAGCCTCGCACGATTATCCGGCCAAGCCTATGCGCAGCCCCCGCTTGCCTGCCGTCCCCCGCCCCGCCCTCGCCCTTTGCGCCGCCGTCCTCGGGCTCCTTGCCCCGGGCTGCGCCCGCCAAAGCGACGAAAGCTTCCCCGTCGCCGCCTACAGCGACGCCCCCGACAATCTCCAGGGCAACCGCTACACCCTCGAAGCCGAGATCGACGCGCAACTCCAGTGGCGGGAAGGCGTGGGACGCCTCCTTTCCGTCCGGCCCCTGGGCCAGGAGAACGCGACCCGCCTGCCGGTGTTCATCGCCGACTCCCTGAACGCCAATCTCATGGTCGCCCAGCGCTACCGTTTCGAGCTCACCGTTCGCCACGGCGGACTGCTCTACGTCACCGCGCTGCGCAAACTCTGACCCCTTCGCTCCGCCGGCTCCGCGTTTACCCGTCTTCGCCCGGTCGCATCCGGCTCCCCGTTCCCCGCCCTCGCCCTTCGCCCTCCCATGCGCGCCCCCCGCCTCTCTTTTCTTTTCGCCACCCTCGCCGCCGGTCCCCTGCTCGCCCAGACCCCGCCCTCCCTCCCGGCCGCCCCCGCGTTGCCCGCC
>CAYTLL010000048.1:0-32090 GCA_964438755.1 uncultured Akkermansia sp. | reverse complement strand
CGGGCGTTTTCACGGACCTTCCCGACCGTCGGGATAAGAATCGCGGCAAGGATGCCGATGATTGCGATCACCGTGAGCAGCTCGATGAGCGTGAAGCCGCGGCGACGGGAGAATGCGGATTTGGAAGACATGGCGAAAAAGACGAAGGGGTAAGACCGAGCGGAAAACCGGACCCGGCGTGATGAGCGTCGGGCCCGGGAAAACGTCCGCCTTTAGGGCGTGGTGACCTTGAGGCGGAGGAAGCGACGCGTCGCGTCGGTGAGCGTGACGGTGTCGGTGTAGGTGGTGGCGCCGGAACCGGTGAAGCCGGTGTAGGTCTGGACGGCGGTCCAGCCGGAGAGGTCGTTGCTGGCTTCGACCACGTAGCTGAGCGAGGAATCGCCGACGTGGTTGAAGGTCAGGGTCAGGACGTTGCCGGAGCGGGCCACGGTGACAGGCGAGCCGGAGTCGGCGCTGGTGGGCAGCGTGCCGGTGGCGTATTCAAGCAGGTTCGGGCGTCCGTCGTTGTCCGGATCGGCGCCGTCGGCGCCGTTTCCGCTGTTGGCGGAGTCGCCGAAGTGCGTGACGCGCCAGCCCTGGAGAGCGGTCAGGCTGGAAGCGACCACGCTGAGGGTGTGGGTCGCCTCGTCGAACTGGTAGCTGCCCTTCGTCCACTTGCGGGCGCCGGCGGCGGCGCCGTCGGAGGTGAAGCCGCTGACGTTGAAGGTCGCGCCGTAGGTCTTCGCGCCGGTGGTGGTCACCAAGGTCCAGCTGGCGCCGGTGGCGGTGCTGGCGGAGGCGGTGTCGATCACGAAGGTGCCGTTGAGGACGGCGGGGCCGGAGCCGGTGATGGCGTTGGTCGTGGCGATGGCGCCGGGCGCGAAGGTCAGGATGCCGGTGCTGGCCAGGGTCATGCCATTGGTGTTGCCGATGTTGAGGCTGCCACGGAAGGAGTTGGCGCCCGCGAGGGTGACCACGCCACCGCCGGTGAGGTTGAGTCGTCCGGAGCCCGAGATGGCGGCATTGAAGAGGAAGCCGTTGTTCTGGGCGTAAATCTCGGTCGCGCTGCGTGCGTTGATCGAGCCTTCAACGGTGACGACGACATTGCCGTCGGTGCCGTTGTGGAAGCGACCACCGTCTAGGACGAGGTTGCCGGGGAAGGTCAGCACTCCGGAGCCCTTGACCAAGAGGTTGCCGCCGTAGAAGAGCGCCAACTGGTCGCCCGCGAAGGTGTGGGCGATGGCGTCCGCCGGGGTGCGGAGGCTCTGGATGTTGACGTAGAAGCTCTCACCGGCGGCCGGAACCACGCCGCCCTCCCAATTGAGGGCGTTGATGAAGGAGGTGGTGCCCACGGCGTCGGCGGTGGCGAGGCGGCGTCCATTGGCGATGGGCGTGGAGGCGGCCAGATTGGGATTGGAGCCGACGGCGAACTCGGCGGCGGTGGTGAAACCGTCGGAGTCCGGATCGCCGAGACCGTTTTGCGCGGTGATGTTGCCGAAGTAGGCGACCTCGTAGGCGTCCAGCAGTCCGTCGCCGTCCTTGTCCGTGGCGGTGGCGGTGGTGAGGTTGCCGAAGGTGCTCATTTCCCAGACGTCGTTCACGCCGTCGGCGTCGCTGTCGGGCCAGGAGGTGTTGGACTTGGGATCGGAACCGGCGGCGAATTCCTGCGCGTCGGTGGCGCCATCGCCGTCGAAGTCTTGCGTTCCGTTGCGGGAGAGATCGCCGAAGGTCGAGATTTCCCAGGCGTCGGGGAGTCCGTCCGCGTCGGTGTCGGGATTGCTGACGACGGTGAGAACGCTGGTCGCCTCGTCGAACTGGTAGTAGCTCGGGCCGGCGGTGGAGGTCCACTTGCGAGCGCCCGCGGCGGCGCCGTTGGAGAGGTAGCCGTTCACCCGGAAGGAAGCGGCGTAGGTCTTGGGACCGGTGGTGGTGGCCAGGGTCCAGGAATCACCGAGCGTGGTGGCGGCCGCGGAGGTATCGATTGCGAAAGCTCCGTTGAGCGTGAAGCCGCCGGTGCCGGTGATGGCGTTGGTCACACCGACCGCGCCGGGCGTGAAGCGCAGGATGCCGGTCGAGGCGAGGGTGAAGCGATTGGTGGTGCCGGCGATGCTGAGGCTGCCATTCCACGTGTTGTTACCGGCGAAGGTCACGTTGCCGCCGCCGGTGAGCGCGAGATTGCCGGAGCCGCTGATCGTCGAGTTGATGACCAAGGGACCGTTGTTCGCGAAGAGCGTGGAATTCTTGCTGACCTGGATCGTGCCGTTGAGCGCCACGCTCACGCCGCCGGTCGCGGCGTGGTTGATCATGCCGCCGTCGAGCTGGAGCACCGGAATGGTGACAGCGCTGTCGGTCTTCCAGATGAGGGTGCCGACGCTGGTGCCGGCCGCGGTGAGCACGAGCTTGTCGCCCGCGAAGGTCGGGGAGCCGGTGGTGGGCGTGCGCAGGCCGCCGACGCCGACGATGTAGGTTTTGCCCGCGACGGGGATGGCTGCGTCGCTCCAATTGAGCGCGGCGTCGAAGGACGTGGTGCCGGCGATGTCGCCGCCCGCATTCAGGACGGGGCCGTCGCTGACGCCGTCGCCATTGATGTCGCCCGGGACGGACGTGGCCAGATTCGGGTTGGTGAAGTAGACGTATTCAAGGCTGTTGGCGAAGCCGTCCGCGTCGGGATCGTCCGTGGCGGACTGGCGGGAGACGATCGTGGAGCCGTTGGCCAGACCCGTCTCGCCGGATTGCTTGAAGTAGAAGATTTCCCAGCCGTCGGCCAGGCCGTCGGCATCGGAATCAAGACTGGAGCGGTAGTCGTTCGGGTTGAGGCTGAGATCGTATTCCTCGCCGTTGGTGGCACCGTCGTCGTCCGGATCGCCGTTGCGCGTCGCGCTCAGGTTGCCGAAGTTGATCAGCTCCCACGCATCGTTGAGCAAGTCGAAGTCGGTGTCGGGATATTCGGTGCGGCTGTTCGGATTGGAACCGGCCTGGTATTCCTGAAGATTGGTCGCCAAGTCGCCATCGGGGTCGGCCGCGGCGGTCTGGGACAGATTGCCGAACCACGTGATTTCCCAGTTGTCGGCCAAACCGTCGCCGTCGACGTCACCCGGGATGGAAGACACGGAATTGGGATTGGAACCGCCGGCATACTCCTGCGAGTTGGAATAGCCGTCCGCGTCAGGGTCGGCGGAGGAGGTCTGGGAGAGGTTGCCGAAATAGGCTTCTTCCCAAGGATCGCTCAGCCCGTCGGAATCGGTGTCGACAAAGGTGAAGGAATTCGGGCCCGCGAGCTGGTAGGTGTTGATCTCGTCGGAAGTAAGCGCGCCGTTCCAGATGCGAACCTCGTCATAGGTGGCGTTGGCGACGTTGTCGCCGGTCCACATCGAGCGACCGAGCCAGTTGTCGACGTCGTTGAGAGCGGGGAGCGTGTTCGCCGTGGTGAAGCTGCCCTTGGCGACGATGTTGCCGGTGGCGACCGCGGGCGTGATATACCAGGTCACCAGCGTTCCGGCGGTGGCGGCGCCGTTCGAGTAGGCGGCGGGCGTGAGGGTAAGGACGATGTGATACTGGCTGCCGAGCGTGTAGGCGCTGGCGTTGGTCGTGCCGCGATTGTTCACCACGCCGGAGTCGATCCACTCAACCTGGTCGTTGGCGGCGTCGGTGCCGCGCGTCCAGGACATGAAGAGGTATTCGGTGGTGCCGCTGCCGAAGTCGAAGACGCGGCCCCAGTTTTGCACGGCGTTGTTCGTCGCCCAAAGCTCGATGGTGACAGGGGTGCTGCGGAGGCCCACGAGATTACCGCCGAGGCGAACGGCCGCCGAGGTGCCCGAGGCGCCGCCGGACAGGGTCACGGACGTGGCGTTTTGGGTGACGGTGCCGCCCGCGGCCGCGTTGCTGTCGGGGTCGACGACCGTGGCGTGGGACGTGCCGACGCTGTCGTTAAGGTTGCCATTGAAGCTCCAGCGATGGGTCAACAGCGCCTTGCTCGGGGTCCAGCTGGCGTTCTTGGGATCGGAGCCGGCGCGCATCTCGTCGTAGTTGCTCGCGCCGTCGCCGTCATAGTCGCCCGAGCCGTTCTGGGCCGCGGTGCTGGAGAAATTCTGGATTTCCCACGCGTCGTTCAGACCGTCGCCGTCGGAGTCCGGCCAGTTCGACGCGTCGACCGGATTGGTGCTGGCGGTCTCTTCCTGCTCGTTGGTCGCGCCGTCGCCGTCGAAATCACCGGCGCCGTTTTGCGAGGTGATGTTGGTGAAATAGGTGGTCTCCCAGCTGTCGGCCAGACCGTCGCCATCGACATCGAGCGGAGTGGAGGCGTTGACCGAGGGATTGGAGCCGGCGGTCTCCTCCTGTTCGTTGGTGTAGCCGTCGGTGTCCGGGTCGCCGGAGCCGTTTTGGAGGCTGAGATCGGTGCCGAAATAGAAACGTTCCCAGTTGTCGAGCAGCCCGTCACCATCGGTGTCCGAGGGGGTCAGAGTAAGCGGGTTGACGAGATTGGGCGTGGCGACCGGGTCGACGTAGATATCGTCGATGTAGACGCCGGTGTTGGCGTTGTTGGACAACAGCGTGAAGGCGACCAAGGGATTCGCGGCGACGCCGTTGCGGAAATTCCATGTGCCGTCGGACGAGGTGATCTCGGTCTGGGTCGAGTAGGAGGAGTCGCCGTCGCGCTGCACATAGAGGCGGTAGGTGTCGGCGGTCGTGTCGATCACATACCAGATATTATACCAGGCTCCCGCCGTCAGATTGAACAGGGGAGCGCGATTGGTGCCGCCGTCGCGGGAACCATACCGTCCATCCGTATTGGTGGCGTTGCCCTGAATCTCGTAGGTGGCAAAGTCGGTCAGAGAAGGCGGACTCACATCCGACAAACCAAAGGAGACGTCGTTGCTCAGGTCGGTGATGTAGAGCCGGAAAAAGAAAGTGCCGCCCGACGCGTCGGAGATCGGAGTCGGCAGCAATTTGTAGGCGTCGTTCGTGCCGGTGTGCTGCAACACCTTGTTGGCCGGGGCGGTGGGGTCGGCGGCGACGACGGTGGCGGTGCTGCCGGAAGTCACCACCCAGCCGTTTTGACCGCTGATGGATCCGTTGGTCAGGCTGTCAAACGTATCGACCGCTTGAAATGCGGCATGGGTTTGGGACGCGGCTCCCAGGGCAAGGGCGGCAAGAAGCGCGCTGCGATGGCGGGGTAGTTTCATAAGAAAAGGAAGGTGACGGGCGGACGGCACGACACGGTGCCGGAGCCATTCGGAAAGGGGTGACGGGGCGGCGGAGAACAAAGGAAGATCCGGCAAACAACCGGGAGTATTGGCGATTTAATCGATGCTGGCTCCGCGGGGATTTCTTCGCAATCAACCGCACGGTTTAACGTCTACCTTCCCCGCTAAACACCCCATGCGACCCGAAACGAACTCCGCCGATTCGCAAGCCGCATGCGCCGAGCACGGAAGATTTTATCCGTGGCCGGATTGGCCGCTCCGGGCATGCCCGACGAACGCGCCCGCGCCCCCGCGCTTGAAAACAGTTTACGGTAAAGGCCCGGCCGGCGATTTGACGCTCGCGCCGGACCGCCCTCTGACTTCGTAACTTCTGGCGCGCCACGTCGCCGACCGACGTCCCGTTCGCTTCGCCGATGTCGCCCGTTTCCGCGAACATGCTCCGTTCCTACCCTTCACGCTTGCTCGCCTTCGTTGGCTATCCCCCGGCGCAGCCCCTCCTCGGGGCCGCCATGGGCGCGACCGTCACCGATTCGCCCGCCGCGCCCGCGATCCACCCGGCGTGAACCTAAGACCGGCGCCCTTGCGCACATCGTCTTCATTTCTTTCCAGTCGCTCCCTTTTTCGCCCGCGTCGCTTTCCTCTTTCGCCAGATCCCCTCACCCCTCCCCGTGCCCGTGACCGTCAACGAACGCCTCAAAAACAACCCCCTGCGCAACCGCGACGACCTTCGCCGCCTCCTCGAGGACATGGTCGAGCCTCTCTACGACCATTTTTCCCCCGGCCGCGCCCGCGTCGAACTGGCCGCCAACCGCGCCAGCTACGGCGATCCCGCCAGCGCCCTCGAGGGCTACAGCCGCCCGCTCTGGGGCCTCGCCCCGCTCGCCGCCGGCGGTGGCAAATTCGCCCATTGGGATCTCTGGCGCGAGGGGCTGGTCAACGGCACCGATCCGAAGCACCCCGAATACTGGGGCCTCGCCGGCGACTTCGACCAACGCAGCGTCGAGCAGGGCGCCTTCGGCTTCGCCCTCGCCCTCGCGCCGAACGAGCTCTGGAAACCCCTCACCTCCGCGCAGCGCGCCAACCTCGTCGCCTGGCTGCGCCGCATCCACGAGGTGAAACTCGTCCGCAGCAACTGGCTCTTCTTTCGCGTGCTCGTCCAGCTCGGCCTCCACCAGGTCGGCGAGACCTGGGACGAAAAAGTCCTCGATTCCGACCTCTCGCAGATCGAGTCATTCTACCTGCGCGACGGCTGGTCGACCGACGGACCCGAGGGCGCCCCGTGGCGCGACGGTCGCACCGGCGACTACTACGTCCCGATGGCGATCCATTTCTACGGGCTGGTCTACGCCCGGCTCGCCTCCTCGGCCGACCCAGCCCGCTCCGCCCGCATCGTGGAGCGCGCCCGCCTTTTCGCCCGCGAGTTCCAGCACTACTTCGCCGCCGACGGGTCCGCCCTGCCCTTCGGCCGCAGCCTCGCCTACCGCTTCGCCCAAGGCGCGTTCTGGGGCGGCCTCGCCTACGCCGGCGTCGAGGCCCTGCCCTGGCCCGTCATCAAGGGAATCTACCTGCGCCACCTCCGCTGGTGGATGCGGCAACCCATCTTCACCGAGACGGGCCTGCTCACCATCGGCTACGCCTACCCCAACCTGCTCATGGCCGAGAGCTACAACTCGCCCGGCTCCCCCTACTGGGCGCTCAAGGCCTTCCTCCCCCTCGCCCTCCCCGACTCGCATCCTTTCTGGCGCGCCGAGGAGGCCCCGCTCCCGCCGCGCCGCGCCGCGCTCACCAGCCCCGGCTCGCGCCTCGTCCTGACCACCGACCCGCGCTCCCGCGACGTCGTCGCCCTCGCCCCCGGCCAGCGCGTCCTCGACTGGCCGCGCAACGCCCCGCACAAGTATTCAAAGTTCACCTACGGAAACCGCTTCGGCTTCGCCGTCACCTCGGGCGCGTCCATCCCCGCCGAGGGCGGCCTCGACGGCGAGCTCTCGCTCAGCGACGACGAGCGCTATTTCCGCCGCCGCGATTTCGCCCACCCGTCCGAGGTCCGCGAGGGCGCCTCCTGCTCGCTCTGGAAACCCTGGCCCGACGTCGAGGTCCGCACCTGGCTCGTCGCCGCCCCGGAGGGCCACGTTCGCCTGCACCATGTCAAATCCGCGCGCGCCCTCTGGACCCTGGAGGCGGGCTTCGCCGTGCCCTACTTCACCAAGAGCCATCTTCGCCAGCAGCCGGATCTCCCCGGCGGCCCGATCGTTCGCTCCCCGCGCGGTTGCTCGACCGTGCGCGAGCTTCTGGGCGGACGCACCGCCGCCTGCGTCGAGCTGGGCGCCAACACCCATATCCTCGCCTCGCTATCCGCCATGCCCGTCCTCCGCGGCGCGCATCAGCCCGGGGAGTTCTGGCTCGCAAGCTGGGTCGACGGCACCGCCGACGAAAACGCCCCGCTCTCCGGCGGCTCCGCCTTCTCCGTCGGCCTCGAAGGCGAGGCCTGCGTCATCCGCCGCGACGGCCGCCCCTGGTGGACCGTCAGCAACGAAAATCTCTTCGGCCAATCGAGCCCCGAGCGCCTCCGCGCCCTGGACGAGCTCGTCTAGCCCGCTCCGTCGCTCTCGCCCTCCCTCCCTCTATTCCCCCCACGTTCCTCTTTCCGATCCTTGATGAAACACCTCTTCACCGCCGCCCTGCTCGCCGCCGGCCTCGCGCCTCTCACCGGCCTCCGCGCCGCCGACTCGCCCGCTCCCGTAGCCGCCTCCGCCGCGGCGTCCGAAATTCTCGCCGAATCCTCGGTCGACCGCGTCTGGGCCGGCCATCCCGTGACCTTCGCCTTCGTGACCGAACGCGGTTACCAATTCATCGCCTATTACGACGCCGATCGCCGCATCACGGTCGCCTCGCGTCGCCTTGAAGAGACGACGTGGAAACGATTCCAGCCCGAGGGTATCCACCTGCCCAACCGCGGCCGCCCGTCCAACGTCACCGGCTGGGACAGCCACAACTTCCTCGCCCTCCAGCTCGACAAGGACGGCTACCTCCACCTCTCGGGCAACATGCACAACGACCCGCTCATCTATTACCGCTCGGGCCGTCCCTTCGACGTCGAGTCGCTTGAGCGCGTCGACCGCATGACCAGCCGTCGCGAGAACAACACCACCTACCCCGTCTTCTTCAAAAACCGCGCCGGCGAACTTTTCTTCCGCTATCGCGACGGCGGCAGCGGCAACGGCGCCGACATCTACAACGTCCTCGAGACCACCTCGCGCACGTGGGTGAACCTGCTCTCCTCGCCGCTCCTCGACGGCCAGGGCAAACGCAACGCCTACGCGATGAACCCCACCCTCGGGCCCGACGGTCGCTTCCACCTCGTCTGGATGTGGCGAGAGAGCCCCGACTGCGCCACCACCCACCGCATCTCCTACGCCCGCAGCGCAGACTTCATGCACTGGGAGAAAAGCGACGGCACGCCGCTCACCCTTCCCATCACCCTCGAGACCGCCGAGGTCATCGATCCCGCCCCGATCCGCCAAGGCATGATCAACATGACCTTCAACCTCGGCTTCGACGCCGAGAAACGCCCCGTCGCCGTCTACCACCGTTACGACGAGGCCGGAAAATCCCAGGTCTACGCCGCGCGCCCCGCGGGACGCGGCGCGCCCTGGGACATCGTCCAGATCAGCGACTGGGATTTCCGCTGGCAGTTCGGCGGCGGCGGCTCCGTCAACGCCGACGTGATCCTCGGCGCGCCCGTCCTCCTCCCCGATCACAGTCTGCGCGTAGACTACGCCACCACCCGCTCCGTCGGCGAAGGTCGTTGGCGGATCGACGGCAAGACGCTCCGCCCGCTCGGCACGCTGCCGCAGCCTCCGCCCGTCTTGCCCGAATCCTTGGCGAAACCCGTCTCCGATTATCCCGGCATGGAAGTCCAGACCGCCACCTCCCGCGCCGACGGCCGCCGCTGGGTGCTCCGCTGGGAAACGCTTCCCCGCAACCGCGACCAGCCCCGCAGCTCCGCTCCGCCCGCGTCCGAGCTCCGCGTCTACGAGCTCCCGGACGCCGCCACCAGCAACGCCATGCGTATCGGCTCTTAAACTACACCGCGCCGCGCCCCCGGGGACGCGGCGCGGCTCTTTTCCCCGATCCCGTCCCCGCCTCGACGCCCCATGAATCTCCGCTCCCTCCTCCGTCTCGTTCGCCTCCCCCTGGCCCTCGCCCTCGCCGCCGGCGCGCTCTGCGCCGCCACGTCGTCGGAATTTCCCCCGCGACAGAGCATCGTCCCCGGCGCCCTCTGGCCCGACGACCGCGGCCACCACATCCAGGCCCACGGCGGCGGACTCCTGAAGCTTGGCGACACCTATTACTGGTTCGGCGAGGACCGCGGCGGCGAGGTCACGCCGGTGAAGCCCCTCGAGCGCAAGGTTTCCTGCTACGCCTCGAAGGATCTACTCAACTGGAGCTTCAAAAACCAGGTCGTCCGCACCGGTCCGCCCGAGCCCGAGATCGGCAGCCCCTTCGTCTTCGAGCGCCCCAAGGTCTTCCACAACGCCAAGACCGGGAAGTTCGTCATGTATGTCCACCTCGACGACAAAAGCTACAAGCTCGCCCGCGTCGCCGTCTACGTGAGCGACACCGTCGACGGCGACTACGCCTATGTCCGCAGCTTTCGCCCCCTCGGTCTCGAGAGCCGCGACATCGGCCAGTTCGTCGACGACGACGGCGCCGCCTACCTCATCTTCGAAAGCCGCCCGACCAAGGGCTTCTACATCGCCAAACTCTCAGACGACTACCTCGATGTCGCCGAGCAGACCTGCTTCATCAAATCGCCCCTCGAGGGCGGCGCCTTGGTGAAATACGAGGGGCTCTACTACCTCATCGGCTCCTGGATGACCGGCTGGAAACCGAACAACAACCAATACGCCACCGCCACCTCGCTCGCCGGCCCCTGGTCCGAATTCAAGGACATCGCCCCGAAGGAAAAGAAGACCTACGGCTCGCAATCCACGCTCATGATCAAGGTCGTCGGGTCGAAAAAGACCTCCGTGATCTTCATGGGCGACATCTGGCGCCCCGGAAACCACCAGGACGGCCGCTACCTCTGGATGCCGCTCGAGATCGGCGCCGGACGCCTCTGGCTCCCCGCGCCCCGCGAATGGACCATCGACGTCGCCACCGGCGAAACGCGTTTCATCGAGCGTCCCTGAAATCCCGTCCGTCCCTGCGCCCGCCCCATGACCACGCACCGCCGCCTCGCCGCCCTTTGCCTGATCGGCACGCTCCCCCTCCTCGCTCAAAACTACGCCCCCGAGGCCCAGCCCGTGAACTCCGCCGCCTCTTCCGCCTCCGCCGCGCCCGCGTCGTCCGCGCCCGCTGCCGTCTCTCCCGCCAACCTCGCCATCGCCGCCACCCCCTCGACCTCCTTCGTCTCCGGCCACGAATCCCTCGCCGCGATCAACGACGGCAAGTCCCCGCGCTCCTCCTTCGACTACGCCCCCGGCGCCTACGGCAACTGGCCTCGCAAGGGCACCCAGTGGGTCCAATACGACTGGCCCCGCCCGGTCTCCATCTCCGCCGTCGAGGTCTACTATTTCGACGACCACCGCGGAGTCCGCCTCCCCGCCGCCGCACGCCTCCTCGTCTGGGACGAGGCCGCCTCCGCCTTCCGCCCCGCGGCGATAACCTCGTCCGGCGACGGCGTCTCCACGCTCGGCGTCGAGGGCGACAAGTTCAACCGCCTCGAATTTCCCGCCCCGCTCACCGTCTCGCGCCTCCGCCTCGAGCTCGACGGCCGCGACGACGCCTCCACCGGCGTCCTGGAGTGGCGCGTCCTCGACGCCGGCTCTTCGCCGCTCTTCCCGCCGCGCGTCGCCGCCGGCCCCGACCGCGTCGTCGTCGTGGGCGGGCAGACCCACCTCGACGCCACCGTGCTCTCCACCGGCCAACCCGGCGTGATCGGCTCCCCGCGCTGGGAAAAGCTCTCCGGCCCCGGCGAAGTCGCCATCGCCGACGCCACCGCCCTCTCCACCTCGGCCACCTTTTCCGAGCCCGGCGACTACGACCTCGGCTTCACCGCCGGCTCCGGCGAACTCGCCGCCTCCGATCGTCTCTCCGTGCGCGTCGCCCCCGCCGCCCCCCTTGTCGGCCTTCGCGCTCTCGCCGTCCCGCGCTTCAGCGTCACCACGCCGTTCTGGCGCGACCGCCTCCGCGCCACGGTGATCAACTGGATTCCCCACTGCGTCGCCGAAAACGAAAAGCCCGACCTCAAGGAGGGCGGGCTCAACAACCTTCTCGCCGCCGCCGACAAACTCGCCGGTCGCCCCGCCCCCGCCCACCGCGGCTACCCGTTCTCCAACGCCTGGGTCCTCAACACCCTCGAGGCCGCCTGCCTCGCCCAGCAGCTCGAGCCGGGCGACGACGCCGAGCTCGCAGCCGCCCAGGCCGGGCTTCGCGAGACCATCGAGCGATGGATCCCCGTCGTGCTCGCCGCCCAGGAGCCCGACGGGTATTTCCAAACCCGATACACCCTCGGCACCGCCCGCGAGCAAGCCGACGGCCGCCCCCCCGAGCGCTGGAGCCCCCGCCTCCGCACCGAGCACGAGGGCTACGTGGCCGGCTACTTCCTCGAGGCCGCCATCGCCCACGTCCGCATGACCGGCGGCAAGGACCGCCGCCTCTACGACGCCGCCCGCCGACTCGCCGACTGCTGGGAGAGCCACATCGGCCCCGCGCCCAAGCAGCCCTGGTTCGACGGTCACCAAACCATGGAGCTCGCCCTCTTTCGCTTTGCGTCCCTCGTCGACGAGCTCGAGGGCCCCGGCGCCGGCGACCGCTACGCCGCCCTGGGCAAGTTCCTGCTCGACCGCCGCGGCGTCGGCGTCGGCGAACACGGCACCGCCTACGACCAGACCCACCTCCCCGTCACCCGCCAATACGAGGCAGTCGGCCACGCCGTCCGCGCGGTCTACAACTACGCCGCCATGGCCGACGTGATCGCGGCCACCGGCGACACCGATTACCAGAGCGCCACGCTCTCCCTTTGGGAAAACCTTGTCGGCCGTAAGCTCTACCTCACCGGCGGCATCGGCAGCGGCGAGACCTCCGAGGGCTTCGGCGCAGACTTTTCCCTTCCAAACAACGCCTACTGCGAATCCTGCGCCAACATCGGCCTGCTCTTCTTCAACCACCGTCTCCACCTCGCCTACGCCCAGGCCCGCTACGCCAGCCTCTACGAGGACACGCTCTACAACGCCGTCCTCAGCGACCTCGACCTCGCCGGGCAAAATTTCACCTACACCAACGCCCTCGACACCGACGAGGCCCGCTACAAGTGGCACGTCTGCCCCTGTTGCGTCGGCAACATCCCGCGCGCCCTCCTCAGCCTGCCTACATGGACCTACACGCCCGCCTCGAACCGTCTCTTCGTGAATCTCTTCGTCGGCGGCTCCCTCACCTTGCCCGAGGTCGGCGGCGGTCCGCTGCGCGTCACGCAACAGACCGACTACCCTTGGTCGGAAAAGGTGTCGCTCACGCTTGAACCCGCCTCGGGCGAGGCCGACTTCGCGCTCCATCTCCGCGTGCCCGATCGCGCCGCCAGCCCGCTCTACGCCGTCTCGCCCGCGGTCCCAGGGCTCGGCGAGATCCGCGTCAACGGCCGCCCCGTCGCGCCCCAGCTTGTCGACGGATACGCCGTCGTCTCGCGCCGCTGGCAAGCCGGCGACCGCGTCGACTTCACCGTGCCGCTCGCCATCCAGCGCGTGCATTGCGACGACCGCGTGGCCGCCAACCGCGGCCGCGTCGCCCTCCGCCAGGGTCCCCTCGTCTACAACCTGGAGTCCGTCGACCAAAACCTCGACGCCGTCCTTCCGCCCGACGCATCCCTGTCCTCCGAGTGGCGCCCAGATCTCCTAGGCGGCGTCGCCGTCATCCGCGGCGCCTACGCCGACGGTTCACCCCTCCTCGCCATCCCCAACTACGCCCGCAACAACCGCGGCGGCCGCTCCGTCGTCTGGATCCGCGAAAAATAAAAGCCCGCCCAGACCATCCGCCCTAGCTTCGCGGCGCGCCCCGTTTGGCGCCCTCCCGCGCATCGGCATGGCCGCATCCCCGCATCCGTCCACGAGACCACGTCTCCGACAATTTCCTGGCGATAGCACCCTGGGCAGGCGCCGATCGGGCGATTCCGGACGCGAATCCGCACTGGCCTATTTACGAGACGGGCTCCGCGCCTCTTTCTCTTCGCGCATGTCCAGCCCCGCCCCTCGACGCATCGCCCTCTGGTCCGGCCCCCGCAACCTGTCCACCGCGCTCATGCGCAGCTTCTCCTCCCGCGCCGACTGCGTGGTGAGCGACGAGCCGTTCTACTCGGCCTATCTCTCGGGCAACGATCTCGCCCACCCCGGCCGCGAGGACGTGATCGCCAGCCAGCCGGGCGACTGGCGCGTCGTCGCCCGCCAGATCACGCAGGAGCCCCCGCCCCTGCCCCGCCCCGTGTGGTATCAGAAACACATGGCGCACCACATGACGCCCGAGATGATCGGCCCTTGGCTCGACGGCCTCGAACACGCCTTTCTCATCCGGCACCCCGCCCGCGTGATCGTCAGCTACCGCAAGGTCTACCCGCACATGACCCTCGCCGAAACCGGGCTGCCCTGGCAGGCCCGCCTTTTCGAACGCATCCAGTCGCTGCGCGGCGCGCCGCCTCCAGTCATCGACGCCGCCCAGATCCGCGCCCGCCCCGAGGCCGCGCTCCGCGCCCTCTGCTCCGCCCTCGGCCTGCCTTGGGACGCCGCCATGCTTGGCTGGCCCGCCGGCCCGCACCCGCAGGACGGCGTCTGGGCGACGCACTGGTATGACAGCATCTGGGCCAGCACCGGCTTTGTCGCGGAACCCGAGCCCGAGGCCGAGCCGCCTCGCCCGGACGTGCCTTTCTACGACGAAGCCCTCGCCATCTATCACCGACTTCGCGCCCACTGCGTGAAAGCCTGACCCCGCCCGCCATGCTACAGCCGCAAAATCCCGCCAACGCCGACATCCTCGTCAACATCAACGGCGAGCTCGTCCACCGCGACCGGGCCGGCGTCTCGCCCTTCGACTCCAGCGTGCAAAACGGCGACGCGGTCTGGGAGGGGCTCCGCCTCTACGACGGGCGCCTCTTCCGTCTCGACGCCCACCTCGCCCGCCTGCGCCACAGCGCCGAGATGCTTCGCTACGAGGGCTATCCCGGCGAGGAGCGTCTCCTCGCGGAGCTCAAGCGCACGCTCGCCGCCAACTCGATGCGCGATCGCGTGCACATCCGCCTGACCGTGTCGCGGGGAATCAAATACACCAGCGGCCTCGATCCGCGCATCAACCGCCGCGGCTGCTCATTCTTCGTCTTGGCCGAGCACAAGCCGCCCGTATACAACAACACCGCGGGCGTGCACCTCGTCACCGTGCGCCAGCGCCGGCCCTTCGCCGACGTGCTCGACCAGCACATCCACAGCTGCAACCAGCTCACCAGCATCCTCGCCAAGATGGAGGCCAACACCGCCGGCGCCGACGACGCCCTCATGCTCGACACCGAGGGCATGCTGGCCGAGACCAACGCCACCCACGTCTTCATCGTGAAGGACGGCGTGGTGCGCACCTCGACCACCCGCGCCTGCCCCGAGGGCATCACCCGCGCCGCCGTGCTCGAGCTTTGCCAACGCCACGGCCAGCGCGCCGAGGAGGCCCACATCCCCGCCGCCGAGCTGGTCCGCGCCGACGAGATGTTTGTCACCGGCACGATGGGCGAGATCACGCCCGTGCGCCGCCTCGACGCCCACGACTTCGGCGCGGTGCCCGGTCCCGTCACCGCGCGCATTTCCGTCTGGTTCCGCGAACTCACCCGCGACCCATCCCAAGGCACGCTCGTCGTCGACTGACGCCGGCGTCTGTTTGCCTTTTCCGGTTCTCCGGCGGACAGGCGGGGCCCACCCGCCCGTGGTTCGATGATGTGGAAGGCAACGGGCGACGCCGCGCCGCGTTCCAGCCCGGGCCGGGGACCTAGCGCTTGCGCTCCTGATAGACGCGCACCCAGTCCACCTCGAAGCGCGCCGGGAAAACGGAGTCGTCGACCGGGCCGCCGTTGTCGCCGCCCAGCGCGAGGTTCAGGATCATGTAGTGCGGCTGCCGAAACGGCAGGAAGCCGTCGGGATTCTTCGCCTCGCTCATCGAGACCTCGTTCAACAGGCGGTTGTCGACGTAGAGGCGCACCTTGTCGCGCGTCCAATCCATGCGCCAGACGTGGAACTCCTTCGCCCAGTTTTCGCCGCCGAGCTTGGCAAGAGGCGTCGCCACCGAGTCCCACTCCGCCTTCCAGCGCTCCGGCGTGCCCCAGGCGAAGTTGGCCAGCAACTTGCCCCGGTAATACTCCATGATGTCGATCTCGCCGTTGTGCGGCCACTCGCGCGCCACGCCGAGCGTCCACCACGCGGGCCAGAGTCCTTTTCGCACGTCGATGCGCCCCCGCATCTCGAAGCGCCCGTAGGTCCACTGGCGCAGGCCGCGGGTCAGGATGCTCGCGGACGTGTAGGTGGACTTCGCGGGTTTCGTTTTCCAATCCTCGGAGCCCGGCTCGTGCCGGGGATTCGGCACCGATTCGCGACGCGCCTCGATCACGAGCACGCCGTCTTTCACCCGCGCGTTGTCCGGCTGATAAAACTGCGCCTCGTGGTTACGCACGAAACCCCTTTCGAAGATCCAGTTCTTGGGATCCGGAGGGCCGTCGACATTGAACTCGTCCGCCCACACCAGCTCGAAGCCGGGTGGAGGCGGGGGCGCCGGAGCCCTGGTCGAGGGCGCGGCGGCGCAAGCGGGCAGAACCAAAAAGGCGCCACACCCGAGCGCGGCGAAGACACGGGCCCAAACGGGACGGTATGAATGGGAAGGCACGGGGAAAAGTCGTCTTCAACCGCGCCCGATCCGGCCGTCGAAGGCCGGAAGGCACGCGATCAGGCGCAGATCGAGAGCTGAGCGCGCCGGACCTCGGCGTGGATGCCGGCTCCGGAGACATAGCGCTCGATCTCGTCGATCATCGCGCTCGCCATCCGCCGGCACTCGGGACCGAGGCTGCCCGCGAGGTGCGGCGTGACGATGACATTGGGCATCGAGGGCAGGACCGACTCCTCGCCCGGAGGCTCGGTCGCGAGCACGTCGAGCACCGCCCACAAGTCGGGGCGGGCCTGCAGGACTTTCGCCAGCTCGTCTTCGCGGACGATCGCGCCGCGCGCGGTGTTGATGAAAGTCGCCCCCGGCCGCATCGCGGAAAAATGCTCTCCGCGCAAAAGACCGACCGTCTCCTCCAAAAGCGGAATGTGGCAGCTCACCACGTGCGCCCGGGCGAAGGCGTCCTCCAGCGAAACCAGCTCCACGCCGAGACGCGCGGCCTCCTCGGGAGACACCACGGGATCGTAGGCGATCACGGACACGTCCAGGCGCCGGATTTGATCCAACACCATGCGCCCTGTCCGGCTCAGCCCCAGCAGGGCCACCGTGCTGCCATAGGCGCCGACCAGATAGGGATCGTCCGGGAGATACAGGCCGAGCTCGCGCTGCGCGGTGATCCGCGACCACACGCGCTTGAGCGAAAGCACCAGCATCGAGAAGGTGAACTCGGCCACCGGACGGGCGTTCATCTCCACCGCGCTGGCGACCCGGATCTCGCGATCCCACATCTCTTCCGTGACAAAGGATTTCACCGATCCCGCGGCGTGAAACACCGCCTTCAAGGACGGAAGCGCCCGCAACATGCGAGGCGTCATGCGGGGCATGCCCCAGCCCGACAGAATGATCTCCACCCCGGCCAGTCGCGGATCGGCCAGACTCTCGTCGCTCGGCTCCTCGTCCTGGCGAATGTCGACCAGTTCGACGATCTCACGAAGTCGCTCTAATTCGACTTGGGAAACAACCTGCCGGTAGGCGTAGGGTTTCATCCAAATCAGAGCCTTGGGACGGGGGCGATGCACGGGAAAGGGGGAAGGAGAAAAAAGACGGAACGGGAGCGAGTCCAGACAAGGGGGAAGGGTGCCTCGGGACTTTAGGACAAGCTATTGAGCGCCTTCCCTCGTCTCCAGCACACCGCAGGTTTAACGTAAGACCTCGCACTCGCGCCCGGAATCGCTCATCGTCCCGTTTTCCCGTCGACGGCGCGACGCGACGAAACTCGCATCCGCCCCCGGCGTCCTCCCTTTTCCTCGAACCGCCCTCTACCCGGCCTCATCGCCTCCGCGTCCCGAGCCCGTTTCCGCCGTGTCCACACCCGCCTCCGATCCCTCCTCCGAGTCCCCCGCCCCCCGCCGCGTCGGCCTGCGCGACATCGCCCGCGCGCTGGAAGTCAGTCTGATGACGGTCTCGCTCGCCTTGCGGAATAGTCCCAAGGTCTCCAAGGCCACCCGTCAGAAGGTGCGCCGCATGGCGGACAAGCTCGGCTACCGTCCCGACCCCGAGATCGCCCGCCTGATGACGCGTCTCCACAAGACGACCCAGTCCTGGGACCGGCCGCCCATGGCCATCGTCGACCTTTCCGCCACCCGCCTCCCCGCCGGCGCCGACAACTACTGCGAATACGTCCGCGTCGGCGCCGTGAAGCGCGCGGAGGCGCTCGGCTATCTGGCCACCTGCTTCCACCTGCTCGACTACGAGGGCGACCTTCGACGCCTGCTCAAGGTTCTCCATTACCGGGGCATCCGCGGCATCCTCCTCCTGCCTCCGCTCAGCCCGGTGGAGCTGCCCGCCGGCCTCGACTGGTCGCCCTTCTCGGTCATCGCCGCCTCCTACGCGATCACCCCGCTGCAATTCGACCGCGTGGTGCCGCACCAGTTCTACGACATGTGCCGGCTCATCCGCCTCCTCCAGGCCAAGGGCCACCAACGCATCGGCGCCGTCTTCGAAAGAGGCCTCGAGGAACGAACGCAGTTCCACTTCACCGCCGCGATCAAGCTCTACGACCACGATCAAAACCTCCTTCGCGTGGCGGACTTCTCCAACCTGTCCCGCGACGAGATCGGCGACTGGCTCGACAAGCGCCGGCCCGACGCCATCATCACCACCGCGGCGCAAAAACTCCAGGACGCGATCCTCGCCCTGGGCCGTCGCTCCCCCGCCCCGGAAATCGTCAGCCTCGGCGCGTTCAAGGACTCCCCGTTCGCCTGCTGGGATCAACGTCCCGCCGATATCGGTTCCGACGCCGCCCTGCTCCTCGCCGGCATGATGCGCCACAACGAGACCGGCGTGCCCGAGTCCCCCCGCACCAGCATGGTGCAGGGCGTGTTCAAGGACGCCGACCCCGTGGCGCCCGCCGCTCCCCCGAAGCGCCCGCGCGCGGCCCGTCGCTGATGCTCCGCTAGTTTTACGCTACAGTCCGAGCCGGACCCTGCGGGGTTGTCTCGGATGCCCGCGCCGGTTGCGGATTACGTTTTTCCGGTCATCTCCGCTCGACCGCTCCACAGTGTTCCCCATGCGTCTAAAACACCTGTCGAAACAGCTCCCCTTCATCGCCGCCTCGCTGCTGGTCTCCTGCGCGTCCCGGCCGGTGGAGAAAACCGCCGCCGCCCCGGCCGCCCCCGCCTATCTGTTCACCTCCGCCGGCGGCGAAGGGGACGGCCTCCAGCTCGCCTTCAGCCCGGACGGCCTCGACTGGACGGCGCTCGACCGCGTGTTCCTCAAACCGTCCGTCGGCTCCGGACGGCTTCGCGACCCGCAGCTGCTTCGCGACGAGGACGGCCTCTTCCGCCTCGTCTGGGCCAGCGGCGACGCCGACCTCGGCGTCGGCTACGCCACCTCGCGCGATCTTGTCACATGGTCGGACCAGCGTCTCCTGCCCCTCATGGTCGACATTCCCGGCGCGAAAGCCTGCCACGCGCCCGAGCTCTACCGCGTGCCCGACACCCGCGAATACGCCGTCGTCTGGTCCGGCGTCGTCCGCGCCGAGGGCGAGACGCGCGACCGCTCGCGCATCTACTATTCGCTCACCCGCGACTTCAAGCGCTTCACCCCGCCGCGCCCGCTCCTGGACACCTCCCTCGACGCATCCGATCCGTCGATCGCGTATTCGAACGGGCGCTACCAACTTTTCTTCACCACCACGGAGCCCGGCGAGGGCGGTCGCACGGGCGCCCTTCGCGTCGCCGACGCCGCCCACCTCCTCGGTCCCTATTCCGCGCGCCCCGAGCCCCTCGTCGCCGGGGAGCGTCCCGAAGCCCCCGCGCCCGTCGCGATCGGCGACCGTCTGCGCGTCTTCTTCGACGCCCAAGGCAAGACCCGCAACCGCGTCCGCGAGACCCGCGACGGCCGGACCTGGACCGATCTCACCCCGAGCCTCGCCGCCGCCTCCGGCCAGCGCCACGGCTCGATCGTCGCCGTCCCCGCCCCTTTGGCCGAGGAGCTTCGCCGCCAGTCCGCCGCGCTTTCCGGCGCGCCCGCGCCCGCCCTCGCCGGCTACACCGCCGACCCCGCCATCCGCGCCTTCGGTGATCGTTATTACCTTTATCCGACCTCCGACCGCCCCTTCTGGAACACCACGGAGTTCGCGGTCTGGTCCTCGCCGGACCTCGTCTCCTGGAAAAAGGAAGGCGTGATCCTCGATCTCGCCCGCGGCGACGTTTCCTGGGCGAAAAACAAGGCCTGGGCGCCCGACTGCATAGAGCGCGACGGCCGCTACTACTTCTACTTCTGCGGCGAGCACAACATCGGCGTCGCCGTCGGCGATTCCCCCGTCGGTCCCTTCCGCGACGCGCTCGGCCGACCACTCGTCGAGGACGCGAAGATCAAGACCTTCAGCATCGATCCCTGCGCCTTCATCGACGACGACGGCCAGGCCTACCTCTACTTCGGCAACGGCACCCCGACGGTCTGGCGCCTCAACCGCGACATGATCTCCTTCTCCGGCCAGCCGATGGAGTTTTCCCTGCGCGAGTTCCGCGAGGGCATCGTCGTCTTCAAGCGCGCCGGCCGCTACTACTTCATGTGGTCGATCGACGACGCCCGCAGTCCCGACTACCGCGTCGGCTGGGGCGTCGCCGACAAGCCCACCGGCCCCGTCGTCTCGCCGAAGGAAAACTTCATCGTCCTTCGCCAAAACGGCTCCGCCAAGGGCACCGCCCACCACGCCGTGCTCAACATTCCCGGAACCGATCGCTGGTATGTCGCCTACCATCGCCACGCCATCCCCGGCGGCGGCGGCTACAAGCGCGAGACCGTCCTCGTCCGCATGAACTTCGACGCCGCGGGCAACATCCTGCCGATGGATCCGATGCAGCCCGCCTTCCGACCCGGCGACATCGGGGAACCTCTCTCCGGCGGCCGCGGTCGTCCCTGACCTCGCCGGCGCCCCCCACGACCTTCCGTCTTCACGCCGGGGCGCCTGCGTTTCGCATCCACCCTCTTTTCACCACACAACCCACACCACCATGCCCCTGCTCAGCCCCCGTCTGCGAACCAGCCTGATGCTCGGCCTCTTCGGCTCCGCCCTCGGCCTCGCGTCACCCGCATTCGCCGCCACCGCCCCCGCCGCTTCCGCCTCCATGCCCAAGCACTCCTTCACCATCGGCGACGAGGACTTCCTCCTCGACGGCCAACCCTTCGTCATCCGCTGCGGCGAGATCCACTTCCCCCGCGTGCCGCGCGAATACTGGAAGCACCGCCTCCAGATGTGCAAGGCCATGGGTCTCAACACGGTTTGCGTCTACCTCTTCTGGAACTTCCACGAGTGGGAAGAGGGCAAGTTCGACTGGTCCGGCCAGGCCGACGTCGCCGAGTTCTGCCGCCTCGCCCAAGCCGAAGGCCTATGGGTCATCCTCCGCCCCGGCCCCTACTCCTGCGCCGAGTGGGAGATGGGCGGCCTGCCCTGGTGGCTCGTGAAGCACGACAACATCGGCCTGCGCACCACCGACCCGCGCTTCCTCGAACCCGCCAAGCGCTACCTCAAGGAGGTCGGCCGCGTCCTCGGTCCGCAACAGGTCACCCACGGCGGCCCGCTCCTCATGGTGCAGGTCGAAAACGAATACGGCTCCTACGGCGACGACCCCGTCTACATGGGCGCGCTCCGCGACGCCCTCGTCGAAGGCGGCTTCGACGTCCCGCTCTTCGCCTGCAACCCCGCCGGCGCCATCGCCAACGGCTACCGCGACGACATCTTCCAGGTGGTCAACTTCGGCCAGGGCGCCGCCGCCAAGTCCTTCGAGACCCTGCGCAAATTCCAAAAGACCGGCCCGCTCATGAACGGCGAGTATTACCCCGCCTGGTTCGACGTCTGGGGCCGCAAGCACGCCACCGGCGCCCCCGAGCCCATCGCCGCCGACCTCGATTACATGCTGAAGCACAAGCACTCCTTCAGCATCTACATGGCCCACGGCGGCACCACCTTCGGCTTCTGGCCCGGCTCCGACCGCCCCTTCCTGCCCGACACCTCCAGCTACGACTACGACGCCCCGATCAGCGAGGCCGGCTGGGTCACGCCCAAGTTCGAGGCGATCCGCGACGTATTCGCCAAATACCTACAGCCCGGCGAGTCCATCCCGCCCGCGCCCGCCGCGAATCCGGTGATCACCATCCCGGCCTTCACGCTTACCGAGACCGCCCCGGTCTTGACCAACCTCACCAAGCCCGTCGTCGACGCCACCGCCCGCCACATCGAGGCCTACGACCAGAGCCGGGGCATCACCGTCTACTCGACCACGCTCCCCGCCGGCCCCGCCGGCACGATCTCCGCCAAGGCCGTGCACGACTTCGGCTGGGTCTTCCTCGACGGCAAGGCCGCCGGCGTCTTCGACCGTCGCTCCCGCCGCTACGAGCTCCCCATCCCCGCCCGCAAGTCCGACACCCGCCTCGAGATCGTCGTCGAGTCCATGGGCCGCGTGAACTTCGGCAAGGAGGTCTACGACCGCAAAGGCATCCAGGGCCCCGTCCGCTTCGACGCCGAGGGCTCCGCTCCCGCCGTCGAGGTCCGCGACTGGAAGATCCATCCCTTCGAGCTCGACGCGTCCGACCTCGCCGCCCTCCGCTTCGCTCCCGCCAAGGACGCCGCCAAGACCAAGGCCGCCGGCCCCAGCTTCTGGCGCGGCTCCTTCGAGATCACCGAGGTCGGCGACAGCTTTCTCGACGTCCGCAACCTCGGCAAAGGCATGATCTGGATCAACGGCCACAACCTCGGCCGCTTCTGGAACATCGGGCCGCAGCAGACGATGTATATCCCCGGCCCCTGGCTCCGCGCCGGCCGCAACGAGATCGTCGTCCTCGACATGATCGGCCCCGCCAAGCCCGAGCTCGCCGGCCTCGCCAAGCCCATCCTCGACGTCCTCCGTCCCGAGCTCGACTTCGCCCGCCCCGCCCGCGCCAAGGGCGAATTCAGCGCCGCAGGGGTCACCGCCGCGCACTCCGGGCAGCTTCGTCCCGAGCCCGAGTGGCAGACCGCCAAGTTCGCCCACTCCGCGTCCGGTCGCTACCTCGCGTTCGAAGCCCTCGAGGCCCACGGCGGCAACACCCACGCCACGATCAGCGAACTCGACGCCACCGACGCCTCCGGCAAGGTCCTTTCCAAGGCCGGCTGGAAGATCCTCTGGGTCGACAGCGAGGAGGTCACCGCCGAGGCCGGTTACGCCGACAACATGCTCGACGGCCAGCCCAACACCCACTGGCACACCGCCTACGGCAACAACAAGGCCACGCCCTACCCGCACCGCGTCGTGATCGACCTCGGCGAGTCCACCAGCATCGGCGGCATCCGCTACCTCGCCCGCTCCGGCGACAACTCCCGCCCCGGCCGCATCAAGTCCTACAGCGTCTACCTCTCCGACAAGCCCTTCGGTCTCGCCCTGCCGGAATAAGCCGCGTCCGTCGGTCGACCGAGTCTGTCAAAACAAGGCGCCGGGAATTCGTTCCCGGCGCCTTTTTCGCGCCCGTCCGTCCGGATGCGCGCGACCCAGGTTCGACGCTAAACCTTTGCGACCCTTGAGACCGTCCCTTCGCAAGCGCCGTCTCTCCCCTGCCCCGCGGGAAATTTCTCCCGCCCCGTCCCCCGCCATGACCCGACCACGTCCTCGGCCGCTCCGCTCCGTCCGCCCTCTGCTCCCCTTGCTTGTCGGCCTGCTCGCGCCCGTCGCCTGGTCCCAGACCACTTCCAGCGGACAGCCCTCGGGCCTGCCCGAGCTCAAGTGGCATCTGAGCGCCCGCCCCTGGACGCCGCTCGACACCCCGCGCACCGATCCGCTCGACAAGGTCGAGTCCATCATCACCGCGCTCGCCCCCCTTCAGTATTGGAACAACTCCACCCCCGGCGACGTGCAGGACGGCGGAGACGTGCAAAACGGTTCGCTCATCGACCCCTTCAACCTCCGCGAGCACCAATACGCCACGCCCTACTTCGCCTTCGCCGTCGCCACCGCCGTCTCCGAGGGCCGCGCCGTCTCCCTGCTCGAGTCCGGCGCTCGCGCCCTCGACCACGCCACCGCCGACATCGCCGGCCTCGACGGCTCCGCCAAGGCCAACGACAACCACGGCGAGTTCTTCTGTGCGCCCATGATGAAGGCCCTGCGCCTCTTCAAACGGATCGCCGCCCAGTATCCGTCCATCCTCACCGCCTCCCGTATCGCCCGCTGGGAATCGCGCCTCTCCACCTCGCGCGTCTCCTACATGAACAACGGCGTAGGCCAGAACTGGCGCACCTACGCCATGAAGGGCGAGTGGCTCCGCGTGCAGGACGGCCTCGTGCCCCGCGCGGCCGGCACCGGCTCCGGCAGCTACCAGGGCGTCGGTTTCATCGAGTGGTATTGGAACAACGAGCAGCGCGCCCGCTACTCCCGCGACCGAGACCAGTTCTTCCTCGATCCGTATTACCTGATGTATCACGACGATGATACCAACAGCCGGCAAAATTTCGCCTATCACGGCGGCGCCACCGGCAACCTGCTCGACCTGATCGTCAACGGTTACGACGGCCCCTCGCGTAACGACATCTTCAATACAATCTCGTTCGCCGCCCGCAGCTCCCTGCTCACCATGTCGGGCAACGGCGACGCCCCCGCGAGCGGCCGCACCGGCAACCACATCTGGAACGACGTCGTCTACGGCAACACCTACGAGCAGATGGCCGAGCTCACCTGGACCGCGGGCGACAAACGCCTCGCCGGCCAGTTCCGCCGCGCCGCCCGCCTCGCCTTCAAGAGCGCCTGGCGTTTCCAACAGGAGCAGGGCTGGTTCTCCGTCACCAAGAGTCTTCTCCCGCCCTCGCACAAAAACGTCTACTACGACTGGAGCGCGCTCACCAACTACAACGGCTACACCGAGATTCACAGCTCCGAGGCCTTCGCCACCCGGCTTACCGCCATCCCCGAGCAGCCCGTGCCCGCCGAGATCGGCGGCTTCGCCTTCAACCTCGATTCGCAGTTCGCCACCTCCTTCGCCAACGCCGGCGGCATGCAGGTGCAGCTCTGCACCCGCGGCTCCAGCCAGACCGCGAGCGACCTCCAGGCCGGCGTGAACAGCTTCACCCTCGGCATCGTCCGCTTCAGCCGCCCCGACTGGGAATCCCGCCTCGGCCCCGCCGACGGCTGGACCGCCGCCAACTGGAGCCAGGCGATCAGCTTCGCCCCGACCTTCCTCGAAAACGGCGCGTGGAAGCTGCTCTCCGAGCTGCCCGACCGCTACGGCGGTGTCTTCACCCCGAGTTTCGTCCACCCGCTGCTCGTGCGCGGCACGCTCGCGCTCACGCCCAAGACCGGCCAGACGGGCCCGAGCTTCGCGCTCAATCTCGTCATCACGCCCGACGGCGTCCTCGTCGACACGGTGCGCGGCGCCGGCGCCGAGGATTTCGGCGTCGTCTGGCCGCTGATGGAGTTCGACGGCAAACACGTCCTCGACGCCCGCGTCGGCACGAACATCGCCTCCACGTCCTACCCGAAGCAGTCCGCCAACCGCCTCGTCCTCCAGGCCGAGTCCGCCACACTCGCCGGCGGCGCTGCGACCGCCACCGCCAACTCCGGATTCACCGGGTCCGGCTACGTCAGCGTGCCCGCCACTTCCGGCGCCCTGGAATGGACCGGCGTCCCCGGCGGCGACGGCGGCTCCGCCACCATCGGTTTCCGCTACACCCTGCCGCAGGCCACCGCCGCCTCGCGCACGCTCACGCTCCGCGTCAACGGCGTCGCCCGCACGATCTCCTTCGTCCACACCGGCAACGCCAACACCTACGGGAGCGGCGTGCTGAGCTTCCCGATGTATTGGCACCAGGTCCACGTGCCCGTCTCGCTCCTCGCCGGCTCTGCCAACACCATCCGCCTCGAAAGCGCCGACGGCGCCGGCCTCTCCATCGACGAGATGCGCGTCTTCCCCGCCGACGCCGCGCAGGCCGAGCCCGACCAGCAAACCTTCATCGCCCTCGGCGCCGCCCCTTCCATCGACGCCTCCGCCGCCTTGCGCCGCTCCGCCTACGGCGACCAGCGCCCGCTCCGCGTCACCAACGCCGGCGCCACCGTCTCGACCTTCGTCTACCCGCGCAAAGCCGCCGATCCCTCCGCCGAGGCCGTGCGCGCGAGCTTCGTCCGCGACGGCGCCGATTTCGCCTCGGTGCTCGGTCGCGTGCGCGGCGACACCTACGTCGGCCGCACCTCCGCCGGCGGCATCGGCACCGGCATCGATCTCGACGGCGACGGCGCCAACGACGTCACCTTCGACCAAAGCTGCGCCTTCGTCCTCCAGCTCTCCGCCGGCATCGTCACCGCCGTCGAGGCCGACCGCTTCGTCACCTTCCGCCAAGCCGGCCGCGAGATCGCCCTTGCGCCACACACCCCCGTCACTCTTGGCGCCTACGCCGGATTCTGGCATCACCTCGCCCTGCCTGTCTCCGGACGCCGTTTCGAGGCCACGGTGGAATTCACCCCGCCCACCACCCAGACCGGCGAAGTGTTGGCCGGTTTCGCCGGCGCCGGCGTGAGCACCCCTGAAACACTCGCGGCCTACCTGAGGTTCACAAACGAGGGTCGTGTCGTTCCACAACCCGCGACCGGCTTGTCGGATTCGAGCTACACCCCGGGTGTCTCCCAACGCGTCCGCCTCCTCGTCGACCTCATGGAGCGCCGTTACGACCTGTGGGTAAAACCCGCCGGACAACCCGAGCGCCAACTCGTCGCCCGCGCCACGCTCCCAACGTCCGTGCGATCCGCCGACGACCTCGATACCTTCGCGTGGATCGGCGCGCCCGCCACCGCCGCTCGCACCTCGGCCTCCACCGAGTTCGCGACGCCGTTCGCGGTGAAAATCAATTTCCAGACCGCCACCTCCGCCGGCTACCCGGGCTACCTGCCCGACACCGGCGCCGCCTACGGCAACCGGGGCAGCGGCTACACCTACGGCTGGATCGAGGGCGCGAACACCGCGCTCACCCGGGACCGAAACAGCGCCAACTCGGCCGACGAGCGCTACGACACGCTCAACCAGATGCAGTATAACAACCCGCCCACCGAGACGCACACCTGGGAGATCGCCGTGCCCGACGGCTCCTACGACGTGCGCCTGGTCTGCGGCGACCCCGACTACACCGACAGCTACTACCACGTCCTCGCCGAGGGCACGACTCTCGCGCAGGGCAACGCCCAAGGCTCCGGCCGCCGCTTCATCGACCAGCGCGCCCGCGTCCTCGTGGCCGACGGCCGCCTCACGCTGACCAACGGCCCCGGCGCCTACCGAAACAAGATCTGCTTCATCGAGATCGCCTCCACCGCGTCACGCGCGTATCCGTTTGTCAGTTACAACGCCTGGTCTTCTTCGCGTTTCCCCGGAGGGTCCGGATCCGCCGCGGCCGCCCCCGACGCCGATCCGGACCAAAACGGCGTCCCCAACGCGCTTGAATACGCCTCCGGCGCTTCCGCCGGGGCAGCCTCGGGCGCGTTGACCGGTCTCGCCGCCCGGACGCCGGACCTCGCCGAGTTCGGATTCCTGAGATCCGCCCAGGCGATCGACGCCAGCTATAGCGTCTGGGAAAGCGACGACCTCCTTCACTGGGATCCGCTCTGGAGCACGCTGGAGGATTCCGACTTCAGCTCTCCGCTTGTCGCCGGCGCGGATGCCGCTTCCACCGGCTGGGTTACGCTACAAGTGCCTCTCGACACCGGCCGCCCCCGACAGTTTTTCCGTCTTCAGGTCGGCCTGCCGCCTTGAGCGACGCATAAGCAGAATTACGCTTAGCAACCCCGGCAAGAGCCAGACGCCAGTCAGTTTCTTATCTTACATCCACCCGCAATGAGTTTGTCCCGTTCCTTCCTCCATCTGCCCCGTGTCGCCTTGTTCGCGCTGTCCCTAGCCGTCCTGCCGCACGCGACGCAGGCTCAGTCCTTCACCGAGGGCGTGCAGACCTACGCCTCGCTCTCCGCCGCGACGGTCACGCTCGGCGGCAAGTGCGAGCTTCGCCTCACCGGAACCGCGCCGCTCACGGGCAGCACCATCAACCTCACCTCCGCGGACGCCGCGCTTCTCTTCGTGAACGTGAAGCCCTCGGTCGTCGCGTCCACCTATCTCTCCCAGATCCGCATCAACGGCGCCTCCGCCGTGTCGGGCACCAACTGCCGCGTCGTCCAATACGCGCAAGGCACTCTCGTGCTTCCGCACGCCCCGGCCTTCCAGCCCTTCCAGGCCTGGAGCGGCCCCGCCTTCACCGGTAGCACCGCCTCGTTCGGCCAATACACCTACTACAACACCGCCGCCACGCTCGGCTCCCTCAACAAGACCATCAGCTCCTTCAAGCTGAAGCGCGGCTACATGGCCACCGTCTCCACCCAGGCGAACGGCACCGGTCCGAGCAAAAATTATGTCGCGCAGGACGGCGACCTCGAGGTCTCCCTTCTTCCTTCGCAACTCGACAACGCCATCCAGTTCGTCCGCGTTTTCCCCTGGCGCTGGGTCTCGAAAAAAGGCGTCTGCGACAGCTCGCCCACCACCTTCAACGCCGGCTGGTTCTACAACTGGAACAACGACGGCAACAACATCCAGTCCACCTCCGACTACGAGTTCGTTCCGATCCGCCAGCAACGCTGGTGGCCCGCCTACCCCACGAACAAACCCGAGTCCAACCACCTCCTCGGTTTCAACGAGCCCAACAACTCCGTCGAGGACGCCTACACCACGCTCAACAACGGCGACGTGAACACCGCCATCGCCGTCTGGCCCGAGCTGCTCGCCAACGGTCTTCGCGTCGGCTCGCCCGCCCCGACCGACGCCGGCCGCCCCTGGCTCTACGACTTCATGACCAAGGCCGACGCCGCCGACCTCCGCGTCGACTACGTCGCCATCCACATGTATCAATGCGGCCATACCGCCAGCTCCCTCTACAGCTGGCTCAAGGCCATCTACGACGCCACCGGCCGCCCCATCTGGGTCACCGAATTCAACAACGGCGCCAACTGGACCACCTGCGCCGACCCCACCCAGGCGCAAAACGCCGCCACCATCCAGAGCTTCATCGACATGATGGACGCCGCTCCGTTCATCGAGCGCTACTCGATCTACAGCGCGGTCGAGGAGGTCCGCCAGCTCACCGACTCCACCGGCGCGGTCACCGCCACCGGCGCCGTCTACCGCGACAAGGTCTCCCCCATCGGCCACGTCCAGGCCGTGCCCGCCGCCGGCACGCGCGGCATGGCCCAGCTCCCCTTCGAAAACCACACGCGCGACACCTCCGGCTTCGGCAACAACGGCTTCGCCGCCTTCGCCCCCGCCTACGCCGCCGGCCGCGTCGGCCAGTCCCTCGTTCTCGATGGCTCCAACAACTACGTCCAGCTCCCCGACGGCGTCGCCTCCGGCACGGCCTTCAGTTTCGCCGCGTGGGTCTACTGGGACGGCGGTGGCAACTGGCAGCGCATCTTCGATTTCAGCGGCGACCTTCTCGGCTCCGCCAGCACCCGCTACCTCTTTCTTACGCCCAGCAACGGCTCGGGCATCCGCTTCGCCATCCGCAACGGAGGCACGGAACAGACGCTCACCACCTCCGCCCCCCTCGCGACCGGGCAATGGCAGCACATCGCCGTCACCCTCTCCGGCGGCACCGCCCGCATCTACGTGAACGGAGTCCAGGCCGCCTCCGCCGCGGTGAGCATCACGCCGTCCCTCTTCGCCCCCAAATACAATTACCTCGGCAAAAGCGCCTTCCCCGCCGATCCGCTTTTCAAGGGCCGCCTCGATGAGGTTCGCGTCGCCGACTACGCCTTCACCGCCACGCAGATCGCCACGATGGCCGCGGCCACCAACACCGCGCCTCAGTTCTCCGCCGGCGTGATCAACGGCGGAAGCGCCACCCAGGGCGTCGCCTTCACCGGCAGCGTCGCGGGCGCCGCCACCGACGCCGATGCGGGCGACACGCTCGTCTACTCGAAAACCAGCGGTCCCGCCTGGCTCTCCGTCGCCGCCGGCGGCGCCCTCTCCGGCACGCCCACCTTCGGCGACGAAGGCATCGAGGAATTCGTCATCACCGTGACCGACTCCGCCGGCGCCACCGCCTCCGTCGTCTACACCGTGACCCTCCCCTCCGTCCTCGGCAACGGAACCTGGATCTCGGACGCCTCGGGCACCTGGAGCGACACCACCAAGTGGAGCTCCGGCTTTCCCGCCAACGGCGTCAACTACGCCGCCGACTTCAGCACGCTCAACATCACCGCCGATCGCACCGTCACGCTCAACACCTCCCGCCCCATCGGCGTGCTTCGCTTCGGCGACACCTCCGGCGCCCAGACCTGGACCCTCGCCTCGAGCGGCGGCGCCACCCTCACCCTCGACACCGGCCTCACCACCACCTCGCCCGGCCTCGTCGTGAATCAGAACACCGCCACCATCTCCGCCTCGCTCGCCGGCACCAACGGCTTCACCAAGAGCGGCGCCGGCACCCTCGTCCTCTCCGGCGCCAACTCCGTCTCCGGCACCGTCAACATCGACACCGGCAGCAACACCTCCGGCGAAGGGACCGTCCGCCTCGCGCACCCCAACGCCCTCGCCTCGGCCACCACGCTCGCCATCCGCACCAACAACTCCGGCAGCTCCACCCTCGCCCTCGACGGCACGCTCGGCGACATCGTTTCGCCCGCCGCCATCAACCTCAGCGGCCGGAACAACATCATCGCCGCCATCCGCAACCTCACCGGCGCCAACACCCTCTCCGGCGCCATCGCCCTCCAAAGCGGTGGCAGCAACTACACCATCCAGTCCGACGCCGGCACGCTCACCCTCGGCGCCATCGGCACCGCTCTCACCGACAACCGCACCCTCACCTTCTCCGGCGTCGGCAACACCACCCTCGGAGGCGTCGTGTCCAACGGCTCCGGCACCCTCCACCTCCTCAAAGGCAGCTCCGGTCGCCTCTCGCTCACCGCCGCGAACACCTTCACCGGCAACGTCACCGTATCCGGCGGCACGCTCGCCGTTCTCGGCTCGGGCGCCCTTTACGCCGGCGCCTACAACAACACCGCCATCCTCACCCTCAACTCCGGCGCGACCCTCGAACTCGACCGCTGGGGCTACGGCCCGAGCGGCAGCTACCGCACTCAGGCGCTCGGCGGCCTCGCCTACGCTGCCGAACGCTTCATCATCAACGGCGGCGCCATCCGCTACACCGGCGGCGCCGCCGGCGCCCCCCTCAACCCGTCGGAGGCGCCCTACGGCCCCGGCTTCACCATCGGCGCCTCCGGGGCCACGCTCGAGGCCGCCAAGGTCGCCGACACCTGGACGGTCAAAAACGACAGCCGCGGCAGCGGTCCCGTCGCCAGCGCCGCCGGCGGCACCCTCACGCTTGCCGGGGCCGGCAACGGCATCTTCGACAAGGTGCTTCCGGGCACCGGGGCCCTCGTGAAAAACGGGGCCGGCGTCTGGACCCTCACCCAGGCCAACACCGCCACCGGACCCGTGTCCGTCTCCGCCGGCACGCTTCTTGTGAACGGCTCCACTTCCACCGGATCGGTCACCGTGGGCGTGTCCGGCACCCTGGGCGGCACCGGCACCGTGGGAGGGGCGCTCAACGTGCTCGGCACCCTTTCACCCGGCCCCGCCACCGGTATCGGACGTCTCACTACGCAGGCCGCCGTGACGCTCGCCGCCGGCTCCGTCTCCAGGTTCGAGATCAACAAGAGCGCGGCCACGGCCGACCAGCTCTTCACCTCCGGCTCGCTCGTCTTGGGGGGCACCCTCTCCGTCTCCAACCTTGCGGGCACGCCCGTCGCGGGCGACGGCTTCACCCTCTTCCAGGCGGGCTCCGTCTCCGGCGCCTTCGCCGCCTATGCTCTGCCCGCCCTCTCCACCGGCCTGCGCTGGAAGACCTCCACCCTTGCCCAAGGCGTGCTGGGCGTCGAATACGACCCCGCCACCTACGTCGGCTGGGCCGCCACCCGCAGCTTCCCAGGCGGCGCGTCCGGTCAAAGCCTGGACCCCGACGGCGACGGTCTGGCCAACGCGATGGAATGGATCCTCGACGGCAATCCCGCCGTCTCCGATTCGGCCCGGCAACCGTCGCTCGCCCTCCGCGCCTTCGGCGTCGCCGAATGGCCCGGCGCGACGGAAGGAAAGCGTTACCTCAGCCTGACCGCCACCGTTCGTAAGAACCTCGTCGGCGCCAGCCTCGTAGCCCAGGCCTCGACGTCGCTCGACACCTTGGACGCGGCCGAATCCGCCTCCCCGATATTCACCTTCGTGGTTTCGGATTCGGGCGACTTCGAGCAGCGCACCTGGATTTATACCCAACCCGTGGACGAGATCGGTGGACGCGCCTTTATGCGTCTGAAGGCGATCTTGCCATAAAACTCGCGGATCGCCCCCGCCCCGGCGAAACGGGGTTCGAACGATTCTCTCGCGCCTCGGCATGAACCGTTGCGCGAGGAAAAATGGTGCCCGGGACAGGGATCGAACCTGCACGCCTTACGGCAAGGGCTTCTA
>CAYTLL010000047.1:0-32771 GCA_964438755.1 uncultured Akkermansia sp. | reverse complement strand
ATGCTGATGCCGTCGGTGACGGTGATGGTGTTGAAATAGACGGCCTTGCCGCCGGAGGCGTTGACGCCCTTGCGCGCGTAGTCGCTGAGCTCGCCGAGGTGGACGTTGCAGGGGGTCATGTCGCTCGCGTTGGAGGCGACGGCGATCTGCGGCTTCTGGAAGTCCTCGTCGGTGAAGCCGACGGCGCGGAGCATGGAGCGGGCGGGGGCGCGGTCGTTGCCGTCAACGACGACGGAGGAATGCGGGCGGGGGGCGGATTGGCACATGGTGGGAGCGAGGAGCAGGGAGATGGCGGAAGGGGGCCAGAAAAAACCGGCGAAGGGAGGCGGACAGCATGGCAAAAGCCGGGCGGCGAAGGCAGGGGCAGACGGCGACGGTGAGGGTAACAGTTTGGATTGAACTGTTACCTGATATCCATTGCGTCGTTGAAGCTGTTATCGTGGCCGAATCCGACATCAAAAAACAAAGGCATGCCTATCGGCGCGTGGGCGGGGCCCTGGCGCGGTTGATCGAGAACGGCACCTTGCGCGCGGGCGAACGGCTGCCCTCGGTGCGTGAGGTGTGCCGGCGCGAGCGGGTGAGCCCGGCGACGGCCTTGCAGGCCTATGCGGAGTTGGAGCGGGCGGGGCTGATCGAGGTGCGGGAGCGTTCCGGGCATTATGTCCGGGCGCGGGCGGCGGGAGCGGGACGGGGCGAGGCGAAAACGGTGATGGCGGCGCGGGCTCTGCGTCCGGATCCCGCGCCGATGCAGGTGGGCGTGTCGGACGAGGGCGCCCGGGTGTTCGATCAGGCGGCCGATCCGGGGCTGGCGCCGCTGGCGGCGGCGATCCCGGCCCCGGAGCTGTTGCCGCTGGCGGAGCTGGCCCGGCACGTGGCGGCGGCGGCGCGGCGGGACGCGGGTGCGATCGGGCGCTATGCGTTCGCGGGCGGGAACGTCGAGTTGAGGCGCGTGCTGGCGGCCCGGTTCGCGGGCTTTGGCTGCGAGATCGATCCGGAGGAGATCACGATCACTTCCGGGGCGATAGAGGCCTTGAATCTCGCCGTGCGCGCGGTGACGCGTCCGGGGGACATCGTGGCGGTGGAGTCGCCGGGGTATTTCGGGATATTGGAGATTTTGGAAAGCCTCGGCCTGCGGGCGCTGCCGGTGTCATCCGACGCGGTGAGAGGGGTGGACCTGGCGGCGTTGGGGCACGCTCTGGAGGACCACGCGGTGAAGGCGATGGTGATGGTGTCCTCGTTTTCCAACCCCACGGGCGCGTGTCTCGCGCCGGAACGGCGGGCGAGGTTGGTGGCCCTGCTGGCGGACCATGGCGTGCCGCTGATCGAGGACGACGTGTATGGCGATCTGCACTTCGGCGTGGAGCGGCCGCGTCCGGCGCGGGCCTGGGATCGGGAGGGCGAGGTGCTGTATTGCGGCTCGTTTTCGAAGACGCTGGCGCCGGGCTTGCGAATCGGATGGGTGGCGGGCGGACGGTTTCACGAGCGGCTCCGGCGGCTGAAAAACATCACGTCCGTGGGCGCGGCGGAACCGGCGCAGGCGGGTCTGGCCGATTATCTGGCCGGCCAGGCCTACGAACGTCACCTGAGGCGGCTGCGGCGCGCGTTCGAGGATCAGGTGGCGGCGGCGCGCGAGGCGGTGCTGGAGCGATTCCCGGGCGGCACGGAGGTGAACGCGCCGACGGGAGGTTTTTTCCTTTGGGTGCGGCTGCCGGCGGACATGGACGCCCTGGAGCTGCGGCGCCGGGCCGCGGTCAAGGGCGTGGGCATCGCGCCCGGCTCCCTGTTTTGCCCGCACGGCAACTATCGTAACCACCTTCGGATCGGTTGCGGCTCGCCCTGGTCCCCGCGGATCGACGGGGCCTTGCGCACGGTGGCCGAGCTGGCCGGCGAGCTGGCGCGGCCGAGTCTGCGGCCGAGGCGGGGGCTTTAGGCGGCGGACGGTGCGCGGCGGAGCCGGCGCAGCTCCTCGGAGGCGAAGCCTTCGTATCTGGCGAGCAGGCGGCAGTAGCGCCAGCCGGCGGCGCCGTCGAGGAAGCCGCCGCGGAGGAGGTATTGGTAGACGAGGCGGGCGAAGGGGCGGGCGGGCAGGCGGTAGCTCAGGCTCTTGAGGGCCCGGCGGCGGACGAGCCCGTCGCGCGAGGCGAGGGCGCCGAGTTCGTCGGCGAGGGGCCGGCGGGCGGCGTGCCAGGCCTCGGCCTCGCGGCGGGCGTAGCGGCGGTGCTTGGCGAGCCAGTCCTCGACGCCGGAGGCGGACATGTCGTGCTCGTAATTGAATTTCAAATACCCGAGGCGAAGCCCGTCCGCCTCGCGCTGGCCGTGGCCTTTCTCGACGAAGCGAAAGGTGGGGGCGTGGCAGAAGCGGGCCTGCCAGGCCGGGTAATCGGTGCAGTGGGGGACCCAGCGGCCGTCCCAGAGCATCCTGGGCGCGGACCAGTAGCCGTCGCGCGCGCGCGCGGCGGTCTCGGCGGCGGCGACGGCGCTCAGCTCGGCGAGAAGCTCGGGCGTCATGCGTTCGTCGGCGTCGAGATGGAAGACCCAAGGGTGGCGGAAGCGGATGTGGTCGTGGGCGTGGTTGCGTTGCTGGGCGAAGTTCTCGAAGCGGTTAACCGACACCCGCGCGCCATGGGCGCGGGCGATCTCGTGGGTGCGGTCGGTGGACCCTGAGTCGAGCACATGGATGTCGTCGACGCCCGGAAGCGTGGCGAGGCAGGACGGGAGGTTGTGTTCCTCGTTCAGGGTGAGGATGACGACGGAGAACATGCGGGCTGGGGACGGGGTGCGGAGAACGGAAAACCGGACGCGGACGGAGCGGCGGCGGGAGTCAGCTGGAGGGTGCGAAGGGCGGCGAACCAGAAGATCCACCAGGTCGCTACGACGGCGGGGCAGGCGAGCGGAAACTCGACCCAGGCGTAGGCGGCGACGAGGGAGCAGCCCGCAAGGAGCCATCCGGAGACGGGGCAGACACGGGCGATGCGCAGGGTCTCGGCGAGGGGAAGCAGGCCGAGCGCGAGGAGCAGGGCGGTGCCGACGAAGCCGAGCTCGGCGAGCGATTGGAGCCAGTCGGAGTGGGCGTCGACAAAGGTGTTCATCAGGCCGTCGGGGCCGGGCCGAAAGCGCGAGTAGCGGAGAAAGATGGAGCCGTAGGATTCGAGGCCCCAGCCGAAGGCGGGCTTGTCGGCGGCCATGCGCCAGGTGTCGGCGTAGAGGTCGGCGCGGTTGTAGCCGGATGCGCCGTTCCTGAGGGCGCTCCACTGCGCGCGGGTCGCGTCGAGCCGGGTGGCGATGACGTCGCGGCTCTGGAACGCGACGAGGGCGCCGCCCGCGAGGATCAGCGCGCCGATCAGAACGGCCCGAAAAAGAAACCCGCGGGGCGAACGGGCGGCGCGCCTGGCGTGCGACACCGCGCAGAGCGCGGCTCCGCCGGCGAGCGCGAGCATGAGAACCGTCGTGGAACGGGAGCTGGAGAGCGGGGCGGTGGCGGCGACGACCAGCGCCGCGAGCAGGAGCGAGGGGCCGGCGCCGTGGAGCCATCCGCGCGAGGTCGCCTGGCGCAGCGAGTGGAACACGAGCGCGAGCGCGGCGGCGGCGTGAAGCACCGCGAAGGCGCCCCAGTGGTTGTGATAGAGAAAGGTCGCGAACCAAGAGGTGTTTTTCGCCGTCACGGCGCCGAAGAAGGGGCCGGCCGCGCCGGTCTGGCGTTGCAGGGTGCCGAGCACGGAAAGCGCGACGGCGTGGAGCGCGAGGACGAGGACCAGGCCTCGGAGCGCCCGGCGGGAGTGGACGCAAAACGCCAGCGACAGGCCGGTGGCGGCGAGGCCCCCGAGGCAGGCGAGGAGGCGGAGCGACGCCGCGGGGTTGGCCGATGCGGGCAGCCACGCGACGTGCGGCACGGGGCGAAGGACGTAGGCGTCGTAGATGAACGCGGGACGGTGCGAGGGATTGAGCGCGGAGACCCCGACGAGGACGGCGAGGGCGGCGAGCGGGGCGCACCAGCGGAGGAGTCGGCGAACGCCGGGGCGATCCCCGGCGCGCCGGCGGGCCCGCGCCTCGGCGAAAAGCAGGCCCAGCGCGGGCGACGCGAGGCCGGCGACGATCCATTCCCCGCGCGGCCCCATGCCGCCGAGCAGCCAGGCGGAGACCATCACGGCGATCGCGGCGTGGGCGAGGGCGATGCGCTCCCGGGTGACGGTGAAAAAGCCGGTTGATTTGACCACGGAAAACACGGCGGCTTAAAAAGCGGGAGCCGGGCGAAGGCTCGGATAAAATTCAAGCAGGCGTCGGGCGGAGGATCGCCAGGTGAACTGTTCGAGAACCCAGGCGCGTCCGGAGGCGCCGAGGTCGGCGAGCCGGGATGGCGGCGACGCAAGCAGGCCGGCCAGCGCGGCGGGGTAGTCCGTCCAGGCGACGCAGCGGCCGGCTCCGGCGGAATCGAGTTCGCGCCAGGGCAGGGTGTCGGTGACGAGCGCGGGAACGCCGGCGGCGAGCGCCTCGGCGACCGCCTGGCCGAAGTTTTCCGAATGCGAGGGCAGAAGAAAAAGGTCGGCGAGCGCGTAGGGGGCGGGAAGCCGGGTGCCGTCCGCCACGACGACGGGGGCGGCGGGATCGCGGCCGGCGAGGTCGGAGAGTTCCTGCGTCGTGTAGTCGCCGGGAAGGCCGGCGAGGAGGAGGGTCCAGCCCGGTCGGGGCGCGGAGCGCCAGAGATCGATGAGCTCGGCGACGCGTTTCTTGCGGTGGAAGCGGCCGTAGAAAAGAGCGACGCGACGGTCGCGAAGAGGTGGATACGCCGCGAGCCAGGCGGCCCGGGAGGGCTCGGCGGCGGCGGGATCCGGCGCGTCGATGCCGTTGGGGGCGACGCAGGCGGGGGCGGAGGCGGGGGCGCGCAGCCAGCCGGGCAGGGCGCCGAGGTGATCCGCCTCCTGCCTGGCGGTGGCGTGCCAGCCCGCGACGGTCGGGAGGGCACCCGGGTGGACCAGGGCGGCGGCGACGCGTTTTTTCCAGGCGTGGTGCCGGACGGCCCAGGGCTCGAGCATGCCGCGAGGCGCGAGGACAAGCGGCGCGCGAAGGCGGCGGGCGGCGCGCGCGGCGTGGTGGAGCGGGCGAAGCCAGAGACCGTGGGCGTGGACGGCGCGGGTCCGCGCGGAGGCGAGGAATCCGGCGAGACCGGCCGAGAAGCAGAAGGTGGAACCGAGGGGACCCGAGGCGGCGGGGAAGTGTCGGATCTCCACGGCCGGGCTGCGGATGAGGGAGTCGTCTTCCGGAGTGAGGGTGGCGAGCGCGATCCTGGCGCCCAGCGCGGCCTGGGCGGAGGCGAGGGCGAGGACGGTGCGCGAGGGGCCGCCGTGGCGAGGATCGACGCTCGCTGAGACGTGGACGACGTCGAACATCAGGGCAGGGTGCGGGATGGGGAGGGCATGGAGCCGGCGGGGGCGAGGAGGACGTGGGGGCTCAGGAAAGTTCCGGGCGCGGGCGGATGGGACGGCAGGGATTGCCGGCGCAAACCATGCGCGGAGGTTGGTCGCGCACGACCACGCTGCGGGCGCCGATCACCGAAAGCTCGCCGATCACCACCCCCGGGCCGACGAACACCTCCGCGGCCAGCCAGGCGTTTTCGCCGACGACGATGGGCGCGGTGACGAGCGGCATCGACCACCGGGCGAGATCGTGGGAGCCGGCGCAGAGGTGCACGCCTTGGGAAAGGTTGGCGCCACGACGCAAGGTGACGGGGCCGAGATTGTAGATGTTGACCTCGCGCCCGATCATCGCGCGCGGCTCGAGGCGAAGTTTCCAGGGGAAGAAAATCCGCGCGGAGGCGAAGACGACGATCCTGGACGGGTCCGGGATATCCGCGCCGAAAAGCCGAAGGAGCCGGGCCCGGAAGGCGTGCGCCCGGGGCGGGCTGAAGCGAAAGAACGTGGCCTGGACGAACGACCAGAGGCGCTGGCGAACGAGTTCGGAACGCGGGTAGGGGGTGACGCAGCCTTGGGCGAGATAAGGGGGCTCGGAAGCGTCGTCGGGCATGGGAGCGGTGGGCGAGAAGCGAGGGGAAGCGAGCGGGGCGAGGCGAGCCAAACAGAGGCGGAGAAGCGGTCAGCGGGCGGCGAGCAGGGAGGTGAAATCCCCGAGCATGGCGTCGGCGACGGCGGGCAGATCGCAACGCGCGGCGTCGCGACGGGCGGCGTCGGCCAGTGATGCGCGGCGCGACGGATCGCGGACGAGGGCGGCGAGCGCCTCGGCGAGGGCGGCCGCGGGATCGTCCGAGGCGCGCGCGAAGACGAGACCGTTGCGGCCGTGGGTGACGAGATCGGTGAAACAGGCGAGGTCGGAGACGACCGGAGCGGCGCCCGAGGCCATGGCCTCGGCCACGGAAACGCCGAAGGTTTCCCCGGACGCGGCGAGGCTGGGGTAGGCGAAGATGTCGAGCGAGCCATAGGCGGAGGCCAGCGCGGCGGGATCGAATTCGGCGGGGGCGAAGACGATCCGCCCGTCGGCGAAGAGCGGTCCGGCGAGCTCGCGGAGTTGTTGGAGAAACGGTTCGCCGCCGCCCCCGCGGGGAACGTCGGAGGGGCCGCGCAGTTCGAGGGTCCAGGGCGGGAGATCGCGTTGGTCCGAAAGGATGCGCGCGGCGCGAACGAGAAGCTCGAGGCCCTTTTCCGGATGGATGCGGCCGATGTAGCCGAGGCGCGCCGGCGCGCCGGCGGAGCGCGGGCGGCGGGCGGCGGCGAGCTGGTCGCAGGCGATGACGTTGGGGAAGATCTTGACGCGATCGACGAGGGCGGGGACCGCGCGTGCGACGGCGACGGCCACGGCGGTCGAGGGAACCTGGATGCGGGCGACGCGGCCGTAGACGCGGAGCTGGCCCTTGGGCATGCGGTTGAGGTTCACGACGACGCGCCCGGCGGTGGGTCGGAGGCGCGAGGCGAGGGCGGGGAGGAGGACGTTGTTGGTGACGAGGATGTCGGCCGGCGGGAGGCGACGGAGAAGGCGGAGGCTCCAGAGGGCGTCGAGGAGAAGGTTGACCGAGAGGCGGCGGGTGTGGGCGGAGCCGGGGTGGCGGACGCAGAGCACGCCGTCGCGTATTTCCCGGTCGGGCCAGCCCGGCCAGCGACGCGAGAAGGAGGAAACCGCGTGTCCGCGGGCGGCGAACTCGCGGGCGAGCATCCACCACATCTTCTCCATGGCGCCGCCCGCAGCGGGGGGCACGGGAAGGAAAAAACCGTGGGTGAGGGTGATCTTCATCGGGAGTCGCGCCGACGGCGCGGGACGGCGGCGAGTGCGCGGAGGAGGCCGGCGGTCGCGGCGTCGTAGTTGAACGTGGATACGCGTGCGCGGGCGGCGGCACCCCGGGCGGCGAGCTCGGCGCGGGAGAGGGAAAGGGCCTGGCGGAGGACCGAGGCGAGCGCGGCTCCGTCGCCGGAGGGGAAGAGCCAGCCGGTCTCGCCGGGGACGAGCAGGTCCGGGTGGCAGCCGACGTGGTCGCTGAGGATGACCGGACGGCCGAGGTGCATGGTCTCGTTGACGGCGAGGCCCCAGGTCTCGTGGCGACCCTCGGACGGGAGGACGAACACGTCGCCGAGCAGGTAGCGGGAGGGCATCTCGGACTGGTTGGCGAAAGGGAGGAAGTGGACGTCGGTCCGGCCGGAGGCCGCGGCGCGCAGGACGGGAAGGAGTTCGCCGTCGCCGGCGAGGACGAGGTGGGCGCCGGGGACGGCGGCGCGGAGGAAGGCGGAGAGGAGGAGGTCGGGCCGCTTTTTGGCGATGAACTTGCCGGCGAACAAGGCGACCGGGGCCTCGGGGGGGATGCCGAGCGCGGCGCGTTGCGCGTTGGCGGCGGCGACGCGTTCCGGCGTGGCCACGAAGTGGGCGGCGTCGACGCAGTGCGGCGCGGGGAAGAGCTTTTCCGTCGGTGCGCCGAAATGGCGGAAGTAGGCGGCGTTGGCCTGCCCGACGGGTAGAAAGGCGGCGGGGCGGGCGTAGACGAGACGCAGCAGCAGGTGGCGGACAAGGCCGCGGGCCGAAGGGCGCGTGGTCGCCGGCGAGTCGGCGAGAAGGTGGGAGTCGCCGCGGAAAAGAATCGGCGCGGGTGGACGGATCAGGAGCCCCAGGTGGGGCCGGTAGGCGTAACCGAAGAGAAGGATGGCGTCGGGCGCGAAGGCGCGGAGGGCGGGCCGCAGGCCGGGGTTGCGCAGGCCGGAGAACGTGGCCACGGACGGTCGGGGCGCGGTGTTGGGGACGAACTCGTGGGCGTAGCCGGACAGGAGATCGGTGTCCCAGGCGAAGGCGGCGCCGAACTGGATGTCGGTCGCGGCGCGCACGCCGTGATCGGAGAGGTAAAAGACGCGCAGATCGATCGACGCCTCGGCGGCGATGCGCCGAAACCACGGGGCGTAGTATTGAATCGGATGGGATACGACGACGGCGAGGCGACGGACCGCAGGCGAGGGGGACGGAGGGGCGGTTTCCCGGGGCATGGTCGGATCAGATGTGGGTGATCTTCCGATACACGAGGGGCATTCCGATGCACACGACCGCGGCCTGGAAAAGGGATGAAAGCCAGGTGGCCAGAACGAACTCGGCCTGGAAGCTCCAGGCGGTGAGCAGGATCATGAGGATGCCAAGGGCCGAAAACTGGGGGGCTCCGCTTGCGAGAATGGCGACGCGTTTAAAGAGCGCTCCGAGGATCAGGCCGAGAATGGGCGGGCCGAAGATGCCGAAATTGATATAGGCCTCGGCGATCATGCCGAAGGCGATGGACACCTTGAAGGGCTCGTCCGGATTGATCAGGTCGAAGTGAACGCCGAGCCGGACGTTGGCCATGAGGCTGGAGGGTTTGTCCGGCCAGATGATGCGTGGGATCACCAAGGCGGGGATGTCGACGTAGCTTTCGCCGTTCAAGAAGGGCTTGAGCTCGGGCACGCGGTCCACGCTCATGCAGAGCATCTGGATGAGGGAGGCGCGCTCGAAAAGGGAGCCGGACCGGGCGACCTTGGCTTCCTCGTCTTTGGTATCCAAACTGTAGCCCACCCATTCGCTGAAATAGGCGGGAAGCTCGCCGAGGGTCGGAGCGGGACGTTTTTCCTCCCAGTAGACCCGGCGCATCTCGGATTTTCCGGTATGGAGGAGAGCGAGAATGGGAAGGCTGATTCCGAGCAGAAGCCACGGCACCCGGCGACGAGCCGCGGAGTATGCGATCAGGCCGAGCGCCAAGATGGAGATGGCGCGCACCAGATAGAGTTGCGACAGGAGGAAAACAATCTGGGCGGCGAGGTTCAGGACAAAGAAGCCCCGGATCCGATGGTCGAGCTGGCCCAGACCCCAGAGGCGACTGAGCACGAAGGTCGAGACGATGCCCAAGCCGAAGAAAAGCGCCCTCACGCTTCCCGCGATGTCGTAGGATATGAGCGTGGTGAAGATGTCGAAGTAGAGGTAGACCGTGTTGAGCAGCAGGCCGATCGGCAGGTAGCGCAGCATCTCGTCCGGGACGAGGCTCGTGTTCGCCCAGCGAGAGGCGCGGACGGGATTGCGCTGCGAGAAAAAGGCGAGGTTGGCGGCCGCGAGGTAGGCGATCACGAGGCCGGCCGCCTCCGCAACAGATTCGGAGCGATAAATCGCCAGCTCGCGGTGCGAGTTGAGAAGCGGGATCGCGTAAAACGCCACGCAGGTCAGCTGGGTGATCTCGAAGGCGGGAAACCAGGTGCTGCGGTTCTTCGCCCAGAGAAGCGCGGGGATGGCGGACAGATAGAAGATCGTCAGGCCGAGGACGAAGGTGAGCGACAGATCGCCGCCGGAACGCCAGATAAAGTAGGCGGTGGACAGCGCGAGGGCGGCGAGCGCGGCCTGGTAGAGCCGGACCGAGCCATTGTGGTCGGGAGTCGTTCCCTGTTCGAATCGTGAACCGGTCATCATGGGCGAGGGGCGGCGGCCTGTTCGAAGACGGCGGCGAGACGCGCGCTCATGCCTTCGGCGGTGTGGGGGGCGAGCGCGGCGGGATCTCCGGGCGGAAGGAAAGACGAGCCGGCGCCAAACCATTCGTGGGCGATGCGGGCGGCGGTCTTTTCCGCGTCGGCATCCGACCCGGCGAGGCCGTAGGCGCAGGGGAAGCCTTGGCCGCGGGCGAGGGAAAGCATCAGGCTGTCCGGATGCGCGACGACGAGGAGCGGGCGTCGCGCGAGCAGGTAGGGGAAAATCTTGGACGCGCTGTAGGCGGCATCGTCGGAGCCGACGACCATCAAGGCGTCGGCGCGGGCGAGGTAGTGGAGGGCGTCGAAGTAGGGCACGCGTTCGCAGTGTTCCGAAACGAGGGGCGCGACGCCTTCGCGTTCCGCCACGGGCATGACGCGGAGGCGGCCGAGCGGCGGCGGGGCGTAGTCGGTGCCGATGAAGTGGAGGCGCAGCCGCGCGGCCTCGGCGGGATTTCGATCCAGGTGGAGGCGCAGGCCGCGGAAGAGAAGACGCAGGGCCGGGGCCATGTCGTCCCCGCAGCGTCCGGCGTAGACGAGGTGCCGCAGGCCGTCCCCGAAGGGCACGAGCGGACGGGCCGGCCGGTGTTCTCGGGCGAGCGCGAGATCGGAGGCGGCGGAGCCGAAGGGGATGTGGTGCAGCGTTTCGGACCGGAGCGTGGGGTGGCGTTCGACCAGCCGCGGGCCGTAGGCGGCCGAGACCGAGACGATGGCGGCCGCGGAGCGGACCGCGGCCGGCTCGCGACGGCGGGCCGTGTATTGAGAGAACCAATACTTGAGGCCCCCGCCGGGCGGGCGGACGCCGGTCCGCCGGTAATAGTCGTTCACCCAAGGATCCTGATAGTCGAGGACGTAGGGCGTCCCGAAACGGCGGAGCCAGCGCGGGCCGAGGGAGAAGGCGTCGAACTGGGTGGTGGTGAAGAAAACGAGGTCGAAGCGTTCCGTCGCCAGCAGGCGCTCGGCGGCGCGGCGCAGCGCGCGGCCGCAGCGGAGCCAGAGCGAACCGAAGCCGAGCCGGCGGGTGAGGCGCGGGGATACGCCGCGGACGCGGACGACGCGGATGTCGGCCGGGTAGGTGCGCTCCAGCAGCGGATCGAGCACCGCGCCCTCCACGGAGTCGGGTTCGACGGCGAGCACGACCGGTTCCCAGCCGAGAGAACGCAGATGAGGCAGGGCGAGTCGGGCGCGCTGCATGTCGGCCGCGTTGACGGGCGGAAAATGCGGGCTGACGACGAGGACGCGGCGCATGAGGGTCGTGACGGGCGGGCCGTTCAACGGATCGTTTCCCGGGGGAGGCGCGGCTGGGGGCGCGAAAACGGGTATCGTGCTGCGGGCGTCGACATAAGGGAAGTGTCGCAGGGTTTCGCCTTCGCGTGCGAGAAGCTTGCGGTAAGGTTTTTTACGTGGCCTGTGCGTCCCGGGAAAGTCCAAGCAACCGTTCGATGCGGGCGACGTGCCGGGGCGCCTCGCGTTCCCAGCAATAGCGCTCCTCGGCGAGGCGGCGGGCGGCGGCGCGACGACGGGCGAGGGCGGCGGGATCGGCGATCAGGGAGTCCAGGGCGCGGGCGGCTTCCGTCGGGGATGAAAAAGACTCGAGAAGGCCGGCGTCCGGATCTCCGGCCAGCACCTCGCGCTGGCCCGCGGTGGGCGTGGCGACGACGGCGAGGCTGGAGCCGAGATACTGGAGGATCTTGTTCGTGATGGTCAGGTCGCGGTTGGGGATTTCCGCCTTTTCCAAGGCCAGCCCGATGTCGTGGCGTGCGATCAGAGAGGGGAGCTCGTCGGGGGCCACCAAGGGGAGGAAACGGATGAAATGGCGGCGTTCGGGCGCGGCGAGCGATCGCAGGTGTTCGGCGTAGGCTTCGCGGACTTCGCCGAGGAGAACCAGGCGGGACGGGCGCTTGCAGAGAGACCAGGCGGCGAGGAATTCCTCGAGTCCACGGCCGGGTCCGGTGGTTTGCGAAAACCAGAAAAAGGCGGGCGGCTCCCCGTCGGTCGCCGAGTCCGGTGATCGAGGTGCGGGCAGGGCGAAGGAATTGGTGAGCACTTCCGGCCGGCGTCCGCCGTAGCGCGCGTGCAACGCGGAGGAGAGCGCCTCCGAGGTGGTGGTGACGCCGGCCGCCCGGTGCAGCAGTCCCTCCTCGATTTTGCGAAGAAGTTCGAGCGGACGTCCGGCGCGGTCGGCGGGAAGCAGATCCTCGCTGTGCCAGTCCTCGATGTCGGCGGCGACCACGCGGCCGGCGTCGAGCAGGCGAAGTCCGCACCAGTGGGCGATCTCGTTGTGCGCGATGATCAGGTCCGCGGGGTGGGCGCGGGCGGCGCGGAGGAGCGCGGAGGCGGGGCCGAGGGCGTGGATGGAAGGGCGCCCTCCCCGGCCCGCGAGTTCCCGGGCCAGGCGGACGCGGGCGCGACGGAGCCAAGCCCGGGGACCGTCGAGCATCTGGATCTGTTCAAGCTGGAAACAAGCGGCGCGAGCCGTGAGGCCGGCGTCGAGCGGCACGGAGGGACGGTGATTGCGAACGCCGAGCACGGTGACGGCATGGCCGGCGGCGCCGAGGCAGGACGCCTCCTTGAGCACGCGGGGGTTTCGCGCCAGATGGCCGTTGGTCAGGATCAGGATTCGGGCCTGTCGGCTCACGGCGCGGGTGCGGGCGGATTGGCGGCGGGGGAGTTGAAAACGCGACGGCGCCAAGCTTCCAAGGGACGTTCCACCCAGCGATAGAAAAGAAGGCCGCCCGCGAAGCCGAGCAAGATGTGCAGAACCCAGACGAGGAGGAAGGCGACCCCGGTGGTGGGCAGGAGCCGCTTGGCGAGATTCAGCACCGGGCTCATCACCGGTATGTGCAGGAGAAACACCGAATAGGATGCGGTGCCGAGCAGGGAGACGAAGCGCGGGACCGCGGGCATGAAGCGCCCCAAGGCGATCGTGGCGAGGAAGGCGAGGGACAGAAGAGCCGGGACGTAGATTTGATTTCGTCCTTCCGGAACGTGCAGAAAGGCCAGGGCCGGCGGATAGGCGAGGGCGAGGACACGAAGCCCCGCGGGCAGCCGGGGGTTAAGCGCGGCGTAGACCGCCAGGCCGCAGGCGAACACCGGCCAGAGGCCGAGCAGAGGGACGTAGGAGGTGACGCTGCGGGACAGCGACAAGGCGGTGATCGCCATCACCATCGCGAGCCGGGCGCGGGAGCCGTGGAACGGTTTGAGAAGGGCTGCTCCGACGACAAGGTAGAAACCGATTTCGAAGGAGAGGCTCCAGCTGACTGTCAGCTTGGTTTCGATGCCCATCCAGATGTGGGTAAGGGATAGATCGCCCAGCCAAGCGAGTGGAGACGCGGGCAACGCGGACCCGGCGGAAAGTCCGTTGAACGGCGTGGCGGCAAGCGCCATGAGCATCGAGACCGCAAGAGCGGCCCAGTAAAGGAGGTAGATGCGCAGGAGCCGGTCTCGCCAGAACTCAAGCGGACGGGGATCGTGCGCGCGTCTTTCCAGGCTTCGCGCAAGGCAGTAGCCGGAAATCATGAAGAGCAGATTTCGGCCGACCCATCCGATTTTCCCGTGGTCCAAAATCGGGCGCAGAATCGGGTGCACGGCCAAGGCGTGGCAGCCGCAGATGCCGTGGAAGACGACCACGATGGAACATGCGAGCGCGCGCCACGCGTCGATCACGCGCGATCTGCTTTCGCGGGCGGGACGCGTGTTCGTCGTCGCGGACGGCGACCCGGCGGGCACGGCCGGGGACGATGAAGGAAAGGAGGAGTAGGCTGGATTCAATGGCTGCGGTGTCGCGCGGGAGAGGGTAACGGCGCGAAGGGGCAAGGCATGAACAAGCCCGGTCGGACGGGAAAGCGTATAAATTACCGTCAATGAGGAGCTTTGGCGGAAATTTGTAGGCCTGATCCGGCTAGGTTTATTGTTCCTGCTTGGAGTGGGGTCAAAAGGAAGCGGGGCGCCTAGACTTACAGCTCCTTGCGCAAGAGGGAAAGGGAGGTCCTCGACGCCGGGGCTGGATCGCGGGAGTGGAGCCGGGCGGAAGCGAGCATCCGATCCCCCAGTTCCGGGTAGGCGGAGCGATAGCGGAGCGCGCGCAGCAGCACGAGCGGGCGCCGAAGCGCGCCTTTCAGGAAGCGCAGCCAGTCAAGGAATCGCGCGTGCCCGAGAAGCGGAAGGAAGCGCGGGGCGGACAGCGCGAGCTGGAAAAATAGATTGGTGGCCGGCGGACGCTGCTCGCGCAGCGCGGCAAAGAGCTCGGCGAGTTCGGTGCGGCCGGGTCGCACGGCCTCGAGATAGGTGGCGGCCACCAGAAGCTGAGATCGGGCCCAGCGCGCCCGATCCACGACGCGGGCGGTGCGCAGGGTGAGGGCGAAATTCGCGAGCGGCTCCGGCAGGAGGATCCAGTCTCCGCCGAGAAGGCGTTCGCGCACCGGCTCGATGATGTCCAAGGGGGTGTCGCCCGGCACGAGCGCGGCGCGGGACGCCTCCGTCCGGCACAGCATCGCCCCATGGGAATGGAGCGCGTCGAAACATTGCAGCGGCACCGGCCAGCGGAAGAGGCGGGGGCGCTCGTCGCCCGCCGTCGTTTGCCAGATCGTGCGGCCGGTATCGCTCCAGCTCTTGTCGGCGTTTTCGGCCCAGACGCGCATGTTTGCCCACGCCACGTTCGCTTCCGGATGGGCGGAAAGGACGGTGTGGGCCCGGGCGAGAAACCCGGGTTCCCACCAATTGTCGTCCTCCAGGATCGCGAGAAAAGGCTCGGGGCCGCCGGCATAGGCGTGGTTGAACGACGCGACCGCGCCCCAGTTGCGCGCGTGGTGGTGGAGCGTGATGCGCGGGTCCGGGTTTTCTTCGAGCAGGTGTCGTGGCGAATCGTCTTCCGGGGCGTCGTTGTGCAGCTCGCAGACCCAGTCGGTGAACGTCTGGGCGCGCAGCGAGTCCAGCGCGCGTCGCAGGAGCGCGGGGCGGCGGCAGGTGAGAACAAAAACGCGGACGACGGCCATGGGGGGAGGTGCGAAGGCGTTGTTCGGGGTTCAGCGGGCGCGAAGGCGGGCGAGCCGGTAGGCGAGGCGCCAGCCCGTGATTCGCGAAACCAGACGCAGCCGTCCGCCCATCGGGGCCTCGAGGGCGGAGCCTCCGAGCCGAACCGCCTCCGCCTCCGCGCGTCGCGATTCGCGGGGAGCGTCGGGATAGAGCTCGTAGGCGAGTCGTTGCCAGTAGGTCGCGAGGGCGGCGCGGACGCGGGGCGAATCTTCGCGCGCCGAAAGATGCGAGGCGACGAGCTCGATCGAGCGCGAAAGCGATACGAGGGCGGCGGACGAGCGTCGTCGGCTGAGGCTGCCGCCGAGGCCGGAGCGATAGTAGCTGGCGGAATCGGCCGCGGGGGTGAAGACGAGGCCGGAGGAGGCGAGCACGACGCGGGCGAAGTATTCGCCATCGTCGTTGAGCGAGAGGCGTTCGTCCCAAGGTCCCGCGGTGTCGATCACCGCGCGCGGGCAAAGCCAGGCGGCGGGATGCATCATGCGGCACTCCGCGACGTGGAGCAGAAGCCAGTCGACGGGGGTGAAATCGCTAAACACGTCCGCGTCCACGAAACGCGCCGCGGCGGGATCGGTTTCGAAGCGTCCCCATCGACAGGTGGCGAGCGCTCCGGCGGGGGCGGCGGAGAGGCGGGCGAGCTGCCGCTCGATTTTTCGCGGCGAGAGCAGATCGTCGGCGTCGAGGTATTGGACGAAATCACCCCGGGCCAGGCGGAGGGCGTGGTTGCGCGCCGAGGCCGCGCCGGAGTTGGCCTGCGATACCACCTGGATGCGACCGGGGTGGCGGGCGGCGATCTCGCGCGCGCGTGCGAACGTTTCATCGCGCGAGCCGTCGTCCACGACCACGATCTCGCAGCGCGGGTGGGTCTGCGCGAGCGCGGAGGCGAGCGTCTCGCCGATCCAGGGGGCGGCGTTGTAGGCGGGAACGAGAATGCTCACCAAGGGCGTCATGGCGTCACGGGCGAGCTTGGGCGGACCGTCCAAAGAATCCAGTTTCCGGCGCGGCTCGGGTGCCAAGCGTCCGGAGCCACGTCGACAAAGGCGGCGCGGAGCCTTGCGCCGCGCCCGTCCGCCTCGAAAAAGGAGGGAAGCGCGACCGCGAGGCGGACACCCGGACCGGCGAAGCGCCAGCGGGCGAGATCGCCGTCCGAACGGAAGAGCGCGTCGGTGGACAGCAGGCGGGGGCTCTCGAATTCCAAGGCGTGCACCGGGCTGGGGAGCACCCAAACCGCTTCGGACGGGAGTTCGTCCCGAAGCGCCCGCCACGAGCCGGGATCGAGGTTGGGTTGCGCGAATCCCGTGACCGGGCCGTTTGGCAGACGGTCGACGAGGTGCACGCGACGCACGTGCGCGACCACGGACAGAAAAAGCGAGAGCCCGACAAAAAGGATCGCGAGCGGCTGCGTGTCAGGGCGTCGGCGCGCGCCGGGAACGGCCGCGGCCGCCAACGCCAAGGCGAGCGGCGCGACGACGGGGCGAAAGTGCCGCTCCTCAAAGCTGACCGAGGCGCCGCGGATATAGAGAAAAGCCAGCAGGGCGAAGGAGGCCAGCCATGCCGCCGCCGCGAGACGCTCCGCGGGGCGGGCGTCCATGCGGAGCCAGCGGCGAAGCAGGAGCGCGCTCATCGCGATGAACGGCAACAGAAGCCAGCCCAGCAGGCGCGCGCGTTCCTCCGCGCCCAAGGCGATGAGTTGGGTGAGCCAGGACGCGAGATTCCCCGCGCCGCTCAAGGCGAGCCACGGGCCGTTGAGCGAAAAGCTCAGGCTGGCGAGCCATGGATGCGACACCTGCGCCGCGTCGGCCGGCGTGGGGCCTCCCCGGACCCAGAGCAGGCGGGAGCAAAGATACGCCAACGCCGCGGCCGCGACCGCGAGCCAAAACCGGCGACCGGGCAGACGCGTCCCCGTCTCGGAGCGCGATTCGAGGAGAAGAAATCCGAGCGAGCCCGCGATGGCCAGCGTCGCGCCGTGCTTGCAAAACAGGGCGAGGAGACTCGCCGCGAAGAAAACCGTCGCGCCGGCGAGGGCGTTTCCGCCTCGCGCACGCAGGCCGAGGGCGGACCAGTATACGAGCGGGGCCGCGGCGAGCATGAGAATGTCGCCGCCCCAAAACATCCCGAAACCGTGAAGGGCGCCGCCCGCCACCGTGACGAGAAGGCAGGCCAGGGAGCGTTGATCTTCATCGAGGCCGAGGCGTCGTCCGAGAATCCAGACGCCCGCGCCGCCCAGCCATGCCGACGCGAGCGTGACGAGCAACGCCGCGCGGCACCAGGTCAGCCCCAGGGAGTGCAGCAAGCCCGGGAAGACGTATTGGCCCGGGCTCCACCAGGACAAAAACTCCGCGCGGTCGCGCGCGAGGTCGGCGAAGTCGGGGGCGAGAAGGGAATTCCAAGGCGCGCCTCGGGCCATGTCCTGCCACACCAGGAATCCGGTCGCGGAGTCGGTGTTGAGAAGCGGCGGCGCGAACGTCCACGCGCAAGCGAACGCGAGCAAGGGCGCGAGGATGGCGAGTCCGAGAAAGATTTGGGCGCGTCGGGTCATGATGCGCTCAAGGCCCGTCGCCAGGCGTCCCGCAGGTAGGGGCCGCGGGCGGTGTCGACGTAGTGGTGCATGACGGCGGCGGGCCGGGCGATCTCCGCCGCGCCCGGCAGCGTGACGTAGTCGCCCGCCGGAGCGACGACCGCCGCGGCGCCCTCCCGGGCGACGAGCAGGGCGACGAGCGCCTGTTCCAGATAATAGCTGGTGCCGGCCGCGGCGATCAGGGCGGCCGAGGCGTGCTCGACGAATTCCCAGTCGATGGACTCCGAGCGGAAACCGCAGATGCCGACGTTGACCAGGGGCGGAACGGGCCGGCCGGAGACCTTCTCCAGCAAGGCGCGCGGGTAGCCGTAGCTCTCGGCGCAATCGACGGCGTGAAGCGGGGCGGGCGCGGTTTTCGCCCAGTCGAGCAGGACGCGCGGTTCGCGCCAGAAGAGCAGATCGGAGTCGAGGACGAGGCGAGCGCCGGAACGGCCCCCGTGCACGTCGGTCAACTTGCGGATGTGCGGGTAGTTTTTGCGGCGTTCGCTCAGCACCGGAAAGCGGTCCGCGGGGAAACTCCGTTCCATGCGCGCCCCGAGCGTCGCATAGTCATGGACGATCGCGGCGGGGGAAAGGCGTTTGAAATAGTCCGAGCCGTCCCGGCCGAGCGATCCGTCGTCGTAAATCTCCGGAATGACCGCGACGGGGCAGTGGCGCGCCAGCGTGTGCAGGCAAAACCCCGTCTGGTGCAGGTAGCGTTTCCCGGTGAGCAGGTGGACGACGAGCGGCGGGCCGGCGCGGGTGTCGCGCGGCGGCAGCGGCGGCAGGGCGAGGGCCGCGGCCTCCATGGCACGCTGGCCGCGGGCGGTGCGCCATTGCATGAGCGGCCCGCCGTGGCGTCGCGAGTGGCGCCATGAGGCGAGCGGGCGATGCCAAAGATGGTAGAGGGTGCGTCCGGCGAGGCTCATGGGGAGGGCAGGCGCGCCAGCAGCGCGGAGAGGGTGTCGTCGTCGACCGTGCGGCACGCCGAGTAGGGGCCGGCTTGGATACGGTGAAAAAGGCGGGCCGCGGCGGGGGCTCCGAGCAGAGCGGCCGCGGCGAGGAAGGCGCGACCGCCGAGCAACTCGCGCGGAGCGGGCGCGGGAGAGCGCCGCCAGAGCGCGAAGAGACGTCGCGAAAACTCCGGGGAGAAGCCGCGCGGCAGCCTGCGCCAGGCCGCGAGGGCCTTGGCGGCGGCGAGAGAGCGGGCTTCGCGGCCTTCCGCGGTGTCGAGCGGGCAGGTCCGGGCGAAGGCCTCCTGCACGGCGAGCGAGGCCACGCCGAGGCGTTCCCAATGGTTGGTCAACCGGGGGCCGGGGTGGCGGCCGACGAGGGCCAGGCCGGCGGATTTGGCCACCCGGGCGGGGAAGGGCGCGCAGACATGGTAGAACCAGATCTCGGCGACGGCATTGTAGAGGGGCGAGGGCGGAAAGGGCGCGGCGGCGACGCGGGCGCGCAGGTAGTCCGTCCGAAACGCGGGGGAGTGGGGCGCGGGCTGGATCGTGATGAAAAACTCCGCGGCGGAGCGGGCTTCGGGCAGCGGGGAGAAGACGTCCTGGGCGCCGACGGGACCCTGGTCGTCGTCAAGCTCCCGGCCGGTCTGGTCGGAGTAGGCGACGTCGGCCCCCGCGTCGAGGGCGGCCACGTGTGCTTGTAATTTATCCTTGGATACGAGATCGTCGGAATCGAGGAAAAGGACGTGCCGGCCGGAGGCGGCCTCGAGACCGGCGAGGCGGGCGAAGAGGAGTCCGCGGTTTTCCTGTCGGACTAGGCGTTCGACGCGAAGGCCCAGTCGCGCGAGGTCCTCGGCGAGTGGAACGCGGGAGCCGTCGTCCACCGCGACGATCTCGACGTTCAGCCCGGCGGAGGCGTCGCGCACGGAGGCGAGGGTGTGCCGCACGAGCGCGCCGCGGTTGAATACCGGAATGACGACGGAGAGATCGGGGCGGCTCATGGCTTCAGGTCTTCCTTGCAAATGAACGCGGTTTCGACGGCGAGCGGAGCGCGCGGCCGCGCCGCTAGTTCGTGGACGGCCGCGGCCACCCTTTCGGGCGTGATCTGTGTCATGCAGGCGAGTTCGTGCGGGCAGCCGTCGCGTAGTCCGCAGGGGGAGCACGGCGGGGCGGCGTGAAGGTCGAGGTTGGCCGCGTAGCCGAAGGCCTTCGGGGCGGCGCGCCCGCCGTGGACGACGACGGCCGGGCAATCCACGGCGCGGGCGAGATGGGTGAGAAATCCCTCGAGACCGACGAACAGAAGCGAGTTGGCCTGCGCCGCGGCCGCGCCGCGGAGGGTGGTGCGCCCGCGCAGGTCGAGCGCGACGCCGGGGAGGAGCGGATCCGAGGGGGATCCGAGCTGGACCAGCGAGTAGTCGCGCGAAAGAAGCCGGGCGAGCGCGGCGAAGCGATCCGCGCCCCATTCCTTTGTGCGGTAAGGAATGGCGGCGGCGAGGCCGGACGAGTGGATGGCGACCTGGCGCTCGAGTCGCGGGGCGGCGTCGAGTTCCGCGGCGTCGAGGCTCAGGTAGGGGCGCAGAGCGATCTCGCCCTCCAGGCCGCAGAGCCGGCACATCTCGGCGATGATGTGTCGCGGAGGCACGATGTCGCGGTGGGCCGACGCGGGGTCGTTCGCGACGTAGTAGGGAAACGTCGGCGCGCGTCCGAGGCGTCGGAGAAGCGTGATGAAGTGATCGTCGATCGGCCGGACCGCGACCGGGTCGGGATTGCCCGCGAATAGCTCGGGGCGGTTCGAGAACATGACCATCGGGCGCCCGCGTTTCCTGGCCTCGCGTAGGACGGCGGTGCAGAGCAGATCGTCGCCGAGACTCTTGGGCCCGAAGGCGACGCTGCGTCCGGGCGCGCCCCAGGCGAGGAGGCGGCGGGCCATGCGCGGGGCGACGGCGAGACGGCCGAGCAAACGGGAAGGGGATGTCGCGTTCACCGGGGGAGAGGATTAAAACCCAGGTCCGCCTGCCCTTCCAATCGTCCGACCACGCCGGCGCAGCGCACGCGTTCGGCGGGACCCCGCCACGGTCGCGAGCGAAGGCGGGCGCGCAGAACGCGAGGGGGAAGCGTCCATCGGGGGATCGGCCGCCACGGGCAGGAGCCGTGGAGGGCGAGCACCCGGACCCAGGAGCGCTGGATGGCGCGGTTGAGCCGGGCGAGGTAGTCGGGGTCGAGACGCGAGGGCGGGATGATATGGTCGAGGGAAAGCTTCGGGAGGTAGGCGACGTCGCCACCGGCGCGCAGCGCGGTGAAGACCATGTCGTTGTCGCCTCCGGAGGTGAGCTGGCCCGCCCGACGATCAAGGGCTGAGCGGGCGGGGTCGGAGCGGACCGCGGCGGCGTAGGCGAGGGCGGCTTCGCGGCGAAGGCAGAGTCCGGCGCCGACGGGGGCGAAGTCCGGCCAGGAGGCGGAGGGGCCTCCGGCGGCGAGGAGCGGGGCGGGGCCGTGGTCGTGCAAGGCGAGAAGCGGGAAAAACTCCTCTGCCCAGACGGGGGGCGTGGATTCGAATTCGGGGCGCACCGGCCCGCCGGCCGCGGCGAGGCGGGGCGAGGCGCGAAAAGCCGCGAGCGCGGCGGACAGATACCCGGGGGCGAGGACGTTGTCGTCGTCGACAAAGACGAGGATCTCCCCTTTCGCCTCGGCGATGCCGCGAAGTCGGGCCGGGGTGAGGCCCGCCACCGGTTCCGGGATCACGCGGAGATGGGCCACATCGGGGCCAGGAGAGGGGAGGGAGGCCCGCGCGAGGGCGGGCGCGGAGCCGTTGTCGATCAGAAGCATTTCCCAGTCGGCGGCGTCGAGGGTTTGCGCGACGAGTCCGGCCAGGGTGCGGGCGAGCCGGCCCTCATGCGGATTTCGGGTGCAAAGGATGACGCTGACGTAGGGCGGGTTCATCGCGATGGGGACGGGCTGTCGTCGAGCAGGCGGGCGGCGGCCGCCTCCCCGCGGCGCCGGGCGTCGGCGATGCGGCGAAGAACCGGGGAAAGGCCCCGTCGGAAGCGCCACTCGCGGATGCGGAATTTCCAGTCGCGTCTGGCGGGGCGGAACGCGGGGTCGCGCAGCGCCATCAGGAGCACGGTGGAGCGGGCGTGCCCTTCGACCAGGCGCAGCAGGTAGTCTTCGTCCACGCGGCCGGAGGGCATGAGGTGAGTCAGTCTGAGGCTCGGAAAAACGCCCGTGCCGAGGCCGAGATCGACGGCGTGAAGGGCGAGATCGAAATCCTCGCAGGCGCCCAGGCCCGCGCCGGCGCGGCCGAGGGCGAGGCGACGCGGGTCCTCGTTCACGGAGCGGGCGTAGGCTTGGGCCACCTTGCGGCGGCAGCAGAAGCCGGCGCCGGCGGGCGTGGCTTCGTAGTCGTAGGGGCGGTTGCTCCAGCGGGCCGAGTCGCGCCGGCCCACGGCCAGATATTCGAGATAAGGGGCGAGTTCCGGCGCGGGAGGCGTTTCCCATTCCGGGGTGAAATGGCCGCAGCCCCAGGCGCCGAGCATCGGCCAGTCGCGCGCGATCTGGAGCGCGGTGGCGAGGTAGTCGGGGGCGAGGAGGTTGTCATCGTCGACCCAGATCACGAGATCGGCGGAGGCCTCCGCGATGCCGCGCATGCGGGCGTTGGTGAGGCCGAGTTTTGTTTCGACGACGACGCGCGCGAAAGGATGCCAGGCGAGGTCGGCGAAGTTCGCCACCGGTTCGCGGGAGGCGTTGTCCACGATGACGAGTTCGTAGGCGGAGGTGGAAAGCGTCTGGGCGGCGAGCGCGGCGAGAGTGCGGGCGAGGTAATCGCGCCGGGGATTGTGCGTGCAAATGATCACGCAAGCTTGGAAGGGGACGGTCATGGCTGGCGGCGGGTGGATCTCTCAGGGGGCGGCGCGCTCCTTGAGCCGCACCAAGGGGCGCTCGATCAGATACCAGCTGGCGGAGGCGAAGAAGAGCGCAAGCATCGTGAGGTAGGCGACGTGAAGAGCTTCCGAGGGGAAGTAGGCGAGGCGGTAGTGGGTGAGCTGGCGAAGGATGCGAGGTCCCAGCCAATGCGCGTTGTTGTGGTAGAGGTAGACGCCGTAGCTGATCTGGCCGACCCAGATCAGCGGAGTCCACGAGAGCAACCGACCGGTGAAGCCGGTGAAGCCGAGCGCGGCGCCGTCTATGAGCGCGGCGAAGGCGAAGGCCTGGAGGGCGGGGGCGAACACCGTTCGCAGCGCCTCGAGCCCGGCGGGCACGCGCAAGGTGGATGCGAGCGCCAGGGGCAGCAGGACGAGGCCGACGACGCGCCAGCGGCGGCGGACGGGGTCCGCCTCGCCGTTTCGGTGCCGCAGCCAGGCGAGCAGCGCCCCGGCCGCCAGGAGGTCCAGGCAGGCGGGAGTGAGAAGCACGGGCGCGATCGAATTCGCGGGCGCCGCCAGAACCAGCGCGGCTCGGCTGATCGGGCCGATGAGCAACGCGGCGCATATCGCGTTTCGAGGCGACAGCCGGAGCGCGCCCAACATCAGCGCCGGCCAGAGGAGGTAAAACTGCTCTTCGACGGCGAGCGACCACAGGTGGGTGAGCAGGTCTCGCCAAGCGCCGTCCAACCCCATGAGAAAATTGCTCAGATAGGTGGCGTGCCACCAAAAGTCCTCCCTGGTCGAGCTGATGTCCAAGGCGAGATTGGCAAGAAGCAGAAGATAGAAGGCGGGAAATATGCGCAGGGAACGGCGAATCCAAAAGCGGCGCAGCTCCGCGTTCAGCGAGCTACCCCCGCCTTGTATCCGGGCCCGGGCACGGAGGAGAATGCCGGTGATCAGGAAGCCGCTGAGGACGAAAAACAGACGGACCCCCGCGAAGCCGAACTCGGGCGCGACATGGCCAACCGTCGGAGAAAAGTGTGCGAGGAGCACGGCGCCCACGGCGAAGGCGCGCAGGGGGTCGAGTTGGGTGAAATGCGCGCTTGGCTTGGTCATTTTTCGGGACGACGGCCGACGACGCGGGCGGGCACGCCGAGGGCGATGGAGAAGGGCGGGATATCGCGGGTTACGACCGTTCCCGCGCCCACGACGCAGCCTTCGCCGATGGTGACGCCGCCGAGCACGGTGACGCCCGCGCCCAGCCAGACGTCACGCCCGAGGCGGGTGGGTTTGGGGATGTCGGGTTGGGTGCGAATGGCCACGCCGGCGGGGGCGACGGTGTGCTCGGAGGAAAGGATACGGCAGTGCATGGCGATCAGGCACTCGGGGCCGATCTCGACGCCGCCGTGGCCGTAGATGACCACACCCGGTCCGAGAAAGACGTCGCTTCCCAGGCGTATGGCGCCGCCGTGGGGATGAAGTATGACCCCCTGTTCCAGGCGCGAGCCCGGACCGATCTCGATTTCGCCACGGCGCGGGTGGGAGATACCGAGACGGAGATCGCAGCCGGCGCCCAACGTGCATCCGCGGCCGACTCGCGCGCCGCAAAGCCGGATGGCGGTGATCGCCACGCGTGACCGCAGCGTGTCGAGCGCCGCCAAGAGTCTGGCTGCCCAAGGTTGGTTCATGGGGAAGACGAAGGCGACATCGGCAAACGGCGCCGCAGGGACAACGCGGGTTTCTCCACCAGATGCCAGCTCGGCACCGCCAGCGCGATGGCGCCGGCCAGCCCGGCCAGAAACCAAGGCCAGAAGCCCCAGGAAGTCGCGCCAAACCACGACAGGGTTTGCTGGACAGGATAGCCGTAAAGATAGAGGCCGTAACTGTAGTCGCCGCCGGCCCATTTCTCGAAGCCGCGCAGAGGGAGCGCCGCGCACAGCCAGAAGAGCGCGGGCGGAAGCAAAAGGAATCCGGTGCCACCGTGCCATCCGAGCATCAGCGTGACCACGAGCAGCGCCAGGGCGCCCGAGCCGACGGCGTGACGTGTCGTCCATCGGTCCAGCGCGGGAATCGTCGCCCAAAGCATGCCGGCGAAGAAATAGAACGTGAGCTGCTTGCCGGGCGTGTCGAAGAGGCGAGGCAGCGGCGCGGGCAGCAGACCGGGGGCGAAGTGCCAGGCGAAGTTTAATCCTAGCAGGGCAATCAAGAGGCCGACGCCGATCACGCGACGTTTTCCCAAGAGGGACAACAGACCGAGGGCGGCGACCGCGAGATAGGCGGCTCCCTCGTAGAAAAGCGTCCAAAGCGAGCCGTTCCAGTCGTCGCCGGGATACGGTCCCACCGTGATCTGGGAGCGGGGCAGGAACAGATTGCGGGCCACGTAGGAGAACGCCTCGGACAGCAGTTCCGGCCACGAGGCGCCCGCCGTCGGCCGGGAGAGGTGCAAAAGGGGCGTCAGGCCGAAGGCCACGACCGCGAGGCAGACCCACAGGGCGGGCAGCAGGCGCAGGGCGCGATGCGCGAGAAAGACGCCGAGCCGGGGGCGACGCATCCAGCTTTCCGCGATCAGGCGGCCGCTCAGCACGAAGAAGGCCTGGACGGCCAAGGTGCCGGCGATGACCGTGTCGTCGGTCAGGCGCAGGAGCGGCTCCGCTCCGAAGTCTCCCAAATAATACGCGTGGGAATAGACCACCAGGCCGGCGAGGAAAACGCGGACGAAACCGATGGAGTTTCCGTCTGGGCGAGAGGATGTCATGGGCCGGGGGCGTCGAATATGTCGACCTGCGCGCGTCGCTTCGCTCGGACGTCGCGGCGCGGCCAGGCGTTCATGCCGCCGACCGGGTGCCGCCCGTGGGTGGAGCGGCATGAGCCGCGCAGGGCGGGTGTGCCGAACGGGGTGGGCGCGGCCGGATTACGCCAACCTTCGAGGGCGTCGGATGATTGTCCGCGAAGAGGGTGGCTGTGCGCGCATCGAGCCATGATCATTCCACGAGCGCTTTCAGACGTTCGGAAAAGGTCGTCGCGGGATCGGCGGACAACTGGGCCGCTGCGCGAGCGGCGGCCTGTTTGCCGAGGCGTGGCCATTCGGCGCGGTCGGCGAAAAAGCGCGAGATGGAGGCGGCCAGCGCCGACGGGGTGGAGCTGCCGGCGCATTCGCCGCACCGGGGCGCGTCGATCCACTCGGCGCAGTCGCCCACATCCGTGACCAGCGCGGGACGAGCGCACAACATGGCTTCGACCAAGGCGAGCGGTGTTCCTTCCAATCGCGAAGGCAGGACAAGGGCTTCATGATCGCGCCAAAAGCCACGGATGTCCCGCACGTGGCCGGCGAAGCGTATGCGGTCGGCGAGACCCAGGTCGCGGGCCAGCGATTTCAGGTATTCCTCGTGCGGGCCCGAACCGGCCAAAGTGAGCCTCCAGGGCGGCAGGCTTTGCGAGGTGGCGGCAAGGGCTTGGAGCAAGGCGTCCTGGCCCTTGGTGGAAATATCCAGCCGTGCCACGCACGCCAGACGCGCGTGTTCCGCCGGCTCGGGCCAAGGCTCCTCGTGCGAGCCTCGCATGGCGACCGGGTTGGCGACGATTTCCGTCCGTCCGAAGTCGGCGAGAAGTTCGCCGCGGCAAACTTCCGCGTTGCGCCTGGCCACAAAGAAACGCGCCGCTGCGCCGCGCATGATCCTGACCGCGCGATCACGATCAGCCGGCGCGAGAACGCGTGGAATTTCCGGATAGGCTTGGGACAACAGGGCGTAGCGGGGCCCCCCGCGCTCCAGTCTGCTTGCGATGCCGGGCGCCAAAAAATCGAGGCCCAAGGCTTGATTGACCAAGATAAGATCCGGCTTGAACGCCCAGACGGATTCATAGGCAGAGGCGTTTGCCGGAGGCAACCAGCGGCCAAGACGCGTGCATCGCAGACGCCTCATCAAGGAGGGTTCGGGCCGACGGGCGTATACGTCCACGCCCGCCGTGGTCAGTTCTTTCAGAACGGGCGCGTTGGCGGATCCCCAATCCTGGACCGAAACGTGTATCGCCCAGCCCTCGGCGCAAAGCCGGGAGGCGGCGGCGCGCCACAGCTCCTCGCTGCCTCCCCAAGGGGAGCCGCTCATCGTGCTGAGGATGGCCAGACGCTTTTTCACTCGTCGTGATGCGCTATGAATTGGCGGCCGGCTTCAAGATCGCGAAGACGCTGTGCGAGCAGGTGGCCCAGGAGCCGGGCTTACGCTTCGCGCGGTTCAGCAGGAGCCTCGCCAGCTTGTTTCCGCCCCATCGGCGTCGGGCGCAAAATGCGATGAAACCCGGCAGGCCAGGCAGTCGACCGCTCGCCTCCTTGTCGTTGAACCAAAGCACCCGTGGCAAATCGACCTCTTCGAGCCGGATCGACTCCACTTCATATCCGATTTTATCCGCGAGGGTGCGCATCGCCTTTTCGGACCAGGCCGAGATATGATGGGGAGGCCAAGATAGCGGGTCGCTGGAGAGTCCGAGGAGACTGCGATGACAGGGCGCGCTGATCACCAGGCGACGGGGTTGGAAGCGTCCGATCAGATCGCGCACGAATCCGAGGGGATTCTCCACATGTTCTATGACCTGCAACAGGGTGAGGACATCGACGCTCGCCGGCCACCGTTCGGGCAATTCGTCGGGGCGCCGCACATCCAGTCCGTGGGCTTTGGCGGCATCGAGGGAATCGGGATTTATTTCCACTCCCGCCACGTCGATGCCCAAGGCGCGCGCCTCGAGCAGCAAGTCCCCGGCGCCGCAACCGATGTCCACCAGCCGAAGCGGGCGCTGATCCCGGAGCAAGGAGCGCAGGACGGTTTTATCCCAGCGGTTCGCGTCGTAATACCAGTCGAAGGCGCGACCGAGAAATTCGTAGTAGTCGCCGTCGCCGGCCGCTCCGGGTGAATACCAGCGCAGGCCGCTCTCGGGGCATTCGTATTCCTGGACCGCCTGGGTGAAATATTTGGTCTGCAGATGGGACGGCAGAGGCGCGCCGAGATATTGTTCGTGCAGGCGAACGAGAGATTGCGCGGAGAACCGCCGGCGTGGTTTTCCGGCGAGGCCCGAGAGGGGGCAGAGAGAGGGGTTCACGCGCGCGACCATGATGCGGTTTCGAGGTAGAGGCATTCGTTTGGCTGCCAAGGCCAGGCGGCGCGAGGGACGGTCATCACCACCTCGAACGGGCAAGCGTGCTCGATCGTTTTGAAAACCGAGCCGTTTCGGGCCTCGGCGAAATATACGCGAAGATGGTAGCCGCCTTGGAACAGTCCCAGGGAAGGTATGCGGCAGGTCAGCACGGCGGGCGTCCCCGCGGGATAGGAGGCTCCGTCCATGTCGAAACGATGGACCAGGGCGATCTGTTGTCCGGATGGATTGCAGATGTAGCAGGACAGGCAGAGCTGTCGCACCGGGCGGGGCAGATCGATTTCGAAACGAATTTCGAGAGGAGCGCCATGGGCCTGCAATCCGGGCCCTTCCGAGGTCTTGAGATCGATGCGCGCGATGCGAGGAGCGTCGCCCGGCGAGGCGTCGACGTAGTTGCCGATCTGATCGTCCCGACGCTGAAGGTAGCGGGAGAGCGCCTCGGGCGTGGGGCCGAAGAAGTTCACGGAGCCCGACTGAAGGAGCAGGGCCTTCGTGGTCAGTTGCAGCATCGTCTCGAGATTGTGGCTGACGAAGAGGACGGTGCGGCCTTGTCCGCGGGCGACGTCCTGCATCTTGCCGATGCACTTCTTCTGGAACTGCGCGTCGCCGACGGCGAGGACCTCGTCGACGATCAGGATCTCGGGCTCGAGGTGGGCGGCCACGGCGAAGGCGAGGCGCACATACATGCCGCTCGAGTAGCGCTTCACCGGCGTGTCGAGGAACCGCTCCACTTCGGCGAAGGCCACGATCTCGTCGAATTTCTTCCGGATCTCGCCCCGGCTCATGCCGAGGATCGCGCCGTTCAGGAAGATGTTTTCGCGGCCGGTGAGGTCGGGGTGGAACCCGGTGCCGACCTCGAGCAGGGAGGCCACGCGTCCGCGGATGGCGATCTTGCCCGAGCTGGGCTCGGTGATGCGCGAGAGGATCTTGAGCAGCGTGCTTTTGCCGGCGCCGTTGCGGCCGATCACGCCCACGACCTCGCCGGGCTGGATGGAGAAGGACACGTCGCGCAGGGCCCAGAACTCCTCGCGTTCGAAGCCGGTGCCCCAGCGGGCGCGGCGCCAGAGTTTGCGCGCGGCGTGATGCAGGGTGTCGCGCAGGTTGTCGTGCCGCGACTCGTGCTCGATCACGTAGCGCTTGCTCAGGCCGGAGACCTCGATGGCGGGATGGGACATGGGGGCGAGGGCGGTGAGGATTTGGGGCCTTAGATGACGTCGGCGAACTGCCGCTCGGTGCGGCGGAAATACCAGACGCCGGTGGCGATGAGCAGCGCGGCGGCGCCGAGCGAAAGGAGAAGCCCCGGGGCGTTCAGCGGCGACACCCCGCGCAGCATGCACCAGCGCACGCCGTCGACCACCGCCGCGAGCGGGTTGAGCGCGAGCCACTTTTGCCAATGCGGCGTGGCCGCGGTGGTGTAGCCGATGGGCGTGATGAAAAAGCCGACCTGCAGAAGGAACGGCGTGATGAAGCGAAAGTCGCGAAAGCGCACCGTCAGCGCGGTGATCCACAGGCCCGCGCCGAGCGCGATGCCGATCGCCAGCAGCATGAAGAGCGGCAGGAAAAGGATGCGCCAGTCGGGTATGGCGTAGAAAAACGCCACCGCCGGGATCGAGAAGACGAGCACGATCACAAAGTCGAGCAGGGCCACGCCCAGGGCGGAGAGCGGCACGATGAGGCGCGGGAAGTAGACCTTGCTGATGAGGTGGGAATTGCCGACCAGGCTGTTGCCCGCGCCGTTGAAGACCCCGGTGAAAAGCTGCCACGGCAGGGTGCCGCAAAGCACGAGCAGCGCGTAGGGCGCCTCGCCGACCGAGGACATGCCGGCCAGCTTGCCGAACACGAAGGTGAGCAAGAGGGTCTGGATCGCCGGCTGGATCACCGCCCACGCGACGCCGAGCACGGCTTGTTTGTAGCGGACCTTGATGTCGCGCCAGGCGAGGAAGCCGGCGAGTTCGCGGTAGCGCCACAGATCCCGCCAGTAATGCGCGGACGCTCGGCCGGCCTCGAGCACGATGACAGGGGCATCCGGGGCGGATGCGGCGGGGGCGGCGGCGGTTTCCATGCTTGGGCGGGTGGGACGATCAGATGGGGGGCGGGGACGGATTTCACGTCCCAATTACATTACGGGGCCTCGGGGAATGCGTAGGGGTTTCGCGGCTTGCGGAAGTGCGATGGCTTAATGCCAGGCGGTGGCGAGGGCGGTGACGAGGTGGGGGTAACTGTAGCAAAGCGCGGCCTGGCGCAGCTCGGCGGCGTCCCAAAAGCGGGCGAGACATTCGGCGAGGGCGGCGGCGAGGGCGGCGGGATTGTCCGGCTCGGCCAGCACGCCGGTCTGCGGGCCGATGAGTTCGGGCACCGCGGTGGCGTGCAGTCCCACGCAGGGGCGTCCCGCGGCCATCGCCTCGAGGTAGACCAGGCCGAAACCCTCGCCCGTGCTGGCGAGCGCGAAGCAGGTGCAGTCGGCGAAGGCGCGGCGTAGCTCGGCGTCGGAAAGGCGCCCGGAAAATTCGACGCGATCCGCGACGCGGAGTTCACGGGCGAGGGCCTCGAGGCGCGGGCGGTCGTCGCCGTCACCGACGAAGCGCAGCCGGGGGACGAGTTCGGGATGCGAGTGGAAGGCGGACGGCGGGAGGAGCGCGAAGGCCTGGATGAGCAGGTCGTAGCCTTTGTAGGCGTCGGCGGCGCTGAGGCGCCCGACGCAGAGAATGACGGGCGGACGGTCGGAGGGCGGCGGTTCGGGCGCGGGACCGGACAGAAGCTCGGGGTCGAGGGCGTTGGGCACCACGCGCAGGCTCGGCGCCAGCCACGGATGGAGGTCGCGGAGCCGGTCGCGCGTGTGGCGCGAGACGCAAAAAACGCGGTCGCAGCGGCGCAGCGCGAGGAGGTGAAGCGGCGAGGGTTTTTCCCAGACCTCGATGCCGTGCGCGACGAGCGCGAGCCGTCCGCCGGGACGGGTCGCGAGGGCCGCGACCGGGAGTTGCGCGAGGTGGCCGCACACGACGCGGGCCGCGCCCGAGCCGGCGCGCCAGGTCTCGCGCACGAAGGCGGGTTTGGAGCGGGAGCAGGCCGCGCGGTCGAGGGGCTTGCCCTCCAGCGTCTCGCCCGCGAAGGCGGGAACGCGGGCGAGATCGGCGGGGCCGTCGTTGAGCGCCACCAAGGCGAGGGAACGGTGCGTGGGATCTTCCGCGAGCGCGCGCAGGTAGAGCCGGAGAATGCGCTGGATGCCACCATCGCTGGCGGCGAATTCGGGCGCGAGGAGGACGGCTTTCATGCGGCGGGTGAAGGACTACGCACAAGCCGGGCCCGGACGACAAGGCTGTGAATTTAATGTAAGGCGACGGGTCCGTCCGCGCGGGGTCCGACCGGTCGGCCGGGCGGAGGGGACGAAGCCGCGGTCCGCGGAGGCCGTATCGTTTGGGCGGGAGGTTTCAGGCGCGCTTTCCCCCACCTCGTGTCCGGCCGACGAAGAGGCGTTGAGTGGCGCCCGTCGGAGACGGGCGAAAAAAGTGCGCAAGCCCCGCGAAGAGCGCCGAGGAGCCCGGTCGCCGGGCATTTTTTGGACCTCGGCGTCGTTTCGCGGCCGGTCGCGTCTTCAGGAAAATCCCGAGAACGACTCTTAGCGGCGGTTCGCCAGATGAACGAGAAGGGCGAGGGACCAGACGCGCGACCAGGCGCGATCGTCGGAACCGTCGCGGAAGTTTCGCCAGAGGCGGCCGGGGACGTAGGGATCGAAGAGGCCGGAACGCGCGGCGGAGACGGAGCCGAGCGTCTCCTCCATGAAGGGGCGGAGCGGGCCGCGCAGCCAGCGGGCGAAGGGGAGGGTGAAGCCGCGTTTCTTGCGTTCGAGGAGGGCGGGCGGAAGCAGGTCGGCGCAGGCGGCGGCGAGGTGGGCCTTGGGTGCGAGACCGCGCGCGTGGAGCAGGGCGGGGTCCTGGGCCCAGGTCCACTCGGCGAGGGGGAGGTCGACGAAGGGGACGCGCAGCTCGAGGGAGTGGGCCATGCTGAATTCGTCGGAGTCGCGCAGAAGGACGTCGGCCATGTAGCCGCGGGTCTCGGCGAGGCCCGCGAGGGCGGACCAGGCGGGGGCGTCCGCCGCGCCGGAGGGACGCGTGGCGAGGAGGGCGGCCCAGGCGGCGGCGAGCTCGTCCGTCGCCGGGTGCGGCGACGGGGAGTCGGAGATCGGGGCTTTGAGATTGGAAATCGGCGAAGCCGCGGCGGGCGCGAGGAGCTGGGCGATCGTCGTATCCGGAAAAACGCTACGCTGGGCGAGGGCGAGGGCGGCGGGCTCGGGGTTGGCCGAGGCGAGGCGGAGGGTGGCGGCGAGCTTGCGCGCGGAGGTGGGGCCGGCGTCGAGGGCGTCGAACGCGAGTTTTTGCAGCGGGCGCGGGAGGCCGCGCCAGGCGGGGAGCCATCTGGCGAGGGCGGGGAGGCGGCGGAAGGAGGGGTAGCCGCCGAAGAACTCGTCGGAGCCGAGGCCGGAGAGGGCGACGGTGACGCCGCCGGCACGGGCGACCCGGGACGCGTAGTAGGTGTTGAGGCCGTCGCCGGTGGGTTGGTCGAGGCCGGCGAGGATTTTCTCCAGGTCGGAGGCGACGGCGGCGCCGGTGAGCGTATGGACGTGGTGTTCCACGCCGAGGTGGCGCGCGGTGGCGGCGGCCTCGGCGGCCTCGGAGAAGCCAGCCTCCTCGAAGCCGAGGGTGAAGGTCTTCAGGTTGGACCCGGTGTGGCGGGCCATGAGCGCGCAGACCACGGCGGAGTCGAGGCCGCCGGAGAGGAAGGCGCCGACGGGAACGTCGGCGGCGAGGTGGGCCTGGATGCTGTCGTCGAGCCGGGCGCGGAGTTGCGCGCGGAGCTCGGGGATGGAAGTCGCGGCGGGCGGGCGCGAGGCGGCGGGCGCGGCGAAAATCCGCGAGGGCGTCCACCAGGCGGAGATCTCGGCGCGGGTGTCGCGGAGGACGAGTTGCTCGCCGGGGCGGAGGGCGCGGATGCCGGCGTGTAGGGTGCGCGGCGCGGGGATGGAGAGCCAGCGGAGGAAGTCGGCCGCGGCGGCGGGATCGAGGTCGGCGGGGACGTGCTTGGAGGCGAGGAGGGCGCGGACTTCGGAGGCGAAAAGGAAGGGTCCGGCGGCGTCGTGGTGGTAGAGGAGGGGTTTGATGCCGAGCGCGTCGCGGGCGAGGAGGAGCGTGCGCTCGGCGGCGTCCCAAAGCGCGAAGGCGAACATGCCGCGGAGGCGCGGGAGGACGGCGGCGCCGTCGAGGGCGAGGGCGGCGAG
>CAYTLL010000046.1:24987-33321 GCA_964438755.1 uncultured Akkermansia sp. | reverse complement strand
CGACCTCGTCGCCGAGATGGCGGTCTACAATCCCTTCGACTTCTTCCTCGAGCCCTCCGCGACCCATATCCCCTTCGCCTACGAGGCCGCGACCGCCCAGGAACTCGCCCCCTTCCTCCGCAAGGACGACCTCGCCGCCCGCCCGCTGCTCGCCGCCTTCGTCCGCTCCGTCGACGTCTCCAAGCCGCGCGCGACCATCGACTTTCTCGTCGACCTCAACCAGCGCCTCCAGCGAGCGATCAAATACCTCATCCGCCTCGAGCCCGGCGTGCAAACGCCCGAGGAAACCCTTGAAAAAGCCTCCGGCTCCTGCCGCGACTCCGCCCTCCTCCTCGTCCAGGTCCTGCGCCACCTCGGCCTCGCCGCGCGCTTCGTATCGGGCTACCTGATACAGCTGCGCCCCGACCAGAAATCCCTCGACGGCCCCTCCGGCGCCGAGACCGATTTCACCGACCTCCACGCCTGGACCGAGGTCTTCCTCCCCGGCGCCGGCTGGATCGGCTTCGACCCCACCTCCGGCCTGCTCGCCGGCGAGGGCCACATCCCGCTCGCCTGCACGCCCGAACCCTCCGGCGCCGCGCCCATCTCCGGTGGCGTCGACAAGAGCGAGGTCGAGTTCGACTTCGCGATGGAGGTCCGCCGCGTCTACGAATCGCCCCGCGTCACCCTCCCCTACACCGACGCCCAGTGGGACGCCATCAACGCCCTCGGCCGCAAGATCGACGAACGCCTCCAGGCCGGCGACGTCCGCCTCACCATGGGCGGCGAACCGACCTTCATCTCCATCGACGACATGGACGGCCCCGAGTGGAACACCGCCGCCGTCGGCCCCACCAAGCGCAAGCTCGCCGACCAGCTCATCAAGCGCCTTTGGAAACACTACGGCGCCGGCGGCTTCATCCACTACGGCCAGGGCAAATGGTATCCCGGCGAACAGCTCCCGCGCTGGGCCCTCACCTGCCTCTGGCGCCGCGACGGCCAGCCCATCTGGAAAAACCCCGCCCTGCTCGACAACTTCGACTCGCCCTCCGGCCGCACCGCCACGGACGCGGAGCTTTTCACCCACTTGCTCGCGCAAAACCTCGGCGTCGAAGCCCGCTGGATCCTGCCCGGCTACGAGGACGCCTTCTACTACCTTTGGAAGGAGCGCCGCCTCCCCTCCAACGTCGATCCGCTCAAGAGCCGCCTCTCCGACCCGGAGGAGCGCGCCCGCCTCTCCAAGATCTTCGAGCAGGGCCTCGACAAGATCGTCGGCTACGCGATGCCCCTCGAGCGCGTCATCCGCGGCGACCGCCTCGGCTGGAACTCCGGCCCCTGGTTCCTGCGGCCCGAGAGGATGTTCCTCATCCCCGGCGACTCACCCATGGGCTACCGCCTCCCGCTCGACTCGCAGCCCTGGACCGCGCCCATCGACTACCGCTTCGGCATCACGCCCGACCCGACGCTCGATCTCCCGCCGCTCCCCGACCGCGAGGCCCTCGCCCGCCAGTATTTCCAATCCACCGGCGCCTCCGCCCACGGCTCCGACTCCGCCCCCGATCCGCGCACCCACGCCTTCGACCTGCGCGGCTGGCCTTTCGTCGGCGGCTCGGGCCAGGGCCGTCCCGGCGATCCCGCCGTCCCGCCCCATCTCCAGCCGCGCCCGCGCAGCCTGCCGCCCGCCGACACCCGCCCCGGCGCGCAGCAATCCGCCCCCTGGATCGTGCGCACCGCCCTCTGCGTCGAGGCGCGCGAAGGCCACCTCTTCGTCTTCATGCCTCCGGTCACGAGCACCGAGGATTACCTCGACCTCCTCGCCGCCATCGAGGCCACCGCCGCAGAGCTGAACTTGCCCGTCGTGATCGAAGGCTACCTCCCGCCCCACGACCCGCGTCTCAACAACATCAAGGTCACGCCCGACCCCGGCGTCATCGAGGTCAACATCCACCCGTCCTCCACCTGGGACGAGCTCGTCGAGAAGACCGAGACGCTCTACGCCGAAGCCCGCCTTTGCCGCCTCGGCACGGAAAAGTTCATGGTCGACGGACGCCACACCGGCACCGGCGGCGGCAACCACATCGTGGTCGGCGGCGCCCGCCCCTCCGACAGCCCCTTCCTCCGCCGCCCGCAGCTGCTCAAGAGCCTCGTCGCCTACTGGCACAACCACCCTTCGCTCAGCTACCTCTTCTCCGGCCTCTTCATCGGCCCGACCTCGCAGGCCCCGCGCGTCGATGAGGCGCGCAACGACTCGCTCTACGAGCTCGAGATCGCCTTCCGCGAACTCGACCGCCTCACCGCCGGCGGCGCCCCCGTGCCGCCCTGGCTCGTCGACCGCATCTTCCGCAACCTGCTCACCGACGTCACCGGCAACACCCACCGCGCCGAGTTCTGCATCGACAAGCTCTACTCGCCCGACTCCTCCACCGGCCGTCTCGGTCTCCTCGAGTTGCGCGCCTTCGAGATGCCGCCCCACGCCCGCATGAGCCTCGCGCAACAGCTCCTGCTCCGCGCCCTCATCGTGCGTTTCTGGGAAACGCCCTACAACCCGCCGCGCCTCGCCCGCTGGGGCACCGACCTGCACGACCGTTTCCTCATGCCGCATTACGTGCGTCAGGATTTCGCCGACGTCATCGACGAGCTCCGCGGCGCCGGCTTCGCCTTCGAGGCCGAATGGTTCGCGCCGCACCTCGAGTTCCGCTTCCCCCTCATGGGCCACGTCGCCTACCGAGGCATGACCCTCGAGATCCGCCACGCCCTCGAGCCTTGGCACGTCATGGGCGAGGAAGGCGCCGCCGGCGGCACCGTGCGCTTCGTCGATAGCTCCGTCGAGCGCCTCCAGGTCGTCCTCACCGGCTTCGTGCCCGAGCGCTACGTCCTCACCTGCAACGGCCGCCGCGTCCCGCTCCAGCCCACCGGCGTCAACGGCGAGTTCGTCGCCGCCGTCCGCTACCGCGCCTGGCAACCGCCCGCCTGCCTTCACCCGACCATCGGGGTCGATTCGCCGCTCGTCTTCGACCTCGTGGATACTTGGAACCACCGCTCCCTCGGCGGCTGCGTCTACCACGTCGCCCACCCCGGCGGTCGTAATTACGTCACATTCCCGGTCAACGCCTACGAAGCCGAGTCGCGCCGCCTCGCGCGCTTCTTCCCCCGCGGCCACACGCCCGGCCACGCGCTCCCGCCCGCGCCCCTAGAGATCGCGCCCGAGCTCCCCCACACCCTCGACCTCCGCGACCCCGCCACCGTCCTGCGCCAGCGCTCCCCCCGTTGACTTCTTGTGGAGGGCGGGGCGCCGTCCCCGCAACGGCGAACCTACGCACCACAAAAGGCGGACACGGCGGTCCGCCCTCCATCGGACCCCACCCCTCAGGGAATCCTCACGGAGCAGGGAGCGTTTCGCGCAGAGTTATCGCCACTGTTGGACCATCGCCTGCGGCCCTTGGTCGCCCATCGACGCCGCCATCGCGGCTCCAAAAGCCGCGACTCATCTTCCCAAAAAACGCCCTTTGGGCCGTTTCATCAGTGGTTAAACCCACCACGTCACCAAAGTGATTCCGACCACGCCGTTCATTGTAACGGCGCCAGCGTTCCCCCGTTGACTTCTTGTGGAGGGCGGGGCGCCGTCCCCGCCACGGCGAACCTGCGCGCCACGAAAGGCGGACACCGCGGTCCGCCCTCCATCGGACCCATCCCCGCTGGGAACCCCCACGAAGTAGGGCCAAAACCCCACCCATCATCCGCCCCTCGGCAAGGCGGGAACAATTCCGATAAACCTTCCCCTGATCGCGTCGATAAGGAGTCGTTGCACTCCGCCCTCGCCCAAGCTTCCCGCTCCATCCCGAAGACTCCGCACGTCCCCGGCCGGGTTTTTCTCGGCCTAGGGATAGCCGTCTGGATCGCCGGCGTGCTCCTGTTTTTCGCGAACCAGGCCTTGCAGAAGGCCGCCGTCCTGAACGGCGAACGCGATTTCGCTCCCGTAGCCCAAGTCGCCGGCGCCCAAGGATGGCGCGTCACCCACCATCTCGCCGCCGACCCCGAGACCGCCGCGATTCTCTTCGCCCACTGGGAGCGCCGCGGCGCGACCGCGGGACTCGCCGAAACCATCACCGGCCCCGCCTCCCTCCTGGAAACCCCCGCCGCCCGCCGCCTCCGCGCCGCCGGCTGGGTTCTCCTCCCGCAACCCACCGCGGGCGACGAGTCCACCCTCGAGGTGCGCTCCCCCGACGGCCTCCTCGCCTGGTCCGGAGTCTACAGCCCCGCCGAACTGCGTGTCTCGGGCGGCGCCATCTTCGACCGCCTCGCCCTGCGCCGCGTCTTCGCCGGCGAGCGGCCGCCCCCGCTCGTCCCAGTCGGCTGCGCCACCCCCGTCGGCGTCGGAACGGGGCTCTCCTTTCTCCCCTTTCCGCCCTTCACCCCGGCTTCCGACAACTTTTTCTCCTCACAAACATGACCTACGCCGAACGCCACGTCGCACGCGTCAACCGCTGGTTCCTCATCGCCTACGGCCTACACCTGCCGACTTTCCTCGCCGTCGCCGGCTACTTCGGACGCAGCCAGCTTGAAGCCGCCGGCCTCGCGCTCCTCGGCTTCGCCGGGCCGCTTCTCGCGCACCTTTTCGCCCCGGGCCGCGCCCTCTCCGCCTGGATCACCGGCATCGGCGGCATGGTCCTTAGCGCCGGCCTCATCCATCTCTCCGGAGGCATGATCGAGGCGCATTTCCACGTCTTCGTGCTCATCCCCCTGCTCGCCGTCTTCGGCTCGCTCGGCGCCGTCATCGCCGCGGCCGCCACCATCGCGGTGCACCACGTGTCCTTCTTTTTCTTCCTGCCCGCCAGCCTCTTCAACTACCAGGCCGGCTTCGGCATCGTCGTCGTCCACGCCGTCTTCGTGATCCTAGCCGCCGTCCCCGGCACGATCATCGCCAAGCTCATCAAGGGCTACGTCATCGGCGCCGGCTCCGCGATCGCCGGACTAGGCGACACCAGCAAGGAGCTCAACGCCGCCGCCGCCGAGTTCGCCGGCGCCAGCGCCTCCCTCGCCAAGGAGGCCAACGAGCAGGCCGCCGCCGTCGAGACCAGCGCCGAGACCGTCCGCCAGCTCATCACCTCCCACCGCGAGAGCGCGGATCTCCTGCAAAAACTCCGCACCCAGCAGGCCGAAAACCTCCGCTCCGAACTCGCCTCCGCCGGCGTCTCCGGCGCCTCCCTCGACGAGGCCACCCGCCGCACCGGCGAGGCCGCCGCCGCCATCCGCGGCATCGTCCAGACGATCGAGGAGATCGCCTTCCAGACCAACATCCTCGCCCTCAACGCCGCCGTCGAGGCCGCCCGCGCCGGCGCCGCCGGAGCCGGCTTCGCCGTCGTCGCCGAGGAGGTGCGCAACCTCGCCACCCGCTCCGCCGAGGCCGCCCGCGAGACCGCCGGCCTCATCCAGTCCGCCACCGCCGGCATCGACCAAAGCGGCCGCGCCGCCACCCAGGTCGGCTCCAACCTCCGCCGCATCGAGGACATCACCCGCGCCGTCGTCGACAGCCTCGCCCGCCTCACCGAGACCGTCGAGCAGGACACCCGCAGCCTCGACGCCATCGGAGCCGAGACCGATCGCCTCGACCGGGGCGCGCAGGAAAGCAGCGCCCGGTCCGAGGAGATCGCCGCCGCCTCCCACAACCTCCAGGACCAGGCCCGCCGCGTCGCCCAGGCGCTCGAAGGCCTCCGCAGCCTCGCCTCCGGATCCGACGGCGACGCTTCCTCCGCTCCCGCCTCGTAAAAAACCCGCTCGCCAGCCCAAAACCTGCTTGGGCACGCTCGTGAGCACCCGCCCGAGCATGCCGCCCGCCTCCTCGTCCCCCGCCCCCTCCCTCGCCGGCTACGCCGGCCTGCCCGGGCGTCACGACGAGGCCATGGCGCCCGACGGCTCGCTCCGCCCCGCCTGGGCCAGGTTTCTCCAAACCCTCGGCCCCGATCCCGTCGGCGCCCTCCGCCAGGCCGGCGAACACGCCCGCCGCGCCGTCGTCGAGCAGGACATCTCGCTCAACATCTACTCCGGCGAGGGCTCCTCCGCCGCCGCCTGGCCCCTCGACGCCGTCCCGCTCCTCCTCGAGGACGCCGATTGGAACAGCCTGAGCGAAGGCCTCCGCCAGCGCGCCCGTCTCTTCAACTCCCTCCTCAAGGACCTCTACGGCCCGCAACGCCACCTGCGCTCCGGCGCCGTCCCCGCCGCCCTCGCCATGGCCAACCCGCACTACCTGCGGGCCTGCGCCGACCTCGGCCGCGGACGCCAACCCTTCCTCCACACCTACGCCGCCGACGTCGGCCGCTCGCCCGACGGACGCTGGTGGGTCCTCCAGGACCGCCTCGATATCCCCGCCGGCCTCGGCTACGCCCTGCAAAACCGGCTCATCGTCCGCCAGGCGCTCGCCGACAGCTTCATCCAGACCCCCGTCCGCCGCCTCTACGGCTTCGCCCGCGACCTCCGCGCCTCGCTCGACCGCCTCCACTCCCGCTCCGAGTCGCCCCGCCTCGTCCTTCTCTCCCCCGGCCAGGCCAACGAATCCTGGTTCGAACACAGCTACCTCGCCCGCCACCTCGGCTGCCCGCTCGTCGAGGGCGGCGACCTCCTCGTCCGCGACCGCCAGGTCTTCCTCCGCACCGTCGGCGGCCTCCGCCCGGTCGACGTCGTCCTCCGCCGCGTCGACTCCGATTTCTGCGACCCGCTCGAGCTCGACCCACGCTCCCTCCTCGGCGTCCCCGGCCTGGTCGACGCCGCCCAGTCCGGCCGCGTCGCCCTCGCCAACCAGCTCGGCGCCCGCGCCGCCGAAAGCACCGCCTTCCTCGCCTTCCTCGCCCCCCTCTGCCGCTCCGTATTGAACGAGGAACTACGCCTGCCCAGCGCCGCAACCTGGTGGTGCGGCCAGCGCGAGGCCCGCGACTACGTCCTCGCCAACCTCCACGCCCTCGTCCTCAAGCCCACCTTCGGCGGTCGCGCCCCCGTCTACGGCCCGCACCTCTCCGACGCGGAGCGCAAGGCCCTCGCCGACGAGATCCTCGACCGCCCCGCCGCCTGGTGCGGCCAGGAACGCGTCCTCCTCGGCACCACCCCCGTCTGGCACCACCCCTCCGACGCCCTCCGCCCCGCGCCCTTCGTCATGCGCGTCTACCTCGCCTGGCAGGACGGCGACTACCAGGTGATGCCCGGCGCCCTCACCCGCTTCAACCCCGACGGCCACGACGCCATCGTCTCGCTCCAGAGCGGCTCCATCTCCAAGGACACCTGGATCATCGCCCCCGGCCCCCTCCCCGACGGCGCCCTCCTCCCCCAGCCGCGCGCCCACCCCGCCTCCCGCCGCGGCTCCGCCACGCCCAGCCGCCTCGCCGACTCCTTGTATTGGCTCGGTCGATACCTCGAACGCACCGCCCGCCTCGCCGCCCTCCTCGAAAAGCTCGACCCGCTCCTCCGCGACGAAAGCGCCATCCTCGACCCCGAGGCCGCCGCCGACGCCGCCCGCCTCGCCCTCGAGCTGCAGGACAACGTCCCCCCGCCCGGCGCCCCCCTCTACGGCCTCGTCGCCCTCGCCCGCCGCGCCGCCGCCGACCGCCGCCAGCCCGGCGGCCTCGTCTCCAACCTCCTCCGCCTCTCCCGCAACCTCGAGATCGCCAAGGTCCGCCTCCCCCCCGAGGCCTGGGACATCGCCCGCCGCCTCCGCGCCCTCGGCGCCGAAGGCGCCTCCCCGCTCCCCGCCGTCCTCCGCGCCCAGCTCGCCACCCTCGAAAGCATCGTCGGCGACACCCTCGCCCACGACACCGGCTGGCGCTTCCTCGAGATCGGCCGCCGCATGGAACGCGCCACCCAGCTCCTCTTCCTCCTCCGCGGCCTGCTCGCCCGCGCGCCCGCCGCCCCCGGCGAGTTCCGCCTCCAGACCACGCTCCACCTCGCCGACAGCCTCTTCACCTTCCGCGCCGTCCACCCCGGCCTGCCCCACGCCGCCGACGTGGTCGCCTGGCTTCTCTCCGACGCCGAGAATCCCCGCGGCCTCCGCTTCCAGGCCGAGCGCCTCGCCGAACACCTCGCCGCCCTGCCCGACGAACACGCCCCGCGCGCCGCCGAACAGCTCCGCAACGTCGCCTTCCGCCTCGTCGGCGCCGCCCGCCTCGCCGACGGCGAGGCCGCCGACGCCAACACCCCCGCCTACGTCGCCGCCTTCGTGCAGGAGCAACTCGGCCTCCTCGGCGACCTCAACGCCCGCCTCGCCCGCCTCTACTTCGCCCATTCCGACGCCGAACCCGGCGCCTGACCCCCCTGTCTTTCCGTCCCTCGCCCCCCTGTCGCTCCGTCATTCTGTCGCTCAGTCCCTCTGTC
>CAYTLL010000046.1:0-24887 GCA_964438755.1 uncultured Akkermansia sp. | reverse complement strand
TTTCCGTCCCTCGCCCCCCTGTCGCTCCGTCATTCTGTCGCTCAGTCCCTCTGTCGCTCTGATCCCCCCGTGCCTCTCTACCGCATCCAGCACGACACCGCCTACCGGCACGACGCCCCCGCCGCCTCGGCCTGGCAGACGCTGCGCCTGCGTCCGCGCGACGAACCCGGCCAGACCACCTTCGAATTTTTCCTCGATCTCGCGCCCGAGGCCCGCGACCTCGCCGAGCGCCGCGACGCCTTCGGCAACGCCCTCCACGTCTTCACCGTCCGCGAGAGCCACGCCGAGTTTCGCGTCTCCGCCCACAGCATCGTCCGCCGCGATCCCCCGCCGCCGCCGCCCGACGAGACCGCCGTCACCCTCGCCACCGCCGCCGCCGCGACCGATTCCGACATCCTCGCCGGCGAATACGCGCTCGAACAATTCCGCCATCCCACCGAGTTCGTCCCCGCCACGCCCTCCGTGCGCGAACTCACGTCTCAACTTTCCCCCGACCTGGATCTGGTCGCGACGATCCGCGGACTCGGCGAAATCTTCCGCCGCGAATTCACCTTCGACGCCGCCGCCACGGAGGTCGGCACGCCGCTCGCCCAGGTTATCCGCCAGCGCCGCGGCGTCTGCCAGGATTTCGCCCACCTCTACCTCGCCTGCGCGCGCCGCCTCGGCCTCGCCGCCGCCTACGTGAGCGGCTACCTCCGCACCGATCCGCCTCCCGGCCAGCCGCGGCTCGTCGGCGCCGACGCCATGCACGCCTGGGTCTCGATCCACGTCCCCGGCCACGGCTGGATCGACTACGATCCGACCAACCACTGCTTCGCCGGCGACGGCCACGTCGTCGTCGCCCGCGGCCGCGACTACGCGGACGTGAGCCCGATCCGCGGCATCTTCAACGGCGGCGGCCGCCACACCCTCTCCCTCGGCGTCACCATGACCCCGATCGACGCCTGCATCCTCGGCTGACCAATAACCGGCGCCGAGACCGCGCCCTGGAAAGCCGCCCAGCCGCTTTACTCGGAGACGGTTTCCGCGGCATTTTTCGGAAGTCCCCGCCGCCGCCTTCGTCGCCGCGTAATCGCGCGATTAGCATTTCGAAAATCATGATCGCGTTCGCATCCTCCGCTCGACGCGCCTGATGCGGGATCGTAAGTTGCAAGACACATGCGGACCATCCCTGCCCTCCAGCTATTCGCGGCGATCCTTTGCCTGTTCGGAACGCATTGCCCGGCCACGCCGGTCGTCACGTCCATCGACCCCGCTTCCGCCGCGCCCGGCGCCACCATCACCATCTCGGGAAGCGACTTCGCCCCCGTCGCCTCGAGCAACCTTGTTCGTTTCGGCGCGGTGTCAGTGCCCGCGAGCTCTGTTCAACCGGGCGCCCTTTCGGTCATCGTCCCGTCCGGCGCCACGATGGGTCGCCTCGGTGTTCAAGTGGCCTCGCAGGGCACCGGATGGTCGCCAGTCCCCTTCGTTCCCACCTTCACGCCCTCGGGCACCCTGTCCTCCAGATCTTTTGCCGAGGGATCGCAATACGTCCCCCCAGGGACCCCCGCCCCTGCTTATCCCGCCTACGGAAAAAGATTCGGCCTCGTCTTGGACTCGCAGAGCGGCTCCTCCGCGGGCGCGCTGATCGCGGACTTCGACGGCGACCTGAGACCGGATCTGGCCGTTGCCGGTCGGAGTCCAGCCAAAGTCTATATTTTCCGAAATATCCACGCCGGCGGCGACCTCACCCGGGCTTCGTTCGCCGCCCCCCTCGTTCTGTCGTCCGACTACCTCCCCAATGATCTGGCGGTCGGCGATTTGAACGGCGACGGAAAACTCGACCTGGTCTGCGCGAATTCCTACGGCACCCTATCCGTTTGGGAAAACACGAGTGCCGCCAACGTGATCTCGTTCGCCACCCGCGCGACGATTTCGTTGCCCGGCGGAAGCATGCGCCCCGAGGGGGTTGAACTGATCGACCTGGATCGCGACGGTCGTCTGGATATCGCGTTCAACGGAATCATCGCCGGTCAGTCGGGAGTGATTCGAAACCTGGGCGCCGCCAGCCCGATCACCGCCGGCGCATTTTCAACCGCGTTCGTCTTCAACCTCTCCGGCATATCGCTTTGCGCCGAGGACTTCGACGGAGACGGACGCATCGACCTGCTCCTGAATAGCGGGGACAAATTGCATCTCCTGCAGAACAATTCCGTCCCGGGCGTTCTGAACTCTTCCTCTTTCTCCGCTCCCCTTTCTTTCGACGTTCCCGTGAAGGTGCGCACGATCGCCGCGGCTGATCTGGATGGTGACCGGAAGCCCGAAATCCTGGCGGCCGGCACGGACGGCAACTTCTCTTTCTTTTCCAACGCGGCTCTGCCTGGAACGTTGACCGCCGGGTCCTTTGCTCCGCGCGTCGCCATCCCCCTTCCATCGAGCTCATCGGTGAGCCCCTTCGTGCTTTCGGTCGCGGACCTGAACGGTGACGGACGCGTCGAGTATCTCGTGACCAAGAGTGACAGTGTAGGCGTCCTGATCGGCTTGAACCGACCTGGAGGCGATCTCGAAGGGTCGCTGAACACGTTCGTCCCCCTTTCCATCCGCTCCGGGGATTCCCAGATCGACGCCTACGGCCGAGTCGCGGTGGGCGATCTCAACGGCGACGGACGTCCGGATCTCATGGTCGATGGCGGCACGGGCTATGTCACCCTTGCGCAAAGTTTCGTGGCGCCACTGACCAAGACAGGCATGTCGATCTCCCCGGCCAGCTTGCGCGCCACCACGCCGTGGCGGCGATACGGCGTTTTCAAGACCACTCAGTTTTATGACGACGGCTCGGTTTTGGACATTTCTTCCGCCTCGGCATGGAGCGTTGACGATCCTTCGGTGGCCGCCATCGGCTCGGCCGGCTTGGTCGCCGCACAGAAAGTGGGCGAAACGACCATCCGGGCCGCTTTCGACGGTCAATCGGCAAGCGCTTCGTTCGCGGTCGATCCCATCGCCATGGGGACCTACCCCGGAAGCCCCGACGAACGCTTTCTCCCAAGAATCGAAAACGGCGGCGCCGATGGAGCGGTTTACACCATCGCACCGCAATCGGACGGCAAAGTGCTCATCGGCGGCCGATTTTCGACGATCAACGGCATTCCCCGACGTAATATCGCGCGTCTGAACGACGACGGCAGCTTGGACACGAGCTTTGATCCTGGCTCGGGACCCGATGCCGATGTCACTCATGTGGTCTGCGACTCCCTCGGCCGTGTGTTGATCGGTGGGAAATTTTCCACCGTCGCCGGAACCGGGCGGAGAGCCATCGCACGCCTGTTCGCAGATGGAAGGGTTGACCCCGGTTTCTCCTCGCCCTTTGCCACCGCCAGCGGGTTTCGAGCCAACGTCATCGCGCTTCGCCCGGACGGTCGTATCTTAGTCGGCGGAGCCAACCTCGTCGTTTCAGGAACGAGCGGCATGGACCACCTCGTTCAGTTGCTGGAAACGGGCGTGCGTGACGTCGCGTTCACTCCCTACGCCCTCTCGGGAGAAACGAACGCGCTTCTCCTTCAAGCGGACGGCAAGGTCCTCATCGGCGGTAGCTTTTCCGGCACCTCCGCCAGCGGTCTCGGCCTGTTCTGCTTGAGCCGCCTCAACACCGATGGATCCCGAGACGTCGGATTCTCCCACGGCATTCAAACCGGTCTTGTTTATTCCCTCGCCCGGCAATCGAGCGGAAAACTCATCGTCGCCGGCGATTTCTCCACCGTTCATGGCCAGCCGAGGAACTTTATCGCACGGCTCGAAAACGACGGATCCCTGGACGCCACCTTCGTTCCCCCAACCGCGAGCGGCTGGAGCGGCATCAAGGCCGTGGCGATCGCACCCGACGACAAGGTGCTGGCCACCCAAAGCACGGGGGTCGCAAGACTGACCGCCATCACCGGAGACCTCGATTCCACTTTCAACACCGCCATTCAGCCCGACTGGGCCGCCTACGCGCTGCATGTCGCCCCCGATGAAACGATCTGGACCGCGGGAGGAAACTCCTGGGGCCTTGGTCCCAACATGGGGGCGATCAGAATTCACGGCGACGTGAGCAGCTACGCCGCCTGGCGCAGCCGCTACTTCAGCCGTGCTCAAATCGACGCCGATCCCGAGGGGACCTCTCCCGAAGGCGCACAAGGTCCCGACGGCACGCCCAACCTTCTTAGCTATGCGCAAGGCCTCTCACCATCGACGCAAAGCCGCGCGCCATCGCAGCTGACCAGCTCATCGGGACCCGATGGCTCCCGTTTTCTCCACTTCACGTATGAGCGCATCCGCGGAGCCCGGGATCTCGAGTTTCAAGTCGGCGTCTCGTCGGATCTGACCACTTGGGATTACACCTCATCCGAGCTGTCTCCCGTCGGTGCGCCTCAGATCTCGGCGGATGGCTTGACGGAAACAGTAACCCTGAAAACCCCGCTCCGCGACGCTCCGCTTTTCCTGCGACTCCGCGTCGCGCTGACCGCTCCATAGCCCGCTGTCGGTCTATACCCCTCCTGCAAAATCACGCCCCCTTCGCCGCCCGCACGAAGGCCCGCATCCGACCCACGTCCTTGAAACCGTCGGGCCCCTTCGTGCTTGAGTTCGCGTCCACGCCAGCCGGCCGGATCCGACCGACCGCTGCAGCCACGTTTTCCGGATTCAATCCGCCCGCGACGATCAGCGGCGTGCCCGCGAAGCGCCGCACGATCTCCGCGCTCAGGCCCCAATCATGCGTCTTGCCCGTGCCGCCGACCTGGCCGGTCGCGGCGTTCGCCGAGTCCAACAAAAACGCGTCGGCCGCGCCGCGATACGCCTCGCCGTAGCCGAGGCTCTCCGAACCGGTCACGTGCCACGACTTCCGTAGCCGATAGCCCGCGTCCCGCGCCTTCAACCAGACCAACCCTTCCGGCGGCATCTCGCTGTGCACTTGGATCGCGCTCACGCCTATCCTCCGGGCCAGCGCATGCACCTCGGCCGGATCGGTCACGTGCGTCACCAGCACCGGCGTCACGCCATCCATGCTCGCGCAAGCCGCCGCGATCTCCGCCGCCGTCTCCGACGAGATAAAATCCCCGCTCGTGTGCCGCTGCCCGACGAGCAGCCCGATCTCGTCCGCACCCGCATTGATCGCCGCCAACGCATCCACCACACGTCGCACGCCGCAGATTTTCACGGTGATCATTCTTCGATCACACCAAACGGAACGGCCCGCGCCACGCAATCTCGCGTCCGGCCCTGACGCTCCCACTAAAACCATAGTAACGCCAAGTGGCCGCCAGCCCGGATGGCGCTGCGAGCGGAAATCCACATCGTTCACCCGCTCTGTCGCTCACTCCAGCACCAGCGTGTCCGTCCCGCGGAAGGGATCGGCGAAACGCGCGTCGCTCGTCACCGTTCGGTCCGTGAGGGTCTTCATGAAGGCCACCAGCGCCGCCTTCTGCGCCGTCGTGAGGTTGAGCCGCCGCGGCTGGCCGGCGTTCGGCGAGCCGGGCGGATTGCGCAAGGGTCCGGAGAGGTTCGGGTGCGGCTGCACGCCCGAGTTGTAGAACTCCACCACCTGCTCGAGCGTCGCGAAACGCCCGTCGTGCATGTAGGGCGCCGTCAGCTCGATGTTGCGCAGCGAGGGCACCTTGAACTTCCCGTCGTCCGCCGGATTGCCCGTGATGGCGCCAACGCCGCGGTCGACCGAGGGGTTCTCGATGCCGTTGTTGTTCAGATTTCCCGGGACGAAGTTGTCCGTTCCGTGGCAGGCGACGCAGGTCGCGGCGCCGACCTGGCCGAGGAAGATCTGCCGGCCGAGCTGCTCCTCCGCGGTGAAGTTGGTGAAATTCACCGCCACGCCCGCGTCATACTTCGACTTGCTCGACACGATCGAGCGCACGAACTGCGCCAGCGCGCGAGAGATCCGGTCGCTCGTGATCGTCGCGTCGCCGAAGGCCGACGTGAATAGTTCCGCATAGTAGGTTTCGGCGGAGAGCTTCGTCACAAGCTCCGGCAAGGTCATGCCCATCTCCACCGCGTTCTGGATCGGCTGCAGCACCTGGTCCTCGAGCGTCGCCGCGCGCTCGTCCCAGAAATAACTCCGGCGCGGATAATAGCGCGCGCTGGTCAACCCCATCGAATTGCGCCCCGTCAGACCGCCCGCGAAGCCCGTGCTCAGCGGCGCCGGATCGGAGAACCCGTGCTCGGGCTGATGGCACGAGGCGCAGGCCACCGTGTTGTTCGCCGAAAGCCGCTTGTCGTAGAAGAGCACGCGGCCGAGCGTCGCGCCCGCGTCGCTCACCGGATTGTTCGCGGGCGTCGTGTCCTGCCCGAGGATGATCGGCTGGAGCAGGTGCGCAGGCAGATTGAGCAGACGGTAGTTCTCCGGCGTGGCGGGCAGGATCGTCGCATCGGCGCGGCCGTTGGACAGCACCACGCCGTCGGCCGACACGAAGCGAAAAAAATCCCCGGCCGCCGCGCTCGCCGAACGATCGACCGCGAAACCGTGCGCGCTGTTGCGGACCTTGAAGGTCGCGCGATCTCGCCAGGTCGCGAGGTCGGTGGAGGTCTGCAGGCGCCACACACCATTGGTGGTGTCGGCGAGCCGCACCTCGACCTGCGAGGACGAGGCCCCGGGCTCGATGGCGACGGTCGGGCCGGCGAAAAGCGGCGCGGAAATCCAGAGCGACGCGCCGAGCGAAACGAACCGGTGAAGCGAAGGACGGAGGGGCATGCCCCCGATCAAAGCAGATCTTCGTTAAGGGATTATTAAGGACCGTCGCTTTTTTGCGCGTTTCACGCGGAATTTTTTTCGAGCCCCGCGAACACGCAGCCCGCCACGAATCCCACGCCAAAACCCGATGCGTGCGCCGGCACGTCGACCGGTGCCTCGCCGCCGCCGTAGAGCATCAGGACCGTCGCGCCCGCGCCCAGCGTGGCCAACGTCGTCCGCCAGGGACGCGACTTGCCCGCGCCCCCGGCCAGCGCCGCGCGCAAGGCCCGGCCGGTGAGCAGCCCCAACGCCGCGAACAAGCCCGTCGAGGCCCCGAGCGAACGATACTCGGAAGGAAAATGCGCCGCGCCGACCGCGAGATTGCCCGCGGTCGCCGACAGGCCGAGCAACAACGCCCCCTTCGCCCGCCCCCAGACCGACATCACCACCGCGAAAAGAAACACGCCGCCGGGCAGGTTGGAGATGAGGTGCTCCGGATTCGCGTGCAAAAACAGCGCCGTGAAGGGCCGCCATGCCTCGCCCGCGGAAAAAACCGCGCGCGCGTCCATCGCCAGCGCGCGGGTCAGCTCCGGACGGCCCTGCTGCGCCGCGAAGCACGCGATCACGAGGCAGGCCCAGACGAGCGCGAGAAACAACGCGCCGCGCCACCGCCCCGGGATCGCCTCGATCCGCGCCGGGGACGCCGGCGGCCAGCCCGCGTTTTCCCGATCGAAGAGCTCGAGCTGCCCGCGCACCGCGTCCTCCGCCTCCGGCGGCACGAGCAGGGCGTAGCCAGGCTCGGTGTCCGCCTCCCCGCCCGCGCGCTCCCGCAGCACGTAGGGCAGCCCCATCGCCAACGGCACCAACCCGTGCTCAAAGCCGGCGTTCGCGTCGGCATAGCGGCCGGCCTCGCCCCAGCCCTCCCCCGGCGCGGGCTCGCCGTCGAGGGCGGGGGCAAGGGGATCGGCTGGCGTCATCGGGGCGCATCATGCCCCGTTTCCGTCGCGGCGCCATCGCCGAAACGCGAAAACCCCGTCGCGGACGCCGGCGCTTTCACGCGCGGACGCCGACGACGGGGCGAAACCAGCCGTGCGGGTCGCGGACGGCCCCGACGGGCTCAGGCGCTCACGAGCAGGTCGCTCTTGCCCGCGGGCGTGAGCAGGATCTTCCCGGGGCTCTTGATCGTCGCCTGGATCTCCAGGAGGCGGAACAAGGCGTCCGCCACCTCCCGCCTGGCCTGCAAGTCGGAGAGCACCTTGCCGATCACCATCGGGCGCACCGCCTGCGCCTCGCCGAGGCGCTGCGCGGCGCGCATCTCGGCCGAGGACTGGATCAGGGCCACCTCGTTGTCGCCGGCCTGCTTCATCGCGGCCGTCACCTGGCGGAGACGGTTCACCACCTTGCGTTCGATCTCGGCGATCATGCCGCGATCCCGGAAGGCGACCTTGCGGATGTAGGTCGAGCCCATCGCGAAGCCCCACTTCGCGGAGGTCGGCGTCACCTCCTCGCGCACGCGGGCGGAGAGCGCGTCGCGGTTTTCAAGCAGCACGTCGAGCTTCAGGTTGGAGAGCTGCTTCACCACCGCCGTGGCCACGTTGGCCTTGAGCGAGCCGAGCGGGTCCGAGTTTTTGAAGAGGAAGCCCTCCGGGTCCTGCACGTAGCCCTCGAACCAGATGCCGACGCCCATCGGGGCGCCTTCCTCGGAGTTGACGAGCTGGTTGCGCAGGTAGGCCTGGAAGATCCGCGTGGTCACCACGTAGGACTTGCCGAAGAGCGGCAGGAGAAGCGCCTTCGGCCCGAAGTGGAGGATGGGGAAAAACAGGCCGGGCTCGGACACCCGGCCGATGACTTTCCCGAACAGGGTGTAGACGAGCACGGTGCGCTCCGGCAGCACGCGCCAGAGCTGGAACACCCGCCCGACAAAAAGCAGAACAGGCGCGGCGACGAAGGTGATCACGCAGCCCGCGAGGAGTGAAACGAGGAAGACCATGGGAAGTGAAAAAACGGATACGTTGTGGTTGGGTTTTACGAAACAAAGGGCCGGCGCGCGAAGAACGCGGGCCACCCGGGTCAGACGGCGGACTGCACCACCGTCTGCGCGGCGCGTTCGCGCAGCGGCAGCGCGGCGTTTCTCAGGTAGGCCTCGAGCGCGCCGGCGCCGCCCTCCGCGTGCATCGCGGCGAGCGTGCGGGAGAGCTCGACCAGCGGCGCGGCCTCGGCGGCCGCGCGGTTTTGCGCGATCTGCACCGCCTGCTCCGCCATCTTGAGCTTCTGGTCGGCGTCGGCGCGCGCCTGGCTGATCGAGGCGGCCACCTGGTTCTGCGTGGTGTTGATCGAGGCCAGCGCCTCGTCCACGTCGGCCGGCGGGTCGATCGTCGTGATCAAGGCCGCGTCCAGCTCCACGCCGTAGCGCGCCGCGGTCTTGCGGCAGGTCTCCTCCATGTAGCGGTTGATGCTGGAAAGGTTTTTCCGGAGGTCGTTGATCGAGACGCCCTCGACCGCGCCCTCGCGCGTCTCGCCCTCGAAGGTCGCGATGCGGTCGCGCAGCACGGAGATGAAGTAGCCGATCACGTGCACCTCGGGCTGCTGCACGCCGAAGAGGTAGGCGTAGAGGTTGCGCTCGCAGGGGCGCCAGCGGATCTGGCCGTTGATCGCGACAGTGAGGTTGTCCTTGGTCACCGCCTCGATGTGCGGCTGCTCCACGTCCGGATCCCAGGTGATGTCGGTCGTCTGGATCGTCATGTCCACCTTGTGCAGGGTCTGCCACGGCCACTTGAAGTAGGGGCCGCCGGGCGGGATCACCCGGATGTTGGGATAATCGTAGCGGGCCTTCTCCTCCTCCTTGAGCGAGTCGCCCAAGGTCGGATCCCCGGTCGTGGAACCCGGGATGCGGGGCGCGCGACGAAAGGTCGTGAGAACCCCGCGTTGCGTGGGGCCTATGGTGTAGACGCCGAAGAGCAGCGTCAGCAGCGCAGCGAGCGCGAAACCTAAAAACAAACCGGCTAGAACAGGCATGTTTGGAACGACACGGACGGTGAAGCGAAGCCACCGCGAACATCGCCATGGCCATCGCAGGCATTCCCCATCGGGCGCGCGGGCCGGCGCGTCAATCGTCGTCGGTCCGCGATGGAATGCGCGCGGCGATTTCCACCCGCGTGGAAGACGCGTCGAAAACCGGCGCGCCACGACGGCGGATCCCCCGCGCGAGAAGCGCACGTGCCGCCGCGCGTTAGCCGAACTTCAAACCCGAGGCGCTCCAGGTGGACGGGCCGGGCCCGGCGCCCGTCGGTGAGGCGCCGCGCGGGCCCGGCGCCTCACCCGCGCAGCTGCTGCCCGCGCACAAGGTCCTGGAACAAACCCGGCCGGGCCATCAACTCGTCGTAGCCGCCGACCTGCGCCACCGCGCCGGCCTCGAGCACGAAGATGCGGTCGCAGTGCTTCACGGTGGAGAGCCGGTGCGCGATGAAGATCGCGGAGCGGTCGCCGAGGTTGCCCTCGATGGCCTGCGAGATCAGCTGCTCGCTCAGGGTGTCGAGCGCGCTCGTCGCCTCGTCGAAGATGAAACAGGCCGGATCGGCGAGCAACGCGCGCGCGATCGCGAGGCGCTGGCGCTGGCCGCCCGAGAGCATCGAGCCGCCCTCGCCCACGCGCGCGTCCAAGCCGCCGGGCAGCGCGGCGATGAATTCCCACGCGTTGGCCTGCTCGCAGGCGCGGCGGATCTGCGCGTCGTCCGCGTCGGGCCGCGCCACGCGCAGGTTGTCGCGCAGGCTCGAGTTGAAGATGAAGGGGTCCTGCGGCACGACGCCGAAGTGCCGCCGCAGCGCGCGCGTCGAGTAGGCGCGCAGGTCCGTCTCGCCGATCCGCACCACGCCCGCCTGCGGGTCGTAGAGGCGCAGCAGGAGCTGCGTGACGGTGGTCTTGCCCGCCCCCGAGGGACCGACGAAGGCCACGCGTTCGCCGGGCCGGATCGTCAGCGTGAGATCGCGCAACACGGGCTTGGCCGGATCGTAGGCGAAGGCGACGTGCTCGAAGGAGATCGACGCGCGCCGCGCCGGAGACTCGTCCGAGCCCGCCGGATCGGGCGTCGTCGTCGCGGTGTCGAGCACCGCGCCGATGCGCTCCAGCGCGGCTGAGGCGCTTCCCCACATCGTGAAGGCGGTGAAGATGCTTTGCATCGGACCGATGAGGCCGAGGTAGGCCGCCAGACAGGCCGCCACGATCCCGAGGTTGATGTGGCCGTCGAGGTAGCGCCAGGTGCACGCGGCCATGAGCAACGCGTAGCACACGTAGCTCAGTCCCTCCTGCTTCATCCACTCGACATGCGAATACACGTCGCGCTCATAGGTCTTGCGCCGGATCACGTCGGCCTGGCGCTCGAAGTCCCGCGCCACCTGCGTCTCCATCGCGTAGAGTTTCACGGCCTTGTTCCCGCGCAGGAGGTCCGCCACCTGGCCGCTCACGTCGCCCTCCACCGCCTGAAAATCCTTGTGGATGCCCTCGATGGTCTTTCGCGCGCGCAACATCATGCGCACGCTGACGAAGGCCGTCACCATGAGCAGGGAGGCGACGACCCGGTCCCATTTCCAAAACACCGCCATCGTGATGATCACGCCCGCGATCGACCCGGGCAGGTTCATCGTCGCGTGACCGAAAAAATCCATCACCGCCCGCAACGGGGAGCCGAATAGGTAGCTGAACAACTCGCCCGACGACCGCGTGCCGTGGAAACGCAGGCACAGGTGGTTCACGTGGCGAAAAAACTTTCCGCGCAGCGCGAAGATCACCTGCTCCCGCGCCCGCGTGAACAGGCGATAGCCGATGTGCCAGAAAGCCATGCGCACGATGCTGGTCAGCACCACGTAGCCGACCGCCAGCCAGACCAGGCGCCGCCAGCGCTCCGCCGTCTCGAGATCCGGGACTTCGAGCACGTAGGAAAAGAGCCACTTCGGAAACACGTTCTGGATCGCCACCGCCGCGCCGCTGATGCCCACCAACACCAGCGCCGCCCCGATCCGCAGACGATGTTGCCACAGCAGCGGCCACACATGGCGCCGGAAGGCGGAGGGACGGGAAACCGAAGGGTCGGCGAAGGACATAAAAACGCGGCGGAGACGGGTCGGTCCGGAAGGCGTCGCCGTCAATCTCGCCGCCACCCGCACCGTAAACCAGCCCGCGAGGCCCCGCCGGCCGCCCCGCCCATTATCCCTTCACTTGCCAGGTTATGAAACAGCCGCCACACAATGGCGCCGAGTCCATCCCGTTTCGCCCGGTCGTCCCGCCCGCACCCCATGAAATTTCGCCTGCTTCTCGTTCTCCTTCTCGTCGTCGCCGGCCTTCGCGCCAACAGCGACGAACGCACCTGGATCTTCGCCGACGGCACCCGCTTCCGCGCCGAGCTCGTCCGCTACGACGAGGCCGCCGGCAAGGTCGTGCTCCTCTTCCACGACACCGACCAGCGCGTCTACCCGATCGACAGCTTCGGCACCATGGACCGCGCCTGGCTGGCCGAGTGGGCGGACACCGAGGACGACCTCGCCGCGCTCGTCTCCAAGCTCGGAGGAAAGATCGACCACCTCGTGACCACCGGCGCGTATCCGACCGATCTCTACGTCTACACGCCCTCCGCCGCCCTCGCCAAGGACGCCCCGCCCCCGCCCGCGCTCATCCTCTTCAGCCCCGCCGGCAAGGCCTCGCGCTTCGTGCAACTCCACATGGAGGCGGCCGAGAGCTCGGGCCTGCTCCTCGTCGCCTGCACCCAGTTCCGCAACAGCGGCGACGACGCGGCGCTCGAGGCCGGCATGCGCGAGCGCTTCAAGGAAGTCTTTCCGCAAATCCTGTCGCGCATCCGCCTCGACCCGGCGCGCCTCTTCCTCGGCGGCACCTCCGGCGGAGCCTGGCGCGCCTACCACTACGCCGCCTGGTTTTCCCATCCCTGGGCCGGCATCTACGCCAACGGCGGCTGGCTCGGCGGGAAAAAGTTCTACGATCTTCCCTACCCCGCGCTCCGCGTCGCCATGGTCAACGGCAACCTCGACACCGACGCCAACGTCTGGGTCGACCGCGACGGCTCGGTCCTCAAGCGCGCCGGCGGCACGGTCGGCGTCTTCGCCTTCGAGGGCGGTCATCAGGTTCCGCCTCCGCTCCACCAGCACATCGCCTTCGAGTGGCTGCTCGGCCGCGATCCCGACGCCCGAGTGGAACGCTGAAGGCCGCCGTCGCCTCGCGGCATCCGCTTCGCCATGCGCCTTCCGTCTCGCGCCCGCCGCCTCGCGTCCATCGTCCTGCTCGCCGGCGCGGCGGCTCCGGCCGCGCTCCGCGCCGCGCCGTCCATCCAGACCGTCTTCTACGACATGCCGGCCGAGCTGCTGACGGCGAGCGTGCCCGCGCCCACCGCCCAGTTGCTCGCCGTGCCGGGTTACCCTTACAGCCCCGGGCGTCTCACGTTTCTGGCCCGCCTCTACCTCCCCGATCCCGCCGTCTTCGGCCCCGGCCCCCATCCCGTCGTCCTCTTCATCCACGGCTCCGGCGGCTTTTGGTCCAACAACACCATTCCGGCGACGATCACCGCGACCAATTCGCCCGCGTCGCAGTTTCGCGACTGGGGCAACCTCCTCGTCGGCCTCGGCTACGCCTGCCTCTTCCCCGACAGCTACAACCCCCGCGGCATCGCGGGCGACTTCGAGGGCCGTGAGCCGCACTACGACTCGACCAAGGACGACGCCCTCTGCTCCCCCAACTACGAGCGCCCGAAGGACGTCGTCGCCGCCCTCGACTATCTCGTCTCCCGCTCCGACATCGACCGCGAGCGCGTCGCCCTGATCGCCTTTTCCCAAGGCGCGCAGACCGGCATGAACGCCCTTCTCGACGCCTCCGTCGACCGCGGCGTTTACGACGTCGACTACACCGATCTCGTCGAGGATCCGCTCCACCCCGGCGTGTTCGTCGAAAAGAAGATCAAGAAAACCGTCCCCTCGCCGGTCCGCATCCCGGCACGCCTGCCGATCCCGAAATTCTGCGCCTTCTACTACGGCGGCGGCTCGCACTACGGCTACCACGGCTCCGCCTCCTCCGTCTCGGCGGGCCGCTACATGATGGACCGCCGCACCACCGCCATCCTCTTCCACGGCACCGGCGACACGCTCATGGGCATCACCAACCCGAGCTCCACGCCCGTCGCCGGCACGGTTTACCCGATCAAGCAGGTCCTCGCCTCCGCCGCCCAGGCCGCGACCCTCGGCCTGCCCAATCCCATCGTTCGCCACCACATCTTCGACCGCACGTCCGTCCAGACCGCCGGCCAGCGCGTCGGCCACTCCTTCGATCTCGGCTCCGTCACGATCGCCGCCCAGGCCGACTGGGACACCGCCGCCGAAAGTCCGAACCAAAAGGCCCGCCGCCTCGCGCGCGACGAGGTGCTCCGCTGGCTCGACTTCACGCTCGGCCCCGCGCCCTCGCTCTCCATCGGTCCGACCCCGCTCCCCGCCGCCGTGCAAGCCACGTGGCCCACCCGCCCGCGCCTCCGCTACAAACTCGAACGCAGCGAAACCCTCGCCCCCGGCGACTGGACCGACGCCACCGCCGAGGCCGACGGAACCGGCTTCCCGGCCCAACTCAGCGCATCGATCCCGCCCGGCGGCCGCGTCTTCTACCGCCTGCGCTACCGGCCCGTCGCCATGCCCACCGACGCGCCCGAACACGCCGGTTTTTTCAAAACCTACGCCGACTTCGGCCTCTGAACCTTGGCGGATGCCGAGGGAGCGCCGCGGCGCATATCCTTTCTCGACGACCGGCTCCGGCGCGTCTCCGCCGCCGCGCCCTATCTGGCACAAAATTCAGTGGTTAATCCGTATTTTTTTACAAATCAGCTTATTGCCACAAAACTGTCGAAGCGGCCTAGCTGCTCGCGTGAAGGGAATTAGCCAGATCCTCCGCGCTTCGCACCCACCTTGTCGTCTCCGCCCGCTTGCGGCGCTCCTCGGTGCCGCCCTCGCCCTTTCGCAATCCGGCTGCGCCCTCCACTACCACGACGCCAAGACCGGCACCGAGCACGTCTGGGGCCTGACCCACGTGAAAATGCGCGTCGCCCCCGCCACGGGCTCGCCCGCGCCGTCCTTGGCCACGCAAAGCGAGACCGTCGGCATCGGTCTCCACCTCGGCTCCGGCGCGGCCGCCGCCGGCTCGGGACTCGTCCTCGGCTGGGATCGGCGCACGCGCGTCGTCCTGCCCGAAGACGGCGCGATGTCCCTCGAGTGGCCCTCGACGCAGCTCTTCGACGTCCGCGTCGGCCGGCTCCCGCCTTCCCTACCCGCCGACCCGCCGCTCCCCGCCGCATCCGTATCCGCTCCCCCTTCCGCCCACTCCGACACGCCCGCTTCGCAATGAACCCCACCCGCTCCAGCTCGCTCGTCCTCCGGTCCCTCCCCGCCCTCGCCATCGCCTTCCTCGCGGGATGCGCCGGCTACAACCACACCCTCTTCGTCACCAAATCCAACGCCGGCCTCGACTTCGACGCCAAGCCCCCCACCGCCGAGATCACCCTCTCCCGCAAGGAGGCCGTGATCGCCCCCGCGTTCGAAGACGGCAAGACGCCCCCCGTGCTCGCCAGCTTCTCCGCCGACATCGGCACCGGAGAAGGATTCAAAGCGTTCGCTTTCGGCGTGGATCAGACCTTTGCCGGCGGCGACGCCGCCGTCGCCATGTCGAAACTCTTCAACAGCCCGGTCGCCGCCCCCGCCTCCGAACGGTTCGACTCCGCGCTCACCCTCTCCGAGCCACCTCCCCACGCGGACTCGATCTTTCGCGGCCTCGCCGCCCCCGGCCAGGCCCGCCCCTTCCTCTTCGGCACCGACACCATGGCCGGCCTCAAGGTCGGCTGGAGCGGCGTCGGCGGCCAGATCCCCGACACCCTCAAGGCCGGCTTCAACCGCAAGGAATTCGCCTGGGCCCCGCTCAGCTACAGCCCCAAGACCGGCCCCGGCTGCTGCGCCGACAAGACTTGCTGCAAAGCGCCCGCGCCCTGCCCCGCCACCGCCTGCTGCAAGACACCCGCCGGGTATAAAGTCCACATGCCTTCCTTCCTCGCCACGGTGGACAAGAACGCCGGTGTCAAAGGCCAGGATGCCCGCATGAAGCATATCCAGTATTTCGCCACCGGCGAGGCGGCCACCCACCTCGCCCGCCAACCCGCCGTCCGCAAGGCGTTGTTCACCCGGATGGACCCGAAACTCACGGCGAGCTTTGATCCTGTCATACTCGGGGAAACGCTCGCGATGGTTAACACCATCATCAACAATCTGGCCGCCAACGCCGACGTAAACGCGGTCAATATCAAGGCCGACCTCGCCAACTTGAAGGGCATTACCCAAGGCGGTGCTTTTGGGAAGCGCTACGAATTCGATGCGCAGGCCAACACGCTCACGGAATCCGACAGCCCCCTTGGCCCCGCCAATGGATCGTTCGCGGATTTCATCTCTCTAAACAAACACCTCACCGACGCACTCGCCCAGCTCGATACGTGCGGCAAGGCCTTGGCCAAGGGCGCGAAAATCACCTTCGTTCCGGCTGATCTCGGAGATCGCCTGCTGTCGGTCCGCTCAACCTTGGATCTCCGTCAACACACGCTACGCGCGGAGCTCGAACAGAATCCCGTCGTCCAAAACGCATACTTCTTCGTCCGCCTAAAGCTCAACGGCACCCAATAACCCGTCTGCTCAGCCTACCTCCAGCCATGCCCGCCGCCACCCTTCGCAAACCCGATTTCACCGAAATTCCACCGCCCGGTGGTCTCTCCCGCGCCGAGCGCCTGCAGAATCTTGTGCAACAAGACTTCGCAGGCTCGGCGGGGGATCGTGTCAGCCTCATCGCCTGGCGTGCCGACACCAAACGCTGGGTCGTTTGGTTCGACCAACCGGCTCCGCCTGATCCGAATGCCAAAAAAGACGTCCTCGTCGAGGCCGGCGTCGCCATCGCGTCTTAAACCAAGGACCGCCGCAGCCCTCCCCGGTCCTAATCGATGAAACAAGCCGTCGTCCTCATCCACGGCGTGGGCGAACAGATCCCCATGGACACCCTGCGCGGCTTCGTCGAGGCCGCCTGGGTCGGCGACCCGTCCCTCCGCCGCCCGCGCGTCCCCGCCACCGTCTGGAGCAAGCCCGACACGATGTCGGGCGATCTCGAGCTCCGCCGCATCACCACCGCCGAAAACCGCGAACGCCGCCGCACCGATTTCTTCGAATTCTACTGGGCCCACCTCATGCGGCAGACCACCTGGGGCCACGTCCGCGCCTGGCTGCGCGTGCTCCTCTTCCGTTCCCCACGCCGCGTGCCCCCGCAGCTCCGCGGCCTCTGGTGGCTCGTCGCCGCCCTGCTCGCCTCCGCCGCGCTCGCCGCCCTCGCGAACGCCGTCGGACTGCTCCGCCTTTCCCCCGCGCTCCTCTCCGGATTGAGCGCCGCCTGGCTCTTCGCCGGCGGCTCCGCCGTGACCCTCTTCCTGCGCGTCGCCGGCGACGCCGCCCGCTACCTCCACGTCGCGCCCGAAAACATCGAGGTGCGCCGCCACATCCGCCAGGCCGGCCTCGAACTCCTCCACCGCCTCCACGAATCCGGCGAATACGACCGCATCATCCTCGTCGGCCACAGCCTCGGCAGCGTCATCGGCTACGACCTCCTCACCCACTACTGGGCCCGCGTCCACAACCACCCCGGCGGCACCGGCCAAAGCTCCTTCGAGGAACGCTTCGCCCTCGAAAAGCTCGAGGAGCTCGCCGCCCTCGCCCGCGCCAACCCCGCCGGCTTCGACGCCGACGCCTACCAACAGGCCCAGTCCGACTACCTCGCCGCCCTCCGCCGCCGCGGCCACCCGTGGCTCGTCAGCGACTTCGTCACGCTCGGCAGCCCGCTCGCCCACGCCTCCTATCTCCTCGCCCGAAGCGAAAACGAGCTGAACCGAAAAATCGCCGAACGCGAATTCCCCGCCTGCCCGCCCGCGCTCGAGATCGTCGGAGGTGACGCCCGCTTCAGTTTCCCGAGCGGCGACCTCCGCATCCCCCACCACGCCGCCGCCTTCGCCCCCACGCGCTGGACCAACCTCTACTTCCCCTGCCGCCGCGTCTTCTGGGGCGACGTCATCGGCGGCCCCGTCGCCCCCGCCTTCGGTCCCGGGGTGAAAGACATCCCCGTCGAGACGCCCGTGCGCGGCGACTTTTTCAGCCACACGCTCTACTGGGATTTCCCCTCGCCCCGCCCGGCCGCCGACAGCCCGCCCTCCTGCATCGCCGCCCTCCGCCGCGCCCTGCGCCTCGTGCAAGACCCGCGCCCAGCCCCGCCCGCCCCGGCGCCGACCCCCGCGCTTCTGCAGACCACCGTCCTGTGATTGGCGTCACCGACAATCGCCCGCTCGACCAGGCCCGGACGGCCAAAATCCGCCTTCTTCTTTTGCGCGTTTTGCGCCTTCTTGCGGCCATCTTCGCCGCCGCATGACCGCCACGCCCGTCTCGTCTCACGCCTCCAGCCCCGCTCACGCCGAACCGCTCGTCCTCGGCTTCGACGCCGACGACACCCTCTGGCACAACGAGGGGCTCTTCGCCGCCGCGCACCAAAAATTTCACGCCCTCCTCGCCTCGCACCACGATCCGCAGACGGTCGAGCGCGCCCTCTACGCCACCGAACTGCGCAACCTCCCCCTCTACGGCTACGGCGCCAAGGGCTTCACCCTCTCCGCCATCGAGACCGCGATAGACCTCACCGAGGGACGCGTATCGAGCAAAGAACTACGCGCGCTCATCGCCCTCGGCCGCGACATCCTCGCCCACCCCGTCGAGCTTCTCGACGCCGTGCCCGACACCCTCGCCGCCCTCGCCGCCGAGGGCCACCGCATGATCCTCATCACCAAGGGCGACCTCCAGCACCAGGAGCGCAAGATCGCCGCCTCCGGCCTCGCCGACCGCTTCCTCGCCACCGAGGTCGTGTCGGAAAAGGACGAGGCCACCTACGCCCGCGTCCTCCGCCGCCACGGCGTCGCGCCCGAGCGTTTTCTCATGGTCGGCAACTCCCTCCGCTCCGACATCGCACCCATTTTGCGCCTGGGCGGATTGGCGGCCCACGTCCCCTACCCGCTCACCTGGGAACACGAGAAACTCGCCACGCTGCCCGCCGCACCCGGGCGTTTTTTCACGCTCGCATCGATCCGCGAGCTCCCGGCACTCGTCGCCCGACTCCAAGGCGCGTCCGCCCCGGCCTGATCGCGCCTGCCGCCGGGAATTGTTTTCCAACGAACCCCGGCGCCCGGCCTTGAGCCGCGACGCTCGCCCGGCTTCGCTCGCGACATGGTCACCCGCCTACCCCTGGTCGCGAGCCTGCTTCTCGGCTCGCTCCTGGCCTCCTCCGTCCCCGCTCGCGCCGCCGCCTCCGATCCCGCCCCGCCGCCCGCCGCCGACATCTCCCTCGTCCGAAAACACGTCCACCAGGACTACGCCGGCATGCTTCGCGACGAGGGCGGCGCGTTTAAGCATCCCTTCATCACCCCCGGCAGCACGCAGTATTCCGACATCCTCTGGGACTGGGATTCGTGGCTGAGCGACATCGCCCTGCGTCAGATCCTCGCCGAAAAAGCCGCGCCCGAGGAAAAGACCAAGGCCCTCCGCCACGAACAGGGCTGCGTGCTCAACTACCTCGCCTACGGCGGCGCCGACGGCTGGGTGCCCATCATCCTCAAGCGCAACTCCGGCACGCGAAAGGAGCTGATGACGCAGGCGGGCGACACCTACGCCACCAACATGCACAAACCCTGCCTCGCGCAGCACGCCGCCTTTCTCACCCGGATCAACGACGGCGACGCCGAGTGGATCCGCGAGGGCATGTATAAACTCCAGTCCTTCGTTAACCGCTACAAGAACCACCAGCGGCACGCCGCCACCGGGCTCTACTTTTGGAACGACGACACCGCCATCGGCGTCGACAACGACCCCGCCACCTTCATGCGGCCGCCCAAGAGCTCGGGCTCCCTTTTCCTGAATTGCCTCATGTATCGCGAGCTCCTCGCCCTCGCCTACCTCTGCGAGCGGCTCGGCCAGGAGGAGATCGCCGTCCTCTACCGGCGCGACGCCGACGAGTTGAAAGCCGCCGTGCAAAAACACTGCTGGGACGAGCGCGACGGCTTCTTCTACAGCGTCGACCTCAACCTCCTCCCCTACGAGGGCAAAGCCTTCTCCGCCTCGCCCTCCATGCGACTCCACGCCGGTTATCCGCGCGACTACGACTGCCTCATCCAGCGCATCGACGTCTGGTCGGGCTTCCTTCCGATGTGGGCCGAGATCGCCACGCCCGAGCAGGCGCGCCGCATGGTCGAGCGTTTCAAAGACGAGCGCACCTTCAACGCCCCCTACGGCGTGCGCACGCTCTCCAAGCTCGAAAAAATGTATAACGTCCGCGCCTCCGGAAACCCCTCGCTCTGGACCGGCCCGATCTGGGGCGTCTCCAACTACCTCGTTTTCCGCGGCCTCGTGAAATACGGCCACGACGCCGAGGCCCGCGAACTCGCGGACAAGACCCTTCGCCTCTTCGCCCGCGACTTCGAACGCTTTGGCGCGCTGCACGAATACTATCTTCCCGAAAGCGGCGAACCCGTGCTCAATCGCGGCTTCCAAAACTGGAACTACCTCGCGCTGAACATGGCCGTCTGGCGCGAGGGCGGCGTCCCGGTGGCGGAGTTCTGATCCCGCCCCGCCATCGCGCCGCCACGCGACCGCCCGCGCTTTTCTCCTTCCTTCACCCCGCCACCCGACCTCCGCCTTCCGGCTCTCCGCCCCTCGATATTTTCGCCCCATGTCCCTCCCCATCCGGCACGCCCTCATCACCGCCGCCGGCGCCGACGAGCGCCGCCTGCCCCTCCAAAACCTCACCGACAACCGCGGCGACTGGAAGCCCGCCATCGTCATCCAGATCGACGAGATGCTCGGCGCCGGCGTCGAAAAGGTCGGCGTCGTCATCCGCCCCTCCGACCGCCCCGCCTACGAGGCCGTGCTCGCGCCTTACGGCCAGCGCGTCGCGCTCGTCGAACAAGGCTCCCCGCTCGGCTACGGCCACGCCGTCCTCTGCGGCCGCGACTTCGTCGGCGCGAACCCCTTTCTCCTCCAGGTCAGCGACCACCTCTACGTCGGCGGCGGCGAGAAAAGCTGCACCGCCCAGCTCCTCGACCTCGCCCGCGCCGAGGGCTGCGCGATCTCCGCCGTGCAGCCCACGCCCGAGAGCCAGCTCTGCCACTACGGCACCATCGCCGGCACGCTGCTCCCCGGTCGCCGCGATCTCTATCAGATCGAGAACGTGATCGAAAAACCCACGCCCACCGTGGCCGAGCAAACCTGCGTCGTCCCCGGCCTCCGCCTCGGCCACTATCTCTGCTTCTTCGGCATGCACGTGCTCACGCCGACGATCTTCGCCCTGCTCGACGCCGCGCAACACGCCGCGCCCGCCGAAAAACTCGGGCTCTCCCCCGCCCTCGCCACGCTCGCCACGCGCGAAAAATACCTCGCCGCCCGCCTCTCCGGTCGCCGCGCCGACCTCGAGGCCCGCCTCGGCGTCTTCCGCGCCCAACTCGCCCTCGGCCTCAACGGCCCCGCCCGCGACGCCCTCCTCGCCGTCCTCGCCGAGGAGCTCGCCCTCGACGCCGCGCAGCGGAAATAATTCCGAGAATCTAAACCGCTAAATCTCGCTGAACCTCGCTAAATCGATCCGCCGACCCCGCTTCAGCTCTCTGCCTTCTTTAGCGGCCATTAGCGAAATTTAGCGGTTCAATTTTTCCGGTCTCCGCTCCCAGCTCCACGCTCTCATGGACCCCGTTCTCCTCGCCCTCGCCGAGGGCCGCCCCGTCGCCGGCCACACCTTCGATTCCCTCTGCCGCGCCGCCGACGCCGCCAAGCTCGAAAGCCATTGCGCGCAACTCGAGGACTTCCGCCGCGCCACGCCCAACTTCTATCACGGCGTCCGCGCGATCTTCTTCCTCGCCGCCATCCACCGCTACTACCTCCCGCCCCACTTCCCCGCGGGCGGCGGCGGCCTCGTCCCCCACGCCGGCCACAAGCTCGCCCTCGCCCGCCGTTTCGAGGAGGCGCTGACCGTCTACCACGAGCACCGCCGCGTCCACGGCGCGAGCGACGCCCTCTCCAGCGCCTTCGCCGCCGCCTACCACGGACTCGCCTTCAAGACCCTCGCCACGCAGGTCCAGAAAACCGTCCGCCAGGTCCGCGGCAACCAGTGGATGTTCCGCATGGGCCACCCGCTCGACCACCCGCTCCGCCTCCGCCGCGAACTCCTCGCGCGCGACGGATCCTCGCCCGACTCCCCCTACCCCGTCCTCGCCGAGGAGACCGCCGTCCGCCTCGACCTCTCCCACGCCGCCTGGAGCGACATCTTTTTCCTCGGCATGGACCACCCCGAGGGCGCCCAGGTCCTCAACCTCTCCGTCGACCTCGGTATCCATGGACGCGATACCGACACCCGCCCGCCCGTCTGCGCCTTCCTCCGCGTCATCGACCAGCCCGTCCTCCGCCTCGTCTCCGTCGACCTCGGCGTCTCCTCCGATATCTCCGACCTCTCCGACATCTTCGATTTCGCCAAGGACTACCTCGGCCTCCTCAAGGCCGCCGTCATCGCCTCCGGCCTCGTCCCGTCCGGCCTCGAGGGCTCCGGCCACTCCCTCGCCGAACTTCTCGCCACCCTCGCCGGCCCCGGCCGCGGCCTCGAACTCGTTTCCCAGGTCCGCGACATCCCCAAGGGCTCGCGCCTCGCCGTTTCCACCAACCTCCTCGGCTGCCTCATCTCGCTCCTGATGCGCGCCACCGGCCAGACCGCGCGCCTCGTCGGCGGGCTCTACGAGGACGAGCGCCGCGTCATCGCCAGCCGCGCCATCCTCGGCGAATGGCTCGGCGGCTCCGGCGGCGGCTGGCAGGACTCCGGCGGCGTCTGGCCCGGGATAAAGTTCATCCGCGGCGAGGCCGCCCTCCCCGGCGACACCGAACACGGCGTCTCCCGCGGCCGCCTCCTCCCGCGCCACACCCTCCTCGGCCCCGACGAGATCTCCCCCGAGACCCGCCGCCGCCTGCGCGACAGCCTCGTCCTCGTCCACGGCGGCATGTCCCAAAACGTCGGCCCCATCCTCGAGATGGTGACGGAAAAATACCTCCTGGGCCTCCCCCGCGAATCCGCCGCGCGCGCCGAGGCCCAGGCCGTCCTCCACGACCTCGTCGCCGCCCTCCGCGCCGGCGACATCCGCCGCGTCGCCGAACTCACCACGCGCAATTTCTTCGGCCCGCTCCAGGCCATCATCCCCTGGGCCTCGAACGCCTACACCGAGCGCCTCATCGCCGAGGCGCGCGCCGAGCTCGGCGACGCCTTCCACGGCTTCGTCATGCTCGGCGGCATGTCCGGCGGCGGCATGGGCTTCTGGGTCGACCCCGCCCGCCGCGCCGAGGCCGAGGAGAAAATCCTCGCCCTCATGCGCCGCACCAAACGCGCCCTCGAGCACGCCCTCCCCTTCGCGATGGATCCCGTCGTCTACGACTTCGACCTCAACGAAAACGGATCATTCGCCGCGCTCCGCTCCGGGCCCGCCGCCATGCTCTCGCCCGAGTATTACCTCCTGATGGTCCCGCGCTGGCTGCGCCAGGATCCGCGCACCCTCCGCCCCGAGACCCGCGCCGAGCTCGACCGCTTCGCCGGCCGCCAGCTCCTCGCCGGCGACCGCCCCCTCGTCGAGCCGCTCATCGCCCGCATCTTCCCGCCGGCCGAAAAATCCTCCGGCGCGTCCGCCTCGTCCGGCTCCACGCTCCGCGATCTCCTCGCCGCGCAGGGCTTCGATCCGGTGCAACACGAGCGCATCCGCGACGACCTGCGCACCGGCCGCATCGGTCTCGCGCAAAACCGCCTCCCCGCCTCCGCCCTCGTCGAGGACGCGCGTCCCGGCGACGTCGCCGAGATCGACTTCGCCGACGCCGAGGCCCTCCGCCTCGGCCGCGCCGCCCTCGCCGAGGGCCGCGTCGCCGTGCTCACCCTCGCCGCCGGCGCCGGCAGCCGCTGGACCCAGGGCGCGGGCACCGTCAAGGCCCTCCACCCCTTCGCCAAGCTCCACGGCCGCCACCGCAGTTTTCTCGAAACCCACCTCGCGAAAACCCGCGCCGCCGCCCTCGCCCACGGCGCCGCCGCGCCGCACGTGTTCACCACCAGCCACCTCACCCACGACGCCACCGCCGCGTTCGTCGAGCACCTCCCATCCGGCTACCGTTCCGCCGGCCTCGGCCCTATTCTCTCCCCCGGCCGCTCCATCGGCCTGCGCTTCGTTCCCATGGTGCGCGACCTGCGCTTCGCCTTCGAGGAAGTCGCCCACCAGCAGCTCGACCCGCAGAAGGAAAAAATGCGCCGCAGCGTGCAAAAAGCCCTCCTCGACTGGGCGGCCACGACAGGTGAAGCCACCGACTACACCGACAACGTCTCCTCCCAGTGCATCCACCCCGTCGGCCACTGGTATGAAATGGCGAACCTCCTCCTCAACGGCACGCTCCGCGACCTCCTCGCCGCGCGCCCGCAGCTGGAGACCCTGCTCCTCCACAACATCGACACCCTCGGCGCCTCGCTCGACCCCGCCGTGCTCGGCCACCATCTGCGCGGCGGCGCCACGCTCACCTTCGAGGTGATCCGCCGCCGCATCGAGGACCGCGGCGGCGGTCTCGCCCGCGTCAACGGCCAGCTCCGCCTCGTCGAAGGCCTCGCCCTCCCGCGCGACGAGGACGAGTTCATCCTCACCTACTACAACACCGCCACCTGCTGGATCCGCGTCGACGCCCTGCTGGCCCTCTTCGGTCTCGACCGCACGAGTCTCGCCGACGAAGCCCGCGTCCTCGCCTGCGTCCGCCGCCTCGCCGCCCGCATGCCGACCTACGTCACCCTCAAGGACGTCAAGCGCCGCTGGGGCAACGGCCAGGAGGACATCCTGCCCGTGGCGCAGTTCGAAAAACTCTGGGGCGACATGACCACGCTTCCCGAGTGCGACACGCGTTTCGTAGCCGTTCCCCGGATACGCGGCCAACAGTTGAAGGACCAGGCCCAGCTCGACGGCTGGCTCCGCGACGGCTCCGCCGCCGCCATCGAAGAGCTCTGCGCGTTCACAAATTAACGGCCGATTGGAGGGCGGCGCGCCGTCGCCGCC
>CAYTLL010000045.1:19595-33855 GCA_964438755.1 uncultured Akkermansia sp. | reverse complement strand
TGCAAGGTGGTGGCGTCTCGCGGAGCCCCCTCGGAGCGTCCCTCCGTCCGCGCAACCCCAACCCCCCCAATAAAGTCCTCATGTCCACCCGAACCGTTCGGTGCGGAGCCATGCTCGCCTGCGGCCTCGGCGTCTTCACGCCCCTGGCCTTCTCCCAGACCCTCAGCCTCAACGACGACATCCAGCGCGTCGCGACCCTCGCCTCGACCACCGCCACCCTCACCGGCGTGTCCGAGCTCCATGTCACCGGCACCGGCGACCCGATCTCCGGAAGTATCATTAACCTGAATACTCCCGACGCCTGGTTCTTCCTCGATAACATCGCGCCCTCCACCGTCTCCTCGACCTTTCTCTCGCGCGTGAGGGTGAACGGCGCCAACGCCGTCCTCGATTCCAACGTGCGCGTGGCGCAATACGGCCAGGGCGCGGTGGTGATCCCTCACGCGCCGACCTTCGCGCCGCTCACCGCCTACGACGGCGCGAATTTTTCGGGCTCCTCGTCGCAGCTTTCCCAATACACCGCCTACAACGCCGCCGCCCTCGGAACGCTTTCCAACGCCATCAGCTCCCTCCGGCTCAAGCGCGGCTACGTCGCGACCGTCGCGGTCGAGGAGAACGGCACCGGCGTGAGCCGGAACTACGTCGCGCAGGACGGCGATCTCGACATCCCGGTGCTGCCCTCCGGCCTGGACAACGCGATCAAGTTCGTGCGCGTCTTCCCCTGGCGCTGGACGACCAAGAAGGGCATCGCGGGCGATCCCAGTTCGCAGCTCGCCAACCAGTGGGACTACAACTGGAACATCAGCAAGAGCTCCACCCTCGACAAGGAATACGTCGCGATCCGGCAGACGCGCTGGTGGCCCGGGCTCGGGCAGGATTGGAAGGCGCTCGGCGTGAACACGCTCCTCGGCTACAACGAACCCGACTCCAGCTCGCAGTCCAACATCGCCTACGGCGACGCGGTCTGGTCCTGGCCCGACCTGCTCGGCACCGGCCTCCGCCTCGGTTCTCCCGCGCCGACCGACGGCGGCCTCGGCTGGCTCAACTCCTTCATGACGCAGGCCGCGACGGAGAACAAACGCGTCGATTTCGTCGCGCTGCATTACTACCGCTGCTATGGCAACGCGGCCGATCCGACCGGCGCCGCCAACCAGTTCTACAACTTCCTCAAGGGCGTCTATGACACCTATCGGAAGCCGATCTGGATCACCGAGTGGAACAACGGCGCCAACTGGACCACCTGCGCCGATCCCACCGCCGCGCAGCAGCAGGCCACGGTCGCGGCCATGTTGAACATGCTCGAGAACGCCTACTTCGTGGAGCGCTACGCCCTCTACAACTGGGTCGAGGACGTGCGCCGCGTCGCCTGGGACGACGGCTCGCTCACCGACGCGGGCGTGACCTATCGCGACAAGATCTCCGCCCTCAGCCATCGCCAGGAGGTGCCCGACAACGGCGGCACCGGCACCGCGCTTTTCGCCTTCGAGGGCAACGCGCAGGACACGTCCGGCAACGGCCACCACGGCATGCAGGTCGGCGCCCGCGCCTTCACCACCGGTTACTCCGGCAGCGCCATCAACCTCGACGGCGCCAACGACTACGTGCAGGTCTCGCCCGCCCTCGCGCGCGGCACCGACTTCACCTTCGCGGCGTGGGTTTACTGGACCGGCGGGTCGAACTGGCAGCGCATCTTCGATTTCGGCGACGGCACGGATCGCTACATGTTCCTCACGCCGAGCACCGGCAGCGTGCTGCGTTTCGCGATCAAGAACGGCGGCTCCGAGCAGGTCGTCAGCCACACCGCCGCGCTCCCGACCAACATGTGGGTCCACGTCGCGGTCACGCTTTCCGGCAACACCGCCAAGCTCTTCGTCAACGGCGCGGTCGTCGCGAGCAACGGCTCGGTTACGATCAACCCCGTAGATCTCGGCGCGAAATACAATTACCTCGGCAAGAGCCAGTTTTCGGCCGATCCGCGCTTCGCGGGCCGTCTCGACGACGTGCGCGTCCAAGGCTCCGCGCTCAGCGACGCCCAGATCTCCGCGCTCGCCGGTGCGGGCTCCCTGCCCAGCCCCTGGGTCACGGCCGACATCGGCGCGGTCGCCGCCTATGGTTCGGCCAGCCAGAGCGCGGGCACCTACACCGTCACCGGCTCCGGCGCGGACATCGCCGGCACGGCCGACGAGTTCCGCTACGTTTATCAGGCCGGCAGCGGGGATTGCTCGGCGGTCGCCCGCGTCGCCTCGGTGCAAAACACCGCGACCGACGCCAAGGCGGGCGTGATGATCCGCGAGACCACCGCGGCCAATTCGAGCTTCGCGGCGGTCTATGTGACGCCCGGCGTCGGCGTGGTCTTCCAGCGCCGCACCAGCACGGGCGGATCGACCGCGTCCACCGTCGTCTCGGGCGTCACCGCTCCGCGCTGGGTGAGGATCGTCCGGACCGGAAACAACTTCGCCGCCTACTATTCGGCCAACGGTTCCGCGTGGACGCAGGTCGGTTCGACCACCGCCATCACCATGGCGACGGCGGTGCAGCTCGGACTCTGCGTGACCAGCCACCTCGACGGCACGCTCTGCACGTCGACCTTCGACAGCGTCACCGCCACGCCCTGAGTCGCGCGCGGGCTTTTGCTTCCGGTGGGCGGGCGGGCCACTCCGTCCGTCCTCCGTCCGTCGGGCCCGCCCTCCCGCGGCGCGCGCCGGGACGCGCCCGCTCGTGTTTGTTTTCTTATCCGCGCCCGTCGGCTCGTCGGCGGGCGTGTTCCCTTGCGGGCGTGCTCGCCCGCTATCGCGACGCAACCCCGCGTCGCGATCCGGCGACCCCGGTCGTCCCCGCCTCTTCCGAGGCTCGCCATCACCCCAAAAAACCTGGCGGAAAAACCAACCCCCACATGCATAAAAGCACCAAACCCCTGCTGGGCGCCCTCGCTTTCGGGCTGCTCGGCATCCTCAGCACCCAAGCCGCCTGGAACGTCGGCTATCCTTGGGGCCCCACCCACAACGGGACGGCCTACATGACCCATGGCGGCGACGTCATGACCGCCACCCAGCCCGGCAACAACGGCTACAAATACAACTCGGGCGCTTCCTACAGCACCGTGTTGACCAAAGTCTGGGCCGACGATCCCACCATGGGCGCGCAGGCCACCTGCATCCACTCCAACCCCGTGCGCGGCGTCTGGCCCGCCTTCTGGATGACCACCGAAGGCGCCTGGACCGGCGAGATCGACATCGCCGAGTGGAAGGGCAACGGCACCTGCTGGCAGAACACCTACGACGGCGGTTGGGAGACGGTCACCACCAACAACACCAACGCCGTCTTCAAGGCGCATTGCTGGCTCATCAACACCGCCGCGGGCTACAACGACGTGCGCGTGTCGGTGCTGATCAACAACGTCGAGCGGGCCAAGCACACCGGGACGAACTTCCGGAACAAAAACTTCTGGATCATCCGGAATCTCCAGATGGAGGGCTCCTCCGGTTCGCCCGGCCCGACCAGCGCCAGCTACACCTGCAAGAACATCAGCCAGTGGTGAGCGGGTTTCCCCGCATGCCGCACCGAGCTGAGTCCGCCTAATCGGCGCCCGCCTGGTTTTCCGGGCGGGCGCTTTCCGGGCCGCCGCGCCGAGCCTACCCCGTCGGCGCGGCGGCTTCGCGCCATCTCCCCCTCCGATCTGATCTTTGGACGAATGCGCTCCGCGCTTCCGCTACGGGTGATGGACCGACGTAGCGGAACGGGGGCCCCGTTTCGCCCGCCGCCCACCCCTTCCGCTTTCCCATGCCACGAACCCCTTCCCGCGCCGTCGCGAGGCTTCTCGCGCTCGGCCTCGTCTTTCCGATCCCGGCTCTTTTCGCGGAGTCATCCGTCGTCGCCCCGATCACCGTTTCATCCACCTCCGAGGTCGATCCCGTCGTCGTCACGGTCGACGGCGCGCCCATCCGCGAGAGCGAGCTGCTCGCCGATCTCGACGAGCGGGTGAACATCTACGCCGCCGAGAGCGCCCGCAAAGGGCTGATCTACGATGAGTCGTCCCGCCCGCAGACCCGCGATTTCTACCGCGAGCGGGCGCTTGAGAATCTGATCGTCCGCCGCCTCGTAGCCGCCCGGCTCGCCGCCGACGGCATCGTGATCACCGAGGCGGACGTCGACGCCGCCTTCGAGGCCAAGCTCCGCGAGCGCGGCCAGACCCGCGCCGAGGCCGAGGCGGAAATCGCCGAGCAGGGAAAAAGCATGGCCGGCGTCCGCGAACGCATCCGCTGGAACAATCTCGCCGTGCGGCGGCTCCACGAGCGCCACGCGACGGACGGAAAAGCCTTCACCGAGGAAGACGCGCGTCTGGTCTACCTCGCCCATCCCGAGGAGTTTCGCCAGGAGCATGAGCGGCGCGTCCGTCGCATCCTGATCATCGCCTCGCCCGAGCACGACGCCGCGTTTCGTGCCGCCGCCCGCGCTCGCGCCGAGGCCTTGCTCGCGCGTCACCGCGCCGGCGAGGACTTCGCCGCGCTGGCCCGCGAGCAAAGCGAGGACGCCCACACGCGGGCGAAAGGCGGAGACCGCGGCTGGTCCCCGCGCGGCTTCGTCACCGCGCCGGGAAACGATCCCTTTGGCGCCGTCGCCTTCGCGCTCAAGCGGGTCGGCGATATCAGCGAGGTCGTGGAGACGCTCGACGGCTACGAGATCATCCAGCTCACCGGTCTGCGCGAGGAGCGGAAAAAAACCTTCGACGAGGTGAAGCAGGAGATCATCGCGAAGAAGGAATACGCCCGCATCGGCGCTTTTTGGGACGGCTTTGCGAATCGTCTTAAACAAAAGGCCGACATCCGCTGGAGCCCGGCCGAGCTTGCCCGCCGCGAGGAAAAGGCGCGCCAGGAACGCGAGTATGCGGCCGGCCAGGCCGCGGGTGGAGGCGCGCCGGCCGCGCCGGCGGATTTCGTGCGTTTGCGCCCCGCCGCGGAAATCGGAGCCGGAGCGACGCCATGAGCACCTTGTTCTTCTTGCCGGCGGGGCGCCGAGGCGCGCTCGCCGCCGTCCTTGTCGCGCTCGGGTTCGGCTTCGTCGCCGGACGCTACTCCAGGCCATGGTCGGGTTCCGACGTGCACGCGCCGGGCGATGATGCCCGTCTCGCCTCGGCACCCGCGGCGGCGTTGATCGAACGTCGACCGTCCTCCGCTCCGGTTTCCGAAAACGAGCCGCGTGCGGAGGCTTCGTCTCCACGCGCCCGCTGGGCCGAGTTGCGCGCCCGGCCGCCGAGCGCCGCGCGGGAGCGGGCCATGGCGGAGTGCCTGCGCCTGCTCGCGGCCACCGATCCGGAGGCCGCGCTGGCCTTGGCTCGCGAGGAGGGGAATTTTCGCGTGCGTCAGGATCTCGTCGTCGCCGCGTTGCAAGGTTGGGCGGGGCGCGACCCCGCCGCATCGCTCGCGTGGGCCGGGGAGAACCTTTTCGAGACCAATCGCCGCGCCGCGGTCGAGGCCATCATCGACGCCGGCCTCGTGCTGCGGGAGGAAACGATGCAGGCGATTCGCGCCCTTTGCGCGCGGTCGGATTCCGCGTCGGCCGACGATTACGGACGCATGCTGATCGCGGCCTTGGCGAAGGATGCTGATTTCGCGAACGCGCTTCGCTTCGCCTCGGAGGGCGGGCCGCACCGCGACTACTGGGTGGGCGCGGCGCTCTACTCGTGGTCGCAGTATCGCCCGCACGAGGCGGCCGCGGCCTTGCAGGCGATCACCGAGCCCGCGACGCGCAACGAGGCGCTGCACGGGTTGATCCTGGGCTGGAGCGCGAACGATCCCGTCTCGCTGCTCGACTACGCCCGGGCGTTGCCGGCCGGTCCGGTCCGCACCGAGGCCTTCAACCAGGCGCTGCAGAACTGGGTGGCGCACGATCCGGTCGGCGCATCGGCGTGGTTGGACAAGCACGAGTCGGACCCCGAGCTCGACAGCGGCGCGGCGAAGCTCGCGACGAGCCCGTTTCTCGTCGCGAACAACGTCGACACGGCGTTGAGCTGGGCAAACAGCGTGAGCGATCCGGAGCAGCGCTCGATCGCTATGGTCGACGTGGTGCAGCAATGGGCGAAGCGCGATCCCGCCGCCGCCCGCGCCTACGCCGAAAAACTCGACGGTTTGCAGCCTGCCTACCGCGAGCAGTTGATGAAAAGCCCGGCTTTGGCGGATGGCGCCGCCATGCCGCCACTCCGTCCCGAGCCGCAGTGAAGAGCGCGTCCTCCCCGCGCTCCGGCAACCGCGCGCGGGGCTCTCCCGACCGTATGCGCCGTCAAGGCGCGGTGACGCGGAGGCGCAGGAATCGGCGCGGGCCGTCGGCGGCCACGGATGCGGTCACCGTTTCGAGGGTGTTGAACGGCACGTCGATAGGCACGGCGCTTTCGGTGACGCCCGCTTCGCTCCAGGAATCGGCGGCGAGGGTGTCGCTCCACTCGACTCGGTAGACGATGCCTGCGGCGGCGGCGCGCTTCACGCGGGTGTAGGTGAGCGTGAGGCGGGGAGCGGCCGGATTCGAGATGTCGAGCGCGGCCGCGGGCGGCCGGCTGGCGACCTCGGGCGAGCTGTCGAGGGCGTATTCGAGCAGGTTGGCCAAACCGTCGCCGTCGGGGTCGGCGAGATCGCCCCAGACGGTCGCCTCACGCGAGGGGTCTGCGAGGTCGGCCGGGTTGAAATGGCTGGTGCGCCACGTCGAAAGCAAGCCGTCGGCGGTGATCCCTTCCGCTTGGAGGGAGAGCAGGTGCGGGACGCCTTGCGGGAGGTTGGCGGAGAGTCGCAAGGCGGCCAGGCGATCACCCGGGGATGCGGGGGTGGCGATCGTGGCGAAAGCGGCTTCCTCGCCCGGCGCGAGGGTGAGCGGGAGCTCCAGTCCCAGCGTGGAGAACTCCCCGGCGTGCGCGCCGTCGAAAGTCTTGGAAGCCACGGTCAGGCCGGCGTCGCCGGTGTTGACGATCCTCCATGCGGTGACGAGCGGCGCGCCGCCGACTTTCGCGTAGCCGACGCTCAGCGGGCCGAAGCCGTCGATCAGCGGATAATCGCCGGGCACGGGATAGATGCTGAGCTCGGGCGCGGCGAGGCGCGGGGCGGAGACGGTATAGGTGCGCGTATCGGGGGTGGTCCGCGAGGAGACGCGGATTTCCACCGTGTTGGCTCCGGGTGAGAGCGGCAGGAGCGAGGTGAACGGAACGGCGAAAGCGCCGGTCTCCAACTCTGCGGGCACGCCGCCTGGCGGCGCGTCGATCTGGACGAGCGAGCCGTCGCGGAGAATCGCGGTGGTGACGCCGAGGCCCGAGAAATCGTTGGCTCCGGCGACAACCGCGGCGAGGTCGGGCAGGTGGCCGCGCGGCAGGGCCGCGATGGTGCCGCCCCAGGCGACGACGGAACCGTCGGTTTTGAGCGCCACGGCATGGGAGGGGCTGGCGGAGATCGCCACGACGCCGTAGGCGGCGGCGTGCGGCACGGTGCCGAGATCGGCCGTGTTGGAGCCCCACGAAACGACACGTCCGTCGGAGCGAAGGGCCAGGCACTGGCCGCCGGCGGCCGCGATGGCGACGATACCGGACTGCGCGTCGAGGGGCACGGTGGTGACGGCGCTAGAGGGGCCCCACACGACCACCCTGCCGTCGCGGCGAAGGCCCATGGCGTGAGCGGAGCCGGCGGAGATCGCGACGAGGTCCGTGGCGTCGCCGGGAATGGTTCGGAGAGCGGATATGCCCGTGGCGCCGATCACGGCGGGTTTTCCGTCGGGTTGGAGCACAAGGCTGAAGGATGCGCCGGCGGCCACGGCGGTGGCGCGCAGGCCCGCGGGCAGGCTGATTTGGCCGGATGAGTTGAGTCCCCAGCCGACGACTGTTCCGTCGGATTTCAAGGCCAGCGCGTGGTTGAGTCCGGCGGTGACGGAAACCACGTCGGACTGCGCGGCGGTCGGGACGAGGAAAAAAGGATTTCCCCAGCCGAGGACCGAGCCGTTTGCGCGCAAGGCGACGCCTCCGTTGGTGGAGTAGGCCAAGGTTTGCCCGGCCACGACGGGCGAGAAACCGCCGGAGCCCGCGCGGATTTCCAGACGGGGATGTTTCGCGAACGGCAGGGCGTGAAGCGCCAAGCCTCGGTAGGGGGTGTTGGCGGAAAGGGTGTAGGTTTCGAGATCCGCGGCAAACGCGGGGGAGAGCGAGCCTGGCGCGGTTTGCAAAGCGGCGAGGCTGTCGAAGCCGTCACGCTCGACCAGGAGGTGATACACGCGCGCCGGCGCGTCGAGGACAGGAGCGTTGAAGGTCGCGGGTTGGCGTGTGGCGCCGGGCGTGTGGAAGGGGTGCCAGGCTTCGGCGGCGCCGTCGGACTTCAGGGCGAGCAGGCGATCGGGGGCGGCGGCGATGGCGATCACGTCGGATTGGAGCGCAGCCGGCGTGCTTATCAGGGTTCCGCCGGTCTTTTCCCAGATGACGACGGCGCCGCTTTGAGTGAGCGCGTAGGCATAGGTGTCGCCGACCGAAATAGCGACCACGCCGGATTGGGTGGACGCCGGGAGGGGGGTGGATGTCGCGGAGCCCCAGGCGACCACCGCGCCGTCCGAGCGCAGGGCCAGACTGCTTGTGCCGCGGGCGGCGATGGCGATCGCGCCCATCGTGCGAGTGGAGGGCACGGTGGCCTGGCCGGAGGTGTTCTCGCCCCAGGCGACGACCTGGCCGTCGGCCCGGAGCGCGAGGGAGTGGTTGGCGCCGCAAGCGATCGCGATCACGCCGGACTGGGCGTCGGCGGGTATCGTGATCTGGCCGTAGGTGTTGTTAGAGCCCCAGGCGTAGGTGCTGCCGTCGGCGCGCAGCAGGAGCGCGTGAGAGTTGCCGACGGCGACGGAGAGCACGGCGGTTCCGGGGGAGACGGGTTGGGCCTCGGCCGGAACCGCGCCTCCCGACAGCGCAAGGAGCGAGCCATCCGCTTTCACGGCGTATTCGCCGAAGGAACCGGCGAACACTCCGGTCACACCGCTTTGGGATTCGACGGGGAGGGCGGGCAACGGTGATCCCGACATGACCGCGTGGCCCTGCATCACGGTTCCGGCGGACGACACGGCGAGGTTGCGGATGGAATCGCCCGCGAGGGGGAAGTCGCGAAGAGGCGTGCCGGCGGCGGTGACGCGAAGCTGGATTTGATTGAGCCCAAGGCGGAGCGGCAGAGTGGCGGGGGACGACGCGGCGAGAGGGGCGCCGTTGAGGCGGAAGCGAAGGCTCGGGGCGGAGGTGGAGACGGGGATCGCGGCGACGTCGACGCCGGCAAAGTCGTAGATCAGCGTCTGGGCGTAGGAGACCGTGTCGGGGGCGAACGCGGGCGATAGCGCTCCGCCGGTGCTGGTGAGCGAGGCCAGCGCGGGGCTGGGCACGACACGATCGACGGTGATTTGATAATCGCGGAGGGGCGGGGTGAAGAGCGGGGAGATACCGGTCGGTGAGACGGCCTCGGCGCCGGAGCCGTTTGCTCCCCACGCGATGATCGAGCCGTCGGTTTTGAGCGCGAGGACATGCTGCGGGCCCGTCTTGAGTCCCACGACTCCTTCCGCGGCGGAGATCGGGGGGAGGAGAGCGGCGGTGGCGCCCCATGCGATGACGGCGCCGGCGCGGGTCAGGGCAAATTTCGCGGTGCCGCTGACCGCGATGGCGACGACATCCGCCGCTTCGGCGGGCACGGGAGTGTCGGCGGCCTCGCCCCACTGCACCACGGAGCCGTCGGCTTTCAGCGCGAGATTGGTGTTTCGCGAGGCCGCGATGGCGACGACACCGGAGCGCGCGGCGACGGGCACATCGAGTTTGTTGTGATCGCTGGAGAAGCTCCCCCACGCCGACACGCGTCCGTCGGCGCCGAGCGTGAGGACGTGATCGTATCCGGCCGCGACCGCGACGACGCCGCCCAAGCTGTGCATCGCGATGGGGATTCCCCATGCGCGGACGGTGCCGTCCGCCCGAAGCGCGATGGCGATGGCTTCGCCCACCTCGGCGGCGATGACGGACGGTTCCGTGACGCCTGCAACCCCGGCGGTCAGATCGGAGGGAAGCGTGCCGCCGGAGATCGTATGGAGGGCGCCGTCGGCCTTGAGGTAATATTGGCCCAGCGAGCCGGCGAAAACCCCGGTCACGTCCGCTTGGGTGTCGACGGGCAAAGCCGCGGGGGTGTCGCCGGCGGCGACTCCCCACTGCGCGAGCTGACCGCCGGGGAGGAGTGCGAGGTTGCGCGAAACGCCCGCCGCGAGCGGAAAATCCGGAAGCGCGGACCCTGACGCCGTGACGCGCACCGCGAGCCGGTTGAGGCCGGGACGTAGAGAGAGTGCGAGGGGAAGTCCTGAGCGTGATATGCCGCCGTTGAGCCGAGTGCGAACCGTGGCGGTGCCTGCGGAAGCCGGAGTGCCGTTCAGGGTTACGAGCTGGTTCGCGAACGAGGTCGACCCAGAGTAGAGGGAGCCGTCGCGCGCAAAGGCCGGCGACAGAGGGACGGAGTCGAGTTGAAGATCGGAGAGGTCGGCGGGGGTGTCCGCGGCGCTTGAGGCGATCACCGAAAAAAGGCCGGCGACCAGGACGAGGCAGCGAGATGCAAAGAGTCGCGGCATGGGTAGAAACAAGCAGGCGGGGTGTCATAACTTGGGGAAGAACCAAATTCGCCGCCGGCTGATTTTATTAGCGACGCTTTGCGCCTTCCAACACGCCTTCCTTGTCGCACCCGCCCAAGATCGCTTCTGCGCGGATTTTTTTCGGGAGAGCGCGTTGGGTTTGGCGACTTCGGGCGGAGCTCTCTTCAGCTGCTCGACGATTTTTCAATCGCGGTTCGCACGGCGTTGGAGATACGCGCGACGGCTTCGTCGGATGGAGCGGGGGGCGCGGTTTCCCCGGCTTCTATCTCGCGGACGAGCTCGTTGATCGTTGCGAACTGGCCGGCGAAGCGCGCGCAGAGGCCGCACATCGCGCCGTGCAAGCGGTGGCGGAGCGCTTCGACGGGGGAGAGCGGGCGGTCTTGGCGCAGCACCGTGAGGCGGGCGAATTCGCGGCAGCTCAGGCCCACAAGATCGGCGACGGGAGCCTCGATGCGTTGGATGACGCGGTAGGAACGTCGCGGGGCGGGGCGCGGATCGCCCTCGGGCGGGAGCGATGCGTTCATGGCGACGAGGAGAGGCGTTGTTGGAGGCAGTCGCGCAAACGCAGGCGGGCGCGGGTGAGGAGGACGGGCGCGCTGGCGGCGGAGACCCCGGCGAGGCTCGCGGCCTCGCGGGTGTCGAGTTGGTCGAGTTCGCGTAGGGAGAAAAGGCGGCGGAGCGTCGCGGGGAGGCCTTCGAGGCAAAGACGGAGAAGCGCGCGCAACTCGGAACGCAGGGCGGAATCGTGCGGGCTTTCCGCCAGCGCGGACATCGCGTGGGTCGGATCGATGCGCCAGGCGCCGTGAGGCGTGAAGCAGGCCTCGAGCGGATCGTAGCCGTCGTCGCCGGCCGGCGCGGGCGCGGAGGGATCGGGGCGGTCGGGACGACGGCGGCGTGCGCGGAGGCGATCGAGGAGTTTGTGCCGAAGAATGCCGACTAGCCAGGTGCGGACGGTGGAGCGCCCGGCGAAGGCCTCGCGCTGCGCCCAGGCGGCGAGGAGGCAATCTTGGACGGCCTCCTCGGCCTCGTGGTGGTCATGAAGGCGCGCCCGCGCGTAGGCGAGGAGCACGGGCGTCTCGGCCAGGAGAGTTTCGAGGATGAGCTGGGGGCCGTCGTCCGGCATGGCAGGGATCAGCGTGCGGCGGGGGGGAGCTTGCAAGTTTCCCGCAAGCGCGTCGCGAGCCAGCCGTCGAGCGCGAGGCGTCCGGGGCCGGCGACGACCAGGAAGGCGGTGGCGAGCAGATAGGGTAAGGGCGGGGCGGAGAAGAGGCCGTCGAGCCCGTTTTCCGCGATGTCGGCGTGGTGTGCGGTGGCGAGGGCGACGAGCATCGTGCCCGCGAGCAGGGCGGAGAGAACGCGGGTGCCGGCGCCGAGGACGATAAGCAGGCCGCCGACGCATTCGAGGAGGCCGATCCCGACGGCGTGCGCGCCGGGGGCGGGGATGTGAAGCGAGGCGAAAAACTCGGTCGTGCCCTCGAGGTGGGCGAGTTTGCCGCGGCCGGTGAGGAAAAATTGCCAGCCGAAGACCAGGCGCATGGCGAGCGCGAGGAGGTCGTGGGCGGGCGTTTGAAGGGTGTCGCGAAGCGCGGCGGAGCGGGCGAGGAGGGAGCGGGCGAGGGACATGGGAGCGAGGAGCAGGGAGACGGGAGCAGGGAGGAATGAGAGATGCGCGAGCGCGGGAAATCAGGGAGCGAGGGCGAGCCAGCCGAGGGCGCGCCAGCGGGCGAAGGCGGCCTGGATGAGGGCGGCGCGGGGGAGCGGGCGGGTGTTGGCGATGATTTCGGCCAAGAGGCCGCCGCGGCGGAGGCTCAGGAGAAGCGGGAGAAGCGAGACGGGTTCGCGGCGGGCGTGTAGCGCGTGGCCGGAGTTGCGCCAGACGACGTGTAGTTCGCGGCGAGGCGTGTCGGCCGCCGCGAACGCAGGCGTCGCGCCGGAGCGCAGGAGGCGCGAGAGCGGGCGGTCCGCGGGGACGAGGACCACGGAGGGTTGAAGCGAGAGCGTGCGGGTGGCGAAGTCGGTCTCGGTCGGGGCGGGCAACGCGGCGGCCTCGAAAACCTGCATGTGGGCGTATTCGTAATCGGCGAGCGCGGCGGCCCAAGGGCGGAGGGCATGAGCGGTTTCGGCGTCGTCGCGGAGAAAGGCGGCGAAGCCGGCGCCGAGATGGCGGAGCGTCCAGCTCGCGGGCGGGCTGGCGCGGAGGTAGCGCTCGAGGGCGGCGCGGAAGGGCTCGGCGCCGAGGAGATCGCGCACGCGGGGAAAGTCCTCGGCGAGCGAGTCGAGGAGGCGCCACCAGTATTGGCGATGATAGAGAGCGAGGCGCTCGCGGGCGTGGACGGAGTTGGTGGAGCGAAGGAGCGCGTCGGCGGTGGCGTTGAATGCGTCCGAGGGCGCGGCGGCTCCGGGCGGAAGTTCGGCGAGGGCGCGGTTTTCGCCGACGAGCGGTTCGAGGAGCGCGCCGAAGAAGCGGCGCTGGGTGTCGAGAAGCGCGGACATGGCTCGATCAGGCGGCGCGGGCGCCCGCGGTGGAGGTGGCGGCGGCGTGGCTCCAGTAGCGGCGGGCTTTTTGGGCTTCGGCCCAGACCTCGTCGAAGGAAGGGATGCGGGCGTCCCATTCGAGGAGGGTGGCGACGGGGCCGCAGCGTTCGATGGCGCGGGCGTAGAGTTCCCAGACCGGGTCGACCACGGGGTGGTCGTGGGTGTCGATGATGAATCGTTCGTAGCGCGAGTGGCCGGCGATGTGCATCTGCGCGACGCGTTCGGCCGGAATGGCGTCGACGTAGGCCAGGGGATCGAAGCCGTGGTTGATCGAGGAGACGTAGATGTTGTTCACGTCGAGGAGCACGCCGACGTCGGCGGCGTGGACGACCTCGTTGAGAAAGTCCCACTCGCTCATTTCGTTGTCCTTGAACTCGGCGTAACTGGAGACGTTTTCGACGGCGACGGGGACTTCGAGGAAGTCTTGGGCGACGCGGAGGTTCTCGGCGACGCGTGCGGCGGCTTCGCGGGTGTAGGGCAGCGGGAGCAGGTCGTGGCTGAAGGTGCCGTCGACGCTGCCCCAGCAAAGGTGGTCGGCGAACCAGGGCGTGCGGGTGCGAATAAGGAGTTTTTTGAGGCGGCGCAGGTGATCGAAATCGAGGCCGGCGGCATTGCCCGGGTAGAGGCCCACGCCGTGGACGACGACCTGGTATTGCTCCATGATCGCCTCGAGCACGGCGAGAGGGCGGCCGCCTTCGACGAGGTAGTTTTCCGCGATGATCTCGAACCAGTCGGTCGAAGGGCGCTTCGACAGGATGTGGTCGTAGTGCGGGACGCGCAGGCCGATGCCAACGCCGAGCGTTCGGGTGGCGGGGAAACGTCGGTCGACAGGCGGAAGGGTGGCGGAGAAAGTGGTCATGGGGAGACGGTCCGGAGGTGGGCGGAGAAGCGGAGACCCGAGGGCGAAGGCGTGGCGGGTGCGGGGCGCGCCCGTCACGCCTGGAGGGAAAACAGGGGATCAGGCCTTGGGCTTGTCCTTGGCGCCGCAGCCGTCCTTGCCGGCGCAGGAGGCCTTTTCCTTGTCGGCGGGTTTGTCCTTCGCGGAGCAGCCGGACTTGCCCGAACAGGATGCCTTCTCCTTGTCGGTCGTCTTGTCTTTGGCGGAGCAGCC
>CAYTLL010000045.1:11314-19495 GCA_964438755.1 uncultured Akkermansia sp. | reverse complement strand
TGCCCGAACAGGATGCCTTCTCCTTGTCGGTCGTCTTGTCTTTGGCGGAGCAGCCGGATTTTCCGGAGCAGGAGGCCTTGTCCTTGCCGGAGCAGCCTTCCTTGCCGGAGCAACCGTGTTTCTCGGCGGCGGGCTTGTCGGTGGCGGGGGTGGAGGCGGCGCCTTCGGCGCGGAGTTGGGCTGAGGAGAGCAGACCGGCGAGGGCGGCGGCGAGGGCGAGGCGATTGCGATTCATGGTGGTGCAGGGACTGGGTGTTTTTGGGTTGGTGGCGCCGGACGTGATTGCCCGGACGAGCGATGAGTCGCCGGAAAGGGACCGACCATTAACAGGCGGAGCGGAATTTTTTTTCGCGGGACCGGAAAAAGGCGGCCCGAGTCGGCGCTTGGCGGGCCGGGGAGGCTGTGATGCCTTGGCGTCTTTATGAGCCGAAACGTCGTCACTTTTCACTATACGCTGCGCGATCCGCGGGGGCAGGTCATCGACGCCTCCCTCGGGGGCGATCCGATCTCCTTTCTCGAGGGCGCGGGGCAGATCGTGGAGGGGCTCGAGCATGGCCTGCGCGGCCTGGCCGCCGGGACCAAGGCCCGCATCGGCGTGCCCGCGACCAAGGCCTATGGCGAGCGCGACGAGTCGCAGGTGCAGCGCGTGCTGCGCTCGCTTTTGCCCATCGAGGGCGAGGTGAAGCCCGGCGACCAGTTCCGCGCCGGCAACGACGCCTACGCGCCGATCGTCACGGTGGTGGGTGTGGAGGGCGAGGAGCTGCTGCTCGACGCCAACCACCCGCTCGCGGGAGTGGACCTGGAGTTCGAGGTCGACGTCATCGCGGTGCGCGAAGCCACCCCCGAAGAATGCGAGCACGGGCACGCCCACGAAGGCGGCGAGGGTCATGGCGAGGGCGGCTGCGGCAACCACGATTGCGGCTGCAAGGGCGGGCGCTGAGCCGCCGCCGAACACGCAATCGCTTCCACGTCTTTCATGAAAATTCTCGGCGTCGATATCGGCGGCTCCTCGCTCAAGGGAGCGCCCGTGGACACCAAAAGCGGCCGGCTCCTCGCGGAGCGCCATCGTATCGAGACGCCCACGCGGCTCGCGCCCGCGGAGATGGGCGCGGCGATCGCGCGCATGGCGGCGCATTTCGACTGGAAGGGGCCGGTCGGTGTCGGTTTTCCCGGCGTGGTGCAGGGCTCGTTCGTGCGCACGTCGGCGAATCTCCACCCCGATTTCGTCGGGCTGGACGCGGCGACGGAGTTCGAGCGCGCGGTCGGAGCGGAGGTTAGCCTGGTCAACGACGCCGACGCGGCGGGGCTGGCCGAGGTGGCTTTCGGCGCGGGCCGCGACGTGAAGGGCACGGTGTTGATGCTGACCTTCGGAACGGGCGTGGGCTCGGCGCTCTTTTTGGATGGCGCGCTTTGTCCGAATTCCGAGTTCGGGCACCTGAAGAAGAACGGCGAATCGTGGGAGCGCCTCGTGTCGGCCGCGGCCAAGGAACGTCGCGGGCTCGATTATCCGTCCTGGGCCGCCGAGGTGGGCGAATACCTGCGCGAAGTGGAGTTCTTGGTGTGGCCCGAGCTGATCATCGCGGGCGGCGGCATCAGCGCGGACCACGCGAAGTGGTTTCCTTATCTGAAGAATCGCTCGCGCATCGCGCCGGCCGAATTTCTCAACGAGGCGGGCATCGTCGGCGCGGCGTTGCACGCGGCGCGGGCGCTCTGACCTGGCGATCGCGTCGGGAAAGCCGCGGACCAAGGGGCCTGTGATCGAAATGAACACGCGGCCGCCGGTTTTGATCGTCGGCCAGGGCCTGGCGGGGACCCTGCTGGCCCGGGAGCTGGAGCGACGCGGTCGTGAATTCAGGATCGTGGATCCCGGCCATGCGGAGAGCGCTTCGCGCGTGGGCGCGGGGTTGGTCAATCCCGTCACGGGCGAACGCTGGGCGGCGGCGCCGGGCTGGGTGGAGAAGGCGGCGGAGTCGCGCGTGGTTTTCGCCGCGATCGAGCGCGAGTGGGGTCTGCGGTTGGTGACCGAGCTGCGGATCCGGCGCGAGTGGCGGAGCGAGGCCGAGGCGGCGCTCGTGCGGGCGAAGGTGATGCGCGGCGAGCTGGCGCCCTGGATGCGGCCCGAGGGGCTGGAGCCGGGCGCGGCGTGGATCGAGGGCGCGTGGCGGGCGGATTTGCCGGCGCTGATCGCGGCGGGGCGCGAGCGCTGGAAAAAGGCGGGCCGGCTGCGCGAGGCGCGCGTCGAGACGACCGAGGCCGCGGCGTGGAACGGGCCGGTGCTGTGGTGCGTAGGCGCGGCGGAGACGCGCGTGCCGGGGCTTGTTCCGGTGGGCGGCGAGACGCTGGAGCTGGCGATCGAGGCGGGGGAGGAGAAGATCGGCGGCGCGGGATGGCGCGAGGACGTGGTGCGGCACGACGGCGTGTGGATTTTGCCCGTCGCGCCGGGGCGCGCCTGGGCGGGGGCGAGTTTCGTCCGCGACGAGGCGGAGCGCGAACCGCGCCGGGAAGCGCTTCGGGCGAGCGTGCGACGTCAGCTCGCGGCGATCGACTGGCGCGAGACGGACGTGTTCTCCGGGCGGCGCATGACCTCCGCGGATCGCGCGCCGCGCAGCGGCTGGCTCCCGGGCCGGGAGGGGCGCGAAGGCGTGTTCAACGCGCTTGGCTCGAAGGGCGCGCTGCTGGCGCCCCGGCTGGCGCGCGAGTGGGCGGAGCGGCTGGACGCCGCGGCGTAGGCGAGGGCCGCGTTTTTCGCCGCCGGCCGGACGCGAGCTTTAGCCGCGGCGAATTTCGGAGCCTTGGAAGCGGATGGAGAGGCGGTAGACTTTTTTCACGCGGCAGGTGATCTTGCCGGTGGCGGGGTCGAAGGTGTCGGGGACCTCGATGCGATGGAGATCCACGGTGGCGTGGTAGCCGCGCTCGCTGAAGAGGTCGATGAGCATGGCCAGCGCGAGGGAGTCGTCGAGGAGGGCGTCCTCGGTGTTGACCGAGGCGATGCCGGAGATGGCGTGGCGTTGCACGATGGGCATCACCTTCCGGGCGATGAACTCGACGACCTTGGCGAGCAGGTCGGGATGCTCGAAGGCGTATTCGTCGAGACGCTTCACGAGTTGTTGGCGGGCGTGGACCACGAGGTCGCTCGCGACCGGGATGGGGCGGAGCAGGTCGTGGGTGCGCGGGTCGAGCTCGAGCGAGCTCTGGTATTGGAGCTCGCGGAGGATGTTGTGCTCGACCTCGGCGAGGCTGCCCTGGGCGTTGACCAGATGGTAATGGAAGATCTCGCGGAGGGACTGGAGGGCGTCCCAGGTCTGCTCCTTGAAGACGCGGTAGCGGCGTTTCGCGAGGTCGAGATCGTAGTCGGTGGCGCGTTCCTCGAGCAGCTCGCCGAGGCCGGTGCGGCGCACGTCCTCGTTGTGGGCGCGGATCTCGAGGCCGCGCTTGAGCTGGCGCTCGACCGAGGTCTTCTCGTCGACGAAGAGCACCATGATGTGGATCGTCGGATGGCGGAACTGCATCCGCAGCGGCGTGTGGTAGAACTCGCGGCGCAGGGCGTGCATGCGGTCGACGAGGAGCTTGAGACACTCGACCTGCACCTCGGTGCGGGGGAAGCCGTCGAGGATGCAGCCGTCGCGGAACTCGGGTTCGAGCAGACGGCGGAGGAGCAGGCGGATGACCTCGCGATCCCCGACCATGTGGCCGGCGTCCTTGATGCGCCGGGCCTCGGGGGAATCGAGGAGGGCGCTGACGACGACGGGTTCGCAGGTCAGGCCGCGGGCTTTCAGGATGAAGGCGGTGTTGGTGCCCTTGCCGGCGCCGGGCGCGCCGCCGAGGAGGATGATTTCCTTCGGGAAACGGAGCTGGTCGCGGCCGAACTCGCCTTCCAGCTGGCGCCAGACGCTGTCGAAAATCACCTGGGCGTCCTTGATCTCGAGATCCTGATGGCGCGCGGCGCCCGCCGGCGCGGGGCCGACGGGGAGGGACGGGGAAGGGGAATCCGGGGTGGGGTTTGCCATGCGAAAGCAAGGGACTGAGGGGAAAAGCGCGGGGGCTTTCCATAGCGAAGTTGGGCGCCGCGCCCGCCACGACCGGGGTGGGGTTTATCGCCCAGTAAGACTCGATTCTGTTGCGCCGCGAAAAAAAGTGGGAACCTTTCCGGCGATGACGCATCAAACGTCACATATCCTTGAGCACGGTTTCGGAGCCTAATCCCCAAAGCGACGAAGCCACGGACCGGCTCAAGGGGCAAAACTTTCGTTCTTTTGTGATCACCTTGTGATTACGACCAATTCCTGAAGCCGCGAACTTCAGGAGTGTTAGTTGAAGCTGGACCTGACGGGGCCGCCCTTGTGGTGGCCCCGTCTTGGTTTTTACGGGGGGCAGGGATCGGTGGCGGCAGAGGCCCCCCCCTGCGTCCGAGCGTGGAGAGGTCCGGCCCGAATCTTGCATTTCTTGTGTTTTGCACGCCGAGGCGGCGGACCTCCTTGCTCCGCGGCGTGCGCGAACCCTAAGGTCATCTCGATAACGGTCGGATTTTTTCATCCATCCGCCCCGCATCCCTTACTATCATGCACGACGAAGCCGCCACCTCCGCCGCCCTGCTGCCCGATTTGCCCGACTCGCGCGATCCGCGCGTCTTGGCCTATCTCAATCTCAAGCTCCGAGAACTGGGGCAGTCCGGCGTCGATTTGCCGGCCGATGACGGCGCCGCGTCTTTGTCCAGTCTGGTCGACCACCTGCTGGTTCTCGGCCGTGAAAAGGACCGCCTGCTCGCGCGACATTTGTGCCCGGTCGATCAGCGCATCCAGAACTTCCTTTACGCCAACCTCGAGGAATTCGGCGGCGTGCCGCACATCCCCGCCGCGACCCTCGTCCTCGACCGCCCCGGTCTCGCCCGCGCCTTGTCCCTGCCGCCCTCGGCCGACGAGCACAAGAGCTCCATCCTGACCTCGACACGTCTGCACAACGGCATCCTGCACAACCCCAAGTCCGATCGCCGCACCACGCAGGGTATTTTCCATGTCTCCGAAGGCGGCCTCCCGATCCCGGACGACAAGAAGGCGGTCCCCGCCGCGGTGTTCTCCCGCCTGCTCGCCCATGCCCTCAACCCGCCCGACGAGCTGCTCGCGCTGCCCTTCACCGCCGCCTCGGCCAAGCCCGCCCGCGCCTTCGTCTCGCTCTACCTCCGGCCCATCGTGGTGCCCGAGGTGCCGGGCTTCACCCCCGTGCGCAGCATGGAGACGCGTTTCTTCATCCCGGGCGCGCTCGTCGCCAACCTCGACTTCGTCGAAAGCATCTTCGGCAACGCCGGCGACCCCGGCCTGCCGGGCAACGACGCCGCGCTCGATCCCGAGCACTGGACCGGCCACACCGGTTGCATCATTCTCGCGCCGCATCTCAACGGCCTGAAAAAGAAGGACCTCGGCCTGCCCGCCTGGGCCGACGCCACCGAGCGCCAGCGCCGCGACGGCATGTGCTGGAAGTCCGCCGACGAGCCCTACAACGACGGCGTCGCCTTCAAGTGCACCTCGCGCGACGCCTCCGGCGTGGTCCTGACGATCATCTCCGACAACTACTTCGGCTACTGCAAGAAGGAGGTCAAAACCCAGATCTCGCTCGCCGCGAACCTGCTCGGCCTCGCCGAGGAGGAGCACGCCGGCGGCGCGCTCGCCTTCCCGAGCTACGACCTCGGCGAGGACTTCACCCTTCTCTCCGTCTTTCCCGGCGCCGAGACCTCCCTCGCCAAGGCCCTCGCCCTCCTCGGCGCGCGAGCCCTCCCGCAGCCCGGCGGCTGGGCCCGCGACGCCGAGTATCCGGATATCTATTACGTCCCCGGCGAGGCCCGCTTCGACCTCCGCACCCAGCGCGTGAGCTGGGGCCCGGTGGAAAAGCCCGACCATTCGCTCAAGCTCCTCCCCGGCGTCACCTACGTCCTGCCCTCCGGCTACAAGGTCGACATGGTGCGCCCCGACGCCAACTCCCGCTGGCGCCTGCGCGGCACCAACGCCGAGGGCATCCTTTGCCACAAGCCCTGCACCGTCTCAGGCGGCGGCAAGTCCGAGATCTCCAAGTCCATCGCCGACGCCACCTTCTCCGGCCCGGTCTTCATCTCCGATGCCGCCAAGGACCTCGACCTCGTCGAGGCCATCCTCAAGCGCGACTACTCGCTGCGCTACAAGGACGCCTCGCGCAACAAGCCCGCCGGCCAGGGCCGCCCGATCCTCTCGCCCAAGCGTTCGCTCGGCTCCGTCGTGAAGCTGCTCTCCCGCAGCCCCGACTACACCGACGACTACAACGCCTGGCTGGGCTCCATCCCGCGTTACATCCGCGACCTCGTTCTCCTCGTGAAGCGCGTCCACAAGGCCGAGCACGGCGACGACTGGCGCCGTCATTTCGCGGTCGACAGCATCAACGGCCGCCCCGGCAACGAGCTCAAATACCACGGCGCCCGCGCCACCACGCAGTTCCTGCGCGTCGGCTACGCCAAGGACGGCGGCTGGCGCACCTTCTCGCTGCGCAGCGACTTCCTGCCCGCGGCGAAGATCCAGGCCGAGGACGACATCACCGCCTCGACCGTCGCTCCCGCCTGCGTCGTGAAGGGCCTGCCCGCCGACCGCGTCGCCGCGGACGCCTCGGTCAAGGTCGTGCACAACTGCGAGACCCGTCTCTTCCAGCGTCCCGACGACGCCATCGTGCGCGGCTACGACAAGCACGCGGAGAAAGATTTCTCGGGCCGGCGCAACTTCTTCTCCAACTACGAGCCCCTCCCGCACGCCGCCGTCGGCGACATCCTCGACGACACGCTCGGCTTCGACGCCTACACCCAGCCGATCAAGGACCTGGTCAACGACTTCGCCGCCGCGCCCAAGGCCGGCTACGTCGCGCTGCCCTCGCATCCGCGCATCGTCGACGGCAAGCCGACCAAGAACCCGCGCTATCTCCAGATCCGCCCCGACCTGCTCGATCCCCGCGCCACCGCGCTCGCCCGCATCGGCGCGCGCCTGAGCCGCAAGATCGCCGCCGACGCGCCCGTGGTCTTCCCGGTCGGCGCCGTGCTCATGGGCCGTCGCCTGAATCCGCCGGAGAAGGGCGTTCGCCCGCTCTGCGTCTTCAATCCGATCCACTACCAGGAGCTGCCCGAGGCCTTCATGGACCTCATCGCCTCCCTCACCGGCAAGTCGCCCTCGACCACCGGCGCGGGTTCCGAAGGCGCGCTGACCAAGGGCCCCTTCAACGCGCTGCCCCCGATCTACGATCTCAACGCCGCGCTCGTCTCCTTCCTCCTCACCGATCTCCCCGCCTTCTCGACCGCGGCCGGCTGGGTGGGTCCGAAGCTGCGCGTCGACCACGACATCTCGCTGCTCGTGCCCGAGATCTGGTGCCGCATGAGCGCCGAGGAACGCACGCCCAAGTATCTCATCGAGCACGGCTACCTCGAGCGCTGCAAAGACTTCGTCCACGACGGCAAGCCTGTCCTCGCCTCGCGCCTCGGCTGGCGCATCACCGATCGCTTCGTGCAGGCCTTCTTCGGCCGCGTGATGAGCAACCCCTCGACGGTCTTCGACGAGGAGCATCTCAAGCCCGAGATGACCGACGCCGGCATTTTCGCCGACGGCATGCTCAACATCGTCGAAGCGATGAAGGAGGCCTCGGAGCACTACTTCGCCGATGGCTCGATCGAGCACGCCTGCCCGCCGCTGCGCGCGCTGCTTCACATCATGCGCGACGGCGTCTGGGAGGGGAAGGGCCTCGATTCGCCCGAGCTGCGCCGCCTCTTCGACCGGAACGAGATGATCAAGAGCGACTGGTATCAGGCCCGCCTCGAGGCCAAGCGCGTGATCGACGCCGCCACCTGGGAAAAGCACGCGCGCTATCTCGAGAAATTCCTCCGTCGCGCCAACTACGCCGACGTCGCCCTCAGCCTCGACGTCAAGGGCAAGCTCGAGCGCGTCGCCGCCCAGGCGCGCGCCGCGAAGAGCCCCGACTACGTGAACGGCCTGCGCGGCACGCTCGGCGGCGAACCCGCCGTGGCGCGCGACATCGCCTTCGCCCACCGCGTCTAAGCCGCGGATTCAACCACGCGAACGACGCTTTGTTTGGTTGATCAAGCGCCGGCCCCCGGGCCGGCGTTTTTTGCCGGCGCGCCCGCGGTCGACGCCGGAAGCGGCGCGGACGGAGCCGCGCGCCGCA
>CAYTLL010000045.1:0-11214 GCA_964438755.1 uncultured Akkermansia sp. | reverse complement strand
GTCGCGTCGGCGCGCACGGTCACCCATTCGCCCGCCGGCTCGCCGGCGCCGGAGGCGACGCGGGCGGTCTCGGTGACGACGCCGGCGCCGCTTTGCCAAGCCCCGGCCGCGAGGTCGTCGGTCCATTCGACGGCGTAGGCGAGATCGGCGCGGCCGGCGGGCTGGAAGTAGGTCAGCGCGAGGCGGCCGTCGCCCGCGTTCGCGGCGCGGGGCGCTTGCGCGGAGGCGTCGGGCGCGAGCGGATCGCCGCCCAACGCGTATTCGAGGAGGTTGGGCGAGGCGTCCCCGTCGGGGTCGGCCTGCGCGCCGGAGGTGGCGGAGTCGGCGAGCTGCGCCGCGGTGAAATGCGCGAAGCGCCAGGCGTCGAAGGGTTTGTCCTGGATGGTCGCCGTCGCGGTGGCGGGCGCGCCGGCGGAGAGCGACCAGTCGGTCGCGACGGAGAGCGTCACCGAGCGGTCGCCCTGCGCGAGCGAGTCGGGGAGCGGCGTGACGGACACGGTCGCGGACGCGGCGCCGGCGGGGATGAGGAGCGAGGACGGAGGAGCGGTGTAGTGCGTCCCGGATACGGCGGATCCGCCCCAGGCGAGCGGCACGAAAAGCGGCGAGGTGACGGGACCGGTGCGGGTGATCGTGAATACGCCGGCGTCGCCGGTTTGCTCGGAGGCGAGGGGGGCGGTGGCGGCGACGACGACGGTGGGCAGCGTGCGCCAGGCGAGGGCGTATTCGACGCCGGCGGCCGAGGCGTTGGCGACCTGGAGCGCGTAGCGGCCCGCGGGCAATCCGGGGACGTAGACGTGCTCGAGGTTGTCGACGGCGCTGTCGCTGGTCTGGACCTCCGCGCCGAGGCTGAAGCCGCCCGGGGCGACCTCGTGGAGCGAGAGCGAAAGGTTCGCGAGGCTGGTGGAATAGGCGGGGGCGGTGACGCCGCGATGCCAGACGAGCGCGGCGGAAAAGCGCGGCGCGACCGATCCGGAGGGAACCTCGAAAAAGAAGGTGCGCGAGGCGGCCGAGGTGGAGCCGCGGACCGTCGAGGTCGTCCAGGCGCTGGACGGGCAGAGCTGCGAGGCGGACGCGGCGGCGGGGCCGCCGAGCAGCGTCCGGTAGGCGAGGAGGATGTTGAGCTCGCCGGCGCCATGGCGGGCGTCGATGGGTTGCGCGGCCGAACGGCTCCAGCCGGAGAACTCGTCCTTGGTGGCGCCGGCGAGCAGCAGCGCCTTGACCGCTCGCGGGATGGACGCGCCGGTGAGCGAGTAGGGCGACTCGGAGAGTTTTTGCGCGAGAAGGGCGGCGGCGGAGGAGACCTGCGGCGTGGCGAAGCTGGTGAGCGTGTCCGGCGCCACGATGTCGGGCTTGATGCGTCCGGCGCCGTCGTAGGCGGTGAGGCCGGCGCTGTGCTGACCGTTGGTGAGGCCGACGCTGACGAGGTTGTAGGCCTGGGCGAGGAAGTAGGGGAGGGTGGTGGAGTAGCCGTTGTTCACCCCGGCGACGCAGACGACGCCGGACTGGTTCACCATGTAGTCGAGCCGCGCGTTGATGGCCGGAACGGTGGTCTCGGGCGGATTGGCGGCGTCGAGGGTTTGAACGATCCAGCTGTGGTTCTGGACGCGGCGCGATTCGGCGTAGGGGAGGGCGTTGATCCAGGTGTTGGCGTTGTAGACGTCGATCACGGTGGTGCCGGGAACGAGGCTGGAGCCGATGCCGTAGAAATTGGCGCCGACCGCGGTGGCATGGCCGGAGCCGCCGGTGCCGGTGCTTTTGTTGACGAAGCTCTTGCCGGCGAAACGGCTGTCGGCGGCGTCCGGCAGGTAATAGTTGATCGCGTCGCCTTGGACGGAGGGCGCCTCCACCTGGGTCACTCCCGCGGCGAGCGAAGAGGGCACGCCGCCGGGGAAGGTTTGAAGGAGCCGGGTGTAGCCGACCTCGTCGCGCCAGTCGGCGCGCAGGGCGGTCGTCGACATCCCGCACGCAACGAGAATCGCGGGGAGAAAGCGGGGGCGATGGTGGACGAGGGCGGGCATCCGGAGCGGGGTGAGACGCCACAAGGTGGCGTGCCGTTTCGGCTCCGCAAGCGGGCGGAGCGCGGTCCCCTTAGCCCGGGGGCCAGGCGAGCTGGCGCCTGGCCAGCATGTGGATGTGCAGGTGGGGAACCGTTTCGCAGGCGTCGGGGCCGTGGTTGATCACGAGGCGGAAGCCGCGGGCGAGGTCGAGTTTCTTCGCGACCACGCCGGCGGTGACGAGGAGGTGGCCGAGGATCGCTTCCTGGTCGGGCGTGGCCTCGCCGACGCGGGGGATGACGGTCTTCGGGATGAGGAGCAGGTGGACCGGGGCCTGGGGCTGGATGTCATGGATGACGATACAGCGTTCGTCCTCGTGCTCGATCTTGGCGGGGATTTCGCGGGCGATGATGCGTTCGAAGAGGGTGGGCATGGCTTTTAGGGACCACGAAACACACGAAAGACACGAAAAGAAAACCACGGAACAACTCCGCTGGCGCCTCAGAGAAAGAGCAGACGGAAATCGGCGTCGGGGCGGGTGCGGGCGGCGGCGAGGTCCTGGACATAGGCGAGGGCGTCCTCGTATTCACGGCGGCGGCGGGCGGTCTCGCGTTGCTCGGGCGGGAGCAGGGCGGCGCGGAGGTTGGTCACGAGCAGGGTGGATTCGCGGCAGGGCGCGAGGCGCTTGAGGCCGGCCATCAGCTCGGCGCGGGCGAAGAGCGGCGTGGCCGAAGCGAGCGTGCTCAGGGCGTCCCAATGGAAAAAGCCGTGGCCGGGCTGGCCGGCGAAAAATTTTTCCAGGAGTCGCGCGGCCGCGGCGGTGAAGGCGGCGTCGTAACGCGCGGCGAGCTCGGGACGGGCGCGGGTTTGCTCGGCCAGCTCGGCGAGGCTGAAGGCGATGGCTTCCTGGATCTGCCTCGCGAGGTAAAGGTCGTCGCCGGTGAGGCGGGCGAAGAGGGCGTTGACGAAGTGCAGGCGACGCAGGTCGTCGCGGGAGGCGGGCTGCATCGGGCGAGATATTTTTGAACCGCTAAAAAGCGCTAAAGGACGCTAAATCGAACCGACGGACGGAGGATCTTGGCGATCTTTGGCGTGGGTTAGCGGGTTTCTCCTTCCGGTGGCTTCTGTTTCCCGAGGTCTTTGATCTCGGAGACGAACTCCGAGACGTCGCGGAATTCCTTATACACGCTGGCGAAGCGCACGTAGGCGACGTGGTCGATCTTGCGAAGCTGTTCCATCACGCACTCGCCGATGGCGTCGCTGGGGATCTCGGTGTCGTGCCGGGCCTCGAGGATATCCATGACATCGTCGACGAGCATGCCGATGCGCTCGGGGTCGATGGGGCGTTTGTGGCAGGCGACCCGGATCGAGCGGGCGAGCTTTTCGCGGTCGAAGTCCTCCCGGCGGCCGTCGTGTTTGAGCACCACCACGCCGTCGCGCACGAGCGTTTCGATCGTGGTGAAACGCGCGCCGCACTCCATGCATTCGCGACGACGGCGAATCGAATTTCCCTCCCGGCTGATGCGGGAGTCGATGACTTTGTCTTCGATGGAGGTGCACTTCGGACAGCGCATGAGGAGCGGGGGCGGGAGCGTGGAGGCGAGGGCCGGAGTCGGCGGAGTCGGAGGCGGAGCGAGACGCGTCCGCAGCTCAGACGGTTTCGGCGCGATCGAGTTTCAAAAAGTTCTCCAAAAGGCGCATGCCGCCCTCGGTGGCGATGCTCTCGGGGTGGAACTGCACGCCCCAGATCGGTAGCTCTTTGTGACGCAGCCCCATGATCTCGCCCTCGGCGGTCTCGGCGGTGACGTCGAGGCAGGCGGGAAGGCTGGAGCGCTCGACGAGCAGCGAGTGGTAGCGCGTGGCGGCGAAGCCTTGGGGCATGCCGCGGAAGACGTCGGTGTTCTTGTGCAGGATCGGCGAGGTCTTGCCGTGCATGAGGCGGTCGGCGCGGACGACGCGGCCGCCGAAGTGGTGGCCGATGGACTGGTGGCCGAGGCAGACGCCGAGGATGGGCTTCTTGCCGGCGAAGGCGCCGATCATGTCGAGCGAGACGCCGGCCTCGGCGGGCGAGCAGGGTCCGGGGGAAATCAGGATGCGGTCGGGGTTGAGCTTCTGCGCCTCGGCGGGGGTGATCTCGTCGTTGCGGAAGACGCGCTGCTCCACGCCCAATTGCCCGAAGTATTGGACGAGGTTGAAGGTGAACGAGTCGTAGTTGTCGATGACGAGGAGCACGCGCGGAAGGTGTTAACCGGTCACAATGAGTCGACGCGGCCCGCGGGGGCAAGCCGCCGCTGGCACGGGGGCGGAGCCCGTCCGGCGCCGCGGCTCGCGGTCAGGAGAGCGAGCCGGCCTGGGCGGCGAGGGTTTTGCGGATGCCTCCGCAGACCAGCTCGCAAAGCTCGAAAATCGAGGGGTCGGCCACGGCGTAGAAGATCTGGGCGCCCTCGCGACGGCGATTGACCAGGCCGGCGGAGGCGAGCGTCTGGAGGTGGCGCGAGACGTTGGTCTGGGTGCCGCCGGTCGCCTCGACGAGGGCGTTCACCGGCCGTTCGCCGTCCATCAGGGCCTGCAAGATGCGCAGACGCATGGGCTCGCCGAGCACGGCGAAACGCCGCGCCACCTGCTGGAGCGCGTCGTCGTTCAGGGCTTTTCCGCCTTTGGCCATGCGCGCAACCGAAGGCGGGCTTGACAATGGGTCAAGCATATGCGCATATGCTCATGTATAATATGAACGCGTTCGACTCCTCTTCTCCTCGCATCGTGATCGTGGGCGGCGTGGCCGCCGGCGCCTCGGCCGCGGCGCGCGCCCGACGTCTTTCCGAAACGGCCCGCATCACCGTGCTCGAGCGCGGGCCGGACGTGTCGTTCGCCAACTGCGGCCTGCCCTATCACATCGGTGGGGAGATCGCGGATCGCGCCCGGCTCGTGGTGCAGACGCCGGAGAGCCTGGCGACGTTGTTGAACATCGAGGTTCGGGTGCGCACCGAGGCGCTGCGTATCGACCGTCCGCGCAAGGTGGTGGTGGCGAGGGAGCTCGCGCCGGGGGCGACGGAGTTCGAACTGCCCTACGACAAGCTGATCCTCGCGCCGGGCGCCGCTCCCTTGCGTCCGCCGCTGCCGGGGATCGAGGACCCGCGCGTGCTCACGCTGCGCAACCTGCAGGACATGGACCGGATCAAGATCGCCGCCGGGGCCGCGGCGCGGGTGCTGGTGATCGGCGCGGGCTTCATCGGGTTGGAGATGGCGGAGCAGTTGAAACGGCTCGGCAAGGCGGTCGCGGTCGTCGAGGCGGCGGACCAGGTCTTGCCGCCGCTCGATCCGGAGATCGCCGCGCCCGTCGCGGAGTCGCTGCGCCACGAGGGCGTGCAGCTGGTGCTTGGCGACGCCATCGCCGGCTTCGTGCGGGAGGGCGCGGGCTTGGCGGCGACCTTGAAGTCTGGTCGCAAGCTCGAGGCGGATTTCGTGGTGCTGGCCATCGGGGTAAAGCCGGAGAGCGGCCTGGCCGCAGCGGCGGGGCTTGAGCTGGGCGCGCGCGGGACGATCAAGGTCGACGCGTTCATGCGCACGAGCGATGCCGACATCTACGCGGCGGGCGACGTGGTGGAGAGCGTGGATCGTTTGAGCGGCGCGTCGATGAATCTGCCGCTCGGCGGTCCGGCCAACCGCCAGGGGCGCGTGATCGCGGACCACATTTTCCGGCCGACCGAGGCGCGGCCCTATCCGGGTCACGTCGGCACCGCGATCGTGCGCGTGTTCGACCTGGCGGCCGGTCTCGCCGGCTGGTCGGAGAAACGGCTCGCGCAGGCGGGGCGGGCCTATCGCTCGACCGTCGTGACCGACTATCAGCACGCGAGTTATTTTCCGGGCGCGACGCCGCTCACCTTGAAGCTGCTCTGGTCGCCCGAGGACGGCCGCGTGCTCGGCGCGCAGGCGGTGGGTGCGGACGGCGTGGACAAACGTCTCGACGTGATCGCCACCGCGCTCGCGGGAAAAATGACCATCGACGATCTGGCCGAGCTCGAGCTCGCCTACGCGCCGCCTTTTGGAAGCGCGCGCGATGTGGTCAACACGGCCGGTTTCGCTGCGCAGAACGCCCGCGTCGGTCTCGTGCGGCCCGTCACCGAATTGCCGGCGGAGCGCGCGGCGCTCGACGTGCGCCCGGCGGCGGTCGCGCAGCTCTCGCCTATCCCGGGGGCGGTGAACATTCCCTTTCCCGAGCTGCGGGCGCGGCTCGGCGAGTTGGATCGCTCGCGGCCCTGGGTGACGGTCTGCGCGCTGGGCAAGACGAGCTACTTCGCGGCGCGCGTGCTCGCGCAGGCGGGGTTTGACGTGGTGAGCCTGGCGGGCGGCGTGCGCGTGCGTCCGGTGGCGAAGGCTGCCGCGGAGCCGGTTTCGTCGGCCGCGCCGGTGACGGCATCGGCCGTCGTTTCGGTGCCGGCGGTGACGACCGCGCCTGCGTCCGTGGCCGCTCCCGCGAGTCTGGATTGCACGGGCATGGCTTGTCCCGGGCCGCTGATGCAGGTGAAGGCGCGCTGCGAGACCCTTGCCCCGGGGCAGGAGCTCGAGGTGACGGCGAGCGATCCCGGCTTCGCGCGCGACATCGACGCTTTCTCGCGTTCGAACGGGTTCGAGCTGCTCGGCGTGGAGCGCGCGAAAGGCCTGATCAAGGCGCGGCTGCGGCGCCCCGCGGGCGTGTCGTCGGCCGTCTCCCCGGCCGGGCTGCCGGCGATGCCGGCGGGCGACGCGCGGCGCAAGGGCGCGACGCTCGTGGTGTTTTCCGGCGAGATGGACAAGGTCATGGCCTCGCTCGTGATCGCGAACGGCGCGGCGGCGATGGGCGGCAAGGTGACGCTGTTTTTCACCTTTTGGGGCATCAACGCGCTGCGTCGCGAGGAGCCGGTCGCGGTGGCGGGAAAGTCGATCCTCGACCGGATGTTTGGCCATATGCTGCCGCGCGGTCTCGGCGCGCTGCCGCTTTCGAAGATGAATTTCCTCGGGGCCGGTCGCCGCATGATGAAGCACCAGATGGCGTCTAAGAACCTGCCGAATCTGCCCGGGCTTTTCGGCGCGGCGCGCATGGCGGGCGTGCGGCTCGTGGTCTGCACGATGTCGATGGATGCGATGGGCATCCGCGCGGAGGAGTTGATCGACGGCGTGGAGTTCGGCGGCGTGGCCGACTACCTCGCCTCGGCGGAGACGACGGGGACGAATCTGTTTATCTGAACCTGCTCAAGCCCGGATGCCGGCCTGGCCGGCCGGACCAGCGGTCTGGCCTACAGCGGCGGCGGCTATAATTTGTCCCCAAAACGGATGGGCTTGGCGGCGCGCTTTTTCTTTTTCGCGGACGGGGCGATGCCGAGGCGCGGGTCGCGTTTCAGCGCGAGTTGCACGAGCCTTCTGGCGTCGCGCTCAAAGGTCTCCCCGCTTTCGGGCAGGTAGAGCCACTTGCCGAGGACAGGGTGCTGGCGCAGGGCGGGAAAGTCGGCGAGGAGCGAGGTCTGGTGCTCGTGGAAAGTGCAGACGAGCACGCCCTGCCACGGCTCGCCTTGGACGGTGAGGAAAAGCTGGTGTTTGCCGTCGAGGGTGAGCGTGCGGCCGCCGAACCAGGACTTGGATTCGAAGCCGGGGTCGTCGCGCGCGGGGTCGAGGAGCCACTCGAGCGGGTGCTCGGGCCGGGCGGCGCGGGCGCGGACGGAGGCGACGCGGGCGGGTTTGGCGCTCATGCGAGTCAGTAAACCGTTGATTTGGGCGCGGGCGAACCGGGAACGATCTCCGCGAGTTTGCCGAGCCGATCCCGGACGGAGCGGGCGATGCGCCAGTCCAGCTGCCAGTCGAGCGCGAGGGTGTTGTGCGTGAGCACGATCAGCCAGAAGGCGACCTGGTAGGAGGCCTTCGACGATTTGTGGCGCAGCTGGCGTTGGGCGAGAAAAGCCCCGGGCCAGCCGCCGAGAAGCTCCCAAAGGTGCAGCGTCTTTTCCGAGATGCGCCACACGCCCTGGCGGGCGCGGCGCTTGTCCCAAAAATACAGGCCGTAGCACACGACCGAGGAAAGAAACGCGACGACGGCGAGGGCGGCCGCGAGTTCGCGCGGCGCGAGTCGCCAGACGGCGAGGACGGGCAGGGTGAGCAGTGCGCCGAGCACGACCAGGTGGGCGGGCCGGAGGCGGCCGCCGTCGTCGGGTTGCAGGACGTCTTTGGCGCAGGGGCGTCCCTTGAGGTCGGCGCCGATCGTGTAGGTCAGCTCGTCGCCGGCCGAGGGCGTCCCGTGCCGCTCCGCGAAATCCCGGATATGGACGAAGAGGCGTTGGCTACCGCGCTGGACGAACCCGTAGCCTTTTTCGGCGTTCCATTCCCGGACTTCGCCGCGGTGCCGGGTCGGGCCCGGGGTGGGGCTGGCGATGCTCAAGCGGCGGCGCGTTCGTCTTCGGATGAAGCGGGGGCTTCGCCCGGGGTTTTGGCGGTGAGCGCCGACGGGGCGTGCATGAGGCCGAGGAGGCCGCGGCCGAGGCGGGGCTTGGCGCCGGCGGGCGCGCTCACCGTGTCGGAGTCGACAGGGCGCGCGGGCGTGGCGGCGGCGAGGGCGGCCTGGAGCTCGGCGCGGCGTTTTTCCTCGGCGGCGGCGAGCTCGGCGACGATTTGCGAGGAGAGCGCGGGCAAGGTGGCCGAGAGGCGCACATCGATCGCGGCGGCGACCTGCGCGGCCAGTTGATCGGCGTCGATCCCGGGCGAGGCGGGGGCGGCCGGGATCGCGACCGCGACGGATGCGGGGGCGGCGGGGAGGCGGCGGGCGAAATCGAGGACGAAGGGGATGGTGGCGAAGGCGGATGCGGCGCCTACGCAGGCGAGGAGACCGAGCAGCTCGGCGACGCCGAGGGGTTTGATCGCGAGCGCGAAGACGAGCGCGGCGACGCCGAGAAAGAGCGCGGCGGCGGCGAGGAAGGGCGTCTTGGCGACGGGAGCGGGCTGGTGGGTGGCGGAGGACATGCGGCGAATCGCTGGGGCGTTCGTGCGGCATCCGTGGATACGGCTCAACCCCGAAAACCGGGGCGTCGGACCACGCCGGATCTCACGGGGTGGCGGCGGTGGTCAGTTCCCCGATGGCCGGGCGAGGCCGTAGGCGACGCCGGTGAGGTGGCTGTTGATGCGGCGGAAGCCGTTCAGGTAGTCGAGGAAGTAGCCGCCGGGCGGGGCCTCGGCCTCGACGGGGGCGGAGCGAAGGCGCGCGTAATAATCGAGCTGGAGCGAGCGGCAGCGTTCGTTGAAGGCGCGTTTGGCGGCGATGAAGGCGTCGGCGCGGGCCTCGCCGTCGAGGGAGAAAAGGCAGGTGAGCTCGTCGAAACGGGCGAGGACCTCGCGGTGGAGCTGGTCCAGCGTGTTCCAATCGTCGGGTGCGAGCGTGGCGCCTTCGGCGTGTTGCTTGATGGCGAGGTCGCAGAGGTGTTTGTCGAGCAGGTCTCCGATCGACTCGAGCTCGACCGCGAAGTTCATGAGGGCGACCTGCCAGCGCTGGTCGCGCGGACTTTTTTCGCCGCCGATGTGGCTGAGGTAGGCGATGAGCTCGCGGTTGTAGCGGTCGATCCGGTCGTCCTCCTTCTGCGTGCGGCGGGCGAGCTCGATGTCGCCGGAGCGGCAGGCCTGCCAGAAGCAGACGAGCTGGGCCCGGACGAGGTCGGCCATGCGGAGCGTCTCGCGCGTGGCGCGGGCGAGGGCGAGCGAAGGCGTGTCGAGGGCGAGCGGGTCTAGATGGCTCTGGGTCAGCGCGGCGTCGCCGGGATCGGGCGCGGGCACGAGCGCGGAGGCGAGGCGCATGAGCGCCGGGGCGAGGGGCAGGGCGAGGAGGCCGACGGCGAGGTTGAACACGGTGTGGCCGGTGGCGGTCTGCTGGGCGGCGTCGCCGGGGAGGCGCTCGAAAAGCGCGTGGGCGAGCCCGGGCAGCAGGAGGAGCGGGGCGGATAGGCCGGCTTTGGCTAGCAGGCTGGCGACGCCGAGGCGGCGGCCCTCGGGCGTGCTCCAGCCGGCGAGGAGCGTGCTGACGCCGACGCCGGTGTTGGTGCCGGCGATCCACGGCACGAGCAGCGCGGGGCCGAGCAGCCCGGAGGCGCAGAGGCCGATGCCCAGGCCGATGGCTGCGGTGGAGCTTTGCAGGACGACGACGAGCGCGAGCGTGCCGAGCAACACGAACCACGGGCGGCCTTGAAGCAGAGCGAAAAACTGGCGCGCGTCGGCGGAGTCGGCGAGGCCCGCGGCGCCCTGGCCGATCCACTGGATGGCGAGAAAGATGAAGCCGAGCGCGAGCAGGCACTGGCCGACGCCGCGCCAGGATTCGCGTTTCGCGTAGAGGAAGAGCGCCACGCCCGCGACGACGCCCGCGGCCGCGTAGTCCTGGATACGGAAGGCCATCGCCTGCACGGTGACGGTCATGCCGACGTTGGCTCCGAGGACGAGGGCGAGCACGCCCGCGAGGCGGATGCGCGGATCGGAAAGGAGCTGGACGGCGAGGAGCGAGATGCTCGTCGAGGAAGGCGTGGCGGCGCCGGCGACGACGCCGGCGAGGAAGGCGTGGACGCGACTGGCGGTGAGGCGCGAGAGCCAGGCGAGGAGCTTGCCGCCGAAGAGGCGGTCGAGGCCTTTGCGGAGGAAGCGAATCCCGAACAGGATCAGCGCGATGCCGCCGGCGATCTCGAGTCCGTTCATCGCGGGAAAGGCGCCGCGGGCGCGAGGAGGCGGGTCGCGCGAAGCGGCGGGGGTGGGGCGAAGGCGGAACGACGGACGCGAGGGCTATGCGTTTGCATGACGCGACAGCTATACGCTGCGCGGCGCCCGAAAAAAGGCAAAGGGCCTCGCGCACCAGATTTTGTGCGTTTGGCCCGCCGCGGTCGACGTTTCGCCGGCGCGGCCGCGATGATCGGGATCAAAGGCGCTCGGGCGGGGAAAGCGGGTCGCGCTCCTCGTCCGTCTGGCCGTCGCCGGCGGAGGCGGGCGCGTCGCGGTGGAGGAAATCGTAGAGCTCGCCGGCGAGCTTGGGGCCGAAGCCGTCCACCTCGGCGATCTGCTCCTCGCGGGCGCGGCGGAGGCGGTCGATGTCGCCGAAGCGTTCCATGAGCGCGGCGCGGCGCACGGGGCCGAGGCCGGGGAAGTCGTCGAGCACGCTTTCGCGGATCTTCATCGAGCGCAGGTCGGCGTTGTAGGTGTTGGCGAAGCGGTGGGCCTCGTCGCGCAG
>CAYTLL010000044.1:0-35402 GCA_964438755.1 uncultured Akkermansia sp. | reverse complement strand
CGGCGGCTCGGTCGGCGCGAGGTCCACGACGCCCATCGCCGCGACCGGCGGAGCCACGGCGCGCAGGGCGGCGAGCACGGTGCGGATGACGAAGGAGCGCACCTGCGGCTCGGAGCGGAAACGCACCTCGCGCTTCGTCGGGTGGACGTTGACGTCGACCGCCGCGGGATCGAGCTCGAGAAAAACGAAGGCCGCGGGGTAGCGCCCCTTCGGGAGCACCTCGTGGTAGCTCTCGATCAGCCCGTAGGCGAGCGTGCGACTGTCGACCGGCCGGCGATTCACGAAGGTGATCGTCTCGTGGCGGGTGGAGCGCCCGCCCGAGCCGGGCTTGGCGATGAGGCCGTGGAGACGCAGGCCGCCCTCCGACACGTCGATGGGGAGCAGCGACTCGGCCAGTTGGCGGCCAAAGATCTCCCCCACCCGATCCGCGAGCGCGGGGCAGGTGGGCGACTTGAAGATCACGCGCCCGTCCTCGATCAGGGTAAAGGCGCAGTGCGGGGCGGCGAGGGCGTGCAGCCGCACCGCGGCGACGATGTGGGCGGCCTCGGTGGCGTCGGCCTTGAGGAACTTCCGCCGCGCCGGCACGGAGTTGAACAGCTGGGTCACCTCGATGCGCGTGCCCTGCGGCCGGCCGCAGTCCTTCACGTGCACGATGCGTCCGCCGTTGACCAGGATCTCGGTGCCGGAGCCGCCGGCCTCGGCGGTTTGCAGGCAAAAGCGCGACACGCTCGCGATCGAGGGCAAGGCCTCGCCGCGAAAGCCGAAGCTGATCAGGCGATCGAGGTCGCCCGCCTCGGCGATCTTGCTCGTGGCGTGGCGTTCGAGGGCGAGCAGCGCGTCCTCGCGGGCCATGCCGTGGCCGTTGTCCTCGACGCGCATCAGGGCGCGGCCGCCGTGGGAAAACTCCACCTCGATCCGCGTGGCGCCGGCGTCGAGCGCGTTTTCCACCAGCTCCTTGATCACCGCGGCCGGGCGCTCCACCACCTCGCCGGCGGCGATCTGGTTGGCGACCCGGTCGGGCAGGATGCGGACTTTCGGCATGGCGCGGGGATAAGGGGGCGGCGAGGAAGCGCGAGCCTCGCCTTGCCGCCGGTCCGCGCAACGCGTTTTTCGCGCGGACCGGGCCCTTCGCCACGCGAGACGTGGTTCGCCCCGCCGGGCGGACCGGCCAATCGCAAGCGCCCGGCGCTGCGCGCGGCATCGTCCCTGCTCCAAGGCGGGCATGGTTCACTACGCCTGCTGTCGCACGCCCGAGGAATACGACCGCGGCTACGCCAACCGGATCACGCCCGAGGTCGTCGCCCGCTGGGAACGCGAATTCCGGGAGCGCAGCGCAAGCCTGCTCGCCTCCGGGGCGCCGCGTCGCGAGCTGGCCTACGGCCCGCATCCGCGGCAACGGATCGACTTTTTCCCCGCGCCCGGGGCGGGTCCCGAGGCCCCCACCCTCGTCGCGATCCATGGCGGGCTGTGGTTTCTCTTCGACCGCTGGATGATGCATGCGCTCGTGGAGGCCTTCACCGCGGCGGGCGTGCATGTCGCCTGCCCGGGCTATCGGCTCGCCCCCGAGCACGCGCTCTCCGTCATCGTGGACGACTGCCGGCGCGCGGTCCTGCATCTGCACGAACGGGCGGACGCGCTCGGGATCGACTCGTCTCGTTTCATCGGCCTCGGGCATTCGGCGGCGGGCCAACTGGCCGCCACCACGGCCTTCACCCGCTGGGAGTCGGTCGCGCCCGGGTCCGGTTTTGGCGGCTTGCGGCGCTGGGTCGGCGTGAGCGGCTTTTACGACATCGAGCCCTTCGCGCTGACGCGTTTTCAGGAGCAGGTGCGCTTCAGCGCGGAGGACTACGCCGACTTCAACCCGATCCGTCTGGCGCGGCCCGGCCTGCCGCCGGCCCTGCTGATCACCGGGGCGAAGGAGTCGGAGCTGCTCCACGAGATGGCCGGAGAGTTGGGCGACCGCCTGCGACACGCGGGCGTGCGGCATCGCCTGCTGGACGTCCCGAGGGAATGCCACTTCTCCGTGCTCGCGGCGCTCGGCGACCCGCGCGCGGAGGCGCATCGCGAAGCGCTGCTCTGGGTGAAGAATTGAGAGGCGGCGTGCCGTAGCGCAGGCTTCCCGCCTGCATTTCGAACGAGGCAGGCTGGAAGCTTGCGCTACTTTTGGGGGAAACGCTCCAGACGAATGAATGCGGGCCGCGCTCAGGCCGTCGCGACGCCGAGACGTTCGCCGATGCGGGCGTAGACCTCGCGTTGCTCGGCCGCGTGCTCGACCAGATCGCGGTCGAACGTGATGCGACCGCGCTGGAACACCGTGATCACGCAGGAACCGCCGAAGGCGAACAGGCCTTTTTCGTCGCCCTTCGCGACGGCGCGGCCCGGCACGTAGGTTTGCAGGATGGATCCGACCATGGTGGCGCCGACCTCGAGCTGGGCCACGCGGCCGAAACGAGTGCCCTCGATGAGCGTGAGCATGCGTTTGTTTTCGACCAGGTAGCCGGGATTGAGCCGGAGCGCGATCGGGTTCACGGAGTAGAGCCAGCCGTTGATCGGCCGCGCTTCGCCCGGGGTGCCGGCGACCGGGAAATGGAAGCGGTGGTAATCGACCGGGCAGAGTCGCGAGATGAGCATGGAGCCGCCGGCGAATTCCCGGCCGAGCTCCTCCGAGCCGAGCAGCGCGGCGAGGGTGAACTTTTTGCCCTTGATGTAGAACCCGTCCGCGGCGTCGACGTCCTGGTAGGCGAGATGGCGGCCGTCGGCGGGAAACACCGCGACCTCGTCTCCGGGCGAGACGGGGCGGGCGCCGGGGCGAAGCGTGCGGTAGAAAAACTCGTTGAACGTGCGATAGGCGGTGGCCGGCTTGGCGAACTCCTCGGCGTCTAGACCGTAGTCGACGATGAAGGGAAGCACGCGATTGGCGCTGACGGGGCGGTTCATGCGCCAGCCATACCAGGCGGAGAACCACGCGCGGCGGACGACGGCGGCGAGGCTCACGCGTCCGAGCGGATTGCCGTAGATCCATCGCAACCAGGCTTCGCCGTAGATGCGCTCGGTTTCGAGCTGACCGGTGCGACGATTGAAAAAGACGATGGGCTCGGCGGACATGGGGAGGAGGCCAAAGCAGGCCGGGCGTCGCGGTCGAGGAAAAGAAAAAACCCGCGACACCGGGCGGCGTCGCGGGTTTTGAAAAGGCGGATGGGCGGCGATACGATCAGGGGATCGCGAGCTCGTAGTCCAACTGGTTGCGAATGACGTCGGTGGTGTCGGTGAAGTAGAACGCGACGCCGTTGTCGCCCGCGACCACGGTTTGCTTGCCGTCGGCGCCGTCGCGCGCCCAGACGCTGCGGTCGAACCCGATGTTGAGCAGACCGGCCTTCATCCCGTAGACGAGGGCGCCCTCCGCCGAGCGCATCGGCTTGGCGGGATCGAGCGCCACCGGGGAGAGACGCACGGTGTGCAAGGCCGAGATGACGCCGCGCGGATCGCGAAGGTTGAGCGGATTGAAGCGCGCCTTCACCTGCACCTTGTCGGGCAGGCAGCGGAAGGACTGTTCGAGCTCGAAGCGCGGATGGGTGACCTTGACGTCGAAGACGGTGACGCCCTCGCGGACGGATTTCTTCACGGTGGCCACGTAGCCGGCGTCGTCGACGCCGCCCACGTTGAAGGGCTTGCGGCGACCGTCGGTGCCCACGTAGCTGCCCTGGAGCATGATCGCGGCGGCGGACTCGACGAGCACCTCGCCCCGGGCGGTGGAGAGGGACTGGAGAAAGCCCTTGTCGCTGAGCGCGAGCCGATAGCGGTCGTTGCCGAACTTGCGGGAGTCGGAGGCGAAGAGGTCGGCCGGAGCGGAGACGGCGGGCGCGGTCACGACGACCGCCGCGGGCGCGGGAGCCGGCGTGGTCGCGGGCGCGACGGGCTTGGCGGCCGGAGCGGTCGGCGTCGTGGCGGCGGGAGCCGCGGGCGCCGCGGGAGACGGGGCGGCGGGCTTGGCCGGAGCGGCGGGCGCCGTCTGCGCCGGGGCGGCTTCGCCCTCGGCCACGGCGGAGCGGTTTTTTTGGCCGCGCATCGTCATCGCGAGACCGACGACCGTGGCGACCACGGCGATGCCGGCGCCGATGAAGATCGGTCCCTTGTTGCTCTTGGCGGCGGCGGGCGCGGGTTTCGCGCCCGTGTCGACCACCACGGATTCCACCGGCTTGGCCGACGACGCGGCGCCCGGCTTGACGGAGGCGGGCTTGGCCTCGACGACGGCGGAAGGAGCCTTGGAGGCGGGCTTGGAGACGGAGACGGGAGCGGCGGGGGCGGCGGCCCCCTTGGCGACGCGGGCCGGGCGGGAGGCGAGCACCTCCAGCGTGGGCTGAACCCAGGCGGCGTCCGCGGAGCCGGCGCCGGCCAGCGCGAGGACGCCGAGCGCGGCCGCCGGCTGCGGAGCGACCCCGGTCTCGAGCCCCAGCTTGGCGGTGAGGGAGGCGACGGCGGGAGACCACGGCTTCATCCCGAGCGCGGAGGCGAGCTGGCTGGCCAGCCAGGACTGGCCGGGGGTGAGGCCGGCGACATGGAGGACGGAGGCGGGTTTGCCTTGGATCAGGCCCTTGAGCGAGTCGGCCAGCGGAGCGGCGACCTTGGCGGCGACGTCGGAGAAGTCGTAGTTGTCGTTGTAGAACAGCTTGCTGGCGGCGGCCTTGAATTTGAGGCCGAGTCCGCCCTGGACCGCCTCGAAAATCCTGGCGTAGCCAAGCGGGGCGGAGGCGACGGCCTTCACGCCTTGGGCGGAGACCCACACGAGCGAGGCGTCCTCCTCGCCGGGCACGAGCACGAGGGCGATCTCATCGCCGGAGAGGGACGCGGCGACGACGCCGAGATGCACGGACGCGGCGAGCGTGAATTCGGCCGGGGCGAGTCCCAGTTTCCCCAACGTATCCCGAGCCGATGCGAAGGCGGCGGAATCGACCGCGGCCAAGAACCAGGGCGTGGCGCGCGTCGGATCCAAGGCGAGGCCGTTGGCGGCGTCGCAAACCGACGCGGTGGGAACCCCCTCGAAGCCGTGGGGCAATTTGGCAAGGTGCGCCTGCAAGGCGGACGGCTGTCGGACGGCGCCCGATTCGGCGTCGGCCGAAAGGTGGAGGTGGTTCTTGTCGCCCAGCAGCGAAGCGCGGGCCGCCCCGCCCAGGCCGTGTTCGGCGATGAAGGCGGCGAGATCCGCCTTCGCGTCGAGCGGGAAGGCGCGGGCGGCGACGACTTTGCGGCCGGCCAGCACGGCGACGTGCAGAGAGTGCGGGGCGATTTCGACGTAGGCGAGCGATGCGGACGGGGTTGCCATAAGGAGAAAGGGGATGGTGGGAGGGGCCGGGGTTGACGCTGAACGGGAACGGGGGATCAGAGCTCGAGCAGTTTTTTGCGACGCTCCTCGAAGGCCTTTTCCTTCGCGGCGAGCTTGGTGGTTTCGCTGTCGAGCGCCTCGCGCTCGGCCTTGAGCTCCACGCGGAGTTTTTCGCAGAGATTGCGATCCTTGGCGAGCTGCGCGCGGAGGGCTTCGATCTCGGCGAGACCGGCATCGACCTCCGCCTGCTGGACGGCGATCTTGTCCGACGCGCCCTTGAGCTTTTTCTCGCGGGCGAGGATGTCCTGGCCGGCCTCTTCGACGCCGGCGGAATCGGCCTCGAGCCGGGCGCGCTCGGCGGCGAGGGTCTTGCGCTCGGCCGCGAGCTGCTTCTCGGTCTCGCCGACCGAGGCGACGCGGGCGTCGAGGCGTTGGTCGCGTTCGTCGAGCGCCTTGGCGCGGGCGTCAAACTGGGAGGAGACGGCGGCGTTCTTCTGCTCGGCCTGGGCAAGCGCGGAGGCGCGCGCGGAAAGTTCCGCCTCGCGGGTGGCGAGGGCTTTTTCGCGGGCGGCGAATGTCTTGAGCGCGGCGGCGTGTTCGGCCTGGGCGGACACGAGCCCGGCGGACTCCGCGGCGAACGCGTCCTGGGTCTGCCGCAGGGTCTTGCGATCGGACTCGAGTTTGGCGCGTTCGGCGGCGAGCGCGGATTCGGTCTTGGCCGCGGCGGCCTCGCGTTGGGCGGCGCGGTTGTCGCGCACGACGAGTTCGGCGTCGCGGGCCGTCAGCTTCTTTTCGCGTTCGGCCAGAGCCTTCTCGGACGCGGAAAGCATCTTGCGGACGGCATCGGTTTCCGCGTGGGCGGCGGCGATCTTTTTTTCGCGGTCGGCGAGCTCGGCGGCGGTCTTGGCGACGGCGGCTTGCTCGGAAGCGAGTTTCTTGCGGTCGGCGGCAAGCGCGGAGAGGGCGGCCTCGTGGGCGGACTTGTCCTGCTTGAGCTGCTTCTCCTGCTCGCCCAGAGCGGTCTGGCGGGCGGCGAGGGCTTTTTCCGCGGCGGCGAGGCTTTCCGCCTGGGCGGCGGCCTTGCGCTCGTTATCGGCGAGCTTCTTTTCGCGCTGGGTCAGATCGCCCTCCTTCGCCTTCAGCAGCGTGGCGTCGGACTCGATCTTTTTGCGTGACTCGGACAGGGCGGTTTCGCGTCCGGCGAGGGCGAGCTCCGCCTTGGCGAGCTCGGCGGCGCGCTTCTTGTGGGCGTCCAGCTCGGCCGCCGTGTCCGCCTTGGCCTTTTGCAGGGCGGCGGTGTCGGCATCCATGCGCTTGCGGGCTTCGGCGAGCTTGGTCTGCTCGGCCTCGAGCCCCTTGCGGGCGACGGCGACCTTGTCCTCGGCGAGCTTGGCGGCGTCGAGCTGCTCGAAAGTCTTCTTTTCCAAGGTGGAGATCTCCTCGGCGCGCTTGGAGAGCTGCTGCTCGCGAACCTCGAACTTGCGACGCGTCTCGCTCACCTCGTTGACGGCGACCTGGTGGGCGGCCTCGCGCTGGGCGAGCTTCTCTTCCGCCGCCCTCAGGCCGGCTCCGCGTTGGTCCAAGGCCTTCTGGGCGTTGGCCAGCTCGGCCTTGGCCGCGGCGTGGGCGCCCGATTCCACCGCGATCTTTTCGCGCTCCTGCCGGATGCGCGCCTCTTCCTTCTCCAAGCCGGCGGCCCGCTCGGCGAAAGCGGACTGCTCCGCGGACAAGGCGGCTTGCGCGGCGGAGAACTGTTTTTCCCGGGCGGAGACCGCCTGATCGCGGGCTATGACCTCGGCTTCGGCCTGCGAGGCTTTCTTTTTCTGCAACTCGAAGGATTTCTGGGTCGATACCAAGGCGACCTCGCGCTCGCCCAGCGCGGCCTCGGCGGCGGCCAGTTCCCTGGCCTTGGCGGCGGCGGCGGCCGCGGAGGCGGCGAAAGCGGCGCGTTCGCTCTCCAATCCGGCGCGATCCGCGGCGACTCGACGCGCCTCCTGCTGGACCCGGGCCTCCTCGGCCTCGATCTCGGATTGGCGGGCGGAGAAGGCCTCCTCCTCGGCGCGCACCCGTGAAAGCTGGGCCGCCACCTTCTTCTCCTGCGCGATGACCGACTTCTCGCGCACCGTGAAATTATCCTCCCGCTCCGCTACCGCCTTTTCCTGGGCGGTCAGCTTGGCCTGGGCCGCGGCCACGGCCGCCTCGCGTTCGCCTAGGACCGCCTCCGCCTTGGCGAGCTCGGCCATGCGCTTTTGATGCAGGCGAACGGAATCGCCGGCATCCGCCTTGGCTTGCTCGAGTTCGGCGGCCTCGTCGGCGAGACGTTTTTGTTCGGCGCCAAGCTGGGCGCGGGCGGCGTCGAGCTCGGCTTGGCGGGCGGCCAGCGCGACCTCGCCCTCGTTGCGCGCTTTTTTGGCTTGGTCGACCTCCGACTTGGCCAGGGCGGCCCCGGTGCGGGCGGCTTCGAGCTCCGCCCGTTGGGCGGCGAGCGAAGCCTCCGCCGCGGCAAGCGTCCGCTCGCGTTCCGCCAGGCGGTCGGTTTGCGACTTTATGCCGTGATCGGTGGCGTCGCGGCGGGCGCCTTCCGCCTGCAAAAGCGTCTGCAGGCGTCCGCATTCGGCGCGCAGGCCCTCGAGTTCCGCCGACGCGGCGAGATCCGCGCCGCCGGCGACAAAGGGCTGGGACGACGAAGAGCGCGATTCGCCGGCGAGAAACAAGGTCATCTCATGCCGGCAGTGCTGGGCGATCGCGCTCGTATGTCCGTTCAGGCGAGGCTGAAGCAACTCGGTGGCCCGGGCGAAAAAAGCGCTGAGATTAAGCGGCGGGTGAAACAGGTCGCGGACGCCCAGACGGATGGCGCGCACGATCACGTCCATCTCGGGCTTGGCGCAAAGCAGAAGGATGGGCGCGGTGCGCTGATGGCTGCGAACGTTTTCCGCCAGCGATAGGGGGTCCTTCCCGAGCTTGGATCCGTCGTGTATGATCAGGTCGAACTGCTCGGATTTGAGCGAGACCTCGAGCTCGGGGTGCGTCGCAATGTCACGTGCATAAAGACCCGACTCTTCAGCCACATAGGCTTTGGCGTGGAAGATTTCAGGACCGGTGCGAACGAGCAGGATTTTCGCGGACACAACTAAGTAGGGGTTTTCTTGGATATCGCCGAGGGGAAATAGCGGTCGCTAAGCCAAAAAAGGGGGGCTTGGACCAGCAACGGTAAAGCTGCTGGTTAACTGTTCCGTAATTGTCAAAAACAAGTAGAGGCGGAACAAAAATAGGTATCTGTGCCCAGTGGATGTTAAGGAAAAATACTAAAAACGGATAAAAATTAGATACGGCGGGCACGAGATACCCCAAGAAGGGGCTAATCCACGGTTCTCCTCGCTATCAGCGATACAACGCGGTCTGGGGGGCGGGTGCCAGGACGTTATAGGCCCGAATGGCGGTTCGCCACCACGCGGAAAGCCGCTCGGCCGGGAGCGACCAGAGGTCGCGGTGCAAGGCCGCCATGGAGTCTGCGTCGAGCAGAAGGGCTAGCTTGTCGCGGGAGCCGAGGGACGACGGCCCTTCGCGGAGCAAACGCTCCCGCAGCGGAGCGAAGCGTTCCTCGCTGGCCTGCGCGGGGCTGTGGTCGCGTTCGCGCAAGAGCGCGAGGTGCACGGCGTTCACGTAGGGGTCGAGCACGGCCTGCATCAGGCCATAATCGGCGGCGAGCTCCGGAAGCGGCGGGGCATGGCGGCGGCAGGCTTCGAGATTGCGGGCGAGTCGGGTGAGCTCCGGCGGAGGTGACGTCTCTTCCGGAGTCAGGAAGAACTTGAGTCGGCGGACAAAATTACCGCCCGCGATCTGTCCGGTCATCAGCGACACGGGAATGGAAGTCACGAGTCCGAGCAGGATCGGCGCGAGCCAGCCGGCGAAAGCGGGGCTCACCCAAAGGGCGAAAGCGCCCCACCCCAGCCCGGTGATCGTATGGCCCGCGTGGGTGAGGATCGCCTCGCGCCACTCCGGATCGCCGTCCGTGCCGCGGCGCTGGGCCACCCAAGCCACGCCGCGACCGGCCAGCGTCAGCAGGATGAATTTCGAATGAAACAACATCAGCACGGGCGCGATCAGGGTGAAAATGGCGGTCTCCGAAATCGCCCCGGAGATGACGCGCGTCCATCCACCGAAACCCGCGGCGGCGCCGGGGCGCCGTGCGAGATCGATGATCGCGAGAACCTTGGGCAGGAAAAGCAGCCCGAGCGTGCCGAAAAGCAGGAGCAGGGCCTGCGCGTGGAAACCGAGGTGCAGATAGTTCGCCAGGCTGTCCACCGGCAAGGGGCTCAGGCCGGTCGCCGCGTAACGCCAGGCGATGACGGACGAGACCACGAGAAACGCCAGCCAGAGCGGGGACGCGAGGTAGGCCAGGATGCCGAGCGCGAGGTGAAGACGGTTCGCGGCGTGAAGGCCTCGCGCGGTCACCAACCAGGCGTGCTGTAGGTTGCCTTGGAGCCAGCGCCGGTCGCGTTTGGCGAAATCGATCAGATTGCCCGGGCATTCCTCGTAGCTTCCCTCGAGATCCACCGCCAGCCACACCGACCAGCCGGCGCGCCGCATCAGGGCGGCCTCGACGTAATCGTGGCTCAGGATGCGACCGCCGAAAGGCTCGACGCCGGGCAGCTCGGGGAGCGAGCAATGTTCGATGAAGGGCGCGACGCGGATGATGGCGTTGTGTCCCCAGTAGTTGGCCTCGCTCTGCTGCCAATAATTGAGGCCGGAGGCGAAGATGGGACCGTAGAGACGGGAGGCGAACTGTTGCAGACGTGCGAAGATGGTCTCGCCGTTCACCAGACGGGGGACGGTCTGGATGATGCCCGCGCCGGGGTTGCGCTCCATGAGGCGCACCAGTTTCACGATGGCGTCGCCGCTCATGATGCTGTCGGCGTCGAGCACGACCATGTAGCGGTAGCGCTTGCCCCAGCGACGGCAGAAGTCGGCGAGGTTGCCCGCCTTTTTGTTCAAGTTGACGCGACGCTTGCGGTAAAACATCCGGCCGCGGGCGCCGAGCTGCCGGGTGAGCGCGACCCAGGCGGACTCCTCCTCGATCCAGCGATTCGGATTGGTCGTGTCGCTCAGGATGAAGAAGTCGAAGGCGTCGAGCTGTCCGGTGGCCTCGAGCGAGCGGTAGATGACGCGCAGACCCTCCATGATGCGCGAGGTGTCCTCGTTGAAAACCGGCATCACGATCGCGGTCGGGGCGTCGACCGGGCGAGCCTCGTCCTCGGGCGAAAGGCTGTTTAGGATGCGGTTGGGATCGCCCCCGCCCATCCGGCAAAACCAGCCGATGATCGCCTGCACCGCGCCGAACGCGACCAACGAGAAGAGGATCGCGAAGAGAAGCAGATGGAGGATGTTCCAGAGGTTGAAGCTGTCCACGCGGCGATGAAGGTCGGCCATCAGGAAGACGGCCGGGCCGACGATGAGCAGGGTCAGGGAGGCGACGAAGAGTCGCCGCTGGGTGACGCGGGTGCCGCTGAGGCGGGCGGGGTCGAAGCGGGAGACGCTCATGAAGCGAGGCGAAGGAAAGGAGGGAAAAAGCCGGGACGGCGAAGGGCGGGGAGGCCCGGTCGCTTATTTGTGGGTTTCGAACCAGATGACGGCGAGAAGGCCGATGAAGATGAGCCAGCCGAAGACGGCGCGCAGCACGGGCCAGCGCGTGAAGGTCTTCCACGCCTCGTCGGCGACGTTGGCGATCGGACCGAAGTCGAGCGGACGAGGCACCATGCGGGTGAGCTCGAGCTCGGGCCCGGCCTCGATGTAGGCCGCGCGCATCGCTTCCACGAGCTCGGCGGGCGGCGGCGTGGCGGCGAGAAAGTGCTGGGGCCAGCGGGCGGGCACGTCCGCCATCACCAGGGCGATGCGTCCGCGCGTGCCTAGACGTTCGTCGTCCGGATCCGCGGCGTCGCCGAGGACCCGCGCAAACCATTCGGTCGTCCGGCGCTCGGCCTCGCGCATGGCCAAGGACACCGGATCCACGCCGCCGCCGGCGGGCGATTCGGCGGTGACTCGGGCGGCGCGGATGATCTCGACCGCGATGCGATTAAGCACGAGGCGGCTTTCGATCTGGTGCGCGCGCAGGTAGCTTTCCACCCGCAAAAAAGCCTCGTCCCAAGCCGGGCCCGAAGGCGCGGGAAGAACGTCGGCGGAGGCGGGGGAAAGGGAGGAGGAGGTCTCGTGGCTCATTGCAGCCAGGTGTAAACCCAAGTCTCGGACACGGGTTGATAGCCGTCGCGCAGTTGCACCTGGATTTGCACGGGACGCGGCTCGGGCAGGCCTCCGGGCGGCGCGTCGACGCCGTCGACCTGAAGCGCGACGCGCCACCCGTCGATGCCGGTGTGGCGGATCAGCGTCTGGTGGCGGATGCGCGCGCCGGGGGCGACGCGGATGTCGGCCGCCAAGGTCTCAGGGTTGCGCTGGCCGATGCCGGCGCCGGCGAAATCGATCCAGTAGAGGCGTCCCCAGCCGCCGCCGGGAAGGCCGCCTATGCGGGTGGACTGGACGCGGGCGAGGTTGTCGTCGCCGGGCTGCTCGAGCGACCAGTTCATCCGGTAGGCGAGATTGAAGGGCTTGCCGGGCTGGGGCTTTTGGTCCGGCACCCAATAGGCGACGACGTTGTCGCCATACTCGTTGACGGTCGGCAGCTCGACGAGGCGGACGTTGCCCGCGCCCCAATCGCCCTGGGGCTCGATCCAGCAGCTCGGACGCTCGTGATAGCGGGCCTCGAAGTCCTCATAGGCGGCGATGGCGCGCTCGCGTTGCAGCAGGCCGAAGCGAACCGGTTTAACCGCGCGAAGATCGGTGTTCAGGATGGCGCGCGGGTTTTGCAGCGGCCGCCAGAGATGCGCGCCGTCCGCGGTGTGCAGAAGCAGACCGTCGGAGTCGTGCACCTGCGGACGCGGGTCGTCCATCGGACGGTCGGAGTTCTTGCCAAACCAGAACATGCTGGTGAGCGGCGCGAAGCCGGGCAGGTCGATGTTGTCACGGGCGTAGAGCTCGGCGCGCACGTCCATCACGGTCGGCCGGCCCGGCTGGATCACGAATTCGTAGGCGCCGGCGATGCGTTTGCTGTCGAGCAGCGCGTAGACGACGAGCGATTTCGCGCCCGGGCGGGGCTTGCCGATCCAGAAATCGGTGAAGACGGGGAACTCCTCGATCTTGCCCGGCACGCCCGAGTCGATCGCGAGGCCGCGGGCGGATAGGCCATAGATCTGGCCGGCGCCGAGCGCGCGGAAGTAGGAGGCGCCGTGGAACACGACCAGTTCGTCGAAGATGTCGGGGCGGTTCAGCGGGTAGTGGACGCGGAATCCCGAATAACCGAGCGAGGAGCGCAGCCAGCCGAGGTTGCCCAGCTTGCCGTAGTCGAAGAAGTCGCGGATGAAGGGAATCGTCTGGACGTGCGTGGCGCTGAATTCGCGAATCTGGACCGCCTCGCGCACCGCCGCGGTGCGATGGAAGAGGTGAAGGTGGAACGGCAGGTCCTCGCTGCGCCAGAGCGCCTGGTCGGGTTTGAAACGTATGTCCCGGATCTCGTCGTAATTCAGTTTCGCGAGACGCTCGGGCAGTTCGCGATCCGGCTCCTTGTAGGGCGCCGCGGCGCGATCCGCGGCCTGCTTGCGCACGTAGTCGAACGTGATCTCAAGCTTTTCGATCGCGGCTTTGGCGGGGACGCCCAGCAGCGACGCTGCGAAAAGGGCGCCCATGGCGAGGCGCGAGAGGACTGCTACACCGGAGGAGACAGGGCGAAAAAGAGTCACGGCGATGGATGAAGGGATGGACTGCGGGATAATCTTCAGAAGGGCCCGGATGAGTTTGGCAAATGCGGAGCGGTCGAATGGTGAGGTGCGACCGGAGGATGCAAGCATTTGGCCGGATATACAATCCCGTCGACCGGCGCCTCGCCGCCGAGGGACGATCAAGCCGGGGCGGACGGCGACGCGCGGACCGATCCTGCTCAGTCGGCGCCGGCGCGTTTGCTCGTCGCGGCCTGGAAGAGCTTCTTCGGCAGTTTTTTCACCGAGATGAAACGGGCGCGGAAGAGCTCGTCCAAGGTCTCCCTGACTTCCGTCGGAAGCCGCTCGACCAGCGTATCCAGCTCGGGCAAGGCGGCCCCCTTCCCTTCGGATTCCTCATCGTCGGCGGCCGCGGAACGCCGGGCCGCGGGCGAGGCGTTTACGGATACTTCGCGCGAAGCCAGTTCCTCGCGCATTTGGGATTCGAGCTCCTCCAAGGGCGGTCCCTCGCCGTCGTCGGAAACGGCCGGGGCCGCGACGGGGGTGGAAAACGCCGGTTCGGCCTCGTCATAGGCATCCCCGCCCGAAGCGGCGTCCGGAAAGGAGCCGGCGGCGCCGGCCGGCATCCGGGAAGCCCGCGGCGGGGGGATCAGCGGCGGACCGGGCCGCGGAGGCGGCGCGCTGGCGGCGGATTCAGCGACAAAGGCGAGGATCGTCGCGTCAAGCCGCTCGATCAGGGCTTTTTTTTTTCGTCGTCGCCGGCGGCGTTCGCGGCGGGCAGGGCGGAGCCGAGGGCGGCCAGTTCCTTGAGCAGCGAGTCGATGGCGCGGGCCCGGGAGGCGTCCACCGCCTTGAGGAGCGTCACCTCGAGATTGATCTTGTCCGAGAGGCCCAGCTTCACGCCGCCTTCGCCCTCGCGGAGGACGTCCAGCATGCGGGTGAGTTGCTCGGTGGTCAGCGACACGCCGCCGAGCGCCGGGCTGCGTCCGCCTTTGGCGATGGAATCGAGCAACGCCTCGCGGATGTGGCCCTGCAGGTCGGCGATGAGGCGCGCGAGGTCGCGACCCGAGGCGTCGCACTCGTCGACGAGGCGGACTATCTGCGCGTGGTCGCCGGCGGCGAGCGCGGCGGCGAGCGCGGCGAGCTTCTCTCCGGAAACGAGACCGTAGACGTCGAGCACGTCGGCCTCGTCGATCTTCGAGCCGCAGAAGGAGATCATCTGGTCGAAGATCGACTGGGCGTCGCGCATGCCGCCGTCCGCCATGCGCGCGATGCAGGCGAGCGCGGTATCGGTGGCCTGGATACCCTCGGCGGCGGCGATCCTGCCCAGGCGCTCCACGATGAGGACGGAGGCGATGGGCTTCAGGTCGAAGCGCTGGCAGCGGGAGACGATGGTCGGCAGGACCTTTTGCGGATCCGTGGTGGCGAAGACGAATTTAACGTGCGCCGGAGGCTCCTCGAGCGTCTTGAGCAGCGCGTTGAAGGCCGCCGCCGAGAGCATGTGCACCTCGTCGATGATGTAGATTTTGAAGCGCCCCTGGGCGGGGGCGTATTGCACCGTGTCGCGCAGGTCGCGGACCTGGTCGACGCCGTTGTTAGAGGCTCCGTCGATTTCGATGACGTCCAGGTGGGTGCCGGCGGCGATCGACAGGCAGGCGGGATCCTGCGGGTCGAAATCGGCCTTCGGGCCGCCGGTGCAGTTCAGGGCCTTGGCGAAGATGCGCGCGGTCGAGGTCTTGCCCGTGCCGCGCGGGCCGACAAAAAGGTAGGCGTGGGCGATCCGCTGGCGGGCGATCGCGTTGCGCAAGGTCCGGACGACGTGGTCTTGCCCGACGACGTCGTCAAAGGTCTGGGGGCGCCATTTGCGGGCGATGACTTGATAGGCGGCTTGCGACACGGAAGGAGTCGAAAAGCATGCGGCCCGGCGCCAAGCGCAAACTCGAAAACGCTTCGGGTGAAATTAGTGGCCAGGCACTCCACGGCACTGGGAGAACGTCGTCACCGTTGCTGCCTTCCGGCCCTGGCGGGGTTCACGCGCCTGCCCATGCATGGCGCCTGGCCGCCGGCACCGTGGGCGGGTGCCCGAGGTGGTTCAACAGGAATCTTTCACGAATTCGAACCACGTCCGTCCCGTGCTCGTTCACCGCGCGGGCGCGGCCAGCGCCACCGTCACGGGCGCGATCCCCCGCTGCGCCAGAACGGGCGTTTCCTCGGTGGCGCGCGGGTCGGAATAAATCGTGACATACACGGCGCCGACGAGGTTCTCCGCGGTGACGGGTGTCGAATCGGCGTCGGTGTTGTTCGCGCCGCGCGCGATCCAACCCGCCGACGAGCGCGCCTCGAGCCGATGCGCGACGGTTTCGCCGAAGCGATTACGATAGACGACCACCATGCCCGCCCGCAGCTCCTCCACCGGAGCGGCGCGGACCACGAGAATCGAACCGTCGCCGAAGTAGGGCAGCATCGAGCGCCCCTCGACGCGCAGGACCTGGTCTCCGTGCCGGGTCGCAAGCCGTCGCGCATCCGCAAGAGCGGCGGACAGCCCCGTGTTTGCGCGTGGATTCGCGTCCTTTTCCCATTCCGCCGCGCGCGCCGCGACGACGCCCAAGAAAACGCCGAGCGCCAGCCGCAGAAGCGTGAGGGACACGGAGCGTTTCATGCCCCCACCCTACGTGTTAACACGGCGCCCGGGCAGACGGTGCCGGCCTCATGTTTCGCCAACGCTTAGCCCAAACGTAGCCGGACGGGTTCCCGGCGCATTCCGGGATGTCCCTTTAGATGTAGGACCTCGGCCCTAGGCCATCCCGGGGCAAAACCCCGATGCGAGGACCGTGATCCGCGCCGACGGGAAAACGCGCGGGAACGCTTCGCCGCCTCAACCAAAGATCGTCAGCACCATGCCCGCGACGATGCCGAGCACGGCAGGGAGTTTTTGGCGCCCGTTTTTTTCCGCGAAAAACCACAGCCCGCCGGCGAACGCGACCAGGGTGCTGCCGCGCCGGAGGCTGGATACGAGGGAGACCAGAGCCTCCGGTTCGCGCAGCGCGTCGAAGTAGAGGAAATCGGCGGTCAGCAACGCGAACGAGACGCCGACGATGCTCCAGCGCCAGTGAAACTCCTTTCGCGCCCACCACCGGCGCCACCACCCGATCGCGAGGGGCAGAAAGAGCAGCGCGAGATAGACCGAAAACCAACACTGCACGGTGGCGGCGTCGAAGCCCGCCGTGCCGAGCAGATACTTGTCGTAGAGGCCGCTGACCGCTCCGAGCAAGGTGCCCGCGATCAGCCACCACACCCAGCGGTCGCGATGGAAGTGGATGCCCTCCTTCGCGCCCGCGAACGACAAACCGACGAAGGACGCCAAGGTGACGCCCACCCCGAGGAACTCCACCCACGAAGGCCGTTCCCCGAGAACGACCAGCGCCCCGAGCAGGGTCCACATCGGGCCGGTGGCGCGGATCGGCGCCGCGAGCGATACCGGCAGGTGCTTGACCGCGAAATAGCTGCAAATCCACGAGCCCGCCACGATCGCCGACTTCGCGAGCAGCAGCAGGTGGCCGCGCCCGCCGATTTCCATCACCTTCAGGCTCGCGGGCAGTCCTTCGGGCCACTCGGCGCCCGCGGCCATCAGCAAGGCCCACACCGCCGCGCTGCACACGTTGGACCAGAACAGAACGGGCAGGACCGCGTTCTCATGCACGGCGTGTTTCGTGCAAAGCTGGTAGATACCGAGGAAGAACGCGGAGAGAAGGCTGGCGAGAACCCAGGACATGAAGCCGGCCATCCTGTCGGGCTTTCGCCCGCCGAGCCAAGCCCGAGGCGCGACTCCGTTCACTTCTTGTGGCGGTCGGGGCGCCGTCCCCGCAGCGACGAACCTGCGGCTCACGAAAGGCGGCCACGGCGGTCCGCCCTCCATCGGCCCCCATCCCCTCTGGGACCATGAACGGACAACTCACCGTCCGCGGACATCGATTTCATTCGCTCTTCATCGTCCCTTCACACCGCGCGCACACGGGGCGGTCACCTGCGGGTCTGGATCGTGATCTTCGTCCTCGTCTCGCTCCAGATGAGCTCCGCGTTGCGCCCCCTTATCGGAACCGCGCCCACCCTCTGCCCACCGAGAAACGCTTCTTTGTCCAGCATTGGGCCGAAAACTTGGGTCGGTAAAAACCGCCGCGGCCAAGACTCGCCGTGACATCCGGGCCCGGGCCCGCTTTGGATGCCCTCATTCGCGATGAAGTTCACCGTCAGCAAACGTTTCGCCTTCGAGGCCGCCCATTCCCTGCCGCACCTGCCTGCCGGCCACCAGTGCCGCAACGTGCACGGCCACTCCTACGTGGTGGAAATCTTCTGCACCGGCCCGCTCGACTCGCGCGGCTTCGTGATGGATTTCGCGGAGCTGTCGGACGCGATGAAACCGATTGTCGCGCGGCTGGATCACCAGAATCTCAACGACGTGCTCCCCGTTCCGACCACGGCCGAAAATCTGGGGGCATGGATCATGGAGCAACTGCTTCCGAGCCTGCCTCTCCTCTCCCGCGTCGACGTGCACGAGACCGCCCGCACCTGCGCGCGCGTCGAACGCTGAATCACTCCGGGAGGTCGGCGCCACGCGCGTCCGGTTGGCCAGGACGTCCGCGCGGCCCCCTGCCCCGGCCCGGTTACCGGGCCAGGAAGCGAGCCAGATAGATCAACGCCGCGGCGATCACGGCCACGCCGACGGCCAGCGACCAAAGCGGGATGCCCGGCAGCGGATTCTTGGGCTCCCGTTCCAATCGCTTGTCCTGCGAACTGCGGCGCCGCCGTTTCGCGCCGGGAGAGTGTTTCACCTTGTTCGCCTGCTTCGATTCGCCAGGCGAATCCGGCTCCGATGCGGGCGTCACCGCGACAGGAGGCGGCGGTAGCGGTTCGGGTGCATCCGGCCTTCCCTCGACCAGGAAATTTCCGCCCACCAGGCCGGCCCCGTCGTCGCGCGGCTCGCCGAAGCCATCGCCCCGCCGCGGGCGCGCCTGGCCCCACGGCAGGTAGATCCGCCAGCCGAGTTCGCGAAACAAAGCGTCCAGATCGCGGCGATACGCGGACACGCGCGCCGCGGGGATCTCCGCCGAGGCCACGCGAAAACGCATGCGCTTGGTCCAGGAGCCGCGGACAAGAGATCCCTCGACGACGGCCTCGAACTCCGGTGTCGACCAGCGGCGACGCGGCGAGGAGCCGACCCCGAGCGCAGGCGACTTGACCGTGATCTCGTGCGCCACCTCGAGCGGAAACGGCATCTCCCAGGGCCCGCGCCGCGGCTCGTCGTCGGGCAGCAGGAACCCTTGGACAAGGAGACCGGGCGGGGCGTCGTAAACCGCGCGCTGGCCCTGCTCCCCGGCGTGGACCGCGTCCGACACCTCGAACACCTCGACCAGTTCGCACACGTTGGCCTCGCGGTCGTCGCGCCAATGCAATTCGCCCGAGCGCCGGGCCCGGCCGTGCCGGCGCCGGGCCTGGTCCTCGCGTTCGCGGGCGAACGCCTCCGCCCCCCTGGCCAGGCGCTCCCGGCGCAGGCCGTCTGCCTGCGCGCCCTCGGCGCGCAGGCGTATCTCGACCACGGATACGGCGTGGCGTTTCGAGTCGACCAGCACGGTCTCGCGCATGGAGCAGGCTCCGCCGACGCGGCCGCCGGGCTGCTCGCGAAGACCCCCGTTCGCCGCGTCGACGACCAGCCCGCGGCCAAACCATGTCACGGCCTGGGTGGCGAAGGTCCCGCCCTGGTCGCGCGCGGTGAGATCAAACCATCGCTTCGCCCCGCCGGATTCCACCTCGAGGATCGCGTGGTTGAAGGCGATCGACATCGGGAGCAGGTCCGCGACCCGTTCGCGCAGGCCGGTTCCGACGAGCACGGGGCGGGCAACCACCCCCCAGCGGCGAAGCACCGAAACCGCCAGCCAGGTCAGATCCTTGCAATCGCCATGGCGTTGGCGCGCGGTCTTCCTCGGCGGAGCCGGTATCCAGCCGCCGGTCTCGAGGTTGACGCTCAAATAGCGAAACCCGTCCTGGATTTGCCTGATCAGGGCGGCGATGGCCGCCGCGTCCACCGTGGCGGGTTTGGCGAACGCGGCGATCTGGTCCGCGTCGGCGCTTTCGCCTGAGCCCGCCCAGGCGGCGTCCACCCGGGCCGCGAGTTCCTCCCAGCCGGCGAGGTCGGACACCTGCACCCAAAGATGATCGATGAAGGTCGTGGGCTGGTTGGCCTCCGCCTCGCGGGGCGTCGGCTGCGAGCCCTCCCACGCCCAGCGTCGGCGACCGTCCGCGCGCGTCTCCTCCCGCAGGGCGGGGGCGTCCGGCGATGATTTCCAGCGCAAGCCGGACCGCGCGGGATCGCTGAGGACCGACAGATGGTAGCGGGCGACCGGTATCAGCGGCGGCACCACGAAAAACACCTCGCACCCGTCCGGACGGATCGGATGCCGCCACTCGGTCGTATAGGCGGCCTCGATCACATCGCCCGGCCGCACGTCCTCCAGGACGAGCAGCAAGGTCCAGCTGCCGTCGATGACATGGTGCTCGAGCTGGGTCTCCCGCTGGAGCAGTCGCATGCGATCGCGTTTCAGCTGATCGATCCGCGTATCCCCCCGGACGATACGCAGCCAATGCAAGGTCAGGCGCGAGGCCCGCGCGTCGAGATCGAGACTCCACTGCGACTCGTGTTGCACCGCCATGGCGGTTTCGAGACGGCGGGCGGTGGAGGCGAATGTCCGGGCGGATTCGGCGTCCACCTGCCATGACCAAAGCAACTGCGTCACATGTCCGCCGGCTTTGCCGCGAAAGCTGGCATCATAGGACGCCTCCGCATCGGCCCATGCGGGAGGCGGGGCCATCTCGACACGCTCCCAAGGAACTGTTTCACCGATAGTTACTTGAGGGGCATCCGGCTGGGGGCTAAGCGCTTGCATGAGGGGATGAGAAAGCCAATGTCACTTGCCGCCGCAGGCCAGAAGAAAACCCCGGGCGGATGATAAAAGCCAAAAGCTACGCGGCTCGATCCGCCTCAAGAAGCCCCGCGCAACCGTCTTCCAGCAGATCCAGCACGTGCTCAAAGCCGGCTGCGCCGCCGTAATAGGGATCGGGCACGGCATCCGCGTCCACATGCTTGCGGCAAAAATCGACGAAGCGGCGCACCCGGGCGCGCCCGGCCTCGTCGGCCGCGAGCGCAAGCACGTGGCGACGGTTGTCCTCGTCCATCGTCAGGATCAGATCGAAACGGGAGAAATCCTCGCGCTCGATGCGCCGCGCCCGGCTGCGCAGGTCGTAACCCCGGCGCGCGGCCGCCTCCCGCATCCGTGCGTCCGGCAACTCGCCCGCATGCATCCCGATCGTGCCCGCCGAGGCGACCTCCCAGCGATCGGCCCGGCCCGCCCGCTCCGACAAACCACGAAACACGCCCTCCGCGGCGGGTGAACGGCAGATGTTGCCCATGCAGACGAAGAGGACGCGGGTTTTGGCGGCTACACGATCAGGCGGCATGACTTCACGCAGCCTGCGGGCCTGCTCCGGTCCGCCAAGTAAAGACGGCTCGGGGACGACTTTTCAGCTTCATCGCGTGCGGATCCCGCATCCGGCCCCTTGGCGCGCCTCGTCGCCGCTCAGTCGTGACCGAGGTGGCGCGAAAAGATGATGCGCCCGTTTCCGGAGGGCATCACGCTGATGATCTCGGACCGCACCCGCTGGCCGACCGCGCGCGCGCCTTCGTTCACGACGACCATCGAGCCGTCCGGCAGATAGCCGACCGCCTGTCCCTCGTCTTTGCCGGCTTTGACGAGATCGACATCGATCACCTCGCCGATCGCGTAGGTCGGCTGAAGGGCGCGGGCCAGGTCGCTGGGATGCAGACCGACCACGCCGTGGAAATCGGCGAGCTTGGACAGGTTCTCGTCCACGGTGAGCAGCTTCGCCTTCATCGATGTGGCGAGAAAGACCAGCTTGGCGTCGACCTCCCCGCGCTTCGCTTCGCTCTCGTGGATGCGCAAATCCAGCCGTTTGATGTGCCGCAGTTCGTTGAGCGTGTCGAGGCCGCGGCGGCCGCGGGCGCGACGCGCCGGTTCGGGCGAGTCGGCGATGGCCTGCAACTCGCCGAGGATAAATCGAGGGATGATCAGCGCTCCGGGGATGAAGCCCGCCTCGCAGATGCGCGCGATCCGGCCGTCGATCAGGGCGCTGCTGTCGACGATGACCAGCGGCACGTCGACCTCGTGCGGCACGAAGCGCACGTAGGGGATCACGAGGTTGAACTCGTCCTTGCCCCGCAGCGCGATGACGGTCGAGAGGTAGGTCACGATCAGAAAAAGCGCCAGGCGCACGAGGAACACGATCTGGGGATCGCCCGCGCCGAGCAGCGGAGACACGCTGATCAGGTAGGAGATCAACGAGCCGATCAGCAGGCCGAAGGAGATCGCCGACAGCCCGCGCAGCGAAAAACCCTTCAGCAGCAGGTCGACCAGCACCACCAGCGACCCGATCAAAAATCCGATCATCGTCGCCAGCAGGCGATGGTCGTCCCAATCCGCCTCCGTCAGGCAAACCAGCCAGCCGGCCGACGCGCAGAGCGTGATAAAAAGCACCCGGATCGGAAGAAGCGTGCGATTCATGCGCGACGAATCAGGTGTGAAACAAGATAAACAGCAAGACCGGGACGCCAATCATAAGCGCCATCGCAAGCATCAGGATGCGTTGCGCGCGCCGGGCCTGCGCGGCGAGTTCCTGATCGGGCTTGTCGGGCGGAGTTGCGTCCATCGGCGGGAACGCATTCATCGGCGCGGAATCATGACAACCCAATACTGGATGGTGAAAACCGAGCCCGAGGCGTATTCGTGGAGCGACTTCACGCGCGACAAGAAGACGACCTGGGACGGCGTGAGGAACTTCCAGGCCCGAAATCACCTGCGTGCGATGAAGAAGGGCGACCACGTGCTCTTCTACGCCAGCGTCACGACCAAGGCCGTGCTCGGCACCGCCACCGTCTCGAAGGAACACTTCCCCGACCCCAAGGCCACCGAAGGCGACTGGTCCGCCGTCGAGCTCGCGATCGGCGAAACCCTCCCCCGTCCGGTCGAACTCGCCGCCATCAAGGCCGAGCCCAAGCTGGCGGACCTTCCGCTTCTCCGCCAAAGCCGTCTCTCCGTGATGCCGCTGGGCAAGACGCACTTCGACCTCATCGTGAAGATGGGCGGCGGGGAAAAATAAAAGCCCGCGCATCTTCGTCCGCGGCGCCTGCGGATCGCCGCGCCGTCGGATCGGCTACAACAGTTCGCCCTGCACGCCGCCGGCCGGGGGGAGGCCGAAAAGCGCGCCGTGGCGCTCCGCCCAATCATCCAGCTTGTCGAGGTAGGCTTGGGGATCGTAGGCGGTGTCGGGGTTTGTCGGATCATAGGTCGCCACGGGCCGCGCGCGCGCCCAGTCCGAGGTCTTCCCCTTCGACTTCGCCACGAGATAGTAGCTGACGCGCTCGCCCATCCTCGGGCGCGGAGTCATTTGCAGGGCCGCCTCCGCCGCCGCGCGCCGGGGCTTGCCGCCCTCCGCCATCAGGCGCTCGTAGGAGTCGGGATTCATGCTCAGCGCCTCCGTCTTCGCCAGTTCCGAGACCGGCAGCTCGCGTGCCGAGATCGCGCGTCGCAGCTCCTCCAGCCGCGCCCGGGGCGAGTCGGCCTCCAGTTCCAGGAGGTGCCGGATCAGATGCCCGGTAAGTTTCTTCAGGAAGGGCTCGATCCCGCGCGACCGCAGGGCGCTGCCCTTCAGGACGACGCGCCCGCCGTCGCGCAGGGCGTAGTTCTTCGCCTTGTAGCACCACATCGCGTCGTAGCTGCCGTCGTGCTCGAGCTCGATGCCCGCGGGCAGGATCGACTCCACCTTTTCCAACAGCAGCCCCGGCGCCGTGTAGTGCTTTTCCGATGACAAATAAATGCCGTCCGTGTCCGCCTCCAGGATCGTGCAGCCCTCCGCGGCGAAGGCGTCGATCAGGGTCTGCAAGAGTTCGCGTCCGCGGCGCGTCACTTCGGCGGCGAGTTCGCCGTCGCCGAAGCGCGCCCCGGAGAAGCCCAGGTAGCCGTAGAAGGAGTTGATCAGGATCTTGAAGCTCGCCTGGCGCGCCTGCGCCTCCGCGCGCTCGTCGGCCGAGGGCGCGGAGCGCGCCAGCTGTTTGTAGCGCAGCCGATACTCGCGGAGGGTGCGCAGCAGCGGGATGAAGACCCCGAGCGCGTCGTTGCGCGGATTGCGGCCGAGCAGGAGAAGCAGGCTCGGGTAAAGCGAGGCCACGTCGAAGTGCAGCACGTGCCGATACACGCCTTCCCGGAAGCTCCGTGTGTAGCCGCCCTCGAAAGGCGCCACCTCGGGAGGAACCGGACAGGCGTGCCGCGCGTGGTAGTAGTGCTCGAGAAAGAGCAGGTCGATCTTGCCCGTGTTGCCGCGCAGCGTCGCCTCCTGCGGCAAAATCGGGAAGGTTTTCACCTGCTCGAAATAGGTCGGCAGCAGCACGTCGGCCACGCCCGCCGTCTCGCGCAGATCGTCGCCGAGATAGGCCAGAAAACGCTCCCGGTCGGAGCGAAACGTCGCCGCGATCTGGTCGCCCGCGAGATAGGTGCGCTCGTCCTCGTCGCCCGTCACCCCGAAGTAGACCGCCACCTCTTTCAGCCCGTAACCCGTCAATTCGCGCGCCGTGATGTCGTGCAGTTGAACGAGCAGGTAGGTGTCGATCACCGTGCGCCCCGGTAGATCGCAGCGGGGAAAATCCACCCAGCGTTCCGCGACCTTGAGGCGGCTGTTGCGGAATTTCGCCTTCTGCCCGAAGCGTCCCCAGGCGCAGGGCACCTTGTGGCGCTTCGCCCGCAGGCGCAGGTAATCGAGGTCGAACTTGAAGATGTTGTGCCCCTCGATCGTGTCGGGATCGAGCTCGGCCAAGGTCGCGTTGAGACGCTCGAGCAGGGCTTTTTCCGCCTCGTCCGTTTCCTCCGCGAGCACGAGAAATCGATTCGTTCCGCCGCAGCGCAGGCCGATCGCCAGCACGCGGTCCCCGGGTTTGCCTGCGTCGCTGAAGCCGCCGTCGGTCGAACCGGTCTCGATGTCGAGCTGGCAGCGCCGCAAGCGGGCAAAGGGCAGATCCGCGAACAGCCGTCGCCGCGATTGCAGCAACCACTGGCTTTCGAGCGGCCGGACGACGTCGATGCTTTTCGTCCCCGCAGTCTTCGCCGCGTCGAGCCAGGCCTCGAAGAGCGAGAGGGTTTCTCCGTGCGCGAGCTCGGTGAAAAAGCCCTCTCCCTTCAGCGGCTCGATCGCGACGCCCTCGCCGGCGGGAAACGCGCCACCGGCCAGCCATGCGAAGGGGCGCAGCGTCTCGACCCGCGTCTCGCGGCCGCCATCGACGGTTTCAAGGGACGCGTGAACGCGTCCGTCCTCGTCGACCCAGAGTCCGCAGAGCGCGCCAGACATGCCTTCGGGCGGGTCTTAGGCGAACCGGGTGTAGACCGCGTAGAGGGCTACGAACACCAGCGCGAGCACCACGGCCATGAAGAGCCCGGCCTTGTCGCGCTTGCGATAGCCGATGCCCGCCAGGCCGGAGAGACCGAGCCAGCAGACGATCTTCACGATCACCCAGGGGGCGAATTGGTTGTTGTGGAGCTTGGCGAGGAGGCCGAAACCGCCGACGAGCGCCAGCAACGAGGCGACGCCGGTGATCATCATCACCTTCTTGCGGGTCTCCGCCGGCGCCGCGAACGCGTAGAAAGTGAAGCCCGTGAGGACGAGCACGGAGAAAACGTGGACGATGTAGTAGACGGTGGGACTCATGCGAAAGATAAGGGCCCCTACCAAAGCCGCCCCCGCCCGCTCCGCCAGCGCCATTTTCGGCGCTCCGGCGGTCCTTGTCGTCTTGGGCCGGGAAAAATTAGTGACACTCCGCCTGCGCCGTATGCTCAAAGGCCTCTAACCTTTTTAAGTTAAGGTGGGAACCGCCGTGCGTTTGTTAGCCTTCCGATTTACGGCCTGGCTGCGTGCGCCCGGTTTGATGGCTCCCGGATTGATTCAAAGGCAAAGAGCGTAAAAAGAGCACCTCGAACGCCGCCGAGTGTCGCCGGGGAATCTAGGTTCGCGCGGCGCTCCGTCAACCCCCCGCGGCCGCTTCCCGCCTACTTTTTTGCCGAAATTTTTTTCCGGGCCAGTCCGCGCAAGGCCCAAGCCGCGAACACGGCGTTGCCGAGCAGGGCGATGTCCGCGCGGCCGTTGGCAAGGGCCCAGCCGAGCGCCGCGCAACTCGCGCCCGCGATCACGCGATCGATCAGCCGCCCCGCGCCCGCCCTTGTTTGGAAAAAGAACAGCGCCAGCCACACCAGCGCGCCCGTCGCCAACGAGGCGAGGACGAAGCGTCCGCCGTTGAGCGCGCTCGCCGCCTCCGCCCGGCGCGCCAGCAAGATCGCGAGCATCCAGAAGAGAGTCTGGTTGAAAAACACGAAGCCGGCGCCCAGGGCCGACACCAGCGCGGCGTTCACCGGAAACTGTCCCTGCGCGTCGACCGGCACCCGCGCCGCGAGCGCGCAGCCGGAGCAGCAATAGACCGCTTTCCCCGGGGGCGTCCGGAGGACGGAAAAAGGCAGGCCGCAATGTTCGCAGACGACTTTCACAAAAGGGAGAAAACGAGCCGTGATTTGAGGCCTTAGCGCTTTTGCCCGTCGTCCGGGTCGCCGCCTTCGCCTGCCTCGCCGTCGTCGAATTCGCCGTCGTCCGTGTCGTCGTCCTCCGATTCGTCCGCATCTTCGCCGTCGGCCGTGCCGCGCAGGATCGCGGCGTCCAGATGCTGGATGATCAGCTCCTGGATCGTGCCGAGGAAGATGTAGCACATGTAGGGTTTTTGCAGCGGCCCGGGAAGGGACTCCAGTTCTAGACCGCCGCTTTCGAGCTGCTCGTCCTCGAGCGTATTCAGATCGTGGCGACGCAGGCGCAGGCGGAGCGCGGAGCAGGCGCGCACGATGAGCTCGGCGTTGCCCTCGTCGAAGGCTACCACGCCGTTCACGAAAAAGTCGCTGTTGAAAAGCCCCATCAGCGCGTGGAGCTCCTCCTGCTGGCCCTGAAGCAGCTCGGCTTTCCAGTCCTCGCGGAAGTCCGCGTCGATGTCGTCGAGCGCGAGGGGCGCGGCGATCTGAGCCTCGAGCACGTCGCTCGAGGCCTTCATCAGGTCGAGCAGCGGCGCGACCACGCCCAGGCTAAGCTTCACCTCAATGCGTTTCATCGGATTCGAGGATGGCGGTGAGATGCCATTGTTGGAGCGCGAAGGCGTAGAGCTCGGCCTGCTCGCGCAGGCCGGACCAGACCACGGAGCGGCCCTGCTCGTGGACCTCGAGCATGTGTTTGCGCGCGACCGGCTCGGAAAAGCCGAAGACCTTGCGGAACACGAGGACCACGTAGCTCATCGTGTTCACCGGATCGTTGAGCACGACCACGCGCCACGGCCCCTGGGGCGCGAGCACCGTCGCGGTCTCCTCGATCTCGGCGGGGGAAACCATCGGCCGCGTGCCCGCGAGCCGCGGCTCCGCCACCTCGATCGAGGACTTGGACAAGGCGAACGGCATCAGGCGGCGGCTCCCTGCGCGGCGGCGCGAACGAACTCGGCGAGCTTCGCCTCCGCCTCGCCGACCGCGATCTTTTGAACCTCTTTCGACGCGCGCGGCTTCACCTCGACGATGCCGTCCTTGAGGCCCTTGCCGCCGATCACGACGCGCAGCGGGACGCCGATCAGGTCGGCGTCCTTGAACTTCACCCCCGGGCGCTCCTCGCGGTCGTCGAGCAGCACGTCGGCGCCCGCGGCCTCGGCGGCGGCGGCGAGTTTCTCCGCCATCGCGACCGCCTCGGGCAGCTTCGGGTCGAGCAGGCAGATGAGCACCTGGAAGGGCGCGACCGGCCAGGGCCAGACGATGCCGTCGGTGTCGTGGCTCTGCTCGATGATCGCCTGGAGCGTGCGGCTGACGCCGATGCCGTAGCAGCCCATCACCATCGGGTGCGACTGCTTCTGGTCGTCGGTGTAGACCGCGCCGAACTTCTCGGAGTATTTCGTGCCGAGCTTGAAGATATGGCCGACCTCGATGCCGCGCTTCGATTGCAGCGGCTGGCCGGAGACCGGGCAGGGCTCGCCGGTGCGCACGCGGCGGAAGTCGCCGAACTTGGTGACGGCGAGGTCGCGGGCCACGTTGACGTTCTTCAGGTGGAAGCCGTCCTCGTTCGCGCCGGTGACGCCGTTGCCGATCAGGCGGACGGCATGGTCGGCGAAGACGCCCGCGAGGGCCTTCGGATCCTTGATCGTGCCCTTGACCGCGCCGAGCGAGCCGGGCTTGGCGCCCATGACGGGCTCGATTTCCTCCGGGGTGGCCGGACGGAAGAGCGTGAAGCCGAGCGAGCCGAGCTTCGCCTCCTCGAGCTCGTCGTTGCCGCGGAGGATGACGAGGAAGGGCTTGCCGTCGCCGACGTAGACGAGGGTCTTGAACTGTGTGTCGCCGGAAACCGAATACGGCGCGGCCTCGAGCTGCGCGATGGTGACCACGCCGGGCGTGGCGAATTTTTCCACCGCTCCGGCGGGGGCGGCGTCGGCGAGATCCTTCGGCACGAGGGCGCTGGTGGCCTTCTCGCGATTGGCGGCGTAACCGGCGTCGGAGTAGATGACGTCGTCGTCGCCGATCTCGGCGGGCACCATGAACTCGTGCGAGAAGCTGCCGCCCATCACGCCGGTGTCGGCCTCGACCGCGATCGCCTTCACGCCGATGCGCTTGAAGAAGGCCTCGTAGGCGGCCTTCATCGCGAGGTAGCTCTTGATCGCGCCGTCGTCGTCCGCGTCGAAGGAGTAGGCGTCCATCATCACGAACTCGCGGGCCCGCATCAGGCCGTAGCGCGGGCGGATCTCGTTACGGAACTTGGTGCCGATCTGGTAGAAATTCTTCGGAAGGTCGCGGTAGCTCGTGATCTCCTGTTTCACGAGCGGCGTGACGACCTCCTCGTGGGTCGGGCCGAGGACGAACTCGGGCTCCTTCGGCCGGCCCTTGCCGGCGCCGGCGGAGTCGGCGCGGAACATGATCTCGCGCGCGGCCGCCCAGCGGGGACCTTGTTCCCAAAGCTCGGCCGGATGCACGTGCGGCATCCACAGCTCGATCGCGCCCGGGCGCTGCTGCGCGGGCTGCTCGCGCTCCAGCTCCTCGCGGCAGATCTGGGAGATCTTGTGCATCACGCGCAGCCCCAGCGGCATGAAGGTGTAGAGGCCGCCGCTCAGCTTGCGGACGAGGCCCGCGCGAACGAGCAGCTTGTGCGAGGCGATCTCGGCGTCGGCCGGGCTTTCCTTGAGCGTGGGGATGAAAAATTGGGACCAGCGTTTCATGCGGTGAATCGCGTTACCAAACCGGCGCGTCCCCGCCTCGCAATCGTATTTGCGCCCCGCCGCGCCCCCGCCTCAGCCTTGCCGCCCTTTTCTCCATGTCCGCCGCCCGCAAGCCCTGGCCCATGCGCTGGATCGTCGCCTCGATCCTGCTCTTCATCGTGCCCTACACCTACGTTAACCTGAAGTTCCGCAAACCGGACAAGGCCTTCGAGCCCTACGCCGACATGAAGGCGCAGGCCAACGTGAAGCGCCTGCTCGACGCCGGTTTCACCCGCGTCGTCGTGCGCGCCGAGCGCCCCTACCCCGCCCTCCCCGCCAAACAACTCCTTCCCGAGGGCGCGGCCCGCGCCGAAACCGCCGACGCGCCGGGCGGCCTGCCCTCTCCCCTCGACAAAACCCTGGTCGAGGCCCCCCGGCTTCCCTCCGCCTACGAGGATCTGCTTGCGCCCGCCGAATTCGCCGCCGGCCAGGCCATACGCATCCAGTTCACCGCCCGGCTCGACGGCGACCACGAGCAGCTCGCCGGCGCCGAGGTCTACATCCGCGAGGACAAGATCGTCATCGTGCCCACCTTCGAACCCGTGCCCGGCTCGCTCCAGGCGCGCGCCAAGGAGGGCAACGTGCTCCTCACGCTTCCTCCCGCCCTCCTCGCGCCCGGCCGCCACGAGATCACGCTCGCCGGCGCCCGCGAGTCGGCCCGCTGGACCGTGATGGCGCGTTGACGAGCCCGCCCGCTTGCCCGACAAGCAAGCCCGCATCCCGCACGCACCACCTTAAATGAGCGCATCCGCCTCCGGCCCCGCCTCGTCTCCCACCGCGCCGATCGCCGCCGCCAACGCGACGCCGATCATCAAGCCGACCGACCTGCGCGGCATCCTGCGCTACGTGCCGCGTTTCCAGGGCCAGATCTTCGTGCTCGCGATCGACGGCGCCATCGTCGCCGACGAGAATTTCGGCAATCTTCTCGTCGACATCGCCGTCCTCCGCTCCCTCGACATCAAGGTCGTGCTCGTCCACGGCATCGGCCAGCAGATCGCCGATCTCTCCAAGCAGCGCGGCATCGCGATCTCCAATATCGACGGCACCGGCGTCACCGACGCCGCCACGCTCGACCTCGCCATCCGCGCCTCCGCCCGCGTCTCGCACCTCATCCTCGAGGGCCTCACGCAAAACAGCCTGAAGTGCGCCATCACCAACGCCGTCCGCGCCCTCCCGGTCGGCATCATCAAGGGCACCGAGCACCACTTCACCGGCCGCGTCGACCGCATCGACAAGGATTTCCTCACCCACCTCATCGAGCGCGACATCGTCCCGATCATCCAGCCCGTCGGCTACGGCCCCGAGGGACACTCCTACCGCGTCAACTCCGACCTGCTCGCCGCCGAAGTCGGCGAGGCCCTCGGCGCCTCGAAGGTCATCTACCTCAGCGCCCTCGCCGGCCTCGAGATCAACGGCGAGATCAAGCGCGACCTCCCGGTCGAGCGCCTCCGCGCCATCCTGAAGGAAAGCCCCGCCTCCATCGCGCCCGCCGCCTTGAGCAAGGCGCAACACGCCATCCGCGCCCTCGAGACCGGCGTCGCCCGCGTCCACCTCGTCGACGGCCGCATCTTCGACGGCCTGCTCAACGAGATCTTCTCCAACGAAGGCGTCGGCACGCTGATCTACGCGAACGACTACCAGCAGATCCGCCAGGCCCGCCGCGCCGACGTGCGCATGATCTACAACCTCACCCGCGCCGCCGTGAAGCGCGAGGAGCTGCTCCACCGCACCCAGGCCACGATCGAGAAGTTCATCGACCAGTTCTACGTCTTCGAGATCGACGAGAACATCATCGCCTGCGTCACCCTCGCCTTCTACGCCGACAAGCCCCAGCTCGCCGAGATCGGCTCGCTCTACGTGCTGCCGTTCTACCAGAACCGCGGCATCGGCCGTAAGCTGATCGAATACGCCTGCCTCCGCGCCAAGGACAAGGGCGCCTCGCAGGTCATCGCCCTCTCCACCCAGAGCTACAGTTTTTTCACGTCGGTGATGAATTTCGAGGAGACGACCCCCGCCGCCCTTCCCGAAGCCCGCCTCAAGACCTACGCCGAGAGCGGCCGCAATCCCAAGGTTTTGATCAAAACCCTCTGAGGACGGTCCGGACGTGGCTTCGCCGCGTCGGTGCGTTCATCCCGGCGCAGCTAACAAGGTTCCGCCCGTCCTCTACTAAGGCGTCGCCGCGCGAGCTTGGGCCTTGTGCGGCGGGGTTTCCGTGGAAAGGCTTCGGGTCTGTTCAGGCCTACGCGCCGGGACCTTCCCCCATGCCCCACCCCGCCCGTCCGTCCGCAACGGAGAGTCGCGCCGCGGCTTCCGTGTCCTTTCGTGCCTTTCTCGCCTGGCTGGCCGTCTGCGCCGCCTTTGCCGCCGACGCCCGGGCGCAGACGCCGGCGACCGCGGTGATCAACGAGATCAACTACGCGCCAAGCGACGCCGCCAATCCCGCCGAGTTCGTCGAGCTGCACAACCCCGGCGACACCCCGCTTGATCTCTCCGGATGGAAATTCGACTCCGGCGTCGACTACGTTTTCCCCTTCGGCGCCACCCTCCCGGCCCGGGGCTATCTCGTCGTTTCCGCCGATCCGGTCGTCTTCGCCGCACGCTGGGGATTCACCCCGCTCGGCCCTTGGACCGGCAAACTCGGCAACGACGGCGAACGGCTCCGGCTTCGCGACGCCGCCGACGCGACGATCGACAGCGTCACCTACGGCGCCGGTTTTCCCTGGCCCACCGCCTCTCGCGGAGACGGTTCCTCCATGGAGCTGATAAATCCCGCCCTCGACAACGATCTCGGCGGCTCCTGGCGTTCCTCCGGCCAGCCCGCCGGTGTGGTCCAGCCCCAGGTCTACGTGCCGGCCAACGACGTCGCGTGGCGCTACCGCAAGGGCACGAGCGAGGCGTCGTCCCCCGTGGCCGCGTGGCGCGAGCTCGGCTTCGCGGAGGATGCCACCTGGCAAACCGGCCAGACCTCGATCGGCTTCGGCGACAACGACGATCATACTCCGCTCCCCGACATGGTGAACGTCTACTCGTCGCTCTTCCTGCGCCGCGTCTTCGCCATCGCCCCCGGCGCGCGCCCCTCGGCGCTCAAGCTCCGCGTCCGCGTCGACGACGGTTGCATCGTCTGGATCAACGGTCGCGAGGTCGCGCGGCTCCATGTCGACGCCGCCCTCTCGCCCGCCTACGATTCGCTCGCGCAAAACCATGAGGCCGACCTGGTGGCCTTCGAGGAGCTCACGCTCGCGGGCGCCGACGCCTACCTGCGCGAGGGCGACAACGTGGTCGCGGTCCAGGCCTTCAACTCCACGTTCGTGAGCAGCGATTTCACCATCGACGTATCCGTGGAGGAGTCGATCGCCGTCGTCGCCGGCACCGCGCCCACTCCCGGCGCCGCCAACTCCTGCGCCGCGACCAATTCCCCTCCGGCCATCCGCCAGGTCGCCCACGCCCCGCAGCGCCCGGTCTCCGGCGATGCGGTCGCCCTCACGGCGAGGATCACCGACGCGGACGGCGTCGCCTCCGTCGTCTGCCAATACCAGCTCGTCGCGCCCGGCGCCTACGTCCGCAAAACCGACGCCGCCTACGCCAACTGGACCACCCTGGCCATGCGCGACGACGGGCTCGGCGGCGACGCCCTCGCCGGCGACGCCGTCTACACCGCCGTGATCCCCGCTTCGGCGCAGATCCATCGGAGCCTCGTCCGCTATCGCGTTCAGGCCGCGGACACCGCCGGCTACTCGATCACCGTTCCCTACGGCGACGACGGCAGTCCCAACTTCGCCTACTTCGTCTACGACGGCGTTCCCGCCTGGACCGGCGCCTTCAAGCCCGGCCTCACGCCCGCGGTCTCCTATTCCCGCGCGCTTCAGGAGTCCATGCCCGTCTATCAGCTCATCGCCAACGGCGCGGATGTGACCAACAGCCAATACGTCTCGTCCTACAACGGCCAGCGCTTCCTCGGCACCCTCGTCTACGACGGCGTCGTCTACGACCACATCCAGTTCAACAACCGCGGCGAGGCTTCCACCTACGTCTCCGGCAAAAACAAGTGGCGCTTCCACTTCAACCGCGCCCGCGACCTGGCCGCCCGCGACAACTGGGGCCGTCTGTATCCGGAGACTTGGGACGAGCTCAATCTCAACGCCTGCGCCAGCCCTTGGGCCGCCGTCCACCGCGGCATGTCCGGCGTCGAGGAGGCCGTATCGCTGCGCCTCTACGAGCTGCTCGGCATGGCCTCGCCCCAGTCCAATTATCTCCATTTTCGTGTCGTCGACGACGCCTCCGAGTCGGGCTCCACCCAATACCAAGGCGGCGATCCCGCCGGGATCGACGGCGATCTCTGGGGCCTGTATCTCGCCGTCGAGCACCCGGACGGCTCCTTCCTCGACCAGCGAGGCCTGCCCGACGGAAACGTCTACAAGATCGAGTCCAGCCTCGGCGACATGAAGCACCACGGCGACGGCCAGCCCGAGGACGGCTCGGACTGGAACGCGTTCCTCTCCGCCGCCAAAACCACCCAGACCGAGACTTGGTGGCGCGCCAACATGGACATGGCGGCCTATTACAACTTCCACGCCGGCAATCGTATCCTCGGCAACATCGACATCCGCTACGGCTTCAACCACTGCTTCCACCACGCCCCGGACGGACGCTGGGTCGTCATCCCGTGGGATTTGGACATGATGTTCATCCCCAAGACGCACTGGAGCGGGATCATCGACCAGCACAACGCCCTCAACCTTCCCGTTCTGCGCGTCGAATTCCAAAACCGGGCCCGCGAGCTCCTCGACCTCGTGTGCGAGGACGCCTCGGCGTCCGGCGGCCAGATCGGCCAGCTTGTCGACGAGTATGCCCGGATCGTGAAACCCGGCGGCGCCTCCCCGTCCTGGGCCGACCTCGACGCCGCGATGTGGAACCTGAATCCCCGCACCGCCAGCACGCCCTCCAACGCCCAGACCAACCACCGCGGCAATTTCTTCGTCACGCCTTACGTCGACAGCCGCATCGGCGGCACGTGGACCCGCACGCTCGCCACGGCCGACTTCGCCGGCTCGATGAAGTATCTCGTCGACTACGCGACCGACACCTTCCCCGCCGCCTCCACCTGGTCCGTGAACAACGGCGATCAACGCGGCTACGGCTACCGCTACCTCCTTCAGGAGTCCGCCGACGCCGCCGCGCCCGCGCGCCCGGTCGCCGCCTATGTCGGCGCCTCGTCCCACCCGCTCGACGACCTGCGCTTCACCGCCTCCGCCTACTCCGGCGTCGGAGCCTTCGCCGCCGTCCAGTGGCGCGTGGGCGAAATCTCCGCCCCCGGCATCCCGCTCCACGACCCCGCGCGTCCTCGCGTCTACGAGGTGACCGACGTCTGGCGCTCCGCCGAACTCGCCGCCAACGGCGCGGTCACGATCCCGCCCAACGCCCTTCTCGCCGGCCATACCTACCGCGTCCGGGTCCGCCACAAGGACGCCACCGGCCGTTGGAGCCGTTGGTCGCCCGCGATCCAGTTCGCCGCCTCGCCCGCCCGCGCCTCCCTCACCTCCGCGCAACTGGTGATCTCCGAGATCATGTATAACCCGCCCGCGCTCGGCGCGGCCGAAACCGCGGCCGGCTACGTCGACAAACAGCTTTTCGAATACGTCGAGTTGATGAACATCTCCCCGGATCCCCTCGATCTCGGCGGGGAGGCCTTCACCGTCGGCATCACCTACGCCTTCGCCGACGGCGCCATCCTCGCTCCCGGCGAACGCGCCGTCATCGTGAAGGACGCGGCCGCCTTCGCGCTGCGTTACGGCTCCTCCGTCCGCGTCCTCGGGGTGTATTCGGGCAGCCTCGACAACGGCGGCGAGCAATTGACCCTCTCCTCCCTGGGCCAGCCCGTGCATGGCTTTGTCTACGACGACGTCTCCCCCTGGCCGCTTTCCCCCGATGGCAACGGCGCCAGTCTCGTGCTCGTAAATCCCCGCCTCGCCCCCGACCACGCCCTCGCCGCCAACTGGCGCGCCAGCGTCGGCGATCCGCGCCCCGGCGCGCCCGATCCCATCGTCTACGCCGAATGGGCCGCCCGCCACCCCGGCCTCGGCGCCGCGGACCAAGACCCGGACGGCGACGGCCGCGCCAACTTGCTCGAATACGCGCTGGGCTCGTCTCCGAACGCCGCCGACGGCCCCCCGCCCCAGCAGGTCGCCGCCTTGCCCGTCTCGGTCGGCGGCGCGCCGGAGGCGTCTTATCTCGTCCTCTCGCTCGTGCGTTCGGCCGAATTCGGCGACCTGAGCCTTGCGCCGGAGTTTTCCGGCGACTTGCAAACCTGGACGCCCGGCGGAGTCCGGCTCGATGCCACGCCCCACGCGGACGGCACCGTCACCGAACGCTGGCGCGCCGACCAGCCGATCACCGGCCCGGGAAGCCTCTTCGCCCGGGTGCGCGTCGCCCTGCCTTGAGTTCGCCCGCAAACCCCGCCTGACGCGCGCATCCGGCAAACTCCGATGGCATTAGGCCAAGGACCGCGCGGAAATTGCCCTTGCCGGTGACTTTCCGCGCTCCCTACCGTGACCGCTCAAGCGTCCCGACACCACCGCGGCGCATTTTTCCTACCATGATCGTCACCACCGCCCAGCTGTTCAAACACGCCTACGGCAAATACGCCATCGGCGCCTACAACATCAATAACGCCGAGCAGGCCATGGGCCTGTTCAAGGGCGCCATCGATTCGCAAGCCCCCTTCATCATCCAGATCTCCAAGGGCGCTCGCAACTACACCGATAAGCGCATGCTCGAGGCGATCATTCGCTCCGCCGGCGAGATCTTCCCCGAGGCCATCTTCGCGGTCCACCTCGACCACGGCGACGAGCAGACCTGCTACGACTGCATCGATTCGGGCTTCTTCAGCTCCGTCATG
>CAYTLL010000043.1:0-35639 GCA_964438755.1 uncultured Akkermansia sp. | reverse complement strand
CGATCCAGCTCTCCGAGGTCGACGGCCACCTCCAGGCGCAAAAACCCGCCGCCGCCGCCGATCTGCTCGACGAGATCATCCGCCGCGTCGAAGCCGGCGAAAAACTCCCCGGCCACCTCGGCCTCGACCGCCTCCTCCTCGCCGCCGCCACCGCCCGCTTTCAAGCCGGCCAGCACGCCCGCGCCGCCGAACTCTCCGCGGCCTTGGAAAAACTACCCGCCGTCTCCGCCGCGCTGCTCGGCGAAGCCCGCATGGTCCGCGGCCTCGCCCTCGCCCTTCAGGAAAAATACGCCGACGCGATTCCCATTTTCCAAGCCGCCGAGGACGCCCCCGCCGTCCGCGACAAGGCCCTGCTCTACGGCGCCATGGCCGCCGCCCAGGCCGGCCGCATCCCCGTCGCCATCGCCACCTACAACCGGCTCCTCGCCCACTCCCCCCGCGACCGCGACTGGGCCGAGGCCGCCCTCTCCCTCATCGATCTCCACCTCCGGGGCGGAAAACTCTCCGAGGCCCGCCGCGGCCTCGCCCTCCTCCGCGGCAAGCTCGAGCTCGTCGACAACCTCGCCGCCCTCAACCTCCTCTCTCTCCAGCTCGGCGACGCCTTCCTCAAACAAGGCGACCACGACGGCGCCCTCGCCGCCTTCCGCAGCGTCTCCCCGCGCGACCACCTGATCGCCGAACAGCAAAAACGAAACGCCGTCCTCGAACGCGCCCTCCAGCGTCTGCGCGCCCTCAGCCGCCCTTCCGCGACCGACACCGATCTGATCCGCCGCCTCGGCGCCCGCCTCGAGCAGGCCAAGGCATCCCTCACGCAGGTGGAAAAAATCCCCGCCTTCGACGCCACCCTCCGCCACCGCCTCGCCGTCGCCTTCCAGGAGCGCGGCGGCGCCTGGGAGGCCGCGCTCCTCTACGAGGACATGCTCGCCCGCTTCCCAGACTCCCCCGAACGCGAAAACGCCCACGTCGGCCTCGTTCGCGCCTACGCCGACGCCGACCGCTTCGACAAGATGCGCGACGCCGTCGACCGCTTCACCCGCGCCCACCCCGACTCGAAGCTCCTGCCCCAGGCCCTCTACCTCGCCGCCCTCGCCGCCGGCCGCCAAAACGACCTCGAGCTCCAGCTCTCCTTTCTCGGCCTCGCCCTCGAAGACCGCGACCCGCGCCACGACTTCGCCGAGCAGATGACGCTGATGCGCGCCCACACCCTCTTCACCCTCGGGCGCCACCGCGAGTCCCGCGAGGCCTCGCTCGGCTACGCCAAGACCTTCCCCAAGGGAAAATTCATCGAGGACGCCCGTTACCTCGCCGCCATGGCCGAGCTCGCCGAGGGCCGCGCCACCGAGGCGGAAAAGCAGATCCACGCCTATCTGAAAACCTACCCCAAGGGCCGCTTCGTCGCCGACGCCCGCCACCGCCTCGCCTCCGTCGCGTATTCCCGCGAAGACTACACCGGCGCCCTCTCGCTTTGCGACGCCTGGCTCGACGACCACCCCGCCTCCCACGCCTCGCGCGGCGAGGTCCAAGCCCTGCGCGCCGACGCCCTCGTCGCCCTCGGCCGCGTCGAGGAGGCCGTCGCCGCCTACCAGCGCGCCCTCGCCCTCCCGCTCGCCGACGAACAGCTCGGCTACGTCCTCGACGAGCTCACCCGCCACCTCCTCGCCCTCAAAAACAACGACGCCGCCGTAGCCCTCTGGGAACGCTTCGCCGCCGAACGCCCCGACCACCCCTACGTCATCAACGCCGCCTACTGGATCGGTCGCATCCGCAACCGCGAGGGCCGCGCCGAGGAGGCCATCCAGGCCGTCTCCGAAATTATCCGCCGCCACGTCGGCGACCCGGCCCGCGGCGACGTCGAGCGCCTCCTCGTCGAGCTCGCCTCCTCCCTCGCCCGCCCGCCTCGCCGCGAGAAAGGCCTACCCGCTCCCGAACCCCCGCCCGACCAGGCGCTCTTTGATCGCGTCGACCAACTCCTCCTCGCCGGCCCGGCCGACGACGCGAACCCCACCACCCGCGCCCGCGCGCTCTTCACCCGATCGGAGATCGCCGCCTGCCGCGGCGATCTCGCGCTGCGCGACGAACTCCTCGGCCGCATCGCCGCGCAGTTCGCGCCCGACCAGCTCCCGCCCGGCATCCTCGGCAAGGTCGGCGACCTGCTCCTCGCCCAGGGCCAGCTCCCGCTCGCCCGGACTTTCTACGCCGAGATCCTCGCCGCCCACCCCAAGTCCCTCTTCGCCGACTTCGGCCACGTCGGCCTCGGCGAGATCGCCCTCCGCGAAGGCGACGGCCAAAGCGCCCTCGCCCGCTTCGACGCCGCCATCGACCTCGCCGGCGCACGCTTCAAACACAAGGAAGCCACCCTCGGCCGCGCCCGCGCCCAGCTCCTCCTCGGACGCCCGGAAAGCGCCCGCGCGCTCCTCGAGGAGATCGCCGCCAACCGCGCCTGGCGCGGCGAGGCCACCGCCGAGGCCCTTTTCCTCCTCGGCGAGATCGCGCTCCGCCGCGGCACGCCCGACGACCTCGCCAAAGCCCAGGCCCACTACCAGCGCGTCTACCTCTCCTACAAACGCCACCCCGCCTGGGTCGCCAAAGCCTACCTCCGCTCCGCCGAGACCTTCGAAAAACTCGGCCAAACCCACGAGGCGCTCACCACGCTCAACCGCTTCTTCACCTTCCGCGATCTCGAGCGCTTCCCCGAATGGCAACAAGCCCTCGCGCTCAAGCCCCGCCTCGAGGCGCGCGTATCCGCCGCCCCCACGTCCGCCCCGTCTTCGGCCCCCGCGCCGGTCCTCACCCAAACCTGAGCCGCCGCCCCGCCCATGCGCCTCGTCCTTCGCTCCGCCGCCCTCGCCCTCGCCACGCTCCTCCTCGGCCGCCCGCTCTCGGCGCAACGCTACATGTTCAAAGACGGCAGCTCCCTCGCCGCGACCGAAGTCCGCCTCGGCCCCGCCGGCCTGATCCAAGAGGTGAAACTCGCCGCGGGCGGGTCCTTCGAGCGGATCTACCCGCTCGCCGACCTCGCCCGCATCGACTTCCCCGAACCGGAGGCCCTCGATCAGGCCGAGGCCCTCGTCGCCGCCGGCAAAGGCGCCGAAGCCCTGCCGCTGCTCGAGCCCGTTCTGCGCCAGTTCGCGCCCTTCGCCCGCGTCCCCGGCTCGCACTGGCCCCGCGCCGCCCTCCTCCGCCTCCAGGCCCTGCTTCCAGGCGAAGACTCCGCCGCCATCGCCGCCGCCGCCCGCGAGCTCCTCCAAAGCGGCCTCGGCGCCGAACCGGTCGGCCTCGCCAAACTCGCCCTCGCCCGGCTCGACGTCCGCGCCGGCAACGAGGCCCTCGCCCGCGCCATGCTCGACGAGATCGTCCACGACGCCCCGCCCGCCATCCAGGCCCGCGCCTGGCTCCTCCGCGGCGACCTCGCCGCCGCCCGCGACGCCCATGAGGAGGCGCTGGAATGCTACCTCCGCATCCCCGCCTTCCACGGCACCCTCGACGAGCTCATGCCCGCCGCGCTCCTCGGCTCCGCCCGCGCCTACCAGGGTCGGGGCGACGCCCGCCGCGCCGAACGCGCCGCCCGCGAACTCGTCGACACCTACGCCGACAGCGCCGAGGCCGCGCGCGCCAAAACCGAGTTCAAGCTGTAACCGAAACCCCACTACACGCTCCGCCCGCCTCCGGCCCCCGCCCCGCTTCGCCCGCATCTTCCCTCCGCCATGAAACGTCCCGCCTCGCTTCTCGCCCTCGCCGTCCTCGCGCCCGCCTCCTTGCTCGCCCAGGCCGCCTCCGCCGCCGTGCCCCAGGTCCACAAGGTCAGCCTGCTCGAGGAGCTCGCCTCGCCCTTCATCCTTCCGCTCTGGGCCTGCTCCGCCCTCATCGTCTACCTCGTCATCGACCTTTACCTGAAGAGCGGCGCGAAGCAGTTCCTCCCCGCGACCGACCTCGAGACCGCCCGCGGCTACTTCCGCGCCGGCGACTACCGCGGCGCCTACGCCTGGGGCGCGTCCGCCAAGGGCGCGATCCCCGCCCTCGTCCACGCCGGCCTCAAGCACGCGCCCGAGGGGAAAACCGCCTCCGACGAGGCCATGGCCGCGCTCATCATCGGCGAGAACGCCCGCTTCCAGCACCGCATCGCCTACCTCTCCGTCATCGGCGTCATCGCCCCCATGGTCGGCCTCACCGGCACCGTCGTCGGCATGATCCAGGCCTTCGCCGCGATGGGCCAGGCCGGCGCCGCCGATCCCTCCAAACTCTCCGGCGCCATCGGCCACGTGCTCCACGCCACCGCCTCCGGCCTCGCCGTCGCCATACCCGCCTTCGTCTTCTACTACCTGCTGCGCAACCGCGTCGCCCACCAGATCCACGCGCTCTCGCTCGTCGCCAACGACCTCTTCCGCCGCTTCCCCTACGCGCACCTGAAGGACGTCGCCTTCGAGGGGGGCGAGCCCGTCGCCGCCCTCCCCGACTGGCTCGGCGACACCGCCCCGGCGAACGCGCTTCTCCCCGCGCCGGCCCAGGCCTGAGCCGCCACGCCCCGCGCCTCGTTTTCCTCACCTCTTAACTCCTTCCAACCATGGCCGGTTCCGCAGGCGGTGGCGACGGCGAGCCCGAGTTCCAGATCGCGCCGATGATCGATGTCCTCCTCGTGCTGCTCATCTTCTTCATGAGCATCGCGACTTCCTCCGTCGCGCGCTACGACCCGTCGATCGAGGTCCCCGTCGCGCCCGACGCCGCCAAGAAGGACGACTCCGAAGGCGAACTCGTCTTCAACCTTTCCTGGAACGCCGCCGAACAGAAGGTCCTCGTCACCTTCGAGGAACGCGTCGTCGTCCCCGCCGACACGGTCGCGACCCTCGCCGCGCGCAAAAAAGCCGACGACAAGGTCCGCGTCCTCCTGCGCGCCGACGCCGACACGCCCGTCCGCCACGTCGGCGAGGTCGTCAAGGCCGCCGCCGCGGCAGGCATCGTCGACGTCACCTTCGCGACCGTCGCCCGCTAGGGAGCGCCCGAACCAACCCGTCCCGCGTCCGCCTCGATGAAACTCCCCGTCCAGACCGGCAACCCCGACATCGGCTTCCAGATCGCGCCCATGATCGACGTCGTGTTCGTGATCCTCGTCTTCTTCATGTCGCTCGCCGCGCAGATCCGCATCGAGCAGATCCTGCAAACCAAGCTCCCCGGCCTCGCCGTCGCGGCCACCGAGACCGAGTTCGTCGACGAGCAGATCATCCAGGTCTCGCCGGAGGGCGAGGTTTCGCTCAACGACGAGCCTTTCGACGCCCCCGAGGACCGCGCCCTCCCGCAGCTCACCGCCACGCTCGTCCAGCTCAAGGCCTCCTCCGACGCCGCCAAGAGCAAGTTGCTCGTCACGCTCCTCAGCCACCCCGACTCGCCCTACCACCGCACGATCGACGTGCTCAACGCCCTCGCCGTCGCCGACATCACCCACGTCACCTTCACCGCCGAGGAGCCGGAGGAATAAGCCGCCATGTCCTCGCCCTCGCCCACAGCCACCCCGCCCGCCACCTCCGCCGCGCCCGCGTCCGCTTCCACGAGCCGGGCCCGCTCGCTCCTTCGCCGTGTCACCTCCAGCGCGCCGTTTCTCGTCACCGTGATCGTGCACCTCGTGCTCATCGCGGTCGCGGGAGCCGTGGTCGTGCAGCAAAACATCCTCGGCAAAAAGAAGTCCTTCGAGGCCGCGCCCGAGCCCGGCCCCGCCCGCGCCGTCGAACATCGCCTCCAGACCGCCCGGCGCGGCGGCTCCGCCGGCGGCGCGAGTTCGCCCCTTTCCTCCAGCCGCATCTTCACCCACGCGCCCGGCGCGCTCGCCCTGCCCGAGATGTCCGAACTGCCCTCCGCCACCGCGGGGTTCGGCGGCTTCGGCGGCGCGGGCGCCGGACTCGGCCTCGCCACCGGCTCCGGCCTGTCCGCCTCGCTCGGCTCCGGAACCAGCCTCGGCGGACGCGGCTTCCTGTCGCTCTCCTTCCTCGGCACCACGAGCCTCGACGCCTCGAAGATCGTCTTCGCCCTAGACGTGGAGCCGAGCCTCATGGACCTGCGCAAGGGCGGCTACTCCGCCTTCAAGATCCTCCGCGAGCAGATCACCCGGCTCGTCTTCAACCTCCCGCCCCAGGCCGAGTTCAACGTCGTGGTTTTTGAATACGCCCGCGACGTCGAGACCCAGGGGCTCTTCGCGCCCGCCCTGCTCCCCGCCACCTCCGAAAACAAAAAGCGCCTCGCCGCCTGGCTCGCCGCCGTCAACGGCAGCCCCTCCGGCCCCTACGGCATCCGCACCGCGGCCGATCTAGCGCGCCCCGACTTCAGCGTCCCCGACTCCGCCAAACTCGATCCCGACTACCTGCCCGCCTACTGGCTGCGCGGACTGCACGCCGCCCTCGCCCAGAAGCCCGACACCGTCTATCTCGTCACCGGCTCCAGCGACCTCGGCCGCGTCGACCGCAACGAGGACGGCCTCCAGGACCGCCGGCGCAAGGAATGGGAGGCCAAGGTCGCCAAACAACGCGAGGAACTCCTCCGCCAGGGCCTGGATCCCGAGGCCGTGGCCGCCGCGCGCAAGGCCGCCTACGAAAAAGCCCGGCGCGAACTCGCCGCGATCAACCGCCAGCTCATCGCCGCCAACAAGGATCCCTTCGTGGTCAAAGACATCGACCGCGTCTTCGACAAAGATTTCCAGGACGCCCTCCGCAGGCAGGGCTTCTCGCTCAAACTCGATACCGCCGGCTGGACCGACAAGGGCGGCAAACCCATCCCCGAGCTCGTCTGGCGCGGCGGCGGCGGCTGGCGGCGAGCCGACCTCGAGGACGCCGGCGCCTTCATCGGCCGCCTGCAGACCGCCTACCTGAGCTCCCAGGCGCGGCTGAATTTGTTCTACTTCGCCGGCCCCGACGCCGACACCGCCGGCCCGGCCGAAAAACTCGGCCCCCTCGCCAAGCGCCACGGCGGCTCCTTCCAGATCCTGACCGCCAAACGGCTGGAGGAATTCGCCGACGGCGAAAAAAACGGCGCCAGGCGCTAAAGCATTTTCAATAGAGCCGTAGCGGCGGTTTGTCGTCTTGGTAGGGCGGCTATAGTTCTATTTGAAACGCGCTAAAAGGCGTTCGACGGCCCCTGCGCCGGTTTTTGCGCCAAGGCCGCGCCGCCGGGCCGGCCGAGTGATCCTTGAGCCCGTTACGCGACGCCACGTCGGCGCGCCAAACAGAAAAGCCCCGGAAGCCCAAAGGCGCCGGGGCGATTTTGTAATTCCCACCCCCGCCGGACGGCGGGGGCTCGGACTCGGGCCGGCTCAGTTGGCCGCGGGGGCCGCCGGGGGAGTGCCGTTGCCGGCGCCCTGGCCGCCGGGACCGCCGGGACGGCGGTTGGCGCCGCGCTCGCGCAGCTTGGCGAACTTTTCCTTCTGCTCGGCGGTGAGCACCGCGTCGATCTGGGCGGTGTATTTTTCGCGAATCGCTTTCATCGCCTCCATGACGGCGGCGCGGTCGGCATCCTGACCGAGCTCCTTGCGCTTGGCGGCGACTTCCTCGGCCTGGGCGGCGAGGATGGGCTTGAGCTTTTCGACCTGCTCATCGGTAAGGCCGAGCGCCTCCTTGAGGCGTTCGATGTTCATGCCGCCGCCCGGGCCGCCTTGGCGGCGCTCCTGACGGGGCTTTTCGCCCTGGCCTTGATCCTGGGCTTGGGCGGGCATGGCGGCGAGGAGACCGCCGGCGAGGGCGAGGCTCCAGAGGACGGTCTTCATTTGGGTCTTCATGGTGTGGATGCGATTCAGGGGGTTGGGTGTGGCCAAAAAAGTCCGGGATGCGGATCAGGTTTGCGGGTGAAGAGTTGCTGCGTCCGACGAGGTCATCGGTCGCATGATTCGGGAGACGCCGCCGCCGTCCCGCGGTTACAGCGCCCCGGCCGGCGCTTCGATTTACCGCCTTCCCGCGGCTCGCCTTTTTTACACGACGCTCCCAGCGTCCCGCCCCATGACTCTGGCCCAACGCACCGCCGCCGCCGCCCGCGAGGTCGAGGCGACCATTCGCAAACTCCCGCCTCCCGTGCGCGAGTTCGCGAAAAAAATCCCCGTGCACTACGAAGCCCGCCCCCCCGCGCACATCGTCGAGGAAGGCTTCCCGCCCGACATCCTCGGCCTTTTCGACGGCTCCGCCCACGGCGAGGAAATCGCCCAGGACCAGCCCATGCCCCCGCAGATCAGCCTCTACCTCGACAACATCTGGGATTTCGTGGAGCAGGACCGCCAAGGCTTCCTCGACGAGGTGGGCGTCACCTACCTCCACGAACTCGGCCACTACTTCGGCTGGGACGAGGACGACCTCGCGGAGCGCGAGCTCGATTGATTCGCCGCCCCGCCCGCCTTTCGTTTTTCACACATCGTAGCCATCATGAAAATCGCCTCCGTCCTCCGCCTCCTTCCCGCCTGGCTCGCGCTTCTCGCCGCGCCGCTCCTCCGCGCCGAGGAGCCGGAGAAGGCCGACAAGCTCACCGGCCGCGTGGAAACCTGCGAGGCCATCCTCCGCGAGTTCCAGGCCGATCCGCAGCTCGCCATCCCCGCCGAGATCCTCCGCCAGTCCAAGGCCCTCGTCGTCGTCAACCAGGTCAAGGGAGGCCTCATCCTCGGCCTGCAATACGGCTACGGCGTCGTCCTCGCCCGCCGCGACGACGGTGGCTGGAGCATCCCCGTCTTCATCAAGGCCGGCGAGGCCAGCCTCGGCCTCCAGCTCGGCGGCCAGCGCACCGAGACGGTCTACGTCCTCATGGACAAGGACACCGTCCGCCGCCTCTTCGACGGACGCGTGAACATCGGCGTCGACGCCCGCGCCATCTCCGGCCCCCGCACCTACGAGGCGGAAAAGGTCAACAAGGAGATCCTCACCACCCCGGTCCTCGTCTACGGACGCAACCAGGGCTACTACGCCGGCGCCACCGTGAAGACCGGCTGGATCGACCGCAACGACGCCGCCAACTGGGACTACTACCACACGCCCTACGTCCTGCCCGAGCTCCTCTACGGCGACTTCGTCAAGGTCACCCCGCAGGTCCGCCCGCTCGTCGATTACGTCGCCTCGATCACGCGCTGAGCCCGCGCTCCGATTTTTGGTTTCGCTCCGGCGGAGGCCTCGCGCCTCCGCCTTTTTTGCGCCCGCCACGTTGCCTAAGCGTTAAAAAACCGTCCGGGCCCGCACTCCGCGCTTGCCAACGATTTTCCACGACGGACGGTGTCTGCCCCGCGTTCGCGCGCACCTTTCACGACGACCTCGACCCTCGCTCGTAATGGCCGGCCTCCTCCGAAACCTCCTCGACCCTTCCCGCATCGTGCTCGCGGTGCAATCCACCAAGCGCACCGCCGCGCTCAACGAGGTCGCGCGCCTGCTCGACGGCCATCCCGCGGTCGCCAACTACGGCGGTTTCTACAACGAGCTCCTCGCCCGCGACCGCCTCGACACCACCTGTCTCGGCAACCAGATCGCCCTGCCCCACGCCCGCACCGAGCACGTCACCGATCTCGTCCTCGCCATCGGCCGCAGCCCCGAGGGAGTGGTCTTCGAGAAAGACGGCCAGACCGTCCGCCTCCTTTTCGTCCTCGGCACCCCCAAGAGCAACCCGATGGCCTACCTCCAGGTCGTCTCCACGCTCTGCAAGATCTTCAAGGACGCCGCCAATCGCGAGGCCCTCCTCGCCGCCCCCAGCCCCGCCGCCTTCGCCGAGGTCCTCCTCGCCGCCGAGGATAAACTCTTCGCCCCCGCGGCCTGAGCCCGACAGATCCCGCCCCGCCCGACCCAGGGCGGATCCCGGCTAACGGACGGAGACCGGACGGACTATTTCGGCGAAACGGCCCCTGCCCCCGGCGCCCGAGGCAAACGCTTCCCCGCCCGGCGCGATCTCGCGCGAGTCGCGAATCACCCCAGGCACTTCACCGCCAGTTCGCGCATCACCGCCGGCTCTTCCTTCGGACGCTGGATGATCTGCTCGAACGCCTCCGCCAGCGCGATCTGGATATCGATGTGATGCTTCAGCGACCAGGCCTTCGCCCCCGCCGCCAGCTTGCCCACATACCACGCGTTTTGGCTGAAGAGATTGGCGGCGTTTTTTTCGCCCGCGCCGACGAAGTGCTTCCCGAACACCGTCGCCGCCCGCTCGATCGCGCCCTTGTCCGGCGCCCGGCCGCCCTGCGGCGCCAAGGCCCGCAGCTGGATCAGCAGACGGTTGCGATTCTGCATCGAGCTCAACAGCGGCCGCGCGCTCTCGCCCGCGAAAAAATGCCGGTCGAAGGCCGCGAGCGTGCCGCGCAGATCGCCGCGGAAAAACAGCTCCGTCGCCTCGAAAAAATCCCCCTCCGCCAGGTTCGGCGTCAGGTCCTCCACGTCCGCCTCCGTGATCGTTTTCCCCGAATCGGCGTGCGCCGCCAGCTTGTTGACCTCGCTCACCAGGAACCGCGTGTTCGCCCCGCTCCGCGCCAGCAGCAGCGAAAGCGCGTCGCGCTCGATCGTCACCCCCAGCTCCTTCGCCTCCGCCAGCGCGGTCAAGGCCAGCGCCTCCGCGGCGTCCTCCGCGCTCGCCGCGCCCACGAACGTGAAGTCCGCCGTCTTCTCGCACCACTTGTAGAAACTTTTCCGCCGGTCGACCGGCGCGGCCGTGATCAACACCGCCACCTCCGCCGGGTTCACCGCCGCGAGGACAGATTGCAGATGCTCCACCGCCGCCTTCACCGACTCCGTGTTGCCGGTGCGGGAGTCGGCGAGGAAATTCACGTCCTTGAACCAGACCAGGCGGCGTCCGCCGAACATCGACACCGTCTGCACGCTGTCCCGGAACCGCGCGATCGCCGCCTCCACCTCGTCCACGTTGTTCGCGAAACCCGCGATCGTCTCGCGCGAAAACTCGTCGGTGACCTCCGTCGCGAGCTTGTCGTGGAGCGCGCGGCCCATCCGCCCGACGAGAAAGTCGTCGGCGCCGCAGATGAAGGTGAACGGTTTTTCCGAGGCGGACATGGTGGGCGGGGCGCGAAAAAAGGAAACGCCTACGATCCCGCCGCCGGCCCGGAGCGCAAGCGCAAGGGCGCCGCCCCGCCTCGCCGTCTCACCACCAGAACCAGGGCCGGCGCGGATCGACCACGTGATTCACCATCTCGCCGAAGGGTCGCCTCGCCACATGCCCGTCGAGAAACACGATGTTACCCCCGCTCGGCCGCTCGCCGTCCAGATGGTTCGCCCGATGCGGCGTCGGCGCAACGCCGCGCACCCGCGAAAAATTCAGGTAGCCGGACGAGATCGTCGCGTCCACCGCCAGCTCTTTCTCCGGCGCCGGCGCGTCGCGCAACTCGCCCGTCATCGAGACATACGGCGAGGGCGCGAGCGAGTGGTTGAGCTCGGTCGGATTGATGCTCGGCGTGCCCGGCAGCAGCAACACATAGCCGACCACGCGAAATCCGCCCGGCGGGAACCCCGCCCAGAGCAGCTCCCGATCGGCGGCTTCCCCCGCCGGACAGTAAAGAACCCCCTTAGCCTCCTCCGGCCGGCCCAGCAGCCGGACCACCGAATCCTTCAAATCCCAAGCCCAGATGCCGTCGCTGGTGTTGTCCGGAAACCGGCCCCAGTTCTCGTTCGCCGACCCGATCAACGCCGCGCCGATCTGCCGCAAGTTGCCCCGGCAACGCGCCTCCTTCGCCCGCGAACGCGCCACACCCGCCCCGGCCGCGACCAAGGCCGCCAAAATACCCGTCACCGCGAGCGCCGTGAGCAACTCGATCGAATTGAAGCCGCGCCGCAAAACCGAGGGGGTAAACATGGGGTGTCCGGTCGAAGCAAAATCGAGCTACCCGCATCGCTCCTCGGAAAACAAGCAAAAGAATGTCCTTAGCCCCGGCGAAGCCCGCCCCCGCCGCCCCGCCGCGCGCGTTTTTCGAGTTCCTTTCCCCCGCCTTCCGCGGCGACGCTCCCCGCCGCCGCATGTCCGCCCGACGCCTCGACCAACTCCTCGCCAACCTCGGCTACTGCTCCCGCCGCGAAGTCCGCGACTGGCTCAAGGCCGGCCGCGTCTCCGTCGCCGGCAAGGTCGCCGACGATCCCGGCGTCAAACCCGCCCCCGCCGCCGTGCGCGTCGACGGCGAACCGCTCGACCACCCCGACGGCCTCCTCCTCCTCCTCAACAAACCGCTCGGCCTCACCTGCTCGCACGAGGAACGCGAGGGTCCCCTCGTCTACGACCTCCTCCCCGCCCGCTGGCGCGCCCGCAACCCCGTCGTCACCTCCGTCGGCCGCCTCGACAAGGAAACCTCCGGCCTGATCCTCCTCACCGACCACACCGAGCTCGTCCACCGGCTCACCTCGCCCAAACACAAGGTCGCGAAAATCTACCGCGCCACCACCGACCGCGACCTCACGCCCGACCTCATCCCGCTCTTCGCCTCCGGCACCATCCAGCTCGACGGCGAAAAAGAGCCCTGCGCCCCCGCCGAACTCCGCCTCGTCGGCCCCCGCACCGCCGAGCTCACGCTCATCGAGGGCAAATACCACCAGGTGCGCCGCATGTTCGCCGCCTGCGGCGCCACCGTGCTCACCCTGCACCGCACCCACTTCGGCCCGCTCACCCTCGGCGAGCTCCGCGCCGGCCAATACCGCGAGCTCTCCGTCGCCGAACTCGGCCTCTGATCACGGCCGCGGATCGTCACCGATCTTGCTCACCGCGAACTCCCGCGGCGTCGTCCCCGTCCGCGCGCGAAACATCCGGTTGAAATACGAGGGCCGCGCGTAACCGCAGGCCCAGGCCACCTCCGCCACGCCCATCGTCGAGTCGCGCAACAAGCGCCGCGCCCGCTCGATCCGCCGGTCGTGCATCGCCTCGATCAGCCTCCGCCCCGTCCGCCGCCGATACACCCGCGACAAATGATCCGGCGAACAGCCGAGATTCGCCGCCAGCCACTCCACCGAGAAATCCAGCCGCGCGTAGTGCGTCCCCATCAGCTCCTCGCAACGCCGCAACAAGGGCGCCCCCACCGTCGGCGCCGGCGTCTCGCCGTCCAGGCTCGCCCGCAGCCTGCTCAAAAACGCCAGCATCAGCCCCTGCCTCAGCCGCCCGCCCGCCCGCGCCCCGCCCTCGCTCGCCGCCAGCTCCTCCGCGTAACGCACCAGCGTCTCCGTCGGCCCGAGAAACCGGTCCGCCGGCCCGCACTTCGGCCCGTCCTCCAGATAACCGAGATGCAGCGAAAACCCGTCCGGCTGCACCATGAAGATCACGTTGAGAAACCGTCCGCTCCAACGCTCCCCGTGCGGCAGCCCCGCCGGGATCAACGCCGCCTCGCCCGCCCGCAGCGCGAAGGCCTCCTCCGGCAGCTCGAAGCGCAAGAGACCCGACTCCTGAAAGAAAAACTCGGGGTCCCCGTGAAAGGGTTTGCCCGGCAACCTCCGCCTCAGCCCGCGCGCCGCCGGCACGCGCAGCCGCGCCTCGCCCCGCGCCGTCTCCTCGAGCCGCCGGTCCAGCACCGCCGCGTAAAGCGCCACCCGCTCCTCCCGCGAGGCCAGCAATTCACGAAGCCGGTTTTGGCTTAGAATAATCGGTTTTGGAGAAGCCTCGCCCATTGCCAGCGCAGCCTGCCCGCCCTGCGTTTTTCAGTCCAGCCCGCGTCTTTCTTTCGCCCGGCGCCGCCGCCGGTTACCTCCCCGGTTTTGTGTTCAATCCCTTGCCCTATCGTCCACCCATGAACAAAGCGCTCCTCGTCGCCCTGCTGGCCCTCGCCGCCCAATCCGCCTCATCGCCGACCTACGCCGCGCCCACCGGGCTCGATTCCGCCGGACAACTCGTCCCCGCCCCCGCGCTCGCCCGCGCCGACGCCACGTCCGGCGCCTTCGTCTACGCCCGCCTCGAGCACGGCGTGCAGATCCGCGTCGGCGACACGGTCAAAAACATCCTCTTCCACGGCCCCGACATCGTTCGCGTCAACGCCAACCTCGGCCGCGCCCACACCCCGCACCCGAGCCTCGTCGTCGTCCGCCCCGCCGGCGACGCCCGCCTCCGCGTCAAGGAGTCCGCCGACCGGCTCGAGGTCTCCAGCTCCGCCGTCCTCGTCCGCGTCGACAAGAAGACCGGCGCGCTCGCCTTCCTCCGCCCCGACGGCTCCGAGATCACCCGCGAGGCCCCCGCCCGCCCCGGCGACATCCGCGAGCTCACCATTTCCCAGGCGCCCACCTACGAGGTCCGCCAGACCTTCTCCCTCGCGCCCGACGAGTCCCTGTATGGCCTCGGCCAATACAACCAGCGCCACATGGACTACCGCGGCAAGGAGGTCCTGATGGTCCAGACCAACATCGGCATCGTCGTCCCCTTCCTCGTCTCCACCAAACGTTACGGCATCCTCTGGGACGCCGCCTCGAAGAGCACCTTCAAGGACGACGCCTCCGGCGCCACCTTCTGGTCCGAGAGCTCCCCCGCCGGCGTCGACTACTACCTGATCGCCGGCGAGACGATGGACGGCGTCATCGCCGGCTACCGTCGCCTCACCGGCCCCGCGCCCATGTTCCCCAAGGCCGCCTTCGGCCTCTTCATGAGCAAGGAACGCTACAAGACCCAGGACGAGCTCGTCGGCGTCGTGAAACGCTTCCGCCAGGACGGCTTCCCCCTCGATTACATCGTCCAGGACTGGCAATACTGGGGCGGCGGCACCTGGGGCGGCGAATGGGACGGCAAGTGGAGCGGCATGGTCTGGAACCCGGAACGTTTCCCCGATCCCGCCGCCGCCATCCGCGAGATCCACGACAACCACGCGAAGGTGATGATCTCCATCTGGCCCTCCGTCGGCAACGACACCGACCTCGCCCGCGAGCTCGACGCCAAGGGTCTCCGCTACCCGCCGATCCACTGGATCTCCAAGAAAGCCCGCATCTACGACGCCTTCAGCCCCGAGGCTCGCGCGATCTATTTCAAACACATCAAAAAGGGTCTCCTCGACGTCGGCATCGACGCCCTCTGGATGGACGGCACCGAGGTCGAGGTCGGCACCGCCTGCCACGATCCGATCCGTGTCGAGGCCGACATCAAGAGCCTGGGGAACAACTTCCTCGGCGACTACACCCGCACCCTCAACGCCTACAGTCTCGCCACCACCCGGGGCACCTACGAGGGCCAGCGCGCCACGTCCGAAAAACGTGTCCTCACCCTCACCCGCTCCGCCTGGAACGGACAGCAACGCTACGCCGCCCTCGCCTGGTCCGGCGACACCACCGCGAGCTGGGAAACCCTTCGCAACCAGATCTCCGGCGGCGTCAACGTCGCCATGGCCGGCCAGCCCTACTGGACCCAGGACACCGGCGGCTTTTTCGTCCCCGGCCAATACCGCGACGGCGCCCGGTCCAAGCCCGAATACCGCGAGCTCTTCGCCCGCTGGAACCAGTTCGGCGTCTTCAACCCGATCTACCGCATCCACGGCGCCGACATCGAGCGCGAACCCTACCGCTTCCGCGAAAGCGACCCCGAGTTCTACGCCTCGCTCCGCTCCGCCGCCGACCTCCGGTATCGGCTTCTTCCCTACATCTACGGCCTCGCCTGGCTGAGCACCGACCGCGGCTACACGATGATGCGCGGGCTCCCGATGGACTTCCCCGACGACTCCGCCGCCCGCAAGATCGACGACCAGTTCCTCTTCGGCCGCTCCTTCCTCGTCCACCCCGTCACCCGCGCCATCCACCGCGTCGGCACGCCGCCTCCGCCCGCCATCCCCGCCGAGTTCCTCCAGACCCCCGAGGGCGCCCCCGGCGTCGCGGTGGAATATTTCGAGGGCCGAAATTTCAACAAATCCGTCGGCAAGACCGTCGACCCCAAGGTCGACTACGCCTGGCCCGGCCCGCCGCTCGCCGAGCCGCCCGCCGGCCTCCGCTCGCTCGACAACTTCTCCGGCCGCTGGGCCGGCGTGATCGTCGCCTCCGAGGACGGCGAGCATGAGATCGGCGTCGAGGGCGACGACGGTTTCCGCCTCTGGCTCGACGGCCGCCTCGTCGCCGAGGACTGGCGCGACGCCGCCATGCGCTTCAAGGGCGTGAAACTCGACCTCAAGAAAGGCCAGCGCGTCGCCTTCAAGATCGACTATTACCAAGGCGCCCACGACCGCGGCCTCCGTCTCGGCTGGCGCACCCCGAGCCAGCTCGCACAAGGCGCGGGCAAGATCGACGACACGGTCGAGACCTACCTGCCCGCCGGCGCCGCGTGGTATGACTTCTGGACCAACACGCGCCACGAGGGCGGCGCCCGCGTGAAGACCGCCTGCCCGCTCGACCGATTCCCGCTCTTCGTTCGCGCCGGCTCCATCGTGCCCATGGGCCCCGTCCAGCAACACGTCTCCGAAAAGCCCGACGCCCCCTACGAGATCCGCGTCTACCCCGGCGCCGACGCCGTCTTCACGATCTACGAAGACGACGGCGAGACCTACGCCTACGAGATGGGCCAACGCGCCACCGTCGAGCTCCGCTGGAACGACCGGGCCCGCACGCTCTCCGTCGGCAAACGCCAGGGATCCTTCCCCGGCCTGGTCGCGCAGCGCGATCTCCGTGTCGTGCTCGCCGCCGACGCCTCCGCCGCCGGCATCGCCGAGCCCGCGCCCTCCGTCGGCCGGACCGTCCGCTACACCGGCAAGGCCCTCACGGTGAAATTCTAACAAGCCGAAAAGCCCGCGCTCGCCTCGCGCATGATCGGGCGGGAGCCTCCCTGGCCCCGCCACGGCCCCCGCCCGACCATGCCCACCCCGTCCGTCCTCCCCGCGCTGCTCGCCAGCCTCGCCGCCCTCGTCCTCGCTCCCGCCGCCACCGCCTTGCCACGGCTCCTCAACGCCCCCGTCGACCTCGGCGCCGACTTCAGCGACCCGGCCAACCTCTACTTCCTCCCGGCCGACCTCGCCTCCTTCGACGTCGCCACCGGCAAGGGCTCGCTCGTCTGGAAACGCCACCGCCTCGGCGGCGGCCTGACCTTCAACCACCGCGCCGCCAGCTACGAAAGCGTCGGCCCCGACGAGTGGCCGAAGGACGTCTACGCCGCCAACCCCGCGCTCCCGTTCGAGCTCTCCTTCGTCGACGCCTCCACGGTCCGTATTCGTCTCCGCAGCACCGATCTGCCGCCCGTGCGCGCCGCCGCGCCCTCGCTCATGCTCGTCGGCGAACCGCGCGACGCCGGCGCCTGGCGCGGCGAAAAGACCGAGGGCGGCTGGCGCTACGTCAGCGACCGCGGCTCCGTCTTCATCGGCGAAAAACCCTGGCGCGTGGAGCTGCGCGATCCCGCCGGCCGCCTGCTCACCGCCACCGACCTGAACCGCAACGTCCCCGGCTTCGGCTTCGTCCGCCGCGCCGCCGACTCCTCGCGCAGCTTCTCCGCCGCCTTCTCGCTCTCGCCCGGCGAACACATCTACGGCGGCGGCGAGTCCTTCACCGCCTTCGACAAACGCGGCCAGCGCCTCGTCCTCTCCACCACCGACGCCATCGGCACCGAGGGCCCCGCGTCCTACAAGCCCGTGCCGTTCTTCCTCAGCAGCCGCGGCTACGGCCTGTTTCTCCACACCTCCTCGCCCGTCACCGCCGACTTCGGCGCGACCAACTCCTCGCGCAGCATCCTCACCGTCGGCGAGGACGCCCTCGATCTGTTCTTCTTCCTCGGCGAGCCCAAGGACATCATCGGCTCCTACACCGCCCTCACCGGTCGCTCGCCCCTGCCGCCGCTCTGGAGCTTCGGCCTCTGGATGAGCCGCATCACCTACAAGTCCGAGCAGGAGACCCGCGAGGTCGCCGCCAAGCTCCGCGAGCTCCGCATCCCCGCCGACGTCATCCACCTCGACACCGGCTGGTTCCAGAACGACTGGGAATGCGACTACCGCTTCTCCCCCGAGCGCTTCCAGGACCCCGCGAAGATGATCTCCGATCTCCGCGACCAGGGCTTCCGCGTATCCCTCTGGCAACTACCCTACTTCATCCCGCGCAACCCGCTCTTCCCCGATATCCTCTCCCGCGGCCTCGCCATCCGCGACGCCCAGGGCGGCCTGCCCACCGCGGACGCCATCCTCGATTTCTCCAACCCCGACGCGGTCGCCTGGTATCAGGAAAAACTCGCCGGCCTGCTCAAGCTCGGCGTCGGCGCCATCAAGACCGACTTCGCCGAGGCCGCTCCCTACAACGGCCTCTACGCCTCCGGCACCACCGGCTTCTTCGAGCACAACCTCTACCCGCTGCGCTATCAACAAGCCGCCTCCGAGATCACCCAAAAGATCACCGGCGACTCCGTCATCTGGGCCCGCGCCGGCTGGGCCGGCGCCCAGCGCTACCCCATCCACTGGGGCGGCGACTCCCAAAAAACCTTCGGCGCCATGGCCGGCTCCCTGCGCGGCGGCCTCTCGCTCGGCGTCAGCGGTTTCTCCTTCTGGAGCCACGACATCGGCGGCTTCTTCGCCAAGACCGACCTCGAGGTCTACCGAAAGTGGCTCCCCTTCGGCATGTTCACCTCGCACGCCCGCGTCCACGGCGAGCCGCCCAAGGAGCCCTGGCATTTTGACGACGCCTTCGTCGACGACTTCCGCCGCGACGTCGAGCTGCGCTACCGCCTGATGCCCTACCTCTACGCGCAGGCGAAGGATTGCTCCGAACGCGGCCTGCCCATGCTCCGCGCCGCCTTCATCGAATTCCCCGACGACCCCGGCGCCTGGCTCGTCGACGACGCCTACCTCTTCGGCTCCGACGTCTACGTCGCCCCGCTCTTCGAGGCCGGCGCCACCGCTCGCGACGTCTATCTCCCCGGGAAGAGCGCCTGGATCGATTACCAAAACGGCCGCGTCTACGCCCCCGGCTGGCAACGCATCGAGGCCGGCCCCGTGCCCGCCATCGTCCTCGTCCGCGACGGCGCCGCGCTGCCCCACGCCGCGCTCGCCCAGTCCACGAAGGACATCGATTGGGCGAAACTCGAATTGCGCGTCTTCGCCACCCCCGCCGCCAAGACCGCCACCGCCCTCATCTACCTCCCAGGCGACCCGCGCCCGACCGCCCTCGCGCTCACCCGCGCCGCCGACGGCCGCTTCGGCCTCGCCGATAACCCGCTGCACGGCCGTGTCGAGTGGACCGTGAAAACCGCGTCTATCGACTCCGCTCGATAAGAAACACGCCTCGCTCCCGCGGCGCGCCACGCATCGTTTCCGACGATACGCACGCGCCGTCCCCTCCTCGGCCGCCTAACTTACGCTCGGCCTCCAAGCCCTCGCCGACCGCCGCACCGCGCCGGGCATTCCCGTCCACGCTTACGGGCATCCTTTGCCCGCCTTGATCGCCGAGCGCCTGGCCTTGGCACCCGGCTCTCGCCCTGATTTCGCCTACGCTGCGAAATGGCGGCTTCGCGCCGACGGCGTCCCCCCGCCGTCATCGCCCTCGCCACCGCCCCGCTTCGCTGAAACCCTCCCGCGCTCCGCATACTCTCGCCCCGCCCGTCGCGCCCATGAGCACCCCTTCCATCCTGATCATCGAGGACGAACCGGCCATCGCCGACACCCTGCTCTACGCCCTCGCGACCGAAGGGTTTTCCCCGCGCTGGTGCGCCACCGCCGCCGAGGGCGTCGCCGCGCTTCAGGCCCAGCCCTTCGCCCTGCTCATCCTCGATGTCGGCCTGCCCGACGCGAACGGCTTCGAGCTCTGCAAAAAGCTCCGCGCCTCCGGCCACGAGCTGCCGATCGTCTTCCTCACCTCGCGCGCCTCCGAGATCGACCGCATCGTCGGCCTCGAGATCGGCGGCGACGACTACCTCGTCAAACCCTTCAGCCCCCGCGAACTCACCGCCCGGGTAAAAGTCATCCTCCGCCGCGTCGCGCCCCCCGCGTCGCCCTTCGCCACGCCCGCCTCGCCGTCGGTCAACACGACGCTCAAACCCGCCACGCCCGCCTCCTCGGGCGCGCCCTTCGTCCACGACGAACTCCGCTGCCGCATCGCCTACCGCGGCCAGGCCCTCGACCTCACCCGCATCGAGTATCGCCTGCTCAAAACCTTCCTCGGCCAACCCGGCCGCGTCTTCACCCGCGACCAGCTCCTCTCCTCCGCCTGGGACGAACCCGAGGCCAGCCTCGATCGCACCGTCGACGCCCACGTCAAGACCCTCCGCGCCAAGCTCCGCGCCGTCGCGCCCGACGACACCGATCCCATCGTCACCCACCGCGGTCTCGGCTACTCCCTGCGCGAGTAAGTCCACCTCCGTCCTCCCTCCAGCCCCACGGCCCGCTCCGTCCCCCCCCTGTCGTCCGTAGCTCCGTCGCTCTGTCGTTCTGTCGCTCTGTCGTTCTGTCGCCCCGTCGCTCTGCGCCATGACCATCCGCACCCGCATCTTCCTCGTCTACCTTCTGCTGATCGGCGGCGGCTACCTCTACCTTTTCACCTCGATCCTCGGCGCCATCCGCCCGCGTTACCTGGAGTCGATGGAGGCCACGCTCATCGACACCGCCGCCTACCTCGCCGCCGTCACCGAGACCCACCTGCGCGAGGACGACAGCATCGACGTCGCCCCGCTTCGCCAGGCCTTCGACGCCGCCGTCGCCCGCCCGCTCGACGCCCAGATTTACACCTTCCACAAAACCGCCGTCGACCTCCGCCTCTACCTCACCGACGCCGCCGGCCGCGTCCTCTACGATTCCGAGGACGGCCGCGACGAGGGCCGCGACTACTCCCGCTGGAACGACGTCCTCCTCACCCTCCAAGGCCGCTACGGCGCCCGCGCCACCCGCCTCGATCCCGCCGACGAGGCTTCGCTCGTCATCCACGTCGCCGCCCCCGTTCGCCGCGGCGACCGTGTCGTCGGCGTCCTCTCCCTCGGCAAACCCACCGCCAACATCAACGCCCTCGTCGACGCCGTCCGCGCCAAGGTTCTCCTCGCCGGCGCCCTCGGCGGCGGCCTCGTCATCGTCACCGGCCTAGCCTTCTCCTTCTGGATCACCACCCCGGTGGAAAAACTCACCGCCTACGCCCGCGCCGTCCGCGACGGCCGCCCCGCCTCGCTCCCGAAACGCTTCGCCGGTCGCGAGGTCGGCGAACTCCGCCGCGCCTTCGACGAGATGCGCGCCGCCCTCGAGGGGAAAGCCCACGTCGAGCGCTACACGCAAATCCTCGCCCACGAGATCAAGGCCCCCCTCGCCGCCATCCGCGGCGCCGCCGAACTCCTCGCCGAGGACCGGGGCGCCATGCCCGCGCCGCAACGCGCGCGCTTCCTCCAAAACCTGCTCAACGAGTCCGCGCGCATCCAGGCCATCGTCGAAAAGCTCCTCCAACTCGCCGCCCTCGAGGCCCGCCGCGGTCTCGTCGATCCCGCGCCCGTCGAACTTCGCGCTCTTCTCGAGGAGCGCCTCGCCGCGCTCGAACCCATGCTTCGCACCCGCGGCGTATCCGTCGCGCTCGACGCGCCCGAGCCGGCCGCCGTCGTGGGCGAGCGCTTCCTCCTCGCTCAGGCAATCGGCAACCTCCTTCAAAACGCCCTCGAATTCAGCCCCGCCGGCGGCTCCATCAACGTCGGCCTCCACCCCGCCGCGTCCGGCGGCGCCCTCGTCACGGTCGACGACACCGGCCCCGGTCTGCCCGACTACGCGCTGCCGCGGCTCTTCGAGCGCTTCTACTCCCTGCCCCGCCCAGACACCGGCGCGAAAAGCACCGGGCTCGGCCTGAGCTTCGTGCGCGAGGTCGCCCACCTCCACGGCGGCGAGATCACCCTCGCCAACCGCCCCGTCGGCGGCGCCCGCGCCACGCTCTCCCTCGCCCGGCCGCCGGTCGTCTGACCCGCTCCGACCCAGGGCGGATGTTCGTATTACGCAACATCCGTCCGCGCGCCCGCTCGTCGTCCGGCGCCTTTGTCCGGCGCGCGTTTTCACCCGGACTTCATCCGGGTTTCATCCTGCCTTCACGCGCGTCGCCCAGACTGCGCGCATGAACCCCGCCCCCTCGTTTGCCCCCGACCCGGAATCCGCGGACGCCCGCCCTGGCCCCTCCTCCCTTCCGCAACCGCCCGCCGCCCTTCCCGTCCCCATTCCCGGCGGCCGGGCGCTCGCGGCCTTTCTCGGCGTTCTGCTCCCGGCCTTCACCCTCGGTTTCGAACTCTCGACCGGCATGGCGCGCGAGTTCCGCAACCCGATTCCCGGTCCCGGCCACGTCGCCCTGATCGCGCTCGTCCCGATCGCGCATCTTCTCACCCTTCTCGCCCTTCGCGTTTCCGGCCGCCGTCCCTCCCTCCGTCTCGTCGCGCATCTCAACGCCTTCGCCTGCGCCATCGGCGTCGCCTACGCCCTGTTTTTTCTCCCGATCACGCCTTTCGCCGTGATGGCGATCCTCGCCATCGGCCTCGGTCTCCTTCCGCTCGCCCCGCTCCTGTCGGTGATCGCCGCGCTCTGCCTCCACGCCGCTCTGCGCCGCGCCGCCCGCGCCCGAGGCGCCCGCCTTCCCGCCTGCTGGCCCGCGTTTTTGGCCGGCGCTCTCGCCCTCACGATCCTGGAAGCGCCGTCGCTTCTCACCCGCCACGCCGTGGAGCAACTCGCCCGCGGATCCGCCGCCGAACAAAACGTCGCGCTGGGCCGCCTCCGCGCCCTCGCTCCGCTCGGCGTCGAGACCAGCCTCCTCCGCGGCAGCTACGGCCTGCCCGGCGGCGGCCTCCTGCCCGGCACCCGCGACCCGGTTTTCTTCGACGACGCCCCCGCCGCCCCCGGCGTCCCCGAAAACGATTTCCGCCTCGCCTACTACCGCGTCACCGGACGCGCCTACAACAGCGTGCCCGCACCGCGGCGCCCCGCCTTCGCCATCCGCGACCGCGCCGATGGCGACGACAGCCGCGACTGGACCTGGGACGACAGCCTGGGCACCCAGCAGGTCGGCCGCCGGCTTCGCGCGCTCCACCTCGCCGAGTCGCGGCTCGACGCCCGCGTCGAGAGCGACTCCGCCCTCGGCTATGTCGAGTGGACGCTCGTGTTTCGCAACGACCACGCCTTCGATCAGCGCGAGGCCCGCGCCTTGATCCAGCTCCCGCCCGGCGCCGCCGTCTCGCGCCTCACGCTCTGGGTCCACGGCGAGGAGCGCGAAGCCGCCTGGGGCGGTCCCGCCAAGGTCGTCGAGGCCTACCGCTCCGTCGCCGTCGTCCGGCGGCGCGATCCCGTCCTGGTCACGTCGCAGGGACCCGACCGCGTGCTCCTGCAATGCTTCCCCATCGAGCCGCGCGGCGGGCTGATGAAGATCCGCCTCGGCGTCACCTTGCCGCTCGCCCTCGCCGAGGCCGATCGCGCCCATCTCCTGCTGCCGCGCATCATCGAGCAAAATTTCTCCCTCGCCGACGCCGTCCGGCACCAGCTCTGGGTCGACGCCGACGCGCCGCTCACCTCCCCGTTCCCCGCGCTCCAAGCCGAGGGCTCGCTCGCCCGGCCCGCCCTTCGCGGCCCGCTCTCCGCCGCCGAGCTCTCCCGCGGCGTCGCGCCGGTCGCCATCGCCCGCGCCCCGTCCTCCGCCTTCGCCTGGAGCCCCGCGCTTCGCGATCCCTCGCGGGTCGTCGTGCAGACGCTCCGCCGCCAGCCGCCGCCCTCCGGCGAGGTCGTCCTCCTCGTTTCCGGCTCCGCCGAACTCGCCCCCGCCGCCTCCGCGCTCGCCACGGCGCTCCGAGGCGCGAAGACCACGCCGTTCTCCCGGCTATACCACTCCGGCGATCTCGTCGCCGAGAGCCTGGACAAACTCGACGCCGAGACGCAGGCCCGCTGGCTCGACGCCCGCCCCTTCTGCGGCGGCCAGGATGACACCGAGGCTTTGGCCAACGCCCTCGACGCCCTCTCCGCCCGTGGAGGCGGCACGCTCGTGTGGCTCCACGGCGGTCAGCCGCTCTCGTGGCGCGAAAACTCCGCGCTTGAACAACGTCTCGCCCGCCGCGGAGGCGTCGTTCGCATCGTCTCCCTGCCCGCCGTCGCCGCGCCCAACGTCCTTCTGGAGAAAGTCGCCGCCGCCTCGCCCGTCTCGACCTTCCCCCGCCTCGCCGATCTCGACACCGACCTCGCGCGCCTCCTCCGCGAACTCCGCGAAGGCCGCCTCGTCGCCGCGCGCACCGTCCAGGCCGTCTCCTCCGTCTCCTTTTCCGGCCGCCCCGCCTCCGATCACCTCGCCCGCCTCTGGGCCCGCGACGAGGTCCACCGTCTCCTCGCCTCCGGAGACCCCGCCGCCCGCGAGGCCGCGCAGAAGCTGGCCGTCGCGACCCAGATAGTCACCCCCGTGAGCGGCGCCGTCGTCCTCGAGACCGACGCCCAATACAAGGCCGCCGACCTCGACGCGCCCGACGCGAAAAATTCCCCCGCCGTGCCCGAGCCCGCCACCTACGGCCTGCTCATGTCCGGCGCCATGCTCGCCTTCGCCTTCCTCCGCCGCCGCCCGCGTCTCCCCGCCCCGGCCGCCCGCTGAAACCCCTTCCGGCAATGTTCGTATTACGAACATTGCCCCGACATCCCCGAAAACCACGCGCGCCTTCGCCATTCCGGGGAGGCGCGCGTGATTTCATCCCGACTTCATCGTCGCTTCATCCGCGCTTCACGCGCCGCGGGCACACTTGCGGACATGAAACTCCGGCTCCTCCACGTCCCGCTCGCTCGCCAGATCCCCGAGCCCGCCCGCGCCCTTCGCCTCGCGCGCATGCTCATCCCGCTCTGCGTCTTCGTCGGTCTCTTCGCCGAACCCTTCGCCCGCTGGCTCGTTTCGTTCCTCTCCGCCCTCCCCCTTCCCTTCGCCCTATGATCTCCGCCTTTTCCCCCTCCGCGCGCCGCATGCTCTTCGCCGCCGCGTCCTCGCTCCTCGCCTTCACCGCGGCCGCTCCGCGCGCCTTCGCCACGGACTCCGGCGCCGACCGCTCGCTCGCCCCCTACTTTCACGTCAAATCCACCGACGCCGCCGTCGACTCCCTCCCGCTCAAGTCCACCCGGGTCGAGGCCGTGGTCGCGGGCGTCGTCGCCGACGTCACCGTCACCCAGACCTACGCCAACACCGGCGCCACGCCGCTCGAGGCGACCTACGTTTTCCCCGGCTCCACCCGCGCCGCCGTCCACGGGTTGACCATGACCGTGGGCGACCGCCGCGTCCGCGCCCGGATCAAGGAAAAGGAGGAGGCCCGCGCCACCTACGAGGCCGCCAAATCCGCCGGCAAGACCGCCTCCCTCCTCGAACAACAGCGCCCCAACGTGTTCTCCATGGCCGTGGCCAACATCCTCCCGGGCGACAGCGTCCAGGTCGAGCTGCGCTACACCGAGCTCCTCGCGCCGGTCGACGGCGTCTACGAGTTCGTCTATCCCGGCGTCGTCGGTCCGCGCTACTCCACCGGACGCGCCCCCGACCATGCCGCCGCCCCCGCGCCGGAGATCGCCACGTCCCACCTCCACGCCGGCGAGCCCGACCCCGCCGCCTACTCGATCTTCGTCCGCCTCGCCGCCGGCCTGCCCATCCGCGAAGCCGCCTGCGTGACCCACGCCGTCGACATCGCCTACTCCTCGCCCGCCGAGGCGACCATCACGCTCGACCCCGACGACCCCGCGTCCTCCACCCGCGATTTCATTATTCGCTACCGTCTCGCCGGCGACGCGCTCCAGGCCGGCCTGCTCGTCTCCGCCGCCCCCGACCCGCACGGCGACCACTACTTCCTCGCCATGGTCCAGCCTCCGGCCCGCCCCGCGCCCGCCGCGACGCCGCCGCGCGACTACGTGTTCATCGTCGACGTCTCCGGCTCGATGAACGGCTTCCCGCTCGACACCGCCAAACACCTTTTCCGCCGCCTCCTCCCTTCGCTGCGCCCGATCGACACGTTCAACGTCCTCCTCTTCGCCGGCGACAGCGCCACCCTATCGCCCACGCCGCTGCCCGCCACGCGCGAAAATCTCGACGCCGCCGTCGCCTTCCTCGATCAGCAGCAAGGTGGCGGAGGCACCGAGCTCCTCGCCGCCCTCCGCCGCGCCATCGCCCTCCCGCGCCCCCGTGCCGACACCTCGCGCATCGTCGCCATCCTCACCGACGGCTACGTCGACATCGAGGCCGACGCCTACGCCCTCGTCCGCCAAAACCTTTCCCGCGCCAACGTTTTCGCCTTCGGCATCGGCTCCAGCGTCAACCGCCACCTCATCGAAAGCCTCGCCCGCGCCGGTCAAGGCGAGCCCTTCGTCGCCACCGACAGCGTCCTCGCCGAAACCGAGGCCGACCGCTTCGCCGACATGATCGCCTCGCCCGTCCTCTCCGGCGTCTCCGCCCGCTTCGACGGCGTCTCCGCCCGCGAGGTCGAACCCGCCTCCCTGCCCGACGTGTTCGCGCAGCGCCCCGTGATCCTCTTCGGCAAGTGGGACGGCCGCGCCGCCGGACGCCTCCAGCTCACCGGCCGTTCCGGCGGCGCCGACAACGGCCGCCCCTTCGTCGCCGAGCTGCCCTTCGCCTCCGCCACCTCCGTGCCCGCCGAAACCCTCGCCCGCCTCTGGGCCCGCACCCGCATCGCCTCGCTCTCGGACGACCTCGCCGTCCGCCAGACGCCCGAGCTCGTGTCCGCCATCACCCAGCTCGGCCTGAAACACGAGTTGCTCACCCGCTTCACCTCCTTCGTCGCCGTCGACGAGCTCGTGCGCCGCACCACGCCCGATTTCAAGTCCGTCAACCAACCGCTCCCGCTCCCCGAGGGCGTCTCCGACCTCGCGGTCGGCGAAAGCATCGGCGTCGCCCCCGAGCCCGGCGCGGCGGGTCTCCTCGTCATCGCCGGCGCGATCGCCCTCGTCGCCGTCCGCCCGCGGCACGCCGCGCCAGCACCCGCGCGATGAACCACCCGGAGCCACGTCCCGCGGCGGCGCGCCTCCGCGCCCTCCTCGCCACTCGCGCCGCCGCCCTGCTCGCCCTTCTCTGCGCCGGCTGGCCGGTCCTCCGCTGGTATGCGCTCCGCCTCGGCGACGGCTCCGACGAACCGCAGGGCCTGCTCGCCCTCGCCGCCGCGCTCGCCTTCGCGCCCTGGTCCGCCTGGCGCGAACCGCTCCCGCCTCGCCGCCACGCGATCCTCGCCGCGCTGCTCGCCGCCTACTGCGCGGCCTTCCCCTTCGCCCCGCCGCTCGCCCGCGCGCTCCTTCTCGTCGTCGCGCTCGCGCTCGTCGCCGCGCCGCGGGGCTACGCCCTCGCCTGGTCCGCGCTGCTCGCGCTTTCGCTCCCGGTCGTCGCCACGCTCCAATTTTACCTCGGCTACCCGCTGCGCGCCCTCACCGCGACGCTCGCCGCGCCCCTGCTCGGACTCGGCGGGCTGGGCGTCGAGGCCTCCGGCACCACCCTCGCCTGGGCCGGCGAACGCGTCATCGTCGACACGCCTTGCAGCGGTCTGCGCATGCTCTGGACCGGCCTCCTCCTCGCCGCCCTGCTCGCCTGCCGCCTCCGGCTCGGCGCGCGCGCCGCCTTCACGCTCTTCCGGCACGTCGCGCTCGCCGTCTTCGTCGCCAACACCCTCCGCGCCGCGTTCATCTTCTGCCTCGAGACCGCCCTCTGGCCCGACCCGCCCTGGGCGCACGAGGCCGTCGGCCTCGCCCTCTTCACCCTCGTCGCCTTTGGCGCGGTCGCCCTCGCGCAACGCCGCGTCTCCGCCGCATGAAGCCGAGTCCCCTCGCCGCCTTTTTCCTCCTCGCCGCCCTCGCCGCGTCCGCGCCGCTCTGGCCGCGCCCCGGCGCGGCCGCGTCGCCGGCAACGACCACGTCACAATACTCGCCCCGCGGCGCGGACGCCTGGCCTTCCGACCTCGTCGCCAAGGATTGGATACCGCTCGCCCTCGGGAAACGCGAGGAACGCTTCGCCCGCGACTTTCCCGGCCGCGTCGCCGCCTTCGCCACGCCCGACGGCCGCACGATCATACTACGCCGACTCGATCAACCCACGCGAAAACTCCACCCCGCCGCGGATTGCCTGCGCGCGCTCGGCCACGCGATCGAGCCGCGCCCGATCCACCGCCGGCCCGACGGCGTCGAGTGGGGCGAGTTTCGCGCCACGCGCGGCAACGACGCCTTCCGGGTGCGCGAACGCCTCCTCGGCGCCGACGGCCGCCGCTGGACCGACGTCTCCGCCTGGTATTGGTCCTCCATCCTCGGCCGCGCCGCCGGCCCCTGGTGGGCGATCACCGAGCTGACGCCGGATTAGCGCCACTCCGTCAAGATTCCCAGAGGGGAGGATGTGGTCCGATGGAGGGCGGACCGCGGTGTCCGCCTTTTGTGATCCACAGAGGGACGAAGTCCCGCCCTCCGCATGAAGTTAACGGAGTAGCGTTGGGGCGTGTTTTAAAACCCGGCATGATCCCCGCCCGGAAAAGCCCGACCGACCGACCGCGCGAGCCGCGAAACGGTCGACACCCCGTAAAAGCGCCCCGTCTTTCGGCTTCCGCCCGCCCTCGCCCCCCGCCTAGCTAGAGCCGCGCCCGCGGGGCGCTGTGCTCGCATGATCCAATCCTTCATCCTCAGCGACGGCAAAGTCGTCGGCCGCGACCTCGAACTCGAGGCCCTCCGCCTCGTGCACGGCGACAAGGGCCTCGTCCTCTGGGTGAACCTCTCCAACCCCACGCCCGAGGAGACCAAGGCCATCCTCGAGGGCGTCTTCCAGTTCCACCCGCTCGCCATCGAGGACTGCGTCGCCCCCTCCTCCTTGCCCAAGGTCGAGGACTACGAGGAATACCTCTTCCTCGTCATGCACGCGGTGGACTTCAACCGCGCCGACAAGTTCACCACCACCGAGCTCAACCTCTTCCTCGGCCGCGAGTTTCTTGTCACCTTCCACCCCTCGCCGCTCAAGTCCGTCGCGGCCGTCCTCGACCGCTGCGCCAAGGCCACCGGCATCGTCGCCCGCGGCCCCGACCGCCTCGCCCACCTCGTCCTCGACGCCCTCGTCGACAACTACAAGCCCGTCACCGACGAGTTCCGCGCCGAGCTCGAGCAGATCGAGGGCGACGTCCTCTCCGGCGAGGCCCGCGACCTCACCGCGCGCCTCCTCGCCGTCCGCTCCGAGCTCAACACCCTCCGCTCCACCATCCGCCCCCAGCGCGAGGTCGTCGCCCGCCTCGCCCACGGCGAATCGAAGATCATCCGCCCCGTGATGCTCCCCTACTTCCGCGACCTGCGCGACAACCTCGTGCGCATCGAGGAGACCGCCACCACCCACGCCGACCAGCTCCTCATCTCCTTCGATCTCCACCTCTCGCGTTCCGACTTCGAGGCCAACGAGGGCATCAAGGTCCTCACCGCCCTCACCGCCATCAGCCTCCCCGCCACCATCATCGGCTCCTGGTATGGCATGAACTTCCACAACATGCCCGAGCTCGAGGCGCCCTACGCCTACCCCGCCGTCGGCGCCCTCACCGCGCTCCTCACCTACCTCGTCTACCGCTGGTGCAAACACCGCGGCCTGATCTGACGCGCCCCGCCGCCACCCCGATCCCGCCCGAGGCGCCATGATCACCACCCTCGTCTACCGCGACCACCGGCTCTCGGCGCTCAACCCGCCGCTCGAAGCCCTCCCCGCCCTCCGCGCCGAGCCCGGCGTCATGCTCTGGGTCGACCTCAGCGCCCCCACGCCCGAGGAGACGAGCGCCGTGCTCGAAAAACTCTTCGCCCTCCACCCCGTCGTCATCGAGGACTGCACCACCGACTCCCCCTTCCCCAAGATCGACGCCTTCGACGACTACCTCCACGTCGTCATGCACGCCGTCGACTACTCCAAGACAGACAAGTTCACCACCACCGACCTCGACCTCGTCCTCGGCAAGGGCTTCCTCCTCACCTTCCACCGCCAGCCCCTGCGCCTCGTCCAACAGGTCCTCGAACGCTACTCCCGCGGCGGCCCCGGCGCCGCCCCCGTGCGCGGCCCCGACCGCTTCGCCCACACCCTGCTCGACCAGCTCGTCGAAGCCTACAAGCCCGCCCTCGACGAGCTCCGCCGCGACCTCGAAACCATCGAGGAATCCGTCCTCGGCCACGCCTCGCCCAAGGAGCTTTTCCCGCAAGTCGTCGCCCTGCGCAAAGACCTCGCCAACCTCCGCCAGATCGTCCGCCCCCAGCGCGCCGTCGCCGCCGAGCTCGCCGCCGGCAAACCGGGCTTCATCCGCCCCTCGATTTTGCCCTACCTGCGCGACCTCGCGGAAGATTTCTCGCGCATCGAGACCCAGGCCGCCGCCTGGGGCGACCAGCTCATCCTCGGCTTCCGCGTCTACCTCAACAAATCCTCCCACGAGGCCAACGAGGGCATCAAGGTCCTCACCGCCCTCACCGCCGCCACCACGCCGCCGCTCATCATCGGGGGCTGGTTCGGCATGAACTTCCAGCGCATGCCCGAACTCGTCCCGCCCTGGGCCTACCCGCTCGTCACCGTCGTCACCCTCGCCCTCACCGGCGGCCTCCTCGTCTGGCTCCGCCGCCGCCGCTGGATCTGAAAAACAGCGCAGGCTTCCAGCCTGCATCGTCTCGCCCGGCCCGCTCCCTGCTCCCCGCCCCAAGCTCCGCGCTCCAGAATGACCTCCCCCCGCCCGCGCCCCGCCGCCAAACCGAAGAAATCCCGCACGGTCTATTTCGCCGGCGAGCTCTTCTCCGCCAAGCACCTCGTCGGCAACGCCTACCTCGCCGAGGCCATCCACGCCGCCTCCCACGGCCGCTACCTCTGCCGCCTCCCGCAGGACATCGAGCTGCGCGGCCACCACCCGCAGCTCATCCGCGACGCCGACATCCGCGCCCTCCTCGCCTGCGACCTAGCCCTCTTCAACTTCGACGGCCCCGAGCTCGATAGCGGCACCGTCGTCGAGTTCATGTTCGCCAAGTTCGCCGACATCCCCTGCGTCATCCTCCGCAGCGACTTCCGCTCCGCCGGCGACCAGGGCCCCGGCCGCGATCCGTGGAACCTCATGGCCAGCTTCTACCCGCGCTCCGTCTCCGTCTCGGTCAACAGCATCGCCCTCTACAAAAAAGCCTACGCCGCCGCCCGCCGCGCCTCGCTCGACGACCTCACCCGCCTCGCCGGCCAGCACAGCTCCGCCACCGCCCAGACGATGTGCGAACAGATCGCCGCGCAGGTCGTGAAAGCCTTCGACCGAGCCGTCCGCCTCGAACCCGCCATGCCCAAGCACCTCCGCGAAGAGGTGTATCAATGGCTCGCCCTCATGCCCAACTTCCGCGGCGGCCAGAAAAAACTCCGCAAGGAGCTCGAGCACCTCCTCGAACGCAAAGTGCAGCGAGACCTGCTCTGAAATCAGAGCGACAGAGCGACGGAACGAGAGAACGACAGGCCAAACCGTCCTCGCCCCCACCATCCTCACCCCGCGTTCTGCCGCTCCGTCCGCCGTCTTTCCGCCCTCTGCCGCTCTATCGTTCTGTCGCCCTGCCGTTCTGAACATGCTCCACATCCTCCGCCACCCCCTCGCCGACCACGCGCTCACCCACCTGCGCGACCACACGACCAAGCCCGCCACTTTCCGCACGCTCGCGAACCAACTCGGCCTCATGCTCGCGCTCGAGGCCACGCGCGACCTCCCGACGCGCGGCCACGCCGTCAACACGCCCCTCGAGCCCCACACCGGCCAGATCCTCGACCGCGGCCTCGTCGTCGTGCCCATCCTCCGCGCCGGCCTCGGCATGGTGCAGCCCTACCTCGACCTGTTCCCCGACGTGAGCGTCGGCTACGTCGGACTCGAACGCGACCACGCCACCGCCATCGCGCGCAGTTATTACTGCAAACTCCCCCCGCTCGCCGGCAAACGCGTGCTCTGCGTCGATCCCATGCTCGCCACCGGCGGCAGCGCCGTGACCGCGCTCGACCTCCTCCGCGAGGCCGGCGCCGAGGACCTGCGCCTGGTCGTCGTCGTCGCCGCGCCCGAAGGCGTGGCCACGGTCCACCAAAAACACCCGACGGTCCCGGTCTTCACCGCCGCCCTCGACCGCGAGCTCAACGCCAAAAAATACATCCTCCCCGGCCTCGGCGATTTCGGCGACCGCCTCTTCGGCACCTGAAAAAGGCCGCCCCCGCCCGCAGCTCGACCCGACTCAGGGCTTCCGCGTCAGCTCGACCAGCCAGACGTCGTTCTCCCGCAGATCGAAACGCCGCGTCAGCGCGCCGTCGCGGCCGATCTTCACCCGTTCGTCGATCTCCGGTTCACCCGCCGTCGCACGACGCAGCTCGGCCACCTGCGCGCGCGTGAGCTGCCCCGGCGAACCCAGGTCGCGCCACGCCGATTGCACGTCGTTCGCGCGGTAGCCCACGCGCCGCGCCGTCAGACGATACTCGCCTTTCCGCAGTCCCGCGAGCCGCAGCTCCGCCCCGCCCTTCGCCTTGGCGGGCTGGTCGCGCGCATAAAACTCCTGGTTGATCACCGACGGCCCAGGATGCGTGATCGTGAAATCCCAGAACAAGGCCTGCACGCCGCCGGTCGCGTCGCGGCAGACGAAGGTGTCCGGATCCGCGCAGGCCAGCTCGGTGTCGCCGAGCCGGTTCAGGAACCGATAGGCGAAATAAGACGGCTTCGGCAGGTCCTGGTGGTTGAGCAGCCCGAAGCCGCCGTGAAAGGGCGTCGTCCGCGGTCCCGCCTCCTCGAAGATGTCGGTGAATGTCCAATACGACATCGACTGCGCCGCGCCGCCGATATGACGCATCTTGTCGAGGATGAAGGCCGTCGAGTGGTAGCTGTCGTGGATCGGATCCGCCGGCGTGTAGGAGCTGCTCCACTCGGTGTAGTGCAGCTCCGTTCGGGCGAACACGGAGGCGTCGATCTTCGCGCGGACCTTTTTCACCCCGCCGGTGATCGCGTCGCGATCCGGTGAAAACACCGTGCCCGCGCCGCCGTTTTCGTCGAGGTAGCCACTCGTCGTGGCGTAGCTGTGCGTGCTCACGAAATCGAGCGGCAGCCCCTGCTCGGCGCAGTGCGCGAGCGTCTCGTCGATCCATCCCTCGCCCGCCGTCGCCGGCCCGCCGACGCGGTAGCGCGGATCGATCGACTTCACCGCGCGCGCCGAGGCGGCGTAGAGCTTGAAATATTCCGCGCGGGCGACCGGCGCGAACTCCGCCTCGCTCTTGCCTCCCGTGTCGCCGATCCAAAAGCCGGTCAGGTTGGGCTCGTTCCACACCTCGAAATACCAGCTCCGCACCTCCTCCGCGCCGTAGCGTTCGGTGACGTGCCGCGCGAAGGCGGCGACAAAGGCCTCCCACTTCGCGTAGTCCTTCGGCGGAGTCACGTTGCCGCGCCACCAGAAGATCGTGCGCCCGCCGCTCGCGAGCGCGTTGGGCATGAAGCCGAGCTCGACGAAGGGCTTCATGCCGATGCCGATGATGAAGTCGAAAAGCTCGTCCACATACTGCCAGTTGTAGACCGGCCGGCCCTCGCGATCCTCGCGATAGACGCCCATGTCGTCGGAAAACAGCCCGTGGAAACGGATGTGGCGAAAACCGCACTCCTCGCGCACGCGGCGCAACTGGCGCTGCCAGTCCGCGCGCAGCCCTTCGTTGGCCCGGCCCGCGCCGACGCAGAAGTTATACATCCGGCTCGTCGGACCGCGCACCGCGCCGAGATCGGCCGCGATCACCCGCCGCTCCGGCGCCGTCGCTTCGGCGGACGGTTCCGCCTGGAGGTTCGAAACCAGCAGGGAGGCGCAGAGGGCGATCAAACCGGGCGGAAAGCGAAGGGACATGGGGAAAACGGGAACAGGCCGGGGATTGCGGGGAACCCGTCGGATACCGCAAACGGCGACGCGATGGCGATTCCGTAAGCGCCCGACACCGCCGCCCGCTTGTCCTCCGCCTCGATTCGCCGCCCGCACCCGCCGGCCAGTCGCCTCCGCGATTTGATTCATTGCCGCCTGATCGCTTTCCGGCGTTTTCCGTCTCCACGCTCCCTGCTCCAGGCTTAAACCCGTGCTCCAGGCCCTCCTCATCGACTACAACGGCTTCTTCGCCTCCTGCGAACAGCAGGACCGGCCCGAGCTGCGCGGCCGGCCCGTCGCCGTCACGCCGGTCGCCTCCGAGCACACCTCCTGCATCGCCGCGTCCTACGACGCCAAGCGCGCCGGCGTCCGTGTGGGCACGCCCGTCCCCGAGGCCCGCCGACTCTGCCCGAACATCGCCATCGTCGAGTCCCGCCCCGAGCTCTACCTCCACTACCACCAAAAGCTCATCGAAGCCGTCGAGACCTGCCTGCCCGTCACCGAGGTCTGGTCCATCGACGAGGTCTGGTGCCGACTCACGCCCGGTCTGCAAACCCCCGCCGCCGCCCTCGAGGTCGCGCGCAAGATCAAGCGCGCCATCGCCCGCCTCGCCGGCGACCAGCTCACCTGCTCCATCGGCCTCGCGCCCAACGCCTGGCTCGCCAAGGTCGCCTCCGACCTCGAAAAGCCCGACGGCCTCGTCGTCATCGAGCAACACGACCTCCCCGGTCGCCTTTACGAACTCGACCTGCGTGATCTGCCCGGCGTCGGCGAAAACATGGAGACCCGTCTGCGCGCCGCCGGCATCCACTCGGTCGAGCAACTCTGCGCCGCCGAACTGCGCGAACTCCGCCGCATCTGGGGCGGCATCGAGGGCGAGCGCATGTGGCGCCGCCTCCGCGGCGAGGAGGTGCCGCTCCCGGCGCGCCACACCGGCTCCATCGGCCACGCGCAGATTCTCTCGCCCGATCTCCGCAACCCAGAGGGTGCGCGCGCCACGCTCCACCGTCTTTTGCAGAAGGCCGCCCTCCGCCTGCGCCACGGCCGGCTCTACGCCGGCGGCATGCACGTCGCGTTGAAATACCAAGGGGTTCGCGGCCGCGACGACCGCACGCGCTGGAGCGACGCCGTCGCCTTCACCGACACGCAGGACACGCTCGAGCTCATCCGCGTGCTCAACCTCCTCTGGGAAAAACGCCCCGCGCGCCGCTCCGATCATTTTTCGGTCGGCGTCACCCTCTTCGCCCTCGTGCCCGAGGCCTCGCGCACCGGCACGCTCCCCGGCCTCCTCGAAAACCGCCCCGGCGACACCGCGCGCCGCTCCGCGCTCAACGCCACGCTCGACCACATCAACCGCAAGCTCGGCAAACACAGCGTGGTCTACGGCGGCGCGCTCGGCGCCCTCGCCTACGCGCCCATCCGCATCGCCTTTCAACGCATCCCCGACCTCGCCACCGAGGAGGGCGAGCCCGACGGCGAACTCTTCCCCACCCAGGCCGAGCTCGCCGCCGCGCGGCACCTTTGACCAGGCACCGCGCGCATCCCGCCGCCCAGACGCAATACATTGGCCCTCGGTGGCCATGAATTAAATTCACCGCCTTGGCTTGGCGTTTGCTCATGCGAAACTGCGCATCCCGCCAACCCGTCAGCCACGACTCCCTCTTTTCCGCCAACCGCCGCCATGGCCATCCACGCCGCCCTCCACCACAAGACGTCCTACCGCTACGACCGCCTCGTCGGCCTCGGCCCCCAGGTCATCCGTCTGCGCCCCGCGCCGCATTGCCGCACGCCCATCGTCTCCTACTCGCTCCGCGTCCAGCCCGAGCCGCACTTCATCAACTGGCAGCAGGACCCCCACGGCAACTACCAGGCCCGCGTCGTCTTCCCCGAGAAAACAAAACTCTTCTCCGTCGAGGTCGACCTCGTCGCCGAGATGGCGGTCTACAATCCCTTCGACTTCTTCCTCGAGCCC
>CAYTLL010000042.1:0-35753 GCA_964438755.1 uncultured Akkermansia sp. | reverse complement strand
GCGTGGAGGCCATCGTCGCCGAGATGCAGGCCAAGGGCCAGGAGGTCCCCCGCGATGCCTTCGGCCACATCAAGCTCGACGCCGTCAACCCCGGCAAATGGTTCGGCGAACAGTTCGCCAAGCAGCTCGGCGCCGAAAAGGTCCTCGTCCAAAAATCCGGCTACTTCGCCCGCGCCGCCGCCGCCAACGCCGACGACCTCCGCCTCATCAAGAGCTGCACCGACCTCGCCGTGGAGTGCGCCCTCCGTCGCGAGAGCGGCGTCATCGGGCACGACGAGGACAAGGGCGGCGTCCTCCGCGCCATCGAGTTCCCCCGCATCAAGGGCGGCAAACCCTTCGACATCGCCACGCCCTGGTTCGGCGAGCTCCTCGCCGGCATCGGCCAGCCCCAGGGAGCCAAGGTCCACGTCGCCCACTGACCGAGGCAGGCCGCCCGCTCCGCCTTCCCGCGCAAACCGGACACCGGGTCGGACAAAGGGGCGACGCGGTCCTCGCCGCGTTTCGTGCACCACACCTCCTCCCCCTCCCGTCTCCGACGCCCGCGCCACCCCGGCGCGGGCGTTTTCATACCGGACGTTCCCCCCCGGAACATCCAAATACCAAAGTTATCCACGTCCGAACGGACCAGGTAGCACGAACCTATGGAATCGGACCTCGCCGACATGCTAGGATGGAACATGAGCCGATTCATTCCGACCTCCCTCGCCCGTCTCGCCGCCCTCCTCGGACTCGCCTCCGCCGCCTCCGCGGCCCCGGAAACCGCGGCGCTCCTGCTCAAACCCGCCGCGGGCGCGTCCGAAACCGCGCTGACCGCGCTCCTGTCCTCCAACGGCGCCCGCGAGGCCGGACGCATCGCCGGCATCGGCGTCCGCATCCTCCACGTTCCCGCCCCCGCGGCCGCCCGGATCGAGCAAGCCTTGGGCGCGAGCGCCTTGGTCGACTACGTCGAGCCCGACGCCACCGCCCAGGCCTTCGCCACGCCCAACGACCCCTACTTTCCCCAGCAGTGGCACCTCGCCAAGATGCAGACCCCGTCCGCCTGGGACCTCACCGTCGGCGCCTCCTCCGTGATCATCGCCGTGGTCGACACCGGCGCGAACGCCGCCCACCCCGACCTCGCCGGACGGCTCCTGCCCGGCTACGATTTCGTCAACAACGACAACGACCCCTCCGACGACAACGGCCACGGCACCGCCGTCGCGGGCGTCGCCGCCGCCTCCGCCAACAACGCCCTCGGCGTCGCCGGCGTCTCGTGGGGCTCCCCCGTCCTGCCGGTCAAGGTCCTCAACGCCTCCGGCTCCGGCGCCTACTCCGCCATCGCCCAGGGCGTCACCTACGCCGCCGACCGGGGCGCGCGCATCATCAACCTCAGCCTCGGCGGCACCACCTCCTCGCGGACCCTGCAGGACGCGGTGAACTACGCCTGGGGCAAATCCGCGGTGATCATCGCCGCCGCCGGCAACAACGGCAACAGCATCGCCTGCTATCCCGGCGCCTGCGCCAACGTCGTGGCCGTATCCGCGACGGACGCCTCCGATCTGCGCCCCTCCTGGTCCAACTACGGCTCCTACGTCGACCTCTCCGCCCCCGGCGTCTCCATCCTCACCCTGTATTCAAGCAACGGTTACGCCTTCTGGGACGGCACCTCCTTCTCCAGCCCGGCCGCCGCCGGCGTCGCCTCCCTCGTCGCCTCCGCCTGGCCCCGCGCCACGAACGCCCGGATCGTCGACCTCCTCCTCAAGAACGCGGACGACATCGGCGCCGCCGGCTACGATGTCTACTACGGCCAGGGCCGCGTGAACGCCGCCCGCGCCGTGCAGGCCGCCCAGGCCCTGGCCTCCGACGCCACCGCCCCCTTCGCCGCCATCACCTCGCCGTCCGACGGCTCGAAGCTGTCGGGCAAGAGCGCCTCCATCTCCGTGACCGCGACCGACAACGTCGGCGTGACGCGCATCGACCTCCAGATCGACGGTCGTGCCTTCGGCTCCGTCGCCGGCTCCTCCGCCACCTTCGCGTGGAACACCACCAAGGTCGCCGCCGGCGCCCACACCCTGCAGGCCTTCGCCACCGACGCCGCCGGCAACGTGGGCGCGTCCGCCATCGTCACCGTCTACAAGTAGGCCACGGAAGCCGACTTCCCCGGCCTGGAACGCCGCGCCTTCGGGCGCGGCGTTTTTTTTGCCCGGCTTCGCCCCCTCGGAAGCCGGCCCGGGAGGGCGTCCGGTCCCTCCGCGCGATTTTTTCGGCAAACGCTTGGCGTCGCGCATCCGCCCGCGCAGCCTCCGCCGCGATCCCGCCTTCACCATGGTCTCCGCCATCTTTCGCACCTTCGCCTTCCTCCTTATCCTGTTCCTGGTCGTCTACATCGGCACCGAGAACACGCACCAGATCGCCTTCCGCTTCGGCCTTCTTCTCGACAAGCCCGCCCAGACCTCCGCCGCGCTCGTCTACTTCGCGGTCTTTTCCGTCGGCGTCGTCGGCGGCACCCTGCTCAACGCCGGCCGCGCCTCCTCGGGCGGCGGACGCTCCTCCGGCTCCGACCGCGAGGGCGGCTCGCGCTCGAAGAAAAAGTAAGACCGCCCGCCGGACCGCGCCGCGCGCGGTCCCGTCCGCGGCTAGACGCCGAAAAACGCCCGCGCGTTCGCCGTCGAGCGCGCGGCGATCTCCTCCGCCGACACCCCCAGAGCCAGCGCCGCCGCCTCCGCGGTGAAGCGCAGGTAGGCCGGCTCGTTCGCCTTCCCGCGGTGCGGCACGGGCGTGAGGTAGGGCGCGTCCGTCTCGAGCATCAGCCGCCCGATCCCTTGCGCGACCATCGCCGCCCGGACCGTGTCGGCGTTTTTATACGTCACCACGCCGGTGAAGGAGCCTCGCCCGCCGCGCCGCGTCAGCTCGGCCATCTCAGCCGCGCCCTCGGTGAAGCAGTGGAACACCACGCGATCCCACCTCACGCCGCTCGCGTCGATCATCTCCACGCACTCCGCGAAAGCCCCGCGCGAATGCACCACCAGCGGGCACCCGAGCCGCTCCGCGATCCGCAACTGCGCCTCGAAGGCCGCGCGCTGCCACGCGAAGATTTTTTCCGCACGCGCCGCGTCGTCCTTCGGCAGATGAAAGCGATCCAGCCCGCACTCGCCGAGCGCCACCGGCCGCGCGCCGTCGCCGTGCCAAAACGCCCCGAGCTGCGCGATCTCCTCGCTCCATCGCTCGTCCACCGAGCAGGGATGAAGCCCCGCCGTGTAGAAAACCGTCCCCGCGTGCTTCGCCGCCAGCCCGCGATACCGCGCCCAGTCCTCGGTCGAGGTGCCGATCGTGATGAGGCGCGCCACGCCGGCCTCGCGGGCCCGCGCGAGCACCGCGTCGGTCTCCCCGCGCTTGTCGAAGCTCTCCAGATGCGTGTGCGAATCGATCAGTTCCATCAGGGGATTGGCCACAAAAGGCGCCAAAGTCTCAAAACGAAATCACCGCCCCCGCCGCTTATGCGTGTTTCGGGCCTTTTGTGGCGATTCCCTCCGGCCTCAGCCGTAGCGCTCGTCCAGATACGCCAGCAGAGCCCCCGCGCCCAGCTCCACGCCCGTCACGCGCCGCGTGAGCGCGAAGGCGTCCTCGCGCCGCCCGTGCGCATGGACCTCCGCGCGCAGCCAGCCGAGCAGGCGCCCGAAATCGCCCCGGGCGAAATCGTCCTCCACGCCGGGCAGCCTCGTCTTCGCCGCCGACCAGAGCTGCGCCGAGATCATGTTGCCCAGCGTGTAGCTCGGGAAGTAGCCGAAGGCCCCGCCGCTCCAATGCACGTCCTGCAACACGCCCTCGCCCGCGTGCGCCGGCCGGCGACCGAACAGCTCCTCCGCCAGCGCGTCCCAGGCCTCGGGCAGCTCGGCGACCTTCAGGGTTCCGGCGAAAAGCCGTTTCTCCAGGTCGAACCGGAGCAGGATGTGGAGGTTGTAGTGAACCTCGTCGGCGTCGACGCGGATCATGCCGCCCGGCTCGACCGCGTTGGCCGCGGCGTGTAACTGATCTCCGGATACGCCGTCCAGCGGACCCGGGAAGGCCGCGCGCAGCTCCGGCTCCAGCCAGCGCCAGAAAGCCCGCGAGCGCGCCACCTGGTTTTCCCAAAGACGGCTTTGCGACTCGTGCGCCGCCATGCCCGCGGCGAGCGCCAGCGCCGTGCCCGCATGCTCGCCCGGCAGGCCCTGCTCGTAGAGCCCGTGACCCGCCTCGTGGATGGAACTGTAGAGCGCGTCGAGCGGGTTGTCGGCGTCGAAACGCGTCGTGAGGCGCACGTCGTCGCCCGAGCCCTCGCAGAAGGGATGGAGGGAGACGTCGAGCCGTCCGCGCTCGTAATCGAAGCCGAGCCGGGCCGTGACGCGCCTCACCAGCTCGCGCTGCGCCGCGACGTCGAAGCCCTTCAATTGAACCGGAACCGCGCCGCCCGCCCGCGCCGCCTCGGCCTTGGCGTCGATCCGGCGCACTAGGGGCACCAGGCCGGCGCGCAGCTTTGAAAAGAGGACGTCGATCGCCTCGGCCGTCAGGCCGGGGTCGTGCTTGTCGATCGCGAGATCGTAGGGCCGCTCCCCGTAGCCGAGCAGCTCCGCCTCGCGCCGCGCGAGCGCGAGGTGTTTTTCCAAAAAGGGCGCGAAGGCCGGAAAATCCCGCGCCGCGCGCGCCGCCGCCCAGGCGTGGTAAGCCTCGCTGCCGAGTCGCGCCTTCTCCGCCACGAGCTCCGCCGGCAGCTTCGTCGCGCGGTCGTGGTCGCGCCGCGCCGCCGCCACGACCACGCGCGCGTCCTCGTCCAGCGCGCCCGCCGGAGCCGCCTCGCAGGCCGCGATCGCGGCGCCGAGCCCGGCCGCCGTGCCCTCGGCGTGGGCCAGCTCCGCCAGCAAGGCCATCTGCTCGCCGCGCTGCGCGGCCGCGCCGGGGGGCAGGTTGACCTGTTCGTCCCAGCCGAGGTGGCCGGCGACCGAGCCAAGCAGATGAACGCGCCGCAACCGCGCCCGAAGTTCCGAATACGCCGCCAGTTCGTTTGCCATGCGCCGGACCCTGTCGCGCCGCGCCCCGGCCGCAAGCCCGCCGCGGCGTTGGAAACAAGTCCCCGCCCTTCCACCGTCCGCGGCGACTTCCGCCTTCCCTTCGCCGCCGGACCTTCGGCATTGCTCATGCGCCATGCTCGCCTCCCCCCTTTCCCGTCTCCGTCTCGTCGGCTGCCTCGAAGGCGTTTCCTTTCTCGTGCTTCTGCTCGTGGCGATGCCCTTGAAGTATTTCGCGGACCAGCCGCTCGCGGTGCGCTATGTCGGCATGGCGCACGGAATTCTTTTTCTGCTCTATCTGCTCGCGCTCGCGCCCGTGGCGCTCGACCACCGCTGGAAGGCCCGGACCCTCGCCTTGGCCGTTCTCGCCAGCCTGCTCCCGGCCGGGCCTTTCGTCTTCGACGCCAAGGTGTTGAAACCCCTCGGAAAGCGGACCGGCTGATCCCGCGGCCAGCCCCGCCTTGCACCGGGCCTTTTTCCTAACGAGCCTCCGGGATCGCCCGCGCCGTGATCCCTCCGGAAAAACACCTCTCCTACGCCCTCGGCTTCCTGGAACTCGGCCTGACGGACGAGGCGCGCGAAGAACTCGCCGCGCTCGCGCCCGAGCATCTCTCGCGGCCGGACTCGCTGACGGTGCGGATGGAGATCGCGATGGCGGAGGAGACCTGGGACGAGGTGATCGCCCTCGCTCCCGAGCTCATCGGACACGACGCCGCCCAGGAACGACCCTGGGTGGCCTGGGCCTACGCCCTCCGTGAGCAGGAGCGCATCGCCGAGGCCCGGGAGACCCTGCTCGCCGGCTCGCGCCTGATCAAGGACCCCACCCCGCTCGTGGCCTACAACCTCGCCTGCTACGCCTGCCTGCTCGGCGACATCCCCGAGGCCAGCCGCTTGCTCGCGGTGGTGATCGCCCGCGACAAGAGCTGGCGCGAGGTCGCCCGCGAAGATCCCGACCTGGCCCCGCTCCTCTCCTCGAAAAAGTAACCCCGCGCGCCCGCCGCGCCGTCGCTTTCGCGTGGCCTTGGCCCGGCCGCCGCCTCTCACTCGCCGCTCCCCGATCAGAATGAATCCCGTCACTCCCCTGCGCGCCGTCCTCTCCTTGTTTTGCGCCGTCGGCCTCGCCGCGTCCCCCCTCCTCGCGACCGGCGTGATCCGGAACGCCCCCACCCTCAAGGGCTCGATCCCGCTGCCCGAGATCGACCTCGACGACCCGGCCGGCGTGCGCGTGATCAATCTCGCCGAACGCTTCGAGTTCCCCGCGATCTCCGGCGACTATGCCAAGGTCGCCACGCCCTTCGGCGATGTCTACCTGGAGTTTCTCCCCGCCGACGCGCCCGACACCGTCGCCAACTTCAAGTCCTACCTCGCCACCGACGCGACCTCCGCGGCCGACCTCATCAAGACCTACGACGGCGTCTTCGTGCACCGCTCCGTGAAGGACTTCGTCGTCCAGACCGGCGGCTACAAGCTCGCCTCGCCGCTCAGCCTCCTGACCGTCACGAAAAAGGCCGCGGTAAAAAACGAGTTCAAGGTCGCCAACACCCGCGGCACCCTCGCCATGGCCAAACTCGGCGGCCAGCCCGACTCCGCCACCAACGAGTGGTTCGTCAACCTCTCCGACAACCGCGCCAACCTCGACAACCAAAACGGCGGCTTCACCGTCTTCGCCCGCGTCCTGGGCGACGGCATGAAGGCCTTCGACCGGATCGCCGCCATCAAGGCCTACGACGTCGACGGCAGCGAATCGAACTTCGACCAGGTCCCCCTCCGCAACTACCGCGGCGGCGATCTCGCCCTCTCCTACTTCATCTTCTTCCCCACCCTTCGCGCCGTCGACGCCGCCTCCGTCCCCGCCGAGGCCAAGACCACCGCCGTCACCTACTCGATCCTCGGCAACGACAACCCCTCCGCCGCCGTCGCCACGCTGAAAGACGGCGTGCTGAAGATCGCCCCCGGCAAATTCGGCGGACGCGCCCTGATCACCGTCCGCGCCTCCGCCGCCAGCGGCCACTACGCCGACGAGGTCGTCACCGTCACCCGCGACGGGCCGCCGCGCGTGGTCAAGCAACTCCCCGCCGCGACCAAGGCCGCCCTCGGCTCCACCTTCACGCTCAACGCCGACATCACCGCCTGGCCCTTCGCGATCAAATGGCAGCGCCGCGCCGACGCCTCCTCCCCGTGGATCGACCTCGCCGAGTCCTCCGACGAGACGCCCACGCCCTTCTCCGGCGTCCGCACCGAGACGCTCACCGTCCGCCTCGACGGCGAGGACGCCAACGAAGTGGGCGCCGCTCTCGCGCTCACCGGCAGCCAGTTCCGTTTTGTCCTGGCGAACACCGACGCCTTCGCCGCCCCGTCCGTGGATGGCGCGCCCACCACGCTCACCGTCACCACCACCCTCGCATTCGCCGGCAAGCTCGCCCCGAAGACCACCGCCGCCCTCGGCTCCACCTTCAGCCTCTCCGCCCCCGCGCTCGGCGGCACCTATCCCGCGCCGTCCTACCAATGGCAACGCAAGGCCCCGGGCGGCGAATGGATCGACCTCGTCGACCTGAAGGACGCGGTCAAGGGCTCCGGCACCAACGACAATCCCGAGTTCCCCTCCGTCCACAGCGCCTTCTCCGGCGTCAAGACCGCCACGCTCGTCGTCCGCCTCACCGGTCCCGAGTCGCCCGCCGCGACCTCCACCGCGATCAGCACCCTCGACACGCTCGCCCTCCATCAGAACCAGTTCCGCTGCATCCTTTCCCATGATCGCGGCGAAGGCGTGGTCTCGCTCCCCGGCGCGCCCACCACCCTCGCCATCACGACCGTGCCCGTCGGCGTCGCCACCCAGCCCGCCAAGCTTTTCTACGGCTTCCTTTCCCACGTCGAGGGCGACACGACCAACAAGACCACCCTCTCCGTCTCCGCCAAGGCCGCCGCGTCCAACACCCCGGTGAAATACCAGTGGCAGCGTCTCAACCCCGCCACCGGACAATGGGAAAACCTCGTCAACCACGTCGCGCCCGTCGCCGCCACCGACACCACTCCCGCCTCGCCCGGCGCGCCGACGCCCTACTCCGGCGTCACCACCGCCACGCTCACCGTGCGTCTCCCCTCGGACGCCAACACCGCCGTAGGCTACGGCCTCAATCTCGACGGCGCCCAATACCGCTGCGTGCTGGGCAACGTGCTTAAAAACGCCTCCGCACCCTTCGGCCCCGCCGCCGGCGAGGCGGTCAGCTCCGTCTCCACGCTTCGCATCATCTCCGGCGCCCTCTATCTCGCCACCGACAACGACTTCGTTTTCCCCGGCACCTTCGCCCCGAGCGTGGGACGATCCTATGCGGCCAAAGGCCTGCCCGCCGGCCTGTCCATCGACCCCGCGACCGGCCGGATCACCGGCGTCAGCACCGCCAAGCCCGGCATCTACAAGGTCTCCGTCACCACCTCCGACGGCGCCAGCAACCTGACCACCGTCTACTACGTGGAGATCCGCGCCCTCGGAGGCGGCACCGTTCATGAATTCGAGGCCCTGCTCAGCCCCGCGAACGGCGTCCACCTGGCCAAGGTCACCCTCACCATCTCCGGCACCGGCGGCCTCACCGGCAAACTCGAGACCGCGTTCGAGACCAAACCCCTCGCCTTCCGCGGGACGGTCAGCCGCGACTACCAGACCGGCGTCGTTTCCTTCAAGACGCCCGTGGTCATCGCCCGCCCCGGCTCCCCCGCCGGACGCGCCTACGTTCTCACCGGCTTCTCTCTCGCGACCGACGGCTACCTCTCCGTCAAGCTGAGCACGCGCGAGACCGCGACGGCCGCCCCCGTCGAAATCGCGTCCGCGGTCTATGTCTCCGACGAGGAGGACGACGCCTACCCCGGCAATCCCGGCCGCGAGATCGGCGTCTACTCCACCACCTCTCCCGCGCCTTGGGCGAACGTGGGCGCCTACAACCTCGCGATCACCGCGCCCGCCCCGCTCGACGCCGAGTCGGACGACGACCGTCCCATCCCCGCCGGCAGCGGCTACGCCCTCGCCCCCTCCCTCGCGAACGGTCGTCTCAACTTCAAGGGCAAGCTCGCCGACGGCGCCGTCCTGACCGCCTCGGTCCGCGGTTCCTACGACAAGAGCTTCCGCCTCTTCGCCCGCCCCTACGGCGCGGCGTCGGGCGCGGTGCTCAGCGCCGAGCTGCCCATGCACATCCCCAACATCTTCTACCCGCGCCACTCGGTCTCGGGCGACGCCGGCAAGGACGCCTACTGGACCAAACCGGAGCTCACCGGCTCCGCCAACTACCGTGCCGGCTTCGGCCCCCTCGGCCTGAGCATGCGCCTCGAACCCTGGTTCCCGAGCTACTTCACCGACTTCGGCTTCGCCGAAGACACCGCGAGCGGCAAGGGCAAGACCGAGCTCGTCCTCTCCGGCGCCAACCTGGGCGCCTCCGCCGCCAGCCTGCCCGCCGCCTTCGGCGTGGCCTACCAGGTCCCGGTCGCCCCCTTCACCGACTTCGCCGTCAGCAATCCCTCGCAGTTCAAGGGCACCCTCGACACCCGCAACGGCTTCTTCAAGGGCAGCTTCAAGCTCGTGGACGGGGCGATCACCCGCACCGTCCCCTTCGAGGGCACGCTCCTGATGTCCGAAGACCTGAAGGCCGGCACGATCACCGCCGAGGGCTTCACCCTCGTCCCCCCGCTCTCCGGCGGCGCCGAGGCGACCGTCTCCGGACGCATCCAGTTCAAGAACCCGGCCGCGCCCTGAACCCAACGGCGGAGGGATCCCGTCGCCGAAACGACGGCGCGTAAAAAAGGCCGGCTCCGAAATCGGAGCCGGCCTTTTTTGCGAGGCGTTTCCGCCGCGTCGTCGCGGCGCGCGTCGCTCAACCTTGGCGCAGGTTGGTCGGGACGTAGTTGCGCTGCGGCTCGCCGACGTAGACCTGGCGGGGACGGTAGATCTTCAGCTTCGGGTTGGCCGCGACCTCGCGCCACTGCGCGATCCAGCCGGGCATGCGGCCGATCGCGAACATCACCGTGAACATGTTCTCCGGGATGCCGAGCGCGCGCATGATCAGGCCCGAGTAGAAATCGACGTTCGGGTAGAGCTTGCGCTGCACGAAATACGGGTCGTTGAGCGCGCACTCCTCGAGCTTCATCGCGATGTTGAGGAGCGGGTCGTCCTTGATGCCGAGCGAGGCGAGGGCCTTGTAGAACGAGGCCTTGATGATCTTCGCGCGCGGATCGTAGTTCTTGTAGACGCGGTGGCCGAAGCCCATCAGGCGCTCGCCCTTGCCGCTCTTGGCCGCGGCGATGAACTTGGTGCCGTCGTCGCCCTCGGCGTGGATGCTCTTGAGCATCTCGATCACCGCCATGTTGGCGCCGCCGTGCAGCGGGCCCCAGAGGGCGTTCACGCCGGCGGAGACCGAGGCGAAGAGATTCGCGCCCGCGGAGGCCACCATGCGCACCGTCGAGGTGGAGCAGTTCTGCTCGTGGTCGGCGTGGAGGAGGAGGAAGAGGTTGAGCGCCTGCGCGACCTCGGGGGTCGGCACATACTCGGAGTAGGGCTCCGAGAACATGAGGTGCAGGAAGTTCTCGCAGTAGCCGAGCTTCGGGTGCGGGTAGTTGAAGGGGAGGCCCTTGCTCACGCGGTAGGTGTGCGCGGCGATGGTGCGGACCTTCGAGATCGCGATCGCGGCGGCCTCCTCGAAGTGCTCGAGGTCGTTCTGGTGGTTGTTGCTCGCGAGGTGCGGGTAGTAGGCGCCGAGCGCGTTGAGCGTCGCGGAAAGGACGGCCATCGGATGGGCGTCGCGCGGGAAGCTCTGGATGAAGCGCACGAGACCCTCGCGCAGCGGCGCGTTGGCGGTCAGGAGCTGGGAGAACGCGGCGCGCTCGGTCGGCGTGGGGAGCTCGCCGTTCATGACCAGCAGGGAGCTCTCGATGAAGTTCGACTTCTCGGCGAGCTGCTCGATCGGATAGCCGCGGTAGCGGAGCACGCCGACCTCGCCGTCGATGAAGGTGATCTTGCTCAGGCAGGAGCCGGTGTTGCCGAAGCCGTCGTCGTAAGTGATGTAGCCGGTGTCGGCGCGAAGCTTGCCGATATCGACCGCCTTTTCCCCCTCCGAGCCAATGATTACGGGTAACTGGAGTTCCTTGCCGTCGATTTTAAGGGTAGCGGTGTTGGCCATAAGCCCCGCTACGTGAGCAAAATTGATACCGTATGCAAAGCAAAGTCCGCGGCGCGCGGCCGCGCCCTTGGCGAGCTATTAGCGAAGCGCACGCCACCCGTTAGGGAATGTTGGAGCCGCCTGTGCAGGCGGTAGGAACCTCGCTTCGCGGACCCGGGTCAGGCTTCGTCATTCGTTTTTCCCATTGCGCCCAAAACTCCAGCTACTTGCGACGCTCGTCGTCCTGTCCGCGGCTGTCCCTCCCGCCCTGGCCGCGCGCGACGACACGCCCGCGCGACCGGTGGCGCTCGCCCGCGGCGACCAGCCCGCGCGCTTCTACGCCCCCGCGACCAAGGGCGGCCCTCCACGGGCCCTGATCGTGTTCGGCTCCGGCGACGGCGGCTGGTCCTACTGGGAAGAGCGGGTCTGCCGGCGCCTCGCGGAGAAGGGCTGCGCGGTCGCCGGGATCGATTTCAACGCCTACGCCGCGACGGATTTCACGCCCGATATCCTTCGGCGCGATTACCGCGTCCTCGTGGAGGAGCTGCGCCGCAGGCATCCGGACGCCGGCCCCGTCCCGGTTCTTTACGGAGGCTGGTCGATGGGCGCCGAGCAATCGCTCCCCGCCTCGTCCGAGACGGCGGCCCGGGCCGAGGGCCTGCGCGGCCTGATCCTCGTCGCCCCCGGCGCGCGCGGTCGCTACGGCCTGCGGCTGCGCGACCGCATGGGCATGGCGCCCGCCGGCCCCGACACCTTTTCCCTGCGCGAGCTCGCGCCGCGCTGCTCCGACCTCCGCTTCGCGGTGTTTCACGCCGGCCTGGACCTGCTGGACGATTTGAAATGGTCCGAGGGGCTCGCGCTTGAGCGCAAACTTTGGGTCCTGCCGCGCACGTTCCACGATTTCGCCGGCGCGGGGGACGCGTTCCTCGCCCAGCTCGACGAGGCCCTGCCCTGGCTGCTTCGCGAGGAGCCGGCGCGTTCCGCCCGCAAACCCGAATGAACGCCGCCCTCACCCGCCGGGTGCCGCCCGCGCTCGGTCTCGTCGTCATCCTCGCGGGCCTGGCCCAGATCGGCGTCGCCCTGTTTCCCCAGGAAGCGCGCTACCTCCAGCGCATCGAGCCCTGGACGCCGTTTCACATCCATGTCGGCAGCCGCGCGCTCCTGCTCCTGGTCGGCCTGACCCTCGTCGCGCTCGGCCGGGGCATCTCCCGTCGCAAACACGCCGCGTGGTGGCTGGCGGCGGGCCTGATGGCGACCGGCCCCCTGCTCCACCTCGGACTGGATTTCGCCTGGAGCGGCGCGCTCGCCTCCCTGCTTCCGCTCGGCTTGCTCCTCGCCGCGCGGAGACACTTCCACGCGCGCTCCGACGCCGGCTCCCTGCGCCTCGCCGCGGGGCTGGCGATCGGCGGCGGGGTCGCGTTGTTCGCCTTCGGCTGGGTGGTCTTGCAAAACTTCCGGGGCGATCTGGCCGGGCCGTCCGGCGACGGCGCCCGGCTGCAGGCGGTGGCCGAGCTGGTGCTGCTCCAGTCGACCGACACGCTCGTGCCGCGCAACGCGGAGGCGCAGACCGCGCTCTACGCCATCAGCTTCGCCGGCGCCGGCATGGCCTTCATCGTGGTCACCGCGGCCCTGCGCCCCGTCCTGCGACCACCGCGGCCGACGGTCCGCGAGATCGAGCGCGCGCGACGCATCCTGCAGGCGCACGGACGCGACCCCTTGGACGAGTTCGCGCTCGCGGACGACAAGCTGCACTTCTTCACCCGCGACGGCCGTTCGCTCGTCTCCTACGCGCTCTGGCGCAACTTCGCCCTGACCCTCGCCGACCCGGTCGGCCCCGCCGAGAGACGCGCCGAGGCGGTGCGGGAATTCGTCGCCTACTGCGCGGAGCAGGACTGGGAACCGGTCTACTACGAGATCGGGCCGGAGTCGCTGGAGATCTACCGGACCGCGGGCTTCACGAGCTTCAAGATCGGCGAGTGCGCCACGATTCCGCTGCCGGGCTTTTCTCTGACCGGGAAAAAATTCCAGGATCTCCGCACCGCGCGCAGCCGCGCCGCCCGCGAGGGCGTGTCCCTGCGTCGCCTGCCCCCCGGCGAACCGCTCGATCCCGCGCTGGCCGCCGAGCTCCGCGCCGTCTCGGACGGCTGGCTGGCCCGCAAGAAAGGCGGCGAAATGGCCTTCGACATGGGCGCCTACTCGGAGGAAGAGATCGAAACGCGCGGAGCCGTGCTCGCGATGCGCGAAAACGGCCGGGTCGAGGCCTTCGCCACCTGGCTGCCCTACGCGGGCGGCCGGGGTCGCTGCATCGACCTCATGCGCGCCCGGCCGGAGATCCCGAGCGTGATGGATTTCGTCATCGTGGAATCCCTGCTCGGCTTCCAGGCCGAGGGCCTGGACGAGGCGAGCCTGGCGAACGCGCCCCTGGCCAACACCGCCCCGCCCACCGGCGACACGCGACACGACAAGGCCGTGCGCTACCTCTACGAGAACTTCAACCGGCTCTACGGCTACAAGAGCCTCTTCCACTTCAAAAAGAAATACGAGCCGCGCTGGACCGGCCGCTATCTGGCCTACCGACGGCCCGCCGACCTGCCGCTCATCGCCTGCGCGATGGTGGCGGTGCACAGCCCGGGCGGGCTGTGGCGCATGCTGCGGTCGTAGGGCGCGCGCCGATACGCGGCGGCGCCTCGCTCAGAGCACGACCAGGTGGTCGCGGTGCACGACCTCGAGGCGCCGGCGGCCGGGGAAAAGCGGACGAAGCTCGTCGGTGCTCTTGCCGGCCATGGCTCGCACCTCGGCGTCGTCGAAGGCGGCCTCGCCGCGCGCGAGCACAGCGTCGTCCGGACCGAGGATGTTGACCACGTCGCCCGCGGCGAAGCGGCCTCGCACCCCGGTGATGCCGACCGCGAGCAGGCTGCGGCCCTGCTCGCGAAGCGCGGGCACGGCCTTGGCGTTGACGGCGATGGCCCCGGCCGGGCGCTGGTAGAACGCGATCCAGCGTTTGCGCGACTCGAGCGGCTCGCCGGCGGGGACGAAAAAGGTGCCGGGATTGTCGCCGGCGAAGAGGCGGGCGAGGATGTCGGGCTCGGCGCCGCTGGCGATGAACACGCCGCAGCCGGCGCGGAGCGCGACCTTGGCGGCGGAGATCTTGGAGATCATGCCGCCGGTGGCGGTGACGTCGGTCGTGCCGCCCGCCATGGCCTCGATCTCGGGCGTGATCTTCGGGACCACGGGCAGGATCTTGCCCGTGCCCTTCATGTCGATGAGGCCGGGCGCGGTGGAGAGGATGACGAGATGCTGGGCGCCGACGAGCGCGGCGACCATGGCGGAGAGGGTGTCGTTGTCGCCGAACTTGATCTCGGCGGCGCTGACCGTGTCGTTCTCGTTGATCACGGGCACGACGCCGTAGCCGATCAGCTCCTCGAGGCAGGCCTTCACGCCGAGGTGGCGGTGGCGCGAGCGGAGGTCCTCGTGGGTGAGCAGGACCTGCGCGACGGCGGTCCGGTGCGGATCGAAGGCGCGCTGCCAGGTCTGCATGAGCAGGGACTGGCCGATCGCGGCGCAGGCCTGTTTTTTCGAGACGTCGGCGGGTTTCTTTTTCAACCCGAGGCGTCCCATGCCGAGGCCGACGGCGCCGGAGGAGACGACGACGACCTCGACGCCCGAGGCGCGCAGGCCGGCGATGCCGGAGGCGAGGGCGTCGATCCTGGCCGTATTCAGCTGACCGATACCGTGCGTGAGCACGCCGGTGCCGAGCTTGACGACGACGCGTTTGGGAAGGGCGGCGGCGGACATGGTGGGCGGGAGGGGCGCCGCGGACCGCGCGGCGAGCGGGCGGGCGCGCGGAGCCCGGCCGGATCAGCCGACGGTGAGCAGGTCCTTCTCCTTCGAGGCGAGATGGGTGTTGATGTCGGCGATGGACTTGTCGGTGGCGGTCTGGATGTCCTTCTCGACGCGCTTGGCCTCGTCCTCGGGGAGCTTGGCCTTCTTCACCGCCTCGAGGGTGTCGCGGCGGGCGTTGCGGACCTGCACGCGGCCCTCCTCGGCGAAGCGCTGGGCGATCTTCACGAACTCCTGGCGGCGCTCCTTGCTCATCTCGGGCAGACCGATGCGGACGACGCTGCCGTCGATGCGGGGATTGAGGCCGATGTTGGCGATCTGGATGCCCTTCACGATGGACTGAAGGGTGCCCTTGTCCCAGGGCTGGATGACGATCTGGCGGGCGTCGGGAGTGGAGATGGCGGCGCAGTCCTTGATGCGCATCATCGAGCCGTAGGACTCGACCATCACGCCCTCGACCATGGTGGGCGAGGCCTTGCCGGTGTGGATGTTGGAGAACTCGTGGAGGGTGTGATCCACGGCTTTCTTCATGCGGGCCTGGGCGTCGGAGAGGAAGGGAGAGGACATGGCTACGAGGGAAACGAGGTTGAAAAGCGCGGACTATCCGGCGGGCGGGGGGCGCTTGTCGAGAGCGCGGTGCGGCGCGGTCACGCGCGTTTTTTGGCCAAAAGCGTCCGGATGCAGGCGTGCAGATCCCGCAGCGAATAGGGCTTGGCGACGTAGTCGTCCACGCCGGCGGCGAAACAGATCTCGCGGTCGCGATCCATCGCGAGGGCGGTGACCGCGATGATCGGCGTCGACGCGAGCCCGGGATCGTCCATCGCCCGGATGGCGCGCGTGGCGCCGAGGCCGTCGAGGTTCGGCATCTGGATGTCCATCAGGATTAGCGCGGGACGCAGCTCCCGCGTCAGCGCGACGGCCTGCCTGCCGTCGTTGGCGACGGCGACGCGATACCCGGCGATCTCGAGATAGTCCCGAAGCGCGGTGATGTTGATCGGGATGTCGTCCACGATGAGGACCCTCGGAGAACCCTCCGCGGGGGCATCCGGGACGCGGGCGTCCATCCCGGCCGAGGTCGACGGGGAGGACTTCGCGGCGAGGGCCAGCCGGGACGCGGGCAAAACGACGGTGAACGTGGAGCCTTGGTCGACGCGGCTCTCGACCTCGACACGACCGTCGTGCAATACGACGAGCTGCTTGACCAGCGAGAGCCCGAGGCCGGTGCCGGGGTAGTCGCGGCTGAGACGGGAATCGAGCTGCTGGAAGGGACGGAACAGCCGCGGCAGATCCTCGTCGGAAATGCCGATGCCGCGATCCCAGACCGCCAGGCGCACATCCTCCAGCGACATGCGCACGCGCAGCCCGAGCGCGCCGCCGGGCGGGGTGAATTTGACGGCGTTGCCGAGCAGGTTGACCAGGATCTGCTTGATGCGCCGCGGATCCCCGAAGAGACGGACGTCCTCGGGTGGAAGCTCGACTTCCAGGCGCTGGTTTCGCCGCTGGGCCATGGGGGCGACGATCTGCACGGCCTCGCGGCAGATCTCCGCGAGCGGCATCTCCACGCGCTCGACCGCCTGCTGCCCCGACTCGATCCTGGCGAGGTCGAGGATGTCGTTGATCAGGGAAAGCAGATGGCGGCCGCTCTCGATGACGAGGCCCAGGTAGCGGGCCTGTTTGTCGGTGAGCGGACCGTGCAAACGATCGGCGAGGGATTCGGAGAGCCCGAGGATCGAGTTGAGCGGCGTGCGCAGCTCGTGGCTCATGCTGGCGAGGAAGGCGTTCTTGTGGCTGGAGGCGCGGGCCAGCTCGATGTTGGCCTGCAGCAGTTCCTCGCCCCGGCGCCGCGAGGCGTCCTCGGCGTGCATGCGTTCGTAGAACTGGCCGATCTGCGCGCCGAGCGCGGCGCAGGTGAGGAAGCGGGCCTCGTCGGGGGGCTCCACGCGGGCGGAAAGAAACTCGACGACGCCGAGCACGTCGCCGCCGGCCCGGATGGGGATGGCGAAAGCGCCGCGCATGCCCTCGCGCAACGCGAGCTCGGCGCAGGTGCTGTCCGGGATCTCGCCCAGGTCCTCGCACCACTCCACGGAGGCGTTGGCCCAGGCCTGGCCGGGCAGGGAGACGCCGCGCTCCAGCCGAAGGGCGCGGCAGTAGTCGACGAGCGCCGGCGCCGAGCAGCCGTCGGAAGCCCAGTGGTCGGCGTAGACGAGCGCGTCGCGATCGGGCGTCACCACCCAAAGGATGCCGAAGCGCCAGCCGATTTCGCGTCCGATCGAGGCCAGGATGAGGCCGGGAACCTCGCCCGGCGAAGCGCGGCCGGCGAGGGCCTGGGAGAGGCGGAACTGCACGAGCAGGCTTTCGTCGGCCTGGCGGCGCGCGGTGATGTCGCTCTCGATCGCCATGTAGTGCGTGAGGCGGCCGGCGGCGTCGTGGATCGGACGCACCTCGATCGCGAGCCAGTATTTCCGGCCGCCCTTGGCGTAGTTCACGATCTCGGCCGCGAAGCCCTCGCCCCGCGAGATGTGCTCGCGCATGAGGCGCACGGTGCCGGGCGAGCTTTCCGGCCCTTGGAGAAAAGAGCCGGGCTTGCGACCGCGGACCTCGGCGAACTCGTAACCGGTGATGCGGGTGAAGCCCTCGTTGATCCACTCGATGCGGCCTTCGGCGTCGGTGAGGATGACGGCGTTGTCGGTGCGGGAGGCGACCAGGGCGAGCTTCTGCGCCTCGGCCTGGGTTTTCTTCAGCTCGCTCACCTCGACGCCGGAAAGGATGACCTCGCGCACCTCGCCGGCCTCGCTACGGGGACGGAAGCTGGCGAGGCAGTGGATGGCGCCGTCGTCGGAAGCGAACTCCACCTGGCATTCCTCCCCCGACCAGGCGGCGAGATAGGCGTCGCGGAGCAGGGCGGCCGCGGCGGCCGGGAGAAAATCGGCGAGGCGGCGGCCCACGACCCGCTCCGGCGTCCAGCCCAGCCGGACGGCGAGACGGCCAAGGCAGAGGGTGTGGCGGAAATCATCCCCGTCGCGCTCGAAGCACAGGATCATGCCCTGCTGCAACTCCAGCGTCCGGCGATAATACTCGTTGAGCTCGGCGAGGCGGCTCTCGCCCTCGGCGCGGAGCCGGCGATTGGCCTCGGTCAGCTCGTCGGAGACGACCTGCAGGGTGTGCTCGGCGAGGATCTGGTTCTGGTGAAACTCCTCGTAGGTCTCGGAAAGGGTGGCGAGGAAGGGCGCGAGCCCGGGGCTGGCCGCGAGCTCGTCGGACAGGTGCTTGCGAATGTGGCGAAGGAGAAGGCGGTGCACGGCTCAGGGTTCACGCTCGCCGAGCAGCGTGAGCACGAGGGTTTGGTTGTGGAGCTCGCAGGCGTGCATGACGCCGGAGGGGGCGAGCTCCCCGTAGGAATAAAACCCCGCGAGCTGCGCCGCGGGGGGCAGGGCGGAGAGGGCGAGCTCGAGCTCCTCCTCGCAACGTTGCCCGAGGACCCCGCGGCGGCCGACGCAGCTCACGACCAGCGCGAGCGAATCGCCCGCCACCGAGGCCGCGCGGGCCGCGACGGGGGCGACGCCCTCGCCCGCGCTTTCGATCAGGGCGTCGCGCGTGGAGCGCATGAGCCGCACGACGCCGCCTTGCGGCACGTCGCCGGCGAACGTGATGGACTGCGCCTCCTCGTCGATGGCGAGCATCGTGCGGATAAGACCGCCCCCGCCCGCCCGCCCGGGCATGATCTGGAGCGGGACCAGCAGCCCAGCCCCGGGCAGCTGGTCGGCGCGGGGCCCGAGATAGCGCCGGTAGAGCGCGAGCGCGGGCTCCCCGTCGAGCGAATGGACGACATTACCCTCGGAACGGGTGACGATGCGTTCGGGGCCGAAGGGCGACCAGCCGCCGGCCACGCCGAAACCCGCCTCGATCGCGGGACCCGAAAAACCAAGGGCGACCACGCGGCCGGGCCCCACGTCCCCGCCCAACCCGACGGCGGTGGAGCGGAAGCGGTTGCCGTCGCCGGCGAGGCCGCCGGACAGAGTCACGCCGGGCGGGAGGGCGCGACGCAGGCCCTCGGCGAGGGCGGAGCCGTTGACGAGCAGGCCGTCGCTCATGACGAGGACGTGGCGCAGCCCGGGGCGAGCCATGTCGCGCGCGAGCTCCTCGCCGACGCGTCCGCTCTCCTCCGGCGCGCGCAGGCGCCGCAAGGCCGCGCCGACCGAGGAGGAACCGAAACGCACGCCGACGACCACGAGCGCCTCGTCGTGGATCTCCGGGCCGAGCACGGCGCCGGCCGCGCTGCAGCCGGCGACGACGCGCGCGGGCGCCAGGGAGAGGAGCTCGGCCAAGGGGCCGGCGTCGGCTCGCATCAGCCGGGATTCGCCGAAATAGAGGAGCAGGTCGAGACCGGCGGGAAATTCGGCGAGCGGGGGACTCCAGCCGGCGGCGGGGGTCCAGAGCATGCGGTGGGTTTTCACGGGGCGTTCTTTCTTTTCGCGATCAGCTCGAGGACACGGGCATGGAGCTCGCGCGGACGGTAGGGTTTGGTGACATAGTCGTCGACGCCGGCGGCGATGCAACGGTCGCGGTCGGCCGGCATGGCGAGGGCCGTGACGGCGATGATCGGCACGCGCGCGAGCGCGGGATCGGCGAGCGCGCGGATGCGCCGGGTCGCCTCGATGCCGTCCATCTCGGGCATCTGGATGTCCATCAGCACGAGATCCGGCCCGAGGCGCGACGTCATGTCGACGGCGGAGCGCCCGTTCTCGGCCACGGCTACACGGCAGCCCTTGTTCTCCAGATAATCGCGCAGCGGCACGACGTTGGACGGCGTGTCGTCGACAAGGAGCACGAGAGATCCGTTCGGGGAGGACGGGAGAGGCGTCCCGGACTCCGGCGCGGGAGCGGCCGCGGCCATGAGCCGAGGCGCGGCGGGGAGGGCGGCGTCGGGGGGGGCCGGGGAGTCGGCCGCCGGCAGCACGGCGGAGGCGGGAAGCACGAACGTGAACGAGGATCCCGCGCCGGGGCGGCTTTCAACCTTCATGCGGCCGCCGTGCAGGTGGGCGATCTGCTTCACGAGCGCGAGGCCCAGGCCGGTGCCTCCGTAGTCGCGGGCGAGCCGCGCGTCGAGCTGGACGAAGGGCTGGAAGAGCCGGGGAATGTCCTCCGCGGCGATGCCGATGCCGCGGTCCCAGACCTCGACACGCAGCTCCTCGGAAACCGAGGCCACGCGCAGGCCGAGGGTGCCTCCCTCCGGGGTGAACTTCACCGCGTTGCTAAGCAGGTTGACCAGAAGGTGGTGCAGGAGACGCGCGTCCGCCCGGAGATGGATATCGCCGGCCGGAAGCTCGAAGACGAGCCGCTGGCCGCGGCGGGCCGCGACGGGCTGGACGATCTCGATCGCCTGCTCGCAAATCTCGCGAACGGAACAGGACGAGAACTGCGCCTCGAGCCGGCCGGACTCGATCTTGGCGAGGTCGAGGATGTCGTTGATGAGGTTGAGCAGGTGCCGTCCGCTCGTCAGCACCAGATCGAGATAGCGCGCCTGCTTGTCGGTGAGGGGACCATGGAGGCGCTCGAGCAGGGACTCCGAGAGGCCTAGGATGGAATTGAGCGGCGTGCGCAGCTCATGGCTCATCATCGCCAGGAAATTGCTCTTCGCCTGGTTGGCGGCCTCGGCCTCGCGGGCCGAGGTCTCGGCGAGACGACGGCTCGTCTCGAGCTGGCGCTGGTTGCGCAGCGTGTAGCGCGCGAAATAGAGGAAGATCGCGAGCAGCAGGACGAAGATCGCGACGGCGATGGCGGTGAGGGTGGTGAGAGCCTTGGAAGCGGGGCCGAGCACGGCTTGCTCGTCGGCGGAGATCATGAGCAGGCCCGACCACCCCTCGATGCGGACCGGCACGTAGGCGGAGATGAGATCCACCGACCGGTCGCCGTGCCGCACCCGATGCAAAAGCCGGCCCTCATAGCCTTCGCTGCCATCCTCGGCGAGCCGTCCGCGCACCTCCGGGGAAAATTCCGGCAGCTCGTCGGCGTAGTCGCCGGCGTGCCGGCCGATCACGGGGGCCCCGGACTGGTCGATCAGATGGATCCACAATCCGGGATGGCTGAGGCTGAAGGAGGTGAGGCGCTCCCGCCAAAAACGGATGGGGTCGATGACCGCGGCGGCGTAGGCGCGGATGGAGGCGTCCGGAGCCTGCACGACGCCCGAGATCTGCACCGAGCCGGATGGCAGGATTCGCTCCCAGCGCACCTCGGAGACCGGGGCGGGCAAGGGCTCGAGCGGCGTGAACACGACATAATTTTCCCCGCGCATGATCACTGAGCGGCCGCGCCCGTCCGGGCCGACGACGACCAGCTCGCGCAGGATGTCCTGGTTCAACGCGAGGAAGCGGCGCACCGGCACGAGCGTCTCCGGGGCGGCCTCGCGCTCCTCGAGCAGGCGCTCGTAGGGCAGGTGCGTGAGGGAAAAAATGAACTCCTCGCGAAAGCGCCAGAAGAGCTCCGCCGCCTCGCGCGACGAACCGAAGGCGAGCTGACGGGCCTCGTTCATCGCGCGCTCCCGCTCGTTGTTCCGCAGCTGCTGGCCGAGCACGACCGCGCCGAGCCCCACGACGAACATGGCGACCGCGCCGAGCAAGAGCGCGGGCAGGTTGACGTAGAAAAGATGGGAACGGGAAAACATGCGCGGCGCGCCGGAGAGGAAACCGGCCCCGGGTGGCTCAGGGGGGCAGTATCTCCAGCACCGTCCAGCCCAGCTCGGTCATGCGCGCGAAGCCGGCGCTGTGCGTGGAGTGCATCAACTCGACCGACACCTCGCCGCTCTCGCGGTCCAGGATCTCTCGGGCCATGGCGCGCACCGGCCGAAGCGTGCTCTTGAGGATGTTATACTCGTCGGGCTTGAAGGTATCGAGCTTCACCGTCTCGAGATACTTGTGGTTCTTGAGCGGCGGCATCTCGAGGTGCTGGATCGCCCGCTCGGTCGCCGCGACCAGCACGCCCTGGCGGGAGATGACCGCGATGGCGCGGCCCTCCTCGCGAAGGTAGCGGCTCACCAAGGTGGCGATGGTCACGTCCAGGCCGGGCACGCCCTCGAGGCGACCGTCGACATAGACGGGGGCGATGGCGCTGACCATCCAGCCGCGACCGGCGGGATCGACGTAGGGCTCGTCGACCCAGACGCCGCGCCGGGCGGGATTGTGACGCTCGTCGGCGAGGTAATAGAAGTTGTATTCGGGGATGTTCATCCGCGCCGGATACTGGGCGATCGTGTCGAACCACGGGTAGATGCGGTTCATGCTGTTGCGATCGTTGTAGTAGGCCTGGCTCACCTCCGGGAAACGCCGGCAGACCGAGATCAGCTCGGGATCGAGCGCCTCCGTGAAGTAGGCGACCCGCTTCACCTCCTCGGTCACGGGGACCACGGCGGATATCCAAAGCGCGGCGCCGCCGTCGTCGATTTTCTTGTAGAAGGCGCCGTTCGAAGCGACGGCGTATTTGGAGGCGTCGGCCCGGGCCACGAGTTCGTCCTGCCGGGCGTAGAGGCCCGCCGTCAACGCAGCGACCCGCTCGACCTCCTCGCGGATGCGCCGGAAATCCGCGTCGAGCCGCGTCGCGAGCTGGCGCGCCGCTTCGGACGCGGAGGCGGAAGCCGGAGGGGACGCGGGCGTGGGCGCGGGCCCCGCCGGCTTTTCACCCGGCGAGCAGGCGACGAACAGGGGCGTGAGCGCGAGGAGAAGGAAAAGGACGCGATGCATGGCGGAAAGGGGCTAGAGAGGATCAAGCGAGGAAGGACACCGCGTCCTCCGCTGCGGGCGCGGCGGAAGGCGCGGGCAACCAGACGTAGAAGGTCGCGCCCTCCCCCGGACGCCCCTCCGCCCAGATCCGGCCGTGGTGCGAACGCACGAGGCGGGCGACGAGCGACAATCCGAGACCGAGCCCCTCGTGCCCCTCCGCGGTGGAGAGACGGGAGAACTCGGCGAAAAGCGCCTCGGCCTCCTCCTGGGGAAAGCCCACGCCGTTGTCGCGCACGTAGATCGCCGGTCCGTCGGGACTGTCGACCGAGCCGATCTCGATCCGCGGGGCCGGACGCGAGGACGCGTATTTGATCGCGTTGGAGATCAGATTAAAAAACACGCGCTCGATCAACAACGCGGAGCCGGCGACCAGCGGGAGCGGCTTGACCTCGACCACGGGGCGCGGCGGCGGGCACAGGGTGACGAGCTTGCCGCACAGACTCCGCAACACCGGGGCGGGATCCACGCTACCCTCCACCACCGCCCCCTCCTCGCGGACGCAGGCCAGCGAAAGGGTGTCCCCGATCATGCCGTCGATCATGTTCGCGGCGCATTGGACCTGCTCCAGGCATCCGCGGACCTCGTTCCCCAGGGGCCAGTGATCGCCCAGCAGGAAGGACACGTAGGTCGTGATGGCCGAGAGCGGCGAACGAAGATCGTGGGCGACGAACACCGCGTAGGAGGTGAGCAGCTGGTTCGCCTCCTCGAGGCGGCGCGTGCGCTCGCGCACCATGGCGTCGAGCCGGCGATTGATGGACTCCGTCTCCTCGCGGGCGCGCACCTCGGCCGTGATGTCGTCCAGCGAGAGAAGCGCGAGCGAGGCGGCCCCTTCCTCGAGCCGCGTGGCCGAAACATGCAGGACGCGCTCGGAGCCGCCGGAAGACAGCCGAAGCCGCAACTCCGCGATGCCCTCGGCGCCGGGCTCGGAGGAGGCCGCGTGGGCGATCAGCTCGGCGACCCGCGCCGCCTCACCCTCGGGCAGTCCCGCGAGCAGGGAACGGCCCCGAAGGGCGCCGGGAAAGGAGCCGGCGAAAAACTCCTCCGCCCGCCGATTCGCGGAAAGCACCTCGCCGTCGGGCTTGGTGACGACGATCGCCGAGGGGGCGAGCTCGTGCAGGCGATCCAGCCGCGCGCGCTGCTCCGCGATCACCCGGTAGCGGTTGAGCCGCGTGATGGTGCGCGCCCGCACCCGCAGCTCCTCCACGGAAAATGGCTTCGAGATGAAATCGTCCGCGCCCGCCTCGATGCCCATGATCCGCGAGCGGCGGTCGCTCAATGCCGTGACCATCACCACCGGCACGGCCGCGATCTCCGGCGTGTCGCGGATCAACCGACATACGGCGTAGCCGTCCAGTCCGGGCATCATCACGTCGAGCAGGATAAGATCGGGCCGGAACTCGAGGGTGATCTCCCGGACCTCCTCGCCGCCACGCACGGCGCGCAGCTCGTAGCCCTCCGGGGCGAGGATCGCCTCGAGCGTGACTAGATTTGTCTCGTGGTCGTCGACGAGAAGGATGCGGGCGTTCATGAAAGGGTGGGAAGGATGACTAGGGAAACCAGTCCCGGGGGATGATCCGAGGCCGAAAAAGCGAGCTCCGCCCCGAGAGAGGCGAGGAGCAGGCGGCAGGTGGCAAGACCCAGGCCCATGCCGGGGACCTCGCCGGTGAAGCTTTTCTCGATCTGCCAGTAGGGCCGGCCGAGTCGCGCGATCAGCTCCGGCGCGAGCGCGGGGCCGGGGGAAAAAAGCCGCAGGCGCGCGGGCGCTCCGGCGGGCGATTCGAAACGCGCCTCAAGCCCGCCCTGCGCGACGTCGGCGAACTTGAGGTAGTTGGCGGCGAGCTCGCCCAGCACCATCCGCATCGGCCCGACCAGCGCGGGCGCAAGCAAGGGAGGCGGGTCGCCCGCGAGAAAAAGACGTCCCCGGGGCACCCCGGCCTCGGCCGCGGCCTCGAGCAGCAGCTCCGACCACGGACGCGGCGCGCCCGGCGCGGCCGACACGGTCGATCCGCAAATCGCCGCGTGATAGCGCATGATCGAGAGCAAGGTGCCCTCGAGCCGGCGCGCGCATTCGCGCGCGCTTAACGCGAGCTCCCGCGCCTCCGGGCCCGCCAGATGGCCGGGCTCGTCGAGAAGAAAATCGAGCATCGAGCCGACGCCGTTCAGCGGCGTGCGCAGCTTGTGGGAAATGATGCTCTGAAAGGTGCGGCTCTCGAGCTCGAGCCTAACGCGTTCCGTATGCTCGGAAAACCTGAGCAGGAGGTCGGCGGCGGGCGAGTCCAGGTCCCGGTGCGCTTCGACCAGATACCAACGGGCGGAAACCAGGCTCGACTCCGGCCGGCACAGGGAAAAGCGGCCCCCGGGAACGGGCAGGCCGGCGCGCAGCAGGGCGAGTGAGTCGGGCGGATCGGCGCGGTGACGGCGGGCGATCAACTCAAAAACGTCCGGGGCGTCGCCGGAGACCGGGCCGGGCGATGTCGACGGCAGGCCGAAAATCTCCCGCGCCCGCAAATTCGCCTCCCGCAGGCGACCGTCGCGGGTGACACGAAGCATGGGCTCGACCGCGTTTTCGAACAGCCAGCTCATACGGTCGCGTTCCCGACGAAGCGACCTCAAACGATCGAGACGAATGATCGTGTCGACCTTCGCGACCAGTTCGCGCGCCGGGATCGGCTTGGTGATGAAATCCTCGGCCCCCGCGCCGAGCGCCGCCGTGCGCGCGGTCTCGGCGTCGGCCGCGGATACCATGATGATCGGAATCTCGCGGGTGCGCGCGTCGGAGCGCAGATGCGAACAAACGTCGAGGCCGTTCATCCCGGGCATCATGCAATCGAGCAGGATCAAATCGGGCAGACGCCGGGACACGCTGTCCAAACAGGCCTGCCCGCTCATCGCCTCGTCCACCGAACAAAGGCCGCCGTGCTCGAGAAGGTCTCGCACGCGAAGGCGGACCGCATCGTCGTCGTCCACCACCAGCACGTTGCTACTGCGTCCGGATTCCATGCTCGGCGAAAATCAGGCCCCCGGGCGCAAGGCGTGGACTAGGGCGAAAGAATCCGGGAAGAAGCGACAATACAGGGTCATCTAGTCAAAAGGATGTGATTATCCCTCTGTAAGGTAAAACTTAAGGACCCCTCAGATCGGTGGGTATTGCTACCTAACGGGAAAAACGAAAACGCGGACGCACCCTCGCCCGGCGAGGCGGACAGAACCGGCGCGGCGGTGGGAGCGGTCGCGTCGCGTCGCGCAGCGCCACAAAATTTCCAACGGGTCCCGCGGAGAATCCCGGCGATCCGGACGCGTCCGCTCGCCCGAGTCGCGCGGGCGAAGCTCGCCTTACAGGCGCAAGGACGGGCGCGAGACCGCGCTGCCCCGCCTCGGCCGCGCGGACCGGAGGACTTGCCAGAGATGATCCGCGAAGCCGCTCAGCTATGCACCAGCGTGCCGACAGGCTCGCCGTGGACGGCCTTCGTGATCGAGTCCGGCGCGTGCAGGTCGAACACGAGAATCGGCATGTTGTTGTCGAGGCACAGCGAGAAGGCGGTGCTGTCCATGACATTCAGACGCTGCTTGAGGGCCTCGATGAACGTGAGGCTGTCGTAGCGGACGGCGTCGGCGTGCTTCTTCGGATCCTTGTTGTAGATGCCGTCGACCTTGGTCGCCTTCATGATGATGTCGGCGCGGATCTCGGAGGCGCGCAGGGCGGCGGTCGTATCCGTGGAAAAATACGGGTTGCCCGTGCCGGCGGCGAAGATGACGACGCGGCCCTTTTCGAGGTGGCGGATGGCGCGGCGGAGGATGAAGGGCTCGGCCACCTGGTTCATCGGGATGGCGGACTGCACGCGACAGCTCACCCCGAGCTTTTCGAGGCAATCCATGATCGCGAGCGAGTTGATCACGGTGGCGAGCATGCCCATGTAGTCGCCGGTGGTGCGGTCGACGCCGCGTTGGGAGCCGGTGAGGCCGCGGAAGATGTTGCCGCCGCCGATGACGACGCAGACCTCGATGCCGAGGTCGTGGACGGTTTTCACCTGCTTGCAGATGTCCTCGAGGATCTGCGGTTCGATCGGGTCGACTCCTTTGCCACGAAGCACTTCGCCGCTGAGTTTCAGGACGATGCGTTTGTATTTTACGGTGGAAGGCGTGGCCGGACGGTCGCTCATGGTTGAGCGGAAGAAAAGCGGGCCGCGCGAGGGGCGGTCAAGCGCGGCGCGGGGTCGCCGAGCGGACCGAGCGGGCAAACGGACCGTGGAGATCGATCCCGGACGGCCCGGCGGTCCGGACCTGCCCGTTCAGTCGACCAGAAGCGCCACCTGTATGCCGGGACCGTGCACTCCCTCGATGAGGATGCCCTCGACGTCGGCGGTCTTGGAGGGGCCGGTGGCCCAGACGACGTTCGGGTCCTTCGGCAGCGCGGCGATGGCGGCGGGCACGTCGAGGTGGATCTGCGCGCGGTGGAGCACGGCGACATGCGTCCAAGGCGTGAGCGCGCCGAGCCGGCGGGAGGTGCCGAGGTCGGAGAGGACGAGCGTGCCGGTCTCGGCCACGGCGCCGACGGCGGCGGTGATGCCGAATTGGTAATCGTCGACGCGCGTGCGATCAAACTCGGTCTCGACCGTGAAACCGCCCGCCGAGTCGAAGGCGGCGCGGAACGAGGGCCAGAGCGCGGGATCGCAGTAGCCGTGTTTCCAGTCGTTCTTCGCGAGCAAGGCGACGAGTTCGGCGACGGAGGTCAGCGGGGTGCCGTTCACGCCCTTGAGGCGCTCGGCGAAAAGCGTCCAGGCGTCGACCGCGCCGCGGGCCTGGCGCATGATGACGAGTTCGCGGTCCCAGTTGGGCAACGGCGCGCGCTCGGGCAACGGGGCGAGGGCGGCTTTGACTCGGGCGAGAAGGGTGTCGCGGGCGGTGGACATGGGGACTGGTTGCTAGGAGCGGGGTGGCCGCAAAGAGGCACAAAAGGCGCAAAAACGAGCCGGCCCTTTTTGCGCCTTCTGCGAATTTTCGCGGCCATTCATCGGATTGGGAAAGGGGGAGCGAGGAGCTATCGACCGAGCTAGCGGCTGCTCTTGGCGCGGTCCTTCATCCACTTGCGGAAAGAGCCGCCGCGCCACTCGGGCAGCGTGCGGTCGCGCAGCCAGGTCTGCATCGGCGGCACGGGGATGAGGCTCTTCGGGATGTAGTTGAGCGCGTGGCCGGCGGTGAGCGAGGTCTTCCACGCGACGGGCTGCGAGGCGAGGACCGACCAGGCTCCCATCGGCGGCGTGCCGGCGGCGGCGCCTTTCGCGCCCTCTTCCTTGCCGCGGGCGCGCAGACGGAGAAGCAGGTCGGGGATGGGAATGTTCACCGGGCAGACCTCGTTGCACGCGCCGCAGAGCGAGGAGGCCTTGGGAAGGTCGGCGAGCTCGGGGAAACGTTCGCCGGCGAGGAGCGGCGAGAGCACGGCGCCGACGGGGCCGGGGTAAACGCTGCGGTAGGCGTGGCCGGAGGCCTGGCGGTAGACGGGGCAGACGTTGAGGCAGGCGCCGCAGCGGATGCAGCGCAGGATCTCGCGGCACTCGCTGGCGAGGGCGTCGGTGCGACCGTTGTCGACGAAGATGACGTGCATCTCCTCGGGGCCGTCGGGCTGGGTGGCCGAACGCGGACCGGAGATGAACTCGGTGTAGACGGTGAGCTGCTGGCCGGTGCCGGAGCGCGCGAGGAGGTTGAGGTAGAGGCCGAGGTCGGTCTCGCGCGGGAGGAGTTTCTCGATGCCGACCATGGCGATGTGGCACTTGGTGGCGGCGAGACAGAAACGGGAGTTGCCCTCGTTGGTCACGAGGACGAGGCGGCCGGTGTCGGCGGTGACGAAGTTGGCGCCGGTAAGGCCGACGTCGGCCTCGAGGTATTTTTTGCGAAGATGGACGCGCGCGCGGCGGGTGATCGTCTGCGGGTCGTCGTTGTAGGCGCCGAGGCCGTGCTTCTCGAAGGACGTGGCGATCTCGCGGCGGTTCTTGTGGATGATCGGCTTCACGATGTGCGAGGGGTGGTCGCCATCGATCTGGATGATGAACTCGCCGAGGTCGGTCTCGACGCACTCGACGCCGTTTTTCTCGAGGAAGTGGCCGAGGTGGGTCTCCTCCGAGACCATGGTCTTGGCCTTGACCATCTTCTTCGCGCCGCGGGCCTGCATGATCGCGAGCACGGCGGCGTTGGCCTCCTCGGCGGTGGACGCCCAGTGGACCTTCACGCCGTTGCGCTCGAGGGCGGCGGCGGCGGCGGGGAGCAGGGTGTCGAGATTCTCGACGACGTGCTGCTTGATGTTGCCCGCGAGGCGACGGAGGTGGTCGGGATCGGGGTAGTGGTCGAAGAGGACGGAGGTGCGCTTCTCGTGGCCTTTTTTGGAACCGTCGTAGACGGCGGCGCGCGTGTCGGGGCGCAGCTTGGCGGCGAACTGGTCGATTTGCTGGAGGGCCATGGCGACGGGGCGGCGAGGCGGGAGGGTTAGGCGTTCTTGAGCGCGTCGCGGAGGATCTGCGCGACGTGCAGGGTCTTGATCGGCTTGCCCTCTTTTTGGGCGAGGCCGCCGAGGTGCATCATGCAGCTCATGTCGATCGAGGCGACGACGTCGGGCTGAGCGGCGCGGATGTGCTCGAGTTTCAAGGTGCCCATGCCCTTGGAGACATGGGGAAACGACACGGAGAACGTGCCGCCAAAGCCGCAGCATTGCTCGCCTTCGCCAAAAGGCACGACCTCGATGCCCTGGATGCTCGAGAGCAGCGTGAGGGCGGCCGGGCCGGTGCAGGTGCCGCGCGAGTGGCAGGAGCGGTGAAAGGCGACCTTGGCCTTGTATTGGCCGGGCCACGACGTGACGCCGAGGCCGTTGACGATGAAATCCACCAGCTCCCAGGTGCGCTTGCCGAAGGCCTCGACCTCGGGAAGATCGGCCTCCTTCTCGAATTCCAGCGGCGCGCCGTGGAACATCATCGCGGCGCAGGAGCCGCTCGGCACGATGACCGGCAGGTCGCCGCCGAAAACCTTCAACGTGTGGCGCACGACCTTGCGCGAGGAGGCCCAGTCGCCGCCGTTGAAGGCCGGTTGCCCGCAACAGGTCTGGCCGTCGGGGAACTCCACCGTGCAGCCGAGATATTCGAGCACCTCGACCGTGGCCTTCGCCACGTCGTCGTAGAAAGCGTCGCACAGGCAGGTGGCCATCATTTGCACGCGCTTGCCGGCGGGGCGTGAGGGATCGGTGAGCAGAGCGGATTGAGCGTGAGCCATGGAGGGGCGAAGGGCGCAAAACGTGTCACCAAACACGCCTCGCTCGCAATCCTCATCTTGGAAGAAGGTGCGCGTTTTTGGTAGATTTTGGTAGATTCAAACCTTAGCCAAAAGCTTAAGTCGTTTTCTCCCACGCCCACCTCTTACTTTTCATCCCCGCCATGCCCTCCCCCGTCCACCTCGCCGCCGTCGATCTCGGCGCCACCAGCGGTCGCGTCATTCTTGGCATCTGGAAAAACCAGAAGCTCGAGCTGAAGGAGGTGCATCGTTTCCCCAACGCCTTCCAATCCCTCGGCGGCCACGACTACTGGAACATCACCGGCCTCTGGGCCGAGATCCAGACCGGCCTCCGCGCCGCCGTCGCCGCGCTCCCGAAAGGCGCCGCGCTCGCCTCCGTCGGCGTCGACACCTGGGGGGTCGATTACGCGCTGGTCAACGACGCCGGCCGCCTCGTCGCGCCCGTCCACGCCTACCGCGACTCGCGCACCCAGGCCGGCCTGAAACGCCTCGGCAACACCCGCGCCGCCCTCGAGCGCGTCTACGCCGCCACCGGCATACCGAACGTCTTCTACAACTCCTCGCTCCAACTCGAGGAACAGGTCGCCTCCTGCCCCGCCCTCACCGATCTCGCCACGCGCTGCCTCTTCCTGCCCGATTTCTTCAATTTTCTCCTCTCGGGCAAGATGGCGAACGAGCTCACCATCGCCAGCACCACCCAGCTCCTCGACGTCCACTCCACCGACTGGTCGCGCGCCGCCCTCGACCACTTCCGCATCCCCGCCCAGTGGTTCACCAAGCCCGTCCTCGCCGGCGCCAAGCTCGGCAAAGTCAAAAACTTCCCCGGCCTCGAGAAGACCCAGGTCATCGCCGTCCCCGGGCACGACACCGCCTGCGCCTACGACGCCATGCCCGCCTCGCCCGACGGCAGCGACCTCTTCCTCAGCTCCGGCACCTGGTCGCTCGTCGGCTTCGAGAGCGATTCCCCGCTCCTCGGCGCCGAGGCCCTCGCCAAACGCGTCGCCAACGAGCGCATCGGCGACGGCCGCTACCGCCCCCTCACCAACGTCATCGGCCTCTGGCTCCTCGAGGGCACGATGAAGGATTTTTCTTCTCGCCCAACGACTGACGCAGCTTGGTCCGCCCTGATTGCCGCCGCCGAAAAACTCCCCGCCCCCGCCGCCCTCCTCGACGTCACCGACCCGTCTTTCGCCAACCCGAAATCGATGAAGGCCGCGATCGACGCCCACCTCAAAAAGCGCCGCCTCGCCGCCCCGAAAACCCTCGCCGGCTACGTCCGCCTCATCTGCGAGTCGCTCGGCCGCGGCCACGCCGACGCCAAGGCCGCCTTCGAACGCATGTCCGGCCGCGCCTTCAAGCGCATCCTCGTGGTCGGCGGCGGCTCGAAAAACCGCCTCCTCTGCCAGGCCACCGCCGACGCCAGCGGCGTGCCCGTGGTCAGCTTCGCCCTCGAAGGCACCGCCGTGGGCAACATGGCCCGCCAGCTCATCGCGCTCGGCGCGGTCAAAAACCTCGCCGCCTTCCGCGCCCTCCTCGGCAAGGGCCTCAAGCAGACCGTCTACACGCCGCGCGGCTGAGTCTACTCCCCACCGGCCCTGCCTCCTCTCCCCTCGCCCGCCGGCCTTCCGCCGGCGGGCTTTTTTTGCGCCCGCGCTTCCGCCGCTTCCCGCGTTGCACGGAGCAAAAAACGCATCCGTGCTTCCGCCTTGGGTCGTCGGCCCTTCGCCTGCTTTCCGTTCCCGTCTTCCGCCCGCCGGCTCCTCGCTCCCTCGCCCTCCGCCACGATGTCCTCCGCCGCCCCCACTCCGCTCGCCCAGCTGCGCCACGACCTCCGCACCCCGATCAACCAGATCCTCGGCTACAGCGAGCTCCTCATCGACGAGGTCGGCGACGCCGGCCACGGCGAGGCCTACGCGCCCGACCTCCACAAAATCCGCCGCGCCGCGCAGCAGCTCCTCGCGCAAATCAACGAAAACCTCACCGACGCCCGGGTCACCCTACGTAGTGGCACGGGCGTCCCGCCCGTGGACGCCGAGGCGCCCTGCCTCGGCGCCTCCGCCCACTCCGCCCCGCCCCTCGACCTCGCCGCCCTCCTCGCCGCATCCGCCTCCGATTCGACCGCCGACGCCCCCGTCGCCGATCCCGGCCGCATCCTCATCGTCGACGACGAGCCCGGCAACCGCGACGTCCTCGCCCGCCAACTCACCCGCCAGGGCCACACCGTCGCCGAGGCCGGAGACGGCGAGGCCGCCATCGCCAAGCTCCGCGCCGAGCCCTTCGACCTCGTCCTCCTCGACATGATGATGCCCGTCCTCGACGGCTTCTCCACCTTGGTCGCGCTCAAGCAAAACCCCGCGCTCCGCCACCTCCCGGTCATCATGATCTCCGCCCTCGACGAGATCGCCGCCGTCGTGAAGTGCATCGAGCACGGCGCCGAGGACTTTCTTCCGAAACCCTTCAACCCCGTCCTCCTCCGCGCCCGCATCGGCGCCGGCCTCCAGAAGAAACGCTTCCGCGACCAGGAGGCCGCCTACCTCCACACCATCGAGCGGACGCAGACCCGCCTCCGCGCCGAGCTCACCGAGGCGGAGAACTACATCCGCTCCCTGCTCCCCGCCCCCGGCCCCTGCCGCACGATCCACGTCGACTGGCGACTCGTTCCCTCCACCGAGCTCGGGGGCGACTCCTTCGGCTACCACTGGATCGACGACGACCACTTCGCGCTCTACCTCCTCGACGTCTGCGGCCACGGCGTCGGCGCCGCCTTGCTCTCCGCCGCCGCGATCAACGTCCTCCGCGGTTCCACCCTTCCCGGCGTCGACTTCCGCGACCCCGGACTCGTCCTCGCCGCCCTCAACAACGCCTTCCTCATGGAGCGCCAGAACGAGATGTATTTCACCCTCTGGTATGGCGTCTGGCAGCCCTCCTCGCGCACGCTCCGTTTCGCCGCCGGCGGCCACCCGCCCGCCCTCCTCGTCACTGGTGGCACGGGCGTCCCACCCGTGAGCGGCGAGGCGTCCCGCCTCGCCGCCGCGTCATCCTCCGAGTCCGCCTCCGCCGAGCCCCTCGCCGGCGCCGGCATGGTCATCGGCGGCCTCGAAGGCATGTTCTACAAGACTTTCACGCGCCACCTCCCCGGCCCTGCGCGCCTATACCTCCTCAGCGACGGCGTCTACGAGATCAGCCGAGCCGACATCGGCGGCATGTGGAGCCTCGACGAGCTCCGCGACTTCCTCGGCCGCCCCCGCGTCCCCGGCGCCGACGAGCTCGACTCCCTCCACGCCCAGGTCCGAGCCCTACACGGCCCGGGCCCGCTCGACGACGACTTCACCATCGTCCGCTTCGATCTCTGATCCCCGTCCGCCCCCACACCCGCTCTCCTCACCCCTTCCCAGTGCACCGCTCCCTCCACCTTCGCCTCCTCGGCTGGTTCCTCCTCGTTTCCGCCCTCGTCGCACTCGCCCTCTTCGGCGGCTACCGCAACCTCCGCCACACCGTCGAGGCCGACCTCGCCGACGACATCAACACCCGCATCACCCAGGTCGGCCGCGAGCTCGTCTCCACCCACGGCGCCTACCTCGAGCGGGTCCGCGCCTCCATGCGCGTCCTTCGCTCCTCCACCGACGCCCTCGGCTCGGCCCACTTCGCCCCCGGCGGCGCCACCGAGCGCGTCGGCGACCGCGAGGTGCCCGTCCTGCGCTTCGGCATCACCCCCGTGGCCAACGATTTCACCGTCGTCGACCACACCACCAACCTGATGGGCGGCACCGCCACCCTCTTCGTTCGGGACGGCGACGACTTCGTCCGCGTATCCACGAATGTCTTACATCCGGACGGCTCCCGCGCCGTCGGCACCGTCCTCGATCCATCCGGCCCGGCGGTCGCCGCCATCCGCCAGGGCCATCCCTTCTACGGCGTGGTCGACATCCTCGGCCGCCCCTACCTCACCGGCTACGAACCGGTCTTCGACTCCGCCGGCGCGGTCGTCGGCGTCCACTACGTCGGCTACCTCGTCGAAAACCTCGACCGCATCGGCCAGCAACTGGCCGACGCCCGCCTCCTCGACCGGGGCTTCTTCGCCTTCGTCGACCGGGACGGCCGCGCGCTCTTCGCAACCAAGGGCGCCGACCCCGCGCTCATCCGCTCCGCCTCCCTCGCCCACGCCGGAGATCGCGAGTGGATCGACGCCGAGGGCTGGACCTGGCGCGCCGAGCCTTTTCCGCTCTGGAAATTCACCCTTCTCGCCGCCTACCGCGGCGACGACATCCAGAACGAGACCTGGTCGCGCGTCCTTCCCGTATTCGGCTTCATGGTGCCGCTCATCGTCGCCGCGCTCATCCTCGGTTACGTCCTCGCCCGCCGCCTGTCCGTCGCCCTCGCCGAGGCCGAGCGGCTCCAGGCCGAGGCCCGCCGCCTCGCCCTCGTCGCCGCCCGCACCTACAACGGCGTCATCATCACCGACACCCACGGCCAAATCACCTGGGTCAACGACTCCTTCACCCGTCTCACCGGCTACACCGCCGCCGAGGCCATCGGCCGCCACCCCGACGACTTCCTGATGGGCCCCGACACAGATCCCGCCGCCCTCGCCGCCAAGAAAAAAGCCCGCGCGCAGAAGCGCCCCTTCCAACTTGAGGTCCTCAACTACCGCAAGGATGGCGCCCCGCTCTGGGTTCTCGTCGACGGCCAGCCCATTCTCGACGCCCACGGCGAGGTCGAGAGCTACGTCGTCGTCCAGGTCGACATCACCAAGCGCAAGCAGGACGAGGCCGCCGTCCACCAGGCCCGCGAGGCCGCCGAGGAGGCCAATCGCACCAAATCCGCCTTCCTCGCCAACATGTCCCACGAGCTCCGCACCCCGATGAACGCCATCATCGGATACTCCGAGATGCTCATCGAGGACGCCGAAGACACCGGCAACGACACCGCCATTCCCGACCTCAAAAAGATCCACTCCGCCGGCAAGCATCTCCTCGGCCTGATCAACGACGTGCTCGACATCTCCAAGATCGAGGCCGGCAAGATGAGCCTCTACCTCGAGGACGCCCCCCTCGCCGCCCTCGTCGACGAGGTCGCCGCCACCATCCGCCCGCTCGTCGCCAAGAACAACAACACCCTCGTTCTCGAACCCGCCGCCAACCTCGGCGTTCTGCACGCCGACGTCACCAAGGTCCGCCAGACCCTCTTCAATCTCCTCAGCAACGCCGCCAAGTTCACCCACGAGGGCAGGATCACCCTCTCGGTCACCCGTTCCGCGCAACACGGCCGCGACTTCGTCCACTTCCGCGTCGCCGACACCGGCATCGGCATGACCCAGGAGCAGCTCGGCAAGCTCTTCCAGGCCTTCGTCCAGGCCGACGCCTCCACCACCCGCAAATACGGCGGCACCGGCCTTGGCCTCGCGATCTCCAAAAAATTCTGCCAGCTCATGGGCGGCGACATCACCGTGGAGAGCGAGCCCGGCAAAGGCACCGTATTCACCGCCTCCATACCGCTCCGCGTCGAGGACCCGTCCAAGTCCCGCCCGCCCTTCGCCTTTGGAGGGACGCCGTCCCCGGCGTCCGCGCCCGCCTCCGCCGCCCCATCCTCTGCCGCCGCCGGCCCCCTCATCCTCGCCGTCGACGACGACCCCGCCGTCCTCGACCTCCTCACGCGCAACCTAAACCGCGAAGGCTACGCCGTCCGCACCGCATCCAACGGCCGTGACG
>CAYTLL010000041.1:0-36496 GCA_964438755.1 uncultured Akkermansia sp. | reverse complement strand
GGGTCCGCACCTGGATGACGGCGGCTTCGGGATGCGCGACAGGTGCGATGCGTTCTGCAAGTTCGGGGCGGGCGACGCCGCCATACAAGGCAATGCCCGGCCGCGTCACGTCAGCGTGGAATCCTGCGCCCAGCGCGATACCGGCGCTGTTGGCAAGGCTGAAGCGACGGGCGTGTACGTGCGCTCGCGCCTCGTCGAACCGCAGGCGCTGTGCATCGTTCTGCGCAACGTCTTCGTCAGCGCTGGCGAGATGGCTCAGGCAGAGGTCGATATCCAGTGCGCGGAGCAGCGGATCGCAAAGTTGCGATGGCTCGATGCCAAGACGGCTCATGCCGGTATCGACCATGACATGGCAGACCCCGCCGCCCGTTTCGGTCCACACTCGCGCCTGATGCAGGCTGTTGATTACGGGGCGGACCCCCGTGGCTCGCGCATATTGCGCTTCCTGCGCGGACAACGGCCCATGCAGCACCGCTATCTGTTCTGCCGGGACGTGCGGCAGAAGATCGGGAACTTCGGCCCAGTGCGCGACGAAGAAATCACGGCAACCGGCCGCTGCAAGGACAGGCGCCACGCGCGAGGCGCCCAGGCCATAAGCGTCGGCCTTGACCGCGGCCCCCGCAGCCGCCCCCCGCCCCCTCGACCCGGGCCTCGTCGCCCCGCTCGTCGCCGAATTGGAAGGCATGCTCGCACGCAACGACAGCCGCGCCTCCGATCTCGTCGACTCCCTCTCCGCCTCCGTCGCCGGGACCGGGCTCGCCCCTCTCCTCGCCCCCGTCGCAGCGGCCGTATCCGCCTACGACTTCGACCAGGCCGCCGCCCGCCTCGCCGCCGTCCGCGAACAGCTCCCCCTCTCCCCTCGTCAGTCCGACTCCCCATGAGCCCAGCCCCCGCGGATCCCCGCTCCCTTCTCTTCATCGACGACACGCGCCCGCCGACCCCGACGACGATGCCCGCGGATCCCCGCCCCTGCCTTCTCCTTGTCGACGACACCCCGGCCAACATCGACGTCCTCGTCGGCGTGCTCCGCTCCGACTACGAGCTCAAGGTCGCCAACCGCGGCGCCAAGGCCCTCCAGATCTGCGCCTCGGGCCAGCCCGTCGACCTCATCCTCCTCGACATCATGATGCCCGAGATGGACGGCTACGAAGTCTGCCGCCGCCTCCGCGCCGCCCCCGAGACCCGCGACATCCCGGTCATCTTCATCACCGCCAAGACCGAGATCGACGACGTCGTCCAGGGCTTCGCCCTCGGCGCGAACGACTACGTCAGCAAACCCTTCCGGCCGCCCGAGCTCCTCGCCCGCGTCCGCACCCATCTCACCCTCCGCGACCAGCGCCGCGAGATCGCGCGGAAAAACGCCGAGCTCACCGAGATGATCCACATCCTCTGCCACGACGTCGCCAACCAGTTCGCCGTCGCCAGCCTCTCCCTCCAGCTCATCGAGGCCTTCCCGGAGACCGGCGTATCGCGCGCCCTGCCCCGCATCGCCTCCGCGGTCAAAAACGGCATCGCCCTCACCGCCCTCGTGCGCGAGATGCGCCGCGCCGAGGTCAAGTCCCTCGCCATCGGCCCCGTCCCGCTCCGCGCCGCCTTCGAGGAGGCCGCACAGATCGTCGAAGACCGCGCGCGGGAAAAAAACGTCGCCATCCGCGTCGATCTGCCCGACGTCGGCATCCTCGCCGAGCGCTGCTCGCTCGTGAACTCCGTGTTCGGCAACCTCCTCACCAACGCGGTTAAATTCTCCCGCCCCGGCTCCTCCGTCGAGATCGAGGCCCGCGCCGAGGACGGCTTCCTCACCTTACGCGTCCGCGACCACGGCATCGGCATCCCCGTCACCATCCTGGCCCACCTCTTCGAGGTCACCAAGACCGTCAGCCGCCCCGGCACCGCCGGCGAGAAAGGCACCGGCTTCGGCATGCCCCTTGTCCGGAAATTCGTCGAGCTCTACGGCGGCGATCTCCGCGTCGAATCCCGCGACGAAACCGCGCACCCCGGAGACTCCGGCACCGAGGTCTCCCTCCGCTTCCGACTCGCCGGCTGATCCCGGCCGCGCCCGCGAAGAACGCAGCTCAGAACCACACCTTCACCACCGAATCGCGATTGGGAAACTCCGCGAGACGAGCGAGCTGCCGCGTCGGCGGATCGTAGACCAGCATGCCTTCGTCGGTCGCGAAAATCACGTAAGCCTCCTCGCTGCCGTCCCCGGGCAGATCGCCCCACGCCTTGTCCCGCCGGCAGGCCAGCACCCCGATCGGCATCGCCAGCCCGATGCTGTCGTCGCGCAGCGAGGCGAGCGAGGTCGCCATGTTGAGCATGCGCGCGAAGACCGCGCCGTCGTAGTGCCTCGCCCGCGCGCCCAGCAGATCGTATTCGAGCGCCGCGCAGGCCGCCTCGAGCCAGGCCGCGAGCCCGCCCAGCGAGTCGCCGCGAAACAACGCGTAGTCGCCGTCGACCGCGTCGAAGCGATCGAGGCCGCGCACCCCGCCCTTCTGCAGATCCCGCATCAGCCGCAGCGAGGTCGCCCGCTTCGGCGCGCCGCCGTCGCGCAGGAGCGGCGGGTTCGGGAAGGCGGGCAGCAGGATCTCGCGCGAAGCCGCCCGCGACGGCGCCGCCGCGAGCGCCAGGAACAAAACGATGAGCGAAGCAGCCCGGATCATCGGCTCAAAAATACACCGCCTCGATCGTGTCGCGGTTGGGGAACTTCTCGAGCGGCACCATCGTGCCGTCCTGCGGCTCGATCACGAAAAGCCCCTCGCCCGTCGCCGCGATCACCACCGCGTGCGCGCCCTCCGTGATGCCGGCGAAGGGCCGGCGGTAATACACCGTGGCCCAGCCGACGCCGAGCGTGCCCCGGCCCTCGCCGGAACGCAGCACGAGCAGATCCGCGAAGGTCACGAAACAGTTCGCGTAGTTGTCGCAGTCCCACTGCTCGCCCTCGAAACGCAGGCGCAGCGGCCGCTCGAGCCGGGCGAACCAGCCCTTGAACTCGCGCAGCCAGTCCGCCCGCGGCCGCAGGAACTCCGTCCGCACATGGTTGATCTGCGGCGGCGTGTCCGTAACACGCGCGAAAGCCGCCCGGATCTCGTCCGCCGACCACAGCCCGGACGAGTCGACCGCGCTCCACACCGGAGGCGGAGGCAAGCGCACGAAGGCCCCCTTCGCCAGGCTCTCCACGTCGGGACTCAGGCGGCCGCTCCGCTCCGCTCCAGCGAACGCCGCGCCCGCCGCCAGGAGACACGCCGCCAGCAGGCGCGCGCCGGAGCGAAGGCAAAAGAAAGGCGACGGACGGGGATTCACCACGCCAGACCATGACGAGGCCGGGCTCCGGCGCCAGCCTCGCCGCGACCCGTTTTCTCAAGTCTTGGGCAAAGAGCCCTTACGTGGTCTAACCACTCGACTCGGCCGCCGCCTCCGCCACGCTCGTTATACCGCTTCCCACCCCACCCCATGCCCGTCGCGTATCATCGCAGCCTGTCCGTCCGGCTGGCCGGCCTCATCGGCATCCTGAGCGGCATCGCCCTGTTCCTGGTGGCGGAGCTCAACCGCCGCGCCGTCGAGCGAATCCTCGGCGAACAGGCCGAGGTCCAGGCCATGCTAGCGACCAACGCCGTCGCAGACGGCCTCGACGCGCTCGTGGGCTCCGTCGAACGCGTCACCCGCCTCGTCGCCCGCGATCTCGAGTCCCGCCCCGTCGACGCCGCCGGCGCCGAACGCCTGGCGCGCGACATCCTCCTCGACCATCCCCAGCTCCACGGTTTCGGCATCGCGCTCCAACCACCCGGCGCCGCCCGCGTCGGCGTGGCCGTGCGCCGGGCGCAGACCGCGACCCGCTTCATCGCGCTCGACCTGACCGCGCCGGAACGCGCCTTTTGGGAACGCGACTGGTTCATGGAACTGCGCGAACGCGCCGCCCCTTCCTGGGGCGAGCCCTACTTCGATCGCGAGGCCGATCCCCGGCAGGTCGTGCGGCTAGCCGTCCCCATCTGGCGCCGCGAGGGCGACGACCGGGAATTCGCCGGCGCCGTCGAGGCCGTCGTCGACCTAGGCTGGCTCCGCCGCCTCGCCAACGCGAACGAGTTTTCCGACACCGGTTTTACCCTGGTATTCTCCCGCTCCGGCCGCCTCGTCGTCCACCCCAAGGATACCTTCGTCATCGCAGAGACCATGGACACGCTCGCCGAGAAGACCAACGCGCCCGCGCTCTCCGAGATGCGACAGCTCGTGCTCGCCCGAAAGCAGGGCTCCGTCCGCTACGTCGAGGCGATCACCGGCCGCCGCGTCCACGCCAACTACAAACCCGCCCGCGGCGCGGGCTGGGGCGTCATCGTCGGCTACGACGAGGCCGAGTTCCTCCGCCCCCAGCGCGAATTCCGCCGCGTGGCCGCGGTCTACCTGGGCGCCACGCTGATCATCCTCGGCGGCATCGTCGTGTTCGTCACCCGCGGCGCGCTCCGCCCCCTCGGAGGCCTCGCCCGCGCGGCCGACGAGATCGCGCGCGAAAACCTCGACTGCGAGGTTCCCGAGCCCCGCCGCGACGACGAGGTGGGCCGCCTCGCCGCCGCCTTCCGCGCGATGCGCGACGCGCTCAAGGCCCAGCACCTCGAGCGTCGCTGGGCCGCGCAGGCGCTCGAGCATCAGCTCAAATACAACCAGCTCGTCATCGACTCGATCGGAGAGCTCGTGTTCGTGCTCACCACCTCGCTCAACATCACGCGCATCAACCCGGCCGTCACGCGCGTCGGCGGCTACGACGCCCGCGAGATCATCCGCACGCCCTTCGGGCACGTCGTTTCGCTCCGGGAATCGGAAGACGCGCCCGGTTTCGCGGAGGCCGTCCGCACCGGCTCCGCCCTGCACGACCGCGACGCCGAGCTGCGGGTGAAACAAGGCGGCGTGATCCGCGTGCGCCTCTCCCTCGTGCCCCTGACCGACGAGGGCCGCGTGGTCGGCGCCGTCGCCACCTTGCGCGTCGACGAGCCCCGCGACTGAATCCTTCTCCCCACCCACGCGCCACGCCCAATCATGACGACGAAGAAACACATCCTGCTGGTGGACGACGAGGCCGCGGTCCGCGCCCTGCTTTGCGAGGTCCTCACCAACGCCGGCTACCGCGTCAGCGAGGCTCCGTCCCCGCGCCTGGCCCTCCGGATCGCCGCCGCCGAGCGGCCCGACCTCGTGATCACGGATCTGCAAATGGACGAGACCGACGGCTTCGAGTTCATCGACGCCCTTCACGCTTCCTCACCGAGGCTGCCGATCATCCTGCTCACCGGCGTGATGTTCGACCCGGAGCTGATCGAAAAGACCCTCGCCGGGAAGATCGTCTGCTACATCGAGAAGACGACCTCGCTCCAGGAGATCCTCTCGAAAGTCCGGCTTAATCTAGGGGGCTCCAAGGACGCGTCCGGCTCCTGATCCCGGCCGAAACCCGCGCTCGCCCCGCGCGGGACTTCGCGCCTTGTCGGCCGGGCGCAAAGAACACCCCGCCCGGTTTGGCGCGAAACCAAGCCGGCGCGCCGCACCACAGGACGCAGGGCGGGCGAGGAACGCTACAGGTAGCGGCTCGGCTGCGGCTCGTCGTCGTGCTTGCCCTCGTAGGCGTGCACGCTGTGGGCGGAGTCGCTCCACAGCGGCAGATTGTCGCGGCGCCAGGCGCGGGTTTCCACGATCTCCTCGTGCACGGCCGGATCCCGGGCCTGCAGCATCAGCCGGTTGAGCGCCGCGTAGGCGACGTCCTCCGGCTTTACGTTGAGCATCGCGGCCACGCGTTCGACCGCCGCCAGTTCCTCGCCGTCCAGATGAAGTTTCAGCGCACTCATGGGAGCCTCCTTCGGATTGGGGTTGTGTTCTCGGACCTTCGGACAACCGGATTTTGCCCGATCGCGCATGCGGGGGCAAGCTCCGCCCGGGGCGGGCCTCTTTCCCCATCCGCATGCTTGCGCCGTCCGGTCCGGACGTGGAATTTGACGCCCCGCCCATGCTCAGCCGAGCCCTCGACTATCTCAGCGTCTTCAAGACCGCCACGCGCGAGCGCTGGGATCCGTGGACGCCGTTCGCGCTCCTCGTCCTGGGCTTCATCGGGGTGGCATTCATCTACTCGGCCCAGCTCACGCAAAGCGCCAACGACTGGTGGAAGCAGGTCGTCTGGCTGGGCGGCGGGGCCGGGATCTACCTGGCGGTGTCGCTCATCGACTACCGGCTTTGGCTGAGCATCTGGCACTGGTTTTACCTCGCCTGCCTTATCCTGTTGATCCTCGTGCTCTTGCCGGGAGTCGGCGACGCCCAGTTCGGGGCGCAACGCTGGCTGGATTTCGGTTTTTTCAAACTCCAGCCCAGCGAGCCGGCCAAGGTCGCGGTGCTGTTCGTCACCGCATCCATCCTCACGCGCGCCAAGCTCGGCTCCATCCGCCAATCGCTCGGGTCCTTGGGCAAGTTGGCCCTTGCGGCGGGAGTGCCCATGTTGCTGATTTTGTTACAACCCGATCTCAAGTCGGCCATAGTCCTGCCCCCCATGGTGTTTTCCATGCTCTACGTGTCGCGCCTCTCCACCCGCTTTTTCGCGGGGGCGCTCGGCGCGTTCATGATCGTGGTCGGCCTCGTCGCCTGGGATACCAGCGGCTACATAAAATTCATGAAATCCAACAACTTGGACTTCATGAGGGACAAGGGACGCTACGAAACCCATTCGTGGATCCCGCTGAAGGATTACCAGCGCAACCGCATCCTTACTTTCGCCGCCCCCGACATCATCGATCCCACCGGGACGAAGGACGCCTGGAACCTCAACCAGTCGCTCATCTCGGTCGGCAGCGGCGGGCTCGTCGGCAAAGGCTGGACGCAGGGCACGCAGGCCCAGCTCGGCTACCTGCCGCCCGCGGTTTCGCACAACGATTTTATCTTCTCCGTCATCGCCGAGGAGAAGGGATTTTTGGGAAGTCTCACCGTGCTAGGTCTGTTCGGCATCGTCTTGATCAACGGCATCCGCATCGCCGGACTCGCCCGCGACCGCTTCGGCACCTTGCTTGCCGTCGGGGTCACGGTCCTGTTCGCCGTGCATGTGTTCGTGAACATCGCGATGACGATCGGCCTCGTGCCCATCACGGGCATACCGCTTCCCTTCATTAGCTACGGTGGCTCCTTCGTGCTCAGTTGCTGCTTGCTGCAAGGACTCGTCCAGAGCGTCTACCGCTTCAGAAAGGACTTCACGTGAAACTGAACCTTTTTGGCGACCTCGACCTCCCGACCGGAATCTCCTGCGCCTCAACCCGCGCACCAGGGTGCCCCGTGCCCACACCAGACAAGGACAACACCCGCCATGAACGACCGCACCCCGCAACCGTCGCCCGACGACGCGTCTGATCACGACGACGCCCGCCACGACACCCAGGCCTCCGCTCCCTCCGCGCCCAAATCCCTCGACGAACAACTCGCCGATCCGCCCGAGGAGCACGAACACGAGCCCGTCGACCGCCACGAGCTGAAGGCCGGCGCCCAGGAACGCGCGAAACAGCGCCCCCTCCTCCAAAAGATCCTCGCCGTGTTCAAGAAGGAGAAAACCTCCTTCCGCGAACTCATCATCAACTCAGAACCGCTCGAAAAACGCGTCGCCCTCCTCGTCGACGGCGTCCTCGAGAAGTTCGAGATCGAGCGCCACGACGCCGACCGCATGGTCGGCGGCATCTTCAAGGGCCGCGTCAAGAACCTCGATCCCGGCCTCAAGGCCGCGTTCGTCGACATCGGCTACTCCAAGAACGCCTTCCTCCACTACTGGGACATGCTCCCCGCCGCCGCCGACTCCTCCGTCGAGGTCGTGCGCGTGAACAAAAAGAAGAACGCCCTGCCCCCCGGCCAGGAACCCACGGTCAAGGACATCCCCAATCTCTACCCCCCGGGCTCCGAGATCGTCATCCAGGTCACCAAGGGCCCCATCGGCACCAAGGGTCCCCGCACCACCACCAACCTCTCCCTTCCGGGCCGCTACCTCGTCCTCACGCCGTTCAGCGACTCCTGCGGCATCTCCCGCAAGATCGAGGACCCCAAGGAACGCGCCCGCCTTCGCTCCATGGTCAACGGCCTGACCATCCCCGAGGGCATGGGCGTCATCGTGCGCACCGCCGGCGAGGGCAAACGCTCCGTCTACTTCGTCCGCGACCTCCACATCCTCCTCAAGACCTGGGCCCAGATTCAGGAGAAGATCAAAAACGAGCGCGCCCCCGCCTGCGTCTACCAGGAACCCGACATCGTCGAGCGCACCGTGCGCGACTTCCTCACCGAGGACGTCGACCGCGTCCTCATCGACAACCCCGAGGACCACGCCCGCTGCCAGGCCTCCGTCGCCCAGATCAGCCAGCGCTCCAAGGGCAAGATCGCCGTCTACAAGGACAGCATCCCGATCTTCGAGCGCTTCAACATCGAGCGCCAGATCGAGCAGACCTTCCAGCGCAAGGTCGGCCTCCCCTCCGGCGGCGAGATCATCATCGACGAGACCGAGGCCCTCATCGCCATCGACGTGAACACCGGCTCGCACAAGAACAAGGCGAGCGACGAGAAGAACGTCATCTACTCGGTCAACCTCGAGGCCGCCGTCGAGGCCGCGCGCCAGATCCGCCTCCGCAACCTCGGCGGCCTGATCATCATCGACTTCATCGACATGAAGGAGCGCCGCCACCGCAACGGCGTCTACGAGAAGCTCTGCGAGGCCATGGCCGAGGACAAGGCGAAGAACCACATCCTCCCGATCTCGCAGCTCGGCATCCTCCAGATGACCCGCCAGCGCCAGCAGGAGTCGCTCACGAGCAACCTCTACGTCGACTGCCCCTACTGCCGCGGCCGCGGCATCGTGAAGAGCGCGACGACCATGTCGGTCGAGCTCCAGCGCAAGCTCAGCTCCATCATCCGCCGCCTCGTCGCCCGCAAGGACGGCAAGGAATACAACCTGCGCGTCATGGTCCACCCCGGCATCCTCGAGCGCCTGCGCAGCGAGGACGCGAACCTGCTCGTCCGCATGGAGCGCGAATACGGCGTCAAGCTGGCCTTCCGCGCCGACCCCGCCTACCACGTCGAGAACTTCAAGATCATCAACGCCCTCACCGGCGAAGAGTATCGCTGAGCGCCCCGACCAGACCACGGCGCCCGCGCCTTCGTCGGCCGTCGCGCCCCGGCCGCCTCCTCCCCGGAGGCGGCTTTTTCATGCCCGCCCTCCCCGTCCCGAAACCGGGAGGCCCGCCGGGCCGTCCTCAGTCTCCGGCGGCCCGCCCTCCGTCGTGGACATAGGTCAGGTGATCCACGTCCACATGGCCGCCCTCTTCCTTCGTAGTGAAGTTATAGATACCGATCCGGTCCCCGCGATAGTGCCCCCAGGAGAGCGCATACGCGGGACCGAACTCCGCGAAACGCTCCCCGTCGACGCTGTAGGCGTAGCGGCTGCGCCCGTCCAGGCCCCAGGTCGAGCGGATCCACAGGCCGTCCCCGACGATCTCCGGGCCGGCCTCCAGGCGGCCGTTTTCCCGGTATTCGATGCGCCGGATCTTGCCGTCCCGCACGACGCCGAGGGCGGAGTGCGTCCCGGCGAAATGGCAAAGCCCGGCCTTCTGGCCGTCGACCATGCCCGCGAGCTCCAGCTTGAGCACGACCTCGTTTCGGGCGCTTCGGAAGCAGCGCTGCGTGATCGTGTTTCCCGCCGTCATCAAATCGTCGGGACGCAGGGGAGGAAACGCGTGCAGGCGCAAAAAACCGCGGCGCTCCGACAGCGACCACTTCCCGGCCCGCGGCTGGTGATTCCATTCCCACTGCGGGGCGAGTTCGCCCGCGCCGAAGTCGTCGGAGGTCCGCGGGGTCTTTCTCCCCCCGCCCGCCACCGGCATCTTTCCACCCCAGGACATGAGCCCGGGCCGGCCTGAGGCGTCGGTCTGCCCGGGAATGGGCCAGCCCTCGATCCACGTCACGGGAAGGAGACTCGCGGCGCGCCCCTCCCACGAGCCGTTGCCGTGATGCGTCAGAAAAAACCACGCGCCGTCGACGGTGTCCACGATGCCGCCTTGGTTGGGCTCCTTGGCCTCCCGGTTGGGCGCGGTGAGCTGCCTGCGCTCCGCGTAGGGTCCGAAGATGTCGCGCGAGCGCTGCATCATGACGACGCGCTCCCGGCCGATCACCTCGCTGAAGAAGTGGTAGTAGACGCCGTCGATCTTGAGCAGCTTGTTCGCCTCCCGATGGGCGCCGTCGTTGATGAGCGTGCGCGACGCCTCGACCAGCCCCTTGCCGTCGGGCGTGAGCTTCCAGAGGTAGGTCTTGTAACCGTCGGCGAAATGCGTGCCGACGAAGTAGCCTTGGCCGTCGTCGTCCCAAAACGGGCAGCAGTCGTCCCAGCCGCGGCTTTTCAGCACGGGATGCAAGGGCTCCCACGGACCGGCGGGGTTCGCCGCGCTCGTCATGAAATACCCTTCGTCGGGCGTGCCGAAATAGACCCAGAAGCGTCCCTTGGCGTGGCGAATCGCTCCGGCCCAGACACCCCGGCCGTAGCGATCCATTCGATCCCAATTAAGCTCCGGACCGATTTGCGTCAGGTCGGAAACCGCGTGGCCGACGAGCTCCCAGTTGACGAGGTCCGTGGAATGCAAGACGGCCATCCCCGGCGAAAACTGCATCGTCGACGAGATCGCGTAGAAATCCCGTCCCACCCGGATGCAGTCGAGGTCGCTGTAGTCCGAGGGCAAAACGGGATTGAGATAGCCGCCGTCGCCCTGGTCGCCCCAACGCGGCCAATCGCCCCAATGGGAGGGCACCGGCGCCGCGATCACGGAAAAACCGAACAGAAAAAAAGACGCGATCGGGACAAGACGACGGATCATGGGCGGGCGAAGAGGGGTTTCGCGAAGGTGCACAAAGCCGGCCTCGAACGCGAGCCACGGAGCCTCCGCTCGCGGCCGCCGGCGCGAAGACGGACCGGCCCCGTCCCGCCGGGATGGGCTTGCGACGAAGCCGGGAGGCCCGGCCCGGACGGAAAACCCCGCCCGGCCTACTTCACCGGCACCCCCGCGGGCGGGCTCTCGGGCTGCGCCGCCGGGCCGGAGGGCGTGTCGGCATTTTCCTTGGCGGGCGACTCCGCCTTCGCGTCGCGCGCGATGCGACGCACGTCGAAGAAACTCACGTAAAGCATCATCGAGAGCAACGCGGCCACGAAGACCGACTGCGCCGCCTGGATGAAACCCGCCGGCAGGGCCTTGCCGCGGAGCTTGCCGATCGTCGCGAACAACATGTGCCCGCCGTCGAGCACCGGCAGCGGCAGAAGGTTAAAAATCGCGAGGTTCACGTTCACGATGATCGTGAACCAGAGCACATAGCGGATATCGGTCTGCGCCGTGATATGGAAGACCCGCGCGATGCCGATCGGGCCGCTGAGCTTGGAGATGCCGATGTCGCTGTCGCGATTGAGCAGGCTGCCGAGCGTGCGGAAGGTCATTTTCACGTTGTCCTCGATCTGCTTCCACGGGGTCCGGTGAAGCAGGACGGTCTCCGGTTCGAAGAGCACGCCGAGCTCGGCCGCCTCCTTCGCCTCCGGGCGGGCCGGCACGGCGAGCGTCACCTTTTGCCCGCCGCGCTCGACGACGAGTTCGCTCGGACGCGAAGGCGCGGCGCGCAGACCCGCAACGTAGAGCTGGCCGCTGGTGAGCACCACGCCGTCGAGCGACCAGAGCACGTCTCCGGGCAGCAGGCCCGCTTTCTCCGCGAGGGAGCCGGCCTCGATCTTGCCGACCTTGAGCTGCTCGTAGGGGGAGATGCCGAGCATGCGCATGCGCTCGTCGCCCGCCAGCACCGGCCGCGCGGAAAGGATCAAGGTCTGCTCGCCGCGCCGCACCGTCAGAGCGGCCTGCGGTTTCCCGTCGGCGGCGCGCCCCGAGCCGGTGAACAGCATCTGGCGCATCTCGTCCCAAGTCTCCACGGGGTTGCCGTCGATCGCGACGATCGTGTCGCCGACGAGAAGTCCGGCCGCGGCCGCCGGGCTGGGCGCCTTGGTCTGGTCGGGCAGCTCGATCTCGGGCAGCACGTGCCCGATCTTCGCGCGCTGCATGTCCGCGCTCGCCGGGAGCCCGGCCTTCCAAAGGATCGTCGCCAGCGCGAAGGCGAAGACGACGTTCATGAAGGCCCCCGCGCCAAACACGAGCATGCGGGTCGTGTAGTTGGGCGAGGGCAGCGCGGCGACCTCGGCGCCGGGCTCGCCCTCGAGACCGCGCATGTCGGCGAGCTGCGGGAGCGCCACGTAGCCGCCGAGCGGCAGCCAGGAGAGGCGATACTCCACGCCGTCCTTGCCCTTCCACTTGAGGATCGCCGGGCCGAAGCCGATGGAAAAACGGTCCACCTTCACGCCGCGTTTTCGCGCCACCCAGAAGTGGCCGAGCTCGTGCACGAAGATCGAGCCGCCGAAAAAGAGGGCGATCATCAGGATCGACCAGACGCTGGAGGTGAGGATCTGAAAGAGGTCCATGAAGGGGACGAAGAGAAGGGAGGGAGAGAGGATGTGACCGCGGATTTCGCCGCGGGATGCAGGAAACTATGGGGTTTTTCCCCAACGCCAACCGGACCGCACGCACAAAACCACGCGGGACCGCGACCGGGCTTCCCAGATCGCTCCGCCGCGCCCAGTCTCACGCCCTGCGCATGAGCCCCGACATCATCGAGATCGAAGAGACGCCGGAACGGATCCGCGTCGCCTGGGACAACCGGCGCGTGCGGAAAGACCGCGGGCTGCTTTGGTTTCTCGCCGTGTTCTGGATGCTCTGGGCGCCGTTGACCATATTCATGACGCACAAGGCGACCCAGGAAGACGGAATGCTTTGGGCGTGGTGCGTCTTCGGCTGGGCCGGCACGCTGCTGATCCCCTTGAGCCTCGGGCAAACCCGGGCGCGCGAGCGGGTGGAAATGGACGCCCGCGGCCTGACCTGGGAGCTGAGCGGCTGCTTTCCGGCCGCGCGAAAGGCCATCCCCCTCGCAGCCATCGCAGAAATCCGGATCGGCGCGATCTACAAAAACGCCCGCAACCAGGAGTGCGTCGTGACCTTGAACATCTTCGAGATTGCGCGCTTCGAAAAGCGCCACCTCGTCGGCCATTGGCTGCACCCCGACCACAAGGGCCTCGTTTTCGAACGCCTGCGCCGTTTCGCCGCCGAGCGCGCCTGGCCGATCCGGTTCACCGACGGCCGCGTCGGCGGGACCCCGCGAGGCTAGGCCGCATATTTCACACGAGAAGCGGAGGACCGCGTCGGGCTACGAGGGGAAAAACGGCGCGGTCGAGCAAAGGCGTGCTCTGGCAGCACGTCGCGCGAGACCCCGTCGCTTTTCACCCGTGGATCGGCGTGGGCCGACCTGATTCGTGTGAAATATGCGGGCTAGGCAAGCCGCGCGGTCGCGCGAATCCGCGCCTCGGCGTCGACGGCGAGCACCGCGGTCAAATCCGCCGCGGACGCGCCGGCCAAGTCGGCGAGCGTCGCCTCCGTCACGCGCGGAATGCCCAGAAACGGCAGCTTGCCCGCGAGGAAGGCCGCGACCGCGATCTCGTTGGCCGCGTTGTAGACCGCGGGGGCCGCGCCGCCCCGCTCCATCGCCTCGCGGGCGAGGCGCAGCATCGGGAAGCGGCCCTCGTCGGCCGGGCGAAATTCGAGGCTGAGCGCGCGGTCGAGCGAAAGCGCGTTCTCCGTCCCCTTCGCGCCGCGCGCGGGATGAAGCAGCGCGTGCTGGATCGGAAAGGTCATCGAGGGCGGGCAGAGCTGCGCCAGCATCGCGCCGTCGGTGTATTCGACCAGGCAGTGCACGATGCTCTGCGGATGGATGATCGCGGCGCATTGCGCGGGCCGCAGATCGAAGAGCACCGAGGCCTCGATCAACTCGAGGCCCTTGTTCGCGAGCGTGGCGCTGTCGACGGTGATCTTCGGGCCCATCGCCCAATTCGGGTGCTTGAGCGCGTCGGCCACCGTCGCCTCGGCGAGGCGCTCCGCCGGCCAGTCGCGGAAGGCGCCGCCCGAGGCGGTCAGGATCACGCGGCGGATCTCGTCGTGGCGATGACCCTGGAGGCACTGGAAAACGGCGTTGTGCTCGGAGTCGACAGGCAGGAGACGCGCGCCGGATTTTTTCGCCGCGGCCAGCACGTGCGCGCCGGCGAGGACGAGGATTTCCTTGGAGGCGAGGGCGAGGTCCTTGCCCGCGGCGAGCGCGGCGAGCGCGGGACGCAACCCCGCGGTGCCGACCACGGCGACCAGCACCACGTCGGCCTCGGGCAGCGTCGCGAGCGACTCGAGCCCCTCCACGCCGGGCGCGTGCAGCCTCGCCCCGGCGGGCAGGGCGGAGGCGCCGGCCGCGCGCACGGACGCCGAGACCCGCTCGTCGAAAAGCGCGAGGTGCCGCACGCCGAATTCGCGGGCGATCCCGAGAAGTTTTTCGACGCTGCCATGGGCGGCGACGCCCACGAGCTCGAGGGCGTCGGGATGGGCGCGCAGCACGCGCAGGGTGTTTTCGCCGATGCTGCCGGTGGCGCCGAGAAGGACGACTCGTTTGCGAACGGGTGCGGGGACGGACATGCGAAGCGACGGCTCAGCGCAGAAGGCTGAAAATCAGGAACCCGACGGGCGAGGTGAGGATCAGGCTGTCGGAAAGATCGAACATGCCGCCGATGCCGGGGATCGTCGCACCGGAGTCCTTCACCTCGGCCCGGCGCTTGATCACGGACTCGACCAGATCGGACACGATCCCGAGGCCCGCGATGGGCAGGGCGACGAGGGCCGCGATCCAAGGCGTGAGCGCGACGGGAAAATACTCGCGGAAAACGCACACGATACCCGCGCCGAGGGCGGCCGAGGTGAGCAGGCCGCCGATCGCGCCTTCCCAGGTTTTCTTCGGACTGATGACCGGCGCCATCTTGTGTTTGCCAAAGGCCATGCCGGAGAGAAGCGCGCCGACGTCGCAAAATTTGGACACGGCGATCAGCCAGAGCGCGAGCGCCAGCCCCGTGCCCGCGTGCGGCCCCTCGATCAGTAGGATGCGCACGAGGAACTGGAGCATGAAGGGCACGTAGATCAGGCCGAACAAGGTCCAGCCCAGCGATTCGACGCGGTTCTCCGGCGAGCGTTCGCCCACGATGCGGATCGCGAAGACGACACAGGCGAGCGCGAGGACGTTCTCCGGCTGGATCAACGGGTGCCGCGCCGCGATCAAGGGCGCCACCGATATCGCCGCGCCCAGGAACAGCCCGATGCGGTGGAACGGCGCGTGGCCCATCCGCGCCACCATCTGGTAAAACTCCCGCAGGGTCAGCACCGACACGAGCAGCAGGAGAGCGATGCCGCCGCGCGCCTGGAAAAAATACATCGTGGCGAGGATGACGAGCCAGAGGCCGACGGTGCTGAGGATGCGTTTGCGCATGGATCGCGGGGTTTGCGGACGAAGACGCGGAAAAGGTCGCTGCGCGGGGAGCCGGCCCGGCCGCTCAGATGACCGCCGGGGCGGGCGCGGAATGCAGAGCGGGACCCGGCTTGGTGACCTGGTCGCCGGTGAGCCCGTAGCGTCGCTCGCGGCGACGGTAGTCGTTGACCGCGGCCTCGAGCTCGCGGGCGCCGAAATCGGGCCAGAGCACGGGGGTGAAGACGAATTCCGCGTAGGCGGCCTGGGCGAGGAGGAAGTTGCTCAGACGGCTCTCGCCCGAGGTGCGGATGACCAGGTCCGGGTCGGGCAGATCGGCGGTGTAGAGGTGCCGGGAAAACCCTTCCCACGTGTCGGCGTCCGCGAGCCTGGCCTCGCCGGCGGCGACCGCGGCGGCGAAGGAACGCGCGGCGTCGAGGATCTCCGTGCGCGCGCCGTAGTTGAGCGCGAGGACGAGGGTGTGCTCGGTGAAATGCGCGGTGGCGGCCATCACGTCCTCGAGCGCGGCGCGGGCGCGGGGCGGCAGCGCGGAGATGCGGCCGATGGCGCGCAGCCGGACCTTGTTTTTGATCAGGTTGGCTTTTTCCCGGCCGAGAAAGGTTTCGAGCAGGCCCATCAAGCCGCCGACCTCGTCCTCGGGCCGGCGCCAGTTCTCGACCGAGAAGGCGTAGAGCGTGAGGCAACGGATGCCGAGCGCGCGGGACGCGTCGACCACGGCGCGCACGGATTCGACGCCACGGCGGTGCCCTTCGAGCCGCGGCAGGCCGCGCTGCTTCGCCCAGCGGCCGTTTCCATCCATGATGATGGCGACGTGCGCGGGAACGGGAAGCAAGGCGGGGCTGTGGGACATCGGAAAGGGATGAATCGTAGGAATGGCGCCGAAAGCGCCCGGAGCGGGCGCGGAAAGAGCGAGCATTACGGAGCCTTGGATCTACGGGGCAATGCCAGAAGTCCCGTCAATTCGGCCCGGGAAGGCAGGCCAAAGCCGGTCGAGTCCGCGCCAGCCCCGCCTCGCGTCCGCCCGGCGCCGCCCGGCGCGTTCACAGGCCGCGCATGAAGTCGAAGGTCAGATCGCCCTCGCCCGGCAGGCTTTCGTGGCCGAAGTCGGGATAGATCTTCATGTCCTTCTTCGCGGTGATCTTGTTGTAGATCGCAAACTGGGTGCTCGGCGGGCAGATCGTGTCCATGAGGCTGGTGAACATCCGCACGTCGGCCCGGATGCGCGGCGCGAGAAACTGCAGGTCGATGTAGCCGAGCTTGGTGAAAATCGCCTCCTCGCGCTCGTGTCGCGGGTCGAAGTGCCGGAAAAACGTCTTCAGCTCGGCGTAGGCGTCCTTCGCCAGATCCATCTCCCAGACGCGCTTGTAGTCGGCCAGGAAGGGGAACACGGGCGCGGCGCGCTTGATCCGCGGCTCCAGCGCCGCGCAGGCGATCGTGAGCGCCCCGCCCTGCGATCCGCCCATCGCGCCGACGCGCGCGGCGTCCACCTCGGGCAGGCTCATCACCACGCGGGCGAGCTGCGCGGTATCGAGGAAGATCTGACGGAAAAGCAGCTTGCGCGGATCGGGATCGTCGAGGCCGCGGATGATGTGTCCGTTATGGCTCGTGCCGAGCACGCCGCCCTTGTCCTCGGAGAGACCGCCTTGACCGCGGCAATCCATCGCGGCCACGCAAAATCCGCTCGCCGCATACCCGAGCTTGCCCGACCAGTCGCCGCTGTTGCCGGTGTAGCCATGGAACTGGAGCACCGCCGGGGCGATTTTCGCCCCGCGGGCGGCCGCCGTCGGACGAAGATATTTCGCATAGATCCGCGCCCCGCCCACCCCGGTGAACCACAGGTCGAAGCACTCCACGCCGGGCGCCCGCAGCGTGGGGTTCGGGATCAGCTCCGCCCGCGGATCCGTCGCGGCGAGCTCGCGCAGCGCCTCGTCCCAGTAGGCGTCAAAATCGGCCGGACGCGGATTGCGGCCGGCGTAACCGCGAAGCTGTTCGAGAGGCAGGTCGACGAGGGGCATGGGGCGAAAAAACGAACCCGGCGCGCGGCCGGAAACAAGACCGCGATCAATCATACACTACGAGTCCGCCCCGCCCCCGGCCCCTTCTCGCCAGCCAGATGCGAAGGATAAATTTCACTCATGCGACACGCGTGATGGCACAAGTCCTGCGATTACCGCGGACGTCCATCTTCCCTCCTTGTGCCGCCCCCGCGGCTTTCGTATCCACGTCAGCACCATGCGTCCCCGCCTTCCCCGCCCGACCGTCCTCGCGCTCGCCGCGATGGTGCTTGCCGTTCCCGCCCTCGTCTCGGCCGCCGAGGTAAAGCTCGTCCGCGTCTGGCCCGAATACCGTTCCGCCGCGTCGTTTGTCCGCATCGCCGAGTATTTCGGCGCGAAGGAAAAAGCGCCCGAGGCGGTGGTCCGCTCCCGGCCTGAATCCCGCGAAGGCTTCTATTTTCTCACCCGCTTCAAGAGCGACCAGACCCTGCCCGGCTCCATGATCGCGCTCGAATACGTCCTGCCGGGCGAGGATCAGGCGCGCGTGCAATTTTTTCCCGTCGACGTGCCCAAGGGCTCCCGCGCCATCCTCGCCGGCCTGACCGGCGCCGACTGGCCCGGCGCGAAAACCGAGCCCACCGCCTGGCGCCTGCGCCTCCTCGGCCCCGAGGGCACCGAGGTCGCCCGCGAGCAGAGCTTCCTCTGGTCCCTGCCGTCCGCTCCGGCCCCCGCGACTCCCGCGGCCGCCGCCGAACCGACGACCGCGAACCCGCCGCCGGCCTCCTGACCCGCGCCGCGGCGACGCGCATTTTCCCCTTTCCATGCCCGATCTGTTCGCCGCCTACGACACCGACAAGTTCTACGACGAGATGTTCGCCGCCCCCGGGCGGCCTCGTCCGCATTACCAGCGTCTTCACGACCGGTTTTGCCAGATGGAGGGCATCTCCGACCTCCTCGCCCGGCAGCGCACCGCCGACCAGACTTTCGTCAACCGCGGCGTCACCTTCACCGTCTACTCCGACAACAAGGGCACGGAGAAGATCTTCCCCTTCGATCTCATCCCGCGCATCATCCCCGCCGACGAGTGGGCGCGCCTCGAGGCCGGCCTCCGCCAGCGCATGGAGGCGCTGAATCTCTTCCTCGCCGACATCTACGGCCCGCAGAAAATCCTCAAGGAAGGCGTCGTCCCCCGCGAGATGGTGGACACCTCCAAGGCCTTCCGCCCCGAGCTCGTCGGCGTGCCCATCGCGCGCGATCTCTACGTCCACATCAACGGCACCGACCTCGTCCGCGACCAGCACGGCGACTACCGCGTGCTCGAGGACAACCTTCGCACCCCCTCGGGCGTCTCCTACGTCCTCGAGGACCGGCAGGTGATGAAGCGGGTCTTCCCCAACCTGCTCCGCGACTACCGCGTGCGCCCGGTCGAGACCTACCCGAGCGACCTGCTATCGCTCCTCCTCCACCTCGCGCCCGCGCACGTGCCCGAGCCGACCGTCGTGCTCCTCACGCCCGGGGTCTACAACAGCGCCTACTTCGAGCACAGCTTCCTCGCCCGCCAGATGGGCATCGAGATCGTCGAGGGCTCCGACCTCGTCGTCGAAAACGACAAGGTCTACATGAAGCGCACCGACGGCCTCGCCCCCGTCCACGTCATCTACCGCCGCATCGACGACGACTACCTCGACCCGCTCGCCTTCAATCCCAAGTCCCTCCTCGGCGTCCCCGGCCTCTTCGAAGCCTACCGAAAGGGCAACGTCGCCCTCTGCAACCCCATCGGCACCGGCGTCGCCGACGACAAGGCGATGTATCACTACGTGCCGCGGATGATCAAATTCTACCTCGGCCAGGACCCCATCCTGCCCAACGTCGACACCTACCTCTCCGGCGACGCGAAGGACCTCGCCCACATCCTCGCGAACCTGGAGCAACTGGTCGTGAAGTCGGTCGACGAGGCCGGCGGTTACGGCATGCTCGTCGGCCCGCACAGCACCCGCGCCCAGATCGAGGAATTCCGCGCCAAGATCATCGCCAACCCGCGCAAATTCATCGCCCAGCCCACGCTCGGCCTCTCGCGCTGCCCCGCCGTCTGCGGCGACGTCATCGAGGGCCGCCACATCGACCTGCGCCCCTACATCCTCAACGGCCCCACGATCAAGATCATGCCCGGCGGCCTCACCCGCGTCGCCCTCCGCAAAGGCAGTCTCGTGGTCAACAGCTCGCAGGGCGGCGGCTCGAAGGACACCTGGGTCCTCGCCGCCGACCACGAGGACGCCACGCCCGCCGTTCCCGAAAAGTTGATCGTCTGAGACCCGCGCCCGCCCGGCCCCGCCGCGCCCGCCCGCACGCCCGCCGCACCGAACCGCAATCGCCACACCGCGCCCCGTCCGCACCATGCTCTCCCGCGTCGCCAATCTCATCTACTGGATCGCCCGCTATCTCGAACGCGCCGAAAACACGGCCCGCATCGTCGAGGTGAACGCCCAGCTCGTCCTCGATCTCCAGGCCCGCCAGGCCGCCGACGATCCCCGCGCCTGGGAACCTCTCGTGTTCGTCACCGGCTCCGACGAGCAATTCCACGAGCTCTACGGCGAGAAGGTCACCGAGCGCGCCGTCGTCGAGTTCATGCTCTTCGACAAGCGCAACCCGTCCTCCGTCCTCTCCTGCATCGCCACCGCGCGCGAAAACGCCCGCTGCATCCGAGACCAGCTCGCCGCCGAGCTCTGGGAGACGATCAACACCTTCTACCTGCGCCTGAAGGACGACGACTTCACCCGCTACGCCCAGCTCGGCGCGGCCGACTACCTCGCCTGGATCAAGACCCAGACCCAGCTCTTCCACGGCGTCGCCGACGCCATGATTCCCCGCGACGACGGCTGGAGCTTCTACGAGCTCGGCCGCCACCTCGAGCGCGCCGACAACACCACGCGCATCCTCGACATCAAATACTTCATGATCCTGCCCGGCATGCAGGCCGTGGGCTCCGCCCTCGACATCGTGCAATGGGCCTCCGTCCTCCGCTCCTGCTCCGCCTTCGAGGCTTTTCGCCGCGCCCGCCGCGGCGACCTGGACCTCACCCGCGTAGTGGATTACTTGTTACGCGATTCCGCCTTCCCTCGCAGCGTCCGTCACGCCGTCGGGCAGATGGAGAGCGCCCTTCTCCGCATCGATGGCGACGGCCGACCCGCCGTGGATAACGCCCATCGGCTCGTCCGCGCGCTGCGCGAAGACCTCGAAGGCGCCGATGCCAAGGGGATCATCGCGGGCGGCCTTCACGAATACCTCGACGGCCTCCAGATGCGCATCGAACAGATTCACCACGCGGTCCAAAGCGCCTACGTCACCCACGGCGCCGACGCGCTGCAAACACAGTCGCAAGGCTGAACAAAGCCGGTCCCGCCCGCGCACCGGCCCTCCTTTCGGAGCGCATCCGACTTCACCCGCGTCCAGGCCGTCGGAGGGACCATAAACCCACGACGAGACCGAGGCAGAGGCCGCTCGGGCCGCCCACGCCCGGCGACCGAAGCCCCCGCGATCATTCGCCGCCTCACCCGGAGGCACCTTCTTCGCGCCTCGGTCCCGAGAACCGGACCGAAGTGCGCAAATAACGTGTGCTTAACGAAGCATGGCCTTGCTTAAGGCTACGGCCATTTGTTACGTATTAACACTCATCACCCATCGATATCGTCTCCCTCGCCTCATCCCCTGCGCCCATCCGCCATGTCCTTCCCGCTCCGACACCCTGCCGCCCTTGTCCTCGTGGCGGTGGGCGCGCTGGTCGGCCTGGGTCTGATCGAATCCTGTTCCCGCTCCGCCGCCGAGGGTGCCGAGGCAAGGGATCGCTCCGAAGCGCCGCCGCCCGCGTCCCTTCCTCAAGCGGCGCCTGGTTTCGAGATTCCACGACCGCCCGCCGGTCCCCTCCCTGTTTTGACCCCGGATCTGCCAAGGGATCTGGCCCCCTCCCGCTCCGACGCCTCCCCCGAAGATCTGCGACGCACCGCCGACACCTTCGCTTGGGAAAGTTTTCTGGCCCTCAACTGGCCCGCCTTGCCCGACGGTTCTCCCGATGAAACCCAGGCGCCCGGCCAAACCGGCGACAACTCCACCGTCTGGGAATCGTGGCCCGAAGCCTCCCAGGTATTCCTGCCGGAAGGCCGCACGCCTCCGCCTTGGGGCGCCTTCGCTCCCGTTCCGCTGCCCTCGGTCTTCGCCAGCGTGCCTTCCGGCGCGCGTGTCCTCATCCATGGCGACAAAACCTTCGACGCCGGCGCCTCCCTCGTTCCCCAAGGGCCGCTCATAGATCAAAACGGTCGCCACATTCGCACCGAGATCCGGTTCAACCGGCCCGTCTTCGAGACCCTTCTGGCCCGCGAGCTTTACCGCCGCGCCGGCCAAAGCGGCGCCGACCCGGTTTCCTTTCCCGGAGCCAACCCCGCCGACGCCGGCTCCATCCGCGTGCAGGCCGCATGGAAGGTGCTCTCCCCCGCGGAAGTCGCCGCCGGCCGCTTTCACAGCGTGGAGGCCCGCCTCTACACCCCCGCATCCGGCGACCAGGCCGGCCCCGGCTCCTTGGAAACCGCCGTCGTCGGACTCGTCGGCCTCCATATCGCGCGCAAAACCCCCTCCGCGCCCGACTGGATCTGGTTCACGTTCGAACACGTCGACAACTGCCCCACCGCCGGCGAGCCCGTCGACCGGGCCGCCTACAACTTCTACGACAAAACCAAACCCGGCCTGCCCGCCAACCTGCCGCCGCCCCCGCCGTGGAACCCCGCGCTCGTCGAACCCGCCGCCCGCCGACCGCAGATCGTCCGACAGACGCCCATCCCGATCTCCACCCGCATCCTCAACGCCACCTATCAGGCGGCCCTGCGCGCCATCAACCCCGCCTCCGTCTGGCAATACTACGAGCTCGTCGGCACCGAGCATCGCCCTAGGTCCGGCGCCCCGCTCCCCGCCCCCGCGCGCTTTGCCAACACCACCCTCGAGACCTATCTCGCCGCGCGTTCGGATGCGCCGAGTTGCCTCGAATGCCACGCCAAGGCGGAAACCGCGGCCCAAGCCCCCGCGGACTTCTCCTTCCTTCTTCGGCTCGCCCGATAGAACGCCACGGCCGCCGCCTCCCGGGCCGGCCCGGGCTTCACGTCCGCGGGCTTCCTCGCGCCGGGCTCCGCAGAGTTTTTTCGCCGCACCCACCGTCGCCGCAGGCGCGGCCGAAGTGCTCGTCGTTCCCGAGCTTTCCCCGGTCGATCGCGCCATGATCCAGCTTTGGCCGGCCGGCTTGCGGCAAACCCCCACGGAGATGTCGCTTCCGCGCCGGAGACCGATCGGTTCCGGATGATTCGCCCGCGCCTTGCGCTTGCCCGCGAACCGTTGCCGCCTTTGATCCGCCGCCGAGCCCCATGTCCCGTGCCCGCCCGATCCCCCCGCCCCTCCGCGTCATAACCGCGGGCCTTCTGGCGGTCCTGATCCTCGCGGTATCGACGCTCGTCCACCTCCCCGCGCTCCACCGCGCCCTCCACGGCGAACCCGGGACCGCGGAAAACCACCGGCACGACCACTCCGCCGCCGCGGCCGGCGACCGGACGGAGGGCGCCTGCGCGGTCGCGCTTTTCGCCCAGGGCATCGCCACCCCTTCATTCGACGTTCTCGCTCCGCGCCCGGATGAGAAGCCCGTGGATGCGATCCGGCTTCTCGCCTCCGCCGCGCCTCGCGTCGCCCCGGCCCATCGCCATCCCCCCAGCCAGGCGCCGCCCGGCAAGGCCGCGCTCTGACGCCAACCCTCCGCCCCCGTCTCCCTTCGCCTGGCTTGTCCGGCCAAGGATGAAAAAAGCGCGCGGGTGTCGGCGCGACCGGGTTCCGACGACCGCTCGAAGAGCGGCTACGACCGACCGCGCCGGCGCGACCCGCCGCGATTTCCCCATCCACGCCGGCCGCTCGCACGCAAGAGCCCGCCAGGGGCGTTTCATCGTATCCGTCGCGCCACGACGCCCGACGGATCCGCATCCCATGGCCCGTGCGCCTCTCCGGCGCCGCGCCGCGCGCGTCTGGCCGGACGCGCCTTTTTCATCCGGCCGTCTCCCATCATGAAATCTCTTCTTCCCCCCGCGTTCTCCCTGTCCCTGCTTCCTCTCGCCGCGCCGCTCGCGTTGGCCCAGGTCGCGCTCCCGCCGGCGGCGCCCCACGCCCACGACGGCGAGACCGTCCTGCTGGATAACCTGGTCGTGAGCGCATCCCCCGTCGCGCGCACCCAGGCCGACCTCATCGGCTCCGCCAGCGTTCTGTCCGGCGACGCCCTCGCCGCGGCGCGCCAGCCGTCCCTCGGCGAAACCCTCTCCGCCCTCCCCGGGGTCTCCGGCACCTGGTTCGGCCCGGGCGCGAGCCGCCCCGTGCTCCGAGGGCTCGGCGCCAACCGCGTGCGGATCCTGGCCAACTCCACCGACACGCTCGACGTCTCCAACACCTCCCCCGACCACGCCGTGTCGGTGGAACCGTTCCTCGTGAAACGCATCGAGGTCGTCCGCGGCCCCGCCTCCCTCCTCTACGGCTCCGCCGCCCTCGGAGGCGTGGTCAACGTCATCGACCACCGCATCGAGTCCGAACTCCCCGAGCGCGCCGTCTCCGGCCTCGTCGACGGCTCCGTCACCGACAACGGCGCCGGCTACGCCGCGGGTGGACTCGTCGACGTCGCGCTCGCCCCGGACCGGGACAAACAGTCCGGCTTTGTTCTTCATCTCGACGGCTTCCGCCGCGAGGCCGACGACCTCGAGGTCCCCGGCTTCTCCGGCCAGCCCGGCGCGCCCAAGGGCGAACTTCTCAACTCCGACCTCTCCGCCAAGGGCGCCTCCGCCGGGCTTAGCTACGTGAGCGAACCGCTCGACGCCGGGCTCAACTACAACGGCTTCGACACCCGCTACGGCGTGCCCAACGAGGAGACGGTCGAGATCGCGCTCCGCCAGCGCCGTCTCGACGCCTCCGCCGACTACACCGGCGAATTCGGCGTCTTCAGCGGCGCGCGCGCCAAGTTCGGCTACTCGGACTACGAGCATCGCGAGCTCGAGGGCGCGGAGGTCGGCACGACCATCGGCCAGGAAGGCTTCGACGGACGCATCGAGCTGCTTCACGGCGACCCCGCGGCGTGGAACGGCGCCGTCGGGGTCCAGCTCGGCCACACGGACCTCTCCGCGCTCGGCGAGGAGGCCTTCCTGCCGACCCACGCCACCGACAACGCCGCGCTCTTCGTCTTCGAGGAGCTCGTCCGCGACCGCGTCACCTGGCAGGCCGGCGCGCGCCTGGAGCGACGCCGCATCGAGGCCGAGGCCTTTGCGAGCCCGGGCGGCGCCGCCTCCGGTCCGCGCGACGACGACCGCTCCACGCTCTCCGGCTCGCTCGGGGCGATCCACACGCTCAACCCCGACTACAAGCTGGCCTGGAGCCTCAGCGCCACCGAGCGCGCCCCCACCGGCCAGGAACTCTACGCCGACGGCCCCCACGTCGGCACCGCCGCCTACGAGATCGGCGACGCCGCCTTCGACGACGAGCGCAGTCTCGGCGGCGAGCTTTCCCTGCGCAAAGTGACCGGCCTCGTCACCGGTTCGCTCACCGGCTACGTCAACGCCTTCGACGGCTATATCTTCGAGGAGGGAACAGGCGTCTCGGTGGACGAGACCAACACGCCCGACCCGGCGGGCGGGCTCCAGCGCACGCGCTTCGCCCAGCGCGACGCGCTCTTCTACGGCGCCGAGGCCGAGGCCGTGTGGCACCTCCACCAGGCCCCGCGCCACACGCTCGATCTCACCACCGCGCTCGACTACGTGCGCGCCCGGGAGGAAGACGGCCGGGATCTGCCGCGCATCCCGCCGCTCAAGGCCCGCCTCGCCCTCGACTGGCGCCGCGCCGCCTGGAGCGCGGGCGCGGACCTGGTGGCCATCGCGAAACAGGACGAGACCGCCCCGGGCGAAACTCCGACCGACGGCTACGCCCTGCTCGGCCTTCACGCCGGGTATCGTCTCGGCACCCCGCTCGCCGCCTACGACTTCTTCGTGCGCGTCGAAAACCTGACCGACGAGGAGGCCCGCGTGCACACGTCCTTCCTCAAGGACATCGCCCCGCTCCCGGGCCGCGCCTTCACCGCCGGAGTCCGGGCGAGCTTCTGAGCCTAGCGGTCCAGCGCGACCGCCAGCATGAGCTCGCGCGGCAATCCCGCCTGCGCGGCGAGCAACACCGACGCCCTCTGGCGCGCGGCCTTGTCGGCCGACGCCAGGGCGCGTCCCACCAGGACCGGCAGCTCCGGGCCGGAGACCCGACGGACGCGCTCTTCCCACTTTCGGGCCGACGCGTCGTCGTTCCGGCTCATCGCGAGCGCCCACATCGACACGCAAGCCGAGGAGGCGGGCGCCGCACCCTCGCCCGCGAGGCGTTCCATCGCGGCGAACAGCTCGGTGTGCCGCGCCGGCCAGGCCACCGCCGCCAGACGATGCCAGCGCGGGGCGTCCATCGCCGAGGCGGAGATTTCCCTCAGTCTGCCCGCCGCCTCCCCGGGATCGCGCGCCAGCGTCACCCGCCAGTCGGCGAACCACGCGTCGAACGCGCCCAGCCGCCCCTTGTGACGCTGAACCCAGATCCACGCGTCGCGGTCGAGCCCGGCCCTCACCCACATCTCCAGCCCCAAAAACACCTCCGCGACATCCGGTCCCCCGTCCGCTTCGATCGCGTGCAGGGCGGCGCCCATCTCGGCGACGCGTCCTTCCGCCTCGCCGCGCACCGCGGCCAGCCAGCCCGCCTCCTTGCCGCGGGCCGATTCCGCCGCCCGCGCGATATGCGCCGAAAGCGCGGGCATCGTCGCCGCGTCGGCCTGCGCGAGCGCGAGGCGCAGCGCGCAGATCCACATGCCGCGACGGGCGGGATCGCGCCGCATCTCCGACAAGGCGAAACGCGTCAGCCCCTCGGAATCCTCCGCGCTCACCAGCGCGTCATGCACGAAAATCGACGGATCGACCGTCACCGACGCGAGCATCGCCATCGCCTCGTCGAATCGCCCCGCCTCGGCCAGCCGGCGTCCCATGCGCCAGCGCGGCGCCGGCGCGTCCGGTCGCGCAGCCAGCGCGGATACATACGCCACGCGCGCCGTCTCCCAGTTTCCCGCCCGCTCCGCCGCGACGCCTTCCGCAAAAAACCGCTCCGCCCGCCAGAGCCGGAACCGCCCGAACGGACGCCAGGCCTCGGGCACACCGGGCGCCCACTGCGCGACGCAAAGCAGCAAAAGGACCGCCCCCGCGATCAGACCGACCCACGCCAGGACGATGCCGGACCAGGACAGCCCCGAGGGCTTTTCGTAATCCGCGCTCACCCCGCCCCAGCCGGCGGGCGTCACCACCGGGATCAGTCCGTCCGGCGCGTCGGGGTGGCGACGAAAAACCCGCGAAAGAAACACAAAAAATCCTCAGGCGCGCCGGCGGCGGCGCAGAGCGAACGGGGCGAGCAAGACGCCCAGGCTCAGCGCCGTGTGCGGCTCGGGCACCGGGATCGCCGAGGTGATCGGGGAGGAATAGATGAAGCTGCTCGTCAGGCCGCTGAGACCGAGCGTATCTTGGTTCACCGTGTTCTGCGTGTTCGACGTCACGACCGTTAACGTAAAAGCCGAATTCGAATTAAAACCGAACCCCGTGCCCATCACGGCGGCGCTGTTCACCGCGGCGGCGAAATCGGCGAAAGACACCGCCCAGGTCAACAAGCCGTCCGTCGTTCCCTTGCCGTCCAAGTCGTAGGACGTGCCCAGCGTCGTGTTCGTCGCCGACGCGTTCATGTAGGTGTAATTCGTGTTCAGCGTGGCGGCATAGGCGTTGATCGGCAGGGTGCTCTGCCCGCCCGTGCTGTAGACCATGCTGGCGTTCGACGGCCCGATGTTCTGGGTGTTGTCGTTTTGGTTGGCCGCATTCGCGATCACCAACTGCCATTGGTTCGATTGCTGCGAGATATGATCCATGCCGACCCAGAGATCGACGGAGCTATCTCCGTCGAAATTAAACCCGAACCAGGTCGCCTGCTTGAGATTGCTTTCCGTGCCGGCCAGCGCCTCTAGGCGCACGCGAAACCCGATGTTTTGAACGCCGCCGATCGTGCCGTATCCGAAATAGGCCGCGGGGGACGCCGTGGTGCCGACGATCTCGCACACCGCCTGGCCGGTCTGGGAGTCGTTCAGCGGGTCGGTCATGTAGCCGCCGCCCGTGGCCATGATCGGGCGCCATCCGTTGGCCACCGTATCCGCTCCGCCCAAGCTGAGGGTCTGGGCCTGTGCGGCAGAGGCCAGAAGGCCGGCGAGCAGGGAGAGGGAAAGGACCGAAGAGGATCCGGAGGACAGACGTTGAACCATGAATACCACATGAAGGGAAAACGGACCGGCCGCACGTTTCTTGAGCGGCAAAAAGGCCGAAGTATAAAAATTATATCATCCACGAGGTGTTTCCCGACCTCCGGTAATACGCTGGAAAAACCCGAAGCGCGCAGGTAACCCCAAAGCTCCACAAACGCGGATCAAAAGAGACGGCCCCGGTCGTCTCGAAACATCCGGATCGGGGCGAAAGCCCCTCCTCATGGCCCATATGAAAAAAGCTTTGTTCGCCCTCGCCCTGCTCGCCGGATCGGCCTCGGCCGCCACCGACGAGACGGCCGCCCCCAAGCCCGTGAATCTCACCCGCCTCCTCGGCGGCGCCAAGATCCAGATGATCGATCCGGACAACGGTTCCGTCATTCCCCGGGCCGGCATCAGCGCCGCCATCGACGACGACGTGTCCTCCGGCTGGACCCCTCCCGTGGGCAAGACCCTCCTCCTGATCTCGCTCCCCCAGGAGGCCGACCTGAATTCCTTCAGCCTCTTCGCGCCCGGCGCCGAGGGCTCCTTCGGCGTCCACATGCTGTCCTCGCCCGACGAGGCGCTCCAGGCCGCCGCCTCCGGCAAGCCCGCCTTCTCCGGCAACTTCGGCGACGCCTCCGCGCCGGCCGGATCGCCCGCCACCGGACGCTACATGCTGATCGAGCTCGATCTCACCGCCACCGCCCCCCTTCGCAGCTTCGACTCCATCGGCGTGCCCAAGCCCGGCCCGGGCAGCGTGGTCAGCGTCGTCTCGCCCGTCAGCGGCGAGCAGAACGCGGGCTCCAGCAAGGACGGGGAAATCATGGAGGTGAATTTCGCCGCCGAGTCGCTCGGCGGAAAAATCGCCGACGACGCGGACCCCGCGCTCAAGGCGGTCATCGACGGCGACAACGCCACCAAGGGCTCCGTCGTCATCGCCGCCAACAAGCCCGAGCAGGGGCTGATCCAGCTCGCCGCCGCCGTCGAGGTGAAGCACGTGTCCCTCTCCTTCGAGGAGGCCAAGGGCAAGGTCACCTTCGTCGCCACCGACGACGAGCACCCGAACGGCCGCGTGATCGGCGAGGCCCAGCTCGACGGCACGAGCAAGACCCTCACGATCGACGTGCCCGGCATCACCGCCCAGGGCGTCTCGATCCTCTGGGAGCCGACGGACGGCTCCCCCCTCGTCGTCGGCGAGATCGGCGTCTTCGCCCTCGCCCGCGTGCGCCGCGAACCGCTGCCCGGGGACAACAACATCCCTTCCATGCGCGTCCAAAGCGCGGGCGAAGCCGACCCCGGCTCGGGCGCGGCCAAGCCGCCGGTGAACCCCCCGACGCCGCCGCCCGCGCCGCCGCCGGTCATCCTGCCGCCCATCAAGGATGTCAGCCCCTGATCCGGTCGCGCGTCTTCGCAATCTCGACGCCCCGGCCCTCGGGGCGGCGGCCCTCGCCGCCGCCCACGTGGTCCTTGCCTGGCTCCGGCCGGACTGGCTCCTCCCCCTTGTTCTCGGCTGGGTCGCGCTCGCGGCCTGGCACCCCCGGCTCAGGCATGTCTTTGCGCCGCGTGTCCTGCTCGCGATCACCGGGCTGGTCGCTTTCGTGGCCTTGAAGGATCTGGCGACCCCCGGGCCCTTCGCCGCCGAGCTTTCCCGGCTGGACCCCGCGGCCGCTCCGGTCTCCGTCCGCCAGCCCGACTGGCCCCGCGTGCTCGTCTCGCTCGGCCGCCTCGCCGCCATCCTCCTCGCGCTGCCCGTGCTGCGCGCGCTGCTCGCCCGGGCCCGCCTCGCCCTCTCCGCCGCGCTGGGCCTGGCCCTGGCCCAGGCCGCGATCGCGCTCGTCCTGCTCGCCCGGCCGGGGGGCGCCGCGGACCCCGGCGACGCGTTCCGGCTCGGCGAGGTCGCGAGCCGCAACCCGGCCTCCGGCGCCTTCGCCCTCGGCGCCCTGCTCGCCCTCGCCGCCGGCCTCTTCGCCTGGCGGGAAGGACGCCGCACGGCCCTCGCCGCCTTCGTCGCCGCCGGCCTGTGCGCCGCCGCCGTCCTCTCCCTGGGCTCCCGCGGAGGCCTCGTCGCCCTCGCCGCGGGCGCGGCGTTCCTGCTGTATCAGGAATTCCGCGACAACCCCCGCCGCGCGCTCGCCCTCGGGGGCGCGCTCCTCCTCATGCTTCTCCTGCTCGCCCCGGCCGCGCTCGACCGCCTCGTGGCCGGCGGCGAAAGCTACCGCGCGGAGCTCGCCGTCTCCAGCCTCCGCGCCCTGGCCGCCGCCCCCGCCGGAGGATTGGGGCTCGGGGGATTCGCGCCCGGCTTCGCCCTCTTCGGCGGCCACGTGCCGGCCGAGGGCATGCGCGTCGCCCATCCGGACTGCGGCTGGATTCTGCTTCTCGTCGAATGGGGTCCGCTCGGGCTCGCGGCGGCGGCCTGCGCCGCCTTCGTGATCTTGCGGCCCTCCGGCGGAGGGGATCGACGTCCGGACCTTCCCTGGGCCTCGGCGGGGCTCGCGGCCTGGGCGGTCGCGGCGCTGGGCGACATCTCGTTCCACCGCGAGGTTCTTCTGGTGATCGGACTCCCCCTCCTCGCGCTTCGGTTTCCCGACACCCGCGACGAGGACGAGGCCCGGTCGCCCCGCCTCGCGCCACTTCTCGTCGGCCTCCTCGCCCTCGGGGCTGGCGCCGCGGCCTGGTGGGGCGGATCGCGCCTCCGCGCCGCCCACGACCCGGCTCGCGCCGACGACCGGACCGCCGCGTCGCTTCCCCTCGACCCCGCCTCGCGCCACCTTGCGGGCAACCGGGCCCTCGCGCGGGGCGACGTCGAGCGCGCCGCCGCCGACTACACCGTCGCCGCCGCGCTCGAGCCCGCCAACAGCGTGGCGATCCAGGCCTACGCCCGTGCGATCACCGCGGGACGGCCCGAACTCGCGCTGCCGCTTTGGCGGCGTCTCTTCGCCGGCGCTTCGCTCCGGGCCGCTTCCCTGCTGGAGAAGGAACTGGCCCGTCCCGACACCCGCGACGCCGCCTACTGGCTTCGAGCGCTCCCCGACTCGCCCGCCCTGTGGATATTGCCGGCGGACAGCGAACTGCCCGGCGCCCAAAACGCCTACGAGCGCTGGCGCGCCCAGCCGGCGAAGACCAAGGCCGCCTCCCGGTGGCGCGCCGTCCTCGGCGCCAGCGCGCGCTGGGGCTCCGTCCGCGAATTCAACGACTGGCTGCACGCGGCGCCCCCGCCCGGCAACGCGACCGACGCCGCCGAAGGCGCGGATATCCTGCTCCGCCTGTCCCGCGGCGATCTCGCCTGGCCGTGGCTGGCCCGCCGGTTCCCGCCGCCCGCGCCCTCGCGACCGCAGGCGACGGATCCGGCGCTCGCCGTGTTCGTGCGCGCCCACCCGGACGACGCCGTGGCCGCGCTTCGCCTGCTCGGGCAAACCGAGTCCGCGGACGAGCGGATCGCCCTGCTCCGTAGCCTGGTGGCCCGGCCCGATTCGGCGCCGGCTTTTCGCGTTCGCCTCGCCCACGAGCTCGACGCGGCCGGTCGGCGTGCCGAGGCGCTGGCGCTGCTCCGATCGGCCGCCGGGACGCTTGCCCAGACCCCGTGAGCCCCGCCCGGGCGGACGCGCGGCTCACGAACCGCGATGGTAGGCGTAGTGGTAGGAGTAGTAGTAGCGCCCGCCCTCGGGACGCACGCGATTGAACACGATGCCGACGTCGTTCGCGCCCCGCAGCTTCACCGCGGCGAGCGATTTTTCCGCCTGGCGGAGCGGCGTGTGGCGCATGCGCACCACGAAAAGCACGCGGCTGGCGAGCGGCAGGAAATGGCCGGTGTCGTCCACCGGCCCCATCGGGGCCGAGTCCATGATCACGATCTCGAAACGCCGGCGCAGATTCGCCAGGCAACCCGTGATGTCGCTCGTGCTGATCAGCTCGTTCACGTGGCCGTCCGATCTGCCGGCCGCGATCATCGAAAGATTGGCCTCGGACGTCGGGCGCAACACGGTGTCGAGGTCGGCTTTTTCCTCGAGCATCTCGCAAAAGCCGGGGCTGATCGCCCCCGAGGACAGGGCGCGGTGCAAACGGCCGCGACGGAGGTCGCCGTCGATGAGCAGCACCTTTTTCCCGGTCCGCGCGAAGGCGCGGGCGAGGTTCAACGCCACCTCGGATTTGCCCTCGGACGGCAGGGCGCTGGTGACCAGGAAAAGCGGGGCTGGCTCGGCCGGCAGCCCCATCGCGACGATGGAGCGGAGCCGGCGGAAGGCCTCCTCGAAGACCGACTCGGTGAAACGACGCCGGCCGGCCGAGGCGGGGCCGCTCGGCAGCTGGGGAACCTCGACGAAGCCGCGGCAGCCGAGGCGCTCCACCGTCTCCTCCACCGTGTAGCTGCGCTGGTCCAGACGCATGGCGAGCAGGAGCAGGCCGAGTCCGCCGGCCACGCCGGCGAGCGCGCCCGAAACCAGGCGCGAGCGCAAGGCCCGGTCCACCTCCTGCGCGGGCGAGGCAGCCTGGAGAACCTGCACGAGCTCCTGGTCCACGCCCTTGCGCGCGTCGAGGTTTTGCAGCGAGCCGAGCAGGCGGTCGTAGAGCGCGCGGGTGCGTTCCAGCGAGCTGCGGATCTTCTCGAACTCCGCCTCCACGCCGGACGACTCGAGCGAGCGGCCCTCCCACTCCTTGATCGATTTGGTCAGGCCCTCCAGCTCGGCCTCCAGCGCGAGGCGCTGTTCCTTGCGACGGGCGTTGGAGCGGGACACGCCCAGCGAGACCACGCGCTCGAACCGGGTGATTTCGTCGTCGAGCTGGACGATCTTCGGATGGATGGGGCGCAGCCCGCGCAGCAGGGTCTCGCGCTCCTGCGCGAGCTCGTCGAGCCGCATGCGGGCCTGCGTCAGCTCCGCCGGCTCGGCGATGCTCACGCCGCCCGCGGCGTTGATCTCGGCGCCGCCGCCCAGGCCGTTCTCCGCCGCGGTGCGCGCCCACGAATCCATCACGGACAGTCGCATGCGGAGCGAGGCCTCGCGGGATTTCAGGTCGGCGAGGAATCGCGCGCTCTCCAGCGCTTGCTGCTCCCAGTAGGCGATGTTGTTGCGCTCCTTGAAGCGGAGCAGGGTCTGCTCCTGGGCGGCGATGTCCTTCTCGAGGCGCGAAAGCTCCGCGGAGATCTGCTCGATCGTCGCCTGCGAGGTCACCATGCGACGCTCGCGCTTGAACTGCATGAACTCGGCCATCAGCGCGTCGAGGAACGCGCGGCAGTAGACCGCGTCGCCGCTCCTGGCCGAAAGCGAGAAGATCGCCGTCTGGGGCACGACCTTGATCTCGATCTGCGCGTCGCCCTTCAGCCCGGGCTGCTCGAGCTCCACGCGCTGACGGGCGCGCTCGACGACCTCCTGGCTGCGCATGATCTCGGTCTGCGTGCCCAGATAGTTCGCCAGCTCCTCGGCGTAGGCGCTCGACGCGTCGGGCAGGTTCACGCGCCCGCTGACGAACATGCGCGAGTTGGAGGAAAACGCCACGGGCTCGCGCACCGTCCGCACGTAGGACCATGCGGCCCCGGCCGCGGCGCCCACGAGGATGAGCCAGGCGTGGCGCCAGGCGCGCGGCGAGACGAGCGGGGCGTGGGGGGCGTCGGCGGAGGACGACGAGGGGGAGGAGGCGTTCACCAGTTTACCATGCGCTCGTCGACGATGATGAAATCGCCGTCCATGAGCTGCACGTCCTTGTCGATGCGTCCGCGGTTCAAGACCTCGCGCAGGTCCACCTTGATCGTCCGGGTCTCGCCGCCCTCGCGGCGCACGATGCGCACGTTGCGGGGGTCGGCGAAATCGGCGAGCCCCCCGGCGGCGAGGATGGTCTGGCCGAGCGTCGGTTTTTCCGAGAGGTCGATCTCCACCGGCCCCACGCGACGCACCTGGCCGGCGAGATGCACGCGGCCCCGGTTGACCGCGCCCTGGCTGAACGCGAGCACCTCCACGCGCACGGTCGCCGTGATGTAGAACTTCGCCTCCAGCTCCGACTTGATCGAGGCCACGAGCTCGGGGAGCAGCCGGCCCGCCGCCTTCATCGGCCCGTGGTAGGGGATGTCGACCATGCCGGTGTTGCTGATCGCCAGCTCGACCGGCCGGTCGCCGTCCTCGACCACCTGGTAGCGCAGGCGGTCGCCGACCTCGAGCGGCCGCTGCTCGGCCGACGGAAGCTCCGCGCCCCGCGCGACGGCGAGGGCGGAAACGAAAGCGAGGAAAGCAAGTCGCCTGGACACGGTCAGAAGGTGTAGCGCACCGAGAAATAGACGCGGTGCTGGGAATAGTCGGCGCCGGACAGGTCCGAGAACTTGTCGCAGGAGCTGGCGCCCACCGTCAGGTCGAGCTTGCGGCCGAGCGGACGCCGCCCCTCGACGCCGATGTTGAAGCGCGTGAAGTCGTCGCCGCCGGGACCGGAGATCGAGACCCACTGCCAGCTCACCGGCACCACGATCTCCCAGCGCTGGATCGAGCTCAGCTTGGCGGTCACGGACAGCTCCGTGATCTCGTAGAAATTGGTCCCGTAGCCCTCGTCGATGTCATGGCGCGCCTGGAAGACGTAGGAGAAATTCTTCCGGAGCTGATGGGAGAGACTCGCCGAGGCGTAGACGCCGCTGAAGTCGTCGGTGTCGGCGATCGAGCCGCTCTGGTTGTAATTGGTCGACTGGAGGCCGCCGGCCGCCTCCACGCTCACGTTGCGGCTCAGCGCGGTCTGGCCGAAAAGGCCGATCGTGCGCGTGTTGGAATCGTTCTGGATCGGATCGTCGTAACGGTTCTGCGCGTAGGACGTCGCGACGCCGACGGAGGTGGCCGCCGTGAGGGGAAACACCGCCCGCAGGCCCACGCCCCGGCTCCAGTAGTCGATCTGCGAGTTCTCCGACTGGGTGGCGAACTGCCGCCCGATGCTCGGGGTGAGCTGCCAGATCACGCGGTTCATGTCCCAGTCGATCTGGCTGCCCGCGTAGCCGTTGAAACGTCCGAAGCGCGCGGTGTCGCTGATCACCGGGCTCTGGACCGGATCCTCGCTCAGCTCCGCGCGCAGGAAGTTGCGGATGCGCAGCGGACCGGTGTAGATCGTGAAGCTGGTCTCGGTGCCGGGCAGGATGCTGTTGTAGTTCTCCGAGCCGTCTATGCCCGCGAGATAGCGCAGGTGCTCGAGGGAGGCGTCGAACTTCAGCTCGTTGCGCGCGCTCACCGGGTAGCGCAGGCTGGTCGACACCCCGGCGCGCAGGGCCAGACCGGCCTCGCCGTCGGAGGAGAGCTTCACGTTGTCGTTGTATTCAAGGCCTCCATACACCGCGGTCGTGAAGGTGACCGAGCTGGATTCCGTCCCGGTCGCGCCCCCGCCGGTCGTGCTGTCCGGCATCACCGTCGACTCGCGAACCCACGACTGCGCGGAAACCCCAGGCGCCGACGCCAGCAGCAGGAGCGCCGCGGCGCTCCACCGGCCGCTCCGCCCCGACGGGCGAACGCCGAGGGAACGGGGGCGAGGAAAACAGGAAACGCGTGAGAAGTCTGGAGTAAGGGAAGGCATGGCGCGGAAGACCCGAGGCAGGTCACCCGAGGGAGTTTCATGCAACTGTCAAAGATTCATCAAGCACCCCTAAACTGCATGATAATAAATATCATACAAGCCTCCATACGGGCCTATCAAGCAAGGGGTGCAATACCCGGTCTTTTTACAAAGCCCCCTTTGATTAAATCCGATCACACGCATCTGCGCCCATCTCGCCACTCGGCGCCCTTGACCGAAAAACGCCCCTTTTTGCTCCGCGGCCTGTTCTCATGCCTTGTCGGGAACTCCGCGCCCGTGTTTTCCCGCTTCACGCTGCGCCCGCTTCTTTTCTCACTCCACTCCCTTCTTCGCATCCACCCATGAGCACGACCTCCCGCCCGAAAAAAGTCGCCCTTCTCACCGCCGGCGGCCTCGCCCCCTGCCTTAGCTCCGCCGTCGGCGGCCTTATCGAGCGCTACACCGAGATCGCGCCCGACATCGAGATCATCGCCTACCACGGCGGCTACAAAGGACTCCTCCTCGGCGACAGCTACAAGATCGGCCCCGCCGAGCGCGCCGCCGCCCCCGTCCTCCACAAGCATGGCGGCTCTCCTATCGGAAACTCGCGCGTGAAGCTCACCAACGTGAAGGACTGCGTGAAGCGCGGCCTCGTGAAAGAAGGCCAGGACCCGCAAAAAATCGCCGCCGACCAGCTCGTGAAGGACGGGGTCGACATCCTCCACACCATCGGCGGAGACGACACCAACACCGCCGCCGCCGACCTCGCCGCCTTCCTCGCCAAGAACAACTACGGCCTCACCGTCATCGGCCTCCCCAAGACCATCGACAACGACGTCTTCCCCATCCGCCAGTCCCTCGGCGCCTGGACCGCCGCCGAGCAGGGCGCGCGCTACTTCCGCAACGTCGTCGCCGAGCACAACGCCAACCCGCGCATGCTCATCATCCACGAGGTCATGGGTCGCAACTGCGGCTGGCTCACCGCCGCCACCGCCGCCGAATACCGCAAGCTCCTCGACCGCGAGCAATTCGCGCCCGGCCTCGGCCTCTCCCGCGACAACCTCGAGGTCCACGCCGTCTACATCCCCGAGGCCTCCATCGACCTCGCCGCCGAGGCCGCCCGCCTCAAGGCCGTCATGGACGGGCACGACAACGTGAACATCTTCATCTCCGAGGGCGCCGGCGTGGAGGCCATCGTCGCCGAGATGCAGGCCAAGGGCCAGGAGGTCCCCCGCGA
>CAYTLL010000040.1:2079-36745 GCA_964438755.1 uncultured Akkermansia sp. | reverse complement strand
CCGGCGCGGGCGACTGGTAGTCCGGCGCGACGTGCGCGTGATCGTAGGGCCGCGCAAGAATCGCGAGGAGCCTTTCGGCCGGCTTGAGGTCGCCCTGCGTCGCGGCGGCGAGCGCGGCCTCCACGAGATGATTGCGCGGAATGAAGGCCGGGTTCGCCGAGCGACGAAGCGAAAGCGACTCTTCTGACGAGCGCCCTTGTCTTGCAATGCGCGCTCGCCACCGCGCATGCCAGGCTTGGAAATCCGTATCGGAAACGGCGGCGGGCGAATCGGCGCCGGGCGCGGACAAGGTCGCGAAGGTGTTGGTGAAGTCCGCCCGGGTTCGCCGCATCCAGCCGAGCAGCTCCTCGATGAGATCCTTGTCCTCGGGTTCTTCATCGACGAGGCCGAGCTTGCGGCGCATGGCGGCGAGCGAATGCCGCAGATACCGCTCGGAGAAACGCTCGATCGAGGCGGTGGCGAGCGACACGGCCTCTTCCTCGCGGGGGTGGATCAAGGGCAGAAGCGCCTCGCCGAGCCGGGCGAGGTTCCATTGCGCGATCCGCGGCTGGTTGCCGAAAGCGTAGCGTCCGTATTGGTCGATCGAACTGAATACGGTGGCGGGATCGTAGGCGTCGATGAAGGCGCAGGGACCGTAGTCGATCGTCTCGCCGGAGAGCGCCATGTTGTCCGTGTTCATGACCCCGTGCACGAAGCCCGTCGCCATCCAGCGGACGATCAGCTCCGCCTGTCGCCCGATCACGGCGTCGAGCAGGGCGAGCGCGGGATTCGCCGCCTCGGCCAGGTCCGGGTAGTGGCGCCGGACGGTGTGGTCGAGGAGCGCGCGCAGAGCCTCTCCGCCGTCCTCGTGCGCGACGGCCGCCGCCCATTCGAATGTGCCCACGCGGATGTGGCTGGCGGCGACGCGGACGAGCACCGCGCCCGGCAGCGGGCCCTCGTGGCGCCGGATCTGCTCGCCGGTCGCGGCGACGGCGAGACTGCGCGTCGTGGGGATGCCGAGCGCGTGCATGGCCTCGCTCACGATATACTCCCGCAGCATCGGGCCGAGCGCGGCGCGACCATCCCCGCGCCGGGAGTAGGGGGTGGGCCCCGAGCCTTTGAGCTGAACGTCGAAACGGGCGCCGCCCGGCGTGATCTGCTCCCCGAGCAGGAGCGCGCGTCCGTCGCCGAGCGGGGTGAAGTTGCCGTATTGGTGGCCCGCGTAGGCCTGCGCGATCGGCGTCGCCCCGGGCGGGACGCGATTGCCGGCGAAAAGCTCGGCGGCGTCCGGCCCCGAAAGCGCCGCGGGATCCAGGCCCAGTTCGCGAGCGAGGGCGTGGTTGAGCACGACGAGCCGCGGCGCACGGACCGCCGTCGGCGCAAGGGCGCGGTGCAGCACGGGCGGAAGGGCGGCGTAGGTGTTTTCGAGGCGCCAGCCGGCGGCGTCGGAAGGGAGCTCGGGTGCGGACATGGATGGACTGTCCGCGGGACGGACGATTCGTCCATCCGAAGGAGGCGGAAGGCGCCGGAAATTTTGTCTCGCGAAGGCGTGGAAGGGCGCGGAGGGCTTTCCCTTCGTTTTTTCGACGACTTCGCGAGACCTCTCCTGTTTCCGCCATCATGACCGACATCGCCCCGACAACCGACCGCGAGCCCGGCGTGCAAGCCGACGCGCGCGCGGTCCAGCGAGCCTGGCTACGGGTCGGCATCGGCGTGGCGGTGGCGGCGCAGGCGATGGTGTTTTCGCTCGCGGTCAACCTGACGCCTGCGGAGGGCGCGGGGTATTGGCTCGTCCATGGCGGGCTTCTCGCCAGCGCGCTGGCGACGCTGGTCTTCCTCGGGCGTGACCTGCTGGGCGAGGCCTGGTCGGCGCTGCGCGCGCGCCGGGTTTCGATCGATCTCCTGTTTCTTGTGACCCTGCTGGGCGCGCTCGGAGGCTCGATCACGAGCACGCTCACGGGAACGGGCTCGGTTTATTACGAAGTGGTCGCGGTGCTGATCGTGGTCCACACGCTGGGAAAGATGGCCGGGGCCCGAAGCCGAGCGGCGGCTTTGCGCGCGGCGGACGCGGTGGCGGAAAAATTCGAACGGTGCCGCGTGCGGACGGACGACGGAGGCGAGATGGAGATGCCCGCGGCCGGGCTTCGCGGAGGCGAGCGGGTGATCGTGAGCCCCGGCGGGGCGATTTGCGCGGACGGCGAGATAATCGAGGGAACTTCCTATGTGGAGGAGGCGGCGTTGACGGGCGAGTGGCGACCGGTGGCGCGCGGGCCCGGCGACAAGGTCTGGGCGGGCACGCACGCGGTGGACGGTCGTCTGATCGTGCGCGCGACCCCGGGGCCGCGGAGACTGGACGAGATGTTGCGCGCGGTGGCGGAGGCCCGGCTCGCGCCGTCGACGCTTCAGACCCAGGCCGATCGACTGATGGCGTGGTTCCTGCCCGTGGTGGTCGGCGTCAGCCTCGCGACTTTCGCGGGTTGGTGGCTGTGGGCGGGGGCGGCGTGGGAACGTGCCGTGTTCAACGCCATGGCGGTGCTGCTGGTCGCCTGTCCCTGCGCGATGGGATTGGCCACGCCGGTGGCGGTCTGGGGCGGGCTGGCCCGCCTGGCGCGGATGGGAATCGTGGCGCGGAGCGGGGACTTCCTCGCGACTCTCGCGCGCGTGGATACGGTGTGTTTCGACAAGACCGGCACGCTTTCCGAAGAGCGTCTGGCGGTGAAAGGCTGGCATTTCTCGGCGGCCTGGGCGGCGCGCGAGCGGGAGATCCGGCGGGCGGTCGCCGAGGTGGAGCGCGGCCTGGCGCATCCCGTGGCGCGAGCCCTCTGCGAAACGAGCGTCGGAGGCGGCGAGGCGTCGACGCGGGCGTCGGTGGGCGGGCTGCGTGTCTTCGCGGGAAAGGGCGTGCAGGCGGAGGTGGCCGGGCTCGGCGTGGTGCGCGTGGGTGAACGCGAATTTTGCGGCGGAGCCGGAGACCCGGGCGAAGGGAAGATCGTTTGGGTGGCCGTGGATGGCGCGCCCGCGGCTTGGGTCGAGCTTGGAGAAGCCTGGCGCGTCGGACTGCCGGAGACGTTGGCGGGGTTGCGCGCGCTGGGCCTGGAACTGGAGGTGCTGACCGGCGACGGAGGCGCGCCGGCGGCGATCGAAGGTGCGCCGGTGCGCGCGGGGCTGACGCCTTCGGCGAAAGCGGAGCGTATGCGCACGCTCGGCGGCGAAGGAAAGACGGTCCTTTTTGCCGGCGACGGCGTGAACGACGCGGCGGCGATGGGCGCGGCGGCGTGCTCGCTCGGACTGCGCGGCGGGAGCGAGTTGGCCCGGGCCTCGGCGGCCGCGGTGTGCGCGGGCGAGGATTTGCGACGGCTGCCCGAGGCGATCGAGGTGGCGCGCCGCGTCGTCGGCGGCCTGCGCGGCAACCTCTTGTTCGCGGCGAGCTACAACGCGGCGGGCATGGCGCTCGCCGCGTCGGGCATGCTGCATCCGGTGGCGGCCGCCCTGTTGATGGTCGGATCCAGCGTGTGGGTAGGAGTGCGGGCGATTCGCAGCGCGGAGGCCTGATTTTCTCCCGTCCGAAGAGACGGCGTCGGCACGCCGTCCCCGAGGGCGGGAGGGGCGCGCCGGCTCAGGCGTATTCGCGGTAGACGGCGTCGAAGCGGCGTTCCGCCAGCTCGCCGCGGGGATCGTCCGGCAGCGGGATCGTGTCGAGTCCGGCGTGGCGCGCCTCGGCAACGACGGCGGCGGCGAGCTCGAGCGAGACCTCGCGAATGCGGGTGAGCGACGGGTAGATGCGTCCCATCGCGAGATCCTCGGGCGTGACGAGCTGGGCGAGGCGTCGGGCCGCGGCGAGGAACATCGCGTCGGTTACCTCGCGGGCGCCGCAGGCGAGGGCGCCGAAGCCGACGCCGGGGAAGATGTAGACGTTGTTGCCCTGGCCGGGGACGAAGGTTTTTCCGCCGAGAGAGACGGGGGCGAAGGGACTGCCGCTGGCGAAGATGACGCGACCGTCGGTCTCGCGGTAGGCGGCCTCGGCGGTGCACTCGGCCTGGCTGGTGGGATTGGACAGGGCGAAGACGACGGGCCGGGCGTTGAGCGCCGCCATCTTTTGCAGCACCGGCGCGGTGAAGGTGGCCGGCTGGCCGGAGACGCCGATCAACGCGGTGGGGCGGACCGTGTCGACCGCCTCGGCGAGCGTGCGCAGCGGAGCGTGGTCGTGGGCGTAGGGGAGCTTGTGGTGCGCGAGCGGGCGGCCCGGGCGGTTCTGGACCACGAGGCCCTCCGAGTCGACGAACCAGCAGCGCGCGCGGGCCTCGGACTCGGGCATGCCCTCCGACACGGCGGCGGCGACAAAGAGATCGGCGATGCCCGTGCCGGCCTCGCCGGCGCCAAGGAAGAGCAGGCGTTGGTCGACGAGACGTTGTCCCGTCTCGCGCAAGGCGGCGAGCAGGCCGGCGACGGCGACCGCGGCGGTGCCTTGGATGTCGTCGTTGAAGCTGCAGAGGCGCGGACGGTTGTCGTGAAGCAGGCGGAAGGCGTTGCTGTTGCCGAAGTCCTCCCATTGGAGGAGCGCGCGAGGGAAGACCTCGCGGACGGCCGCGACGAACTCGGCGAGAAACTCGTCGTAGGCGGCGCCGCGCACGCGAGGTTGCGCGAGCCCGAGGTAGAGGGGATCGGCCCGCAGGGTGGCGTTGTCGGTGCCCACGTCGAGCGTGATGGGCAGACCGTAGGCCGGGTGGAGGCCGGCGCAGGCGGTGTAGAGCGCGAGCTTGCCGACGGGGATGCCCATGCCGAGCGCGCCGAGATCGCCGAGCCCGAGGATGCGCTCGCCATCGGTGACGACGATCATGCGAACGTCGCTGACGGGCCAATGGCGAAGGATCTCGGCGACGCGGCCTTTTTCCCGGATGCTGATGAAGAGTCCGCGGGGACGGCGGAAAATGGCGCCGTATTCGAGACAGGCCTGGCCGACGGTGGGCGTGTAGATGATCGGGATCAGCTCCTCGGCGTGATCCTGGACGAGGCGATAGAAGAGCGTCTCGTTACGGTTTTGGAGCGTGGTGAGGAAAATGTATTTCTCGAGCGGCGTCTCCTTGCGCCGAAGATTTCCCAGCGCGCGCGCGACCTGTTCATCCAGGCTGAAGACGCGCGGCGGCAGGAGACCGCGAAGTCCGAAGGCGTCGCGTTCACGCTCGGTGAACGCGGTGCCCTTGTTGAGCAGGGAGTTGGTGAGCAGCGCGGCGCCGCGGGGGAAGGGGGAGACGCCGGTCGGCGACAGTCCCGAGTCGTAGGGAAGGGGCGACATAAGGACCGGCAGCGTAGCCGAAGCGGCGGTTTCCCGCTGCGCGGCGCTTGGCGGGGAATGCGCGCCGGCGAAAAATCCGGCGCGCGTCGGATGCGGACACGAGGAGACGGCGTCCGCAGGCAGACTAGGCGGCGACGTTATCCAGCGAGCAGCCGTCCGCGTCGGGGGTTTCGCAGTTGGGGCGGGCGACGACCCCCGGGTAGGGCTCGTCGGCAAAGGGCTCCCCGCCTCGGGCAAGGAGATGGCGTTCGCAGACCTCGAAGAGCTCGGTCTCCCTCATGGCACGGCGCATGTCGTGGAGAAACCTGCCCTCGGGGTCCACCGACTGGCCGACGAAGTTGAGGAATTTCTTCATGCGCGCGACGTGGGCCCGCTCGCGCGCGAAGGCGTCGAGCTCGGGTTTGACGAAGCCGGCCCCGGTGGCGCGGTAGAGGGCGTGGATGTAATCGTGCACGTCGCGCAGGGTCGGGGCGAAGACGGATGCGCCGGAGAGGCGTTCGCGAATCTGGCGGAAGATCCACGGATTGCGGATCGCATGCCGGCCGCACATCAGGCCCGCCGCGCCGGTTTCGGCCAGGATGCGCGCGGCGGCGGCGGCGCTGGTGACGTTGCCGTTGGCCACGACGGGGCAGGGCACGGCGCGGACGGCGCGCGCGATCTCGTCGTAGCGCACGGCGGAGCGATACATCTCTTTCACGGTGCGTCCATGCACGACGAGGAGATCGACGCGGTGCCGCGCGACGGAGGCGAGGATCTGCTCGTAGTGGCGCGTGTCCTCGAAGCCGATGCGCATCTTGACCGTGAAAAGACCGGGCGAGCGCGCGCGCAGGGCGCCGAGGATGGCGTCGACATGCGCGGGGTCGCGCAGCAGGCCGCCGCCCACGTTCTTTTTGTAAACCTTGGGCGCGGGGCAGCCGAGGTTCAGATCGATGCCCGCGACCGGATGCTTGAGCAACAGATCCACCGTGCGTTCGAGGTGGAAAATGTCTTCGCCGATCAGTTGCGCGAAGACCGGGCGCCCGGTGCGATTCTCGTCGATCGAGCGAACGATGTGCGCCTCGGGACGCGACTGCGCGTGGACGCGCAAAAATTCGGTCACGTAGTAGTCGGGCGCGCCGTAGTCCGCGATCAGGCCCATGAAGGCGAGATCGGTGACATCCTGCATCGGCGCGAGCGCGGTGAGCGGCTGGCCGGGGATCTGCGAGGTCGGTAGGACGGCGGGCATCGAGGGATTGGCCGGAGAGAATCCCCCATGCGTCCGGCGCTGGGCAAGCGTTTGGTGGCGGATGGGGCGTCCGGAGCTCGGGCGCGAAGTCATTCCCGCGAAGCGGATCGGGGCGGGATGTAGTATTTCCACGAATACGGCGAATTTGTGCCAAGGTGGTAAAATCCCGGCTCCCGCGGGATGGGGCCTTGCGGCGAAGGGGCGTTCGCCGATCCTCGGCCGTCCGATGCCCTACGAACTGAAGCGATCCGCGGGAAAATTTCTCTTCAATCTGAAAGGCGAACGGCACGAGGTGCTGCTGACCAGCGGCTTTTTCCCCAAGAAGGAGGAGGCGCTCGCGGCGATCGAGACGGTGCGCAGACTGGGCGTGGACGCGAAGTCCTACGAATTGCGCCGGGCCGCGACGGGAAGCGCCTTTTTCGTCCTCAAGGCGCGTGCGAACGAGGTGCTCGTTAAGAGCGAGCTCTTCGAGTCCGAAAGCGCGGCTTTCCGCGCCATGCATGTGATGACGAAGCAGTGTCCGACGGTCGACGTGCGCGACTGGAGCTGAGCGGGCGCCGCCCGCGCCTGGATGGCGCGGTGAAGCGCCGGCCTGCCGCCGGACCCTTTTCAGGGAAGCGGCTTGCCGTAGGACATGCCGTCCAGGATCGACTGGATTTCCGCGCGCGCGGCGGGCAGCTCGGCTTCGCGGGCGAAGATCTTCACGTCCATGATGTCGGTCACGTCGCCCATCACGGTGAAGCCGATGCCGCGCCAGTCGCTATCCTTGAGCGACGGATGATCCACGCGGAAGGGTTTGTAGGAAATGATCGAACGTCCGCGGACCTGTTCCACGCTGTAATCGAAGTCGGATTGGGGCACGTCGAAGTAGCGATAGGCGCTGGCGGCGAGATCCGGATAGAGGAGCTTGCGCTGCGCGGGGTGCAACGAATTGAGCGTGCCGGGAAGATTGAGCGACGCGTGGTAGATCCAGAGGTAACGGTTTTCGGAGCGGAATAGAAACGATTCGCGGAACGCGTGGTGCGTCGGCGGCTGATTGGTCGCGGCCGTGATCGTGCGAAGATAACCCTCGAACGGTGCGTTCTCCCGCTTTGTCGGCACGGGCGCCCAGGGGTTCAGGACGGAGTAGGTTTCGGGCAGGCGGTAGTAGACACCCTTGCCGAGGGTGGGATTGGAGAGACGGTTGCCGTCGAAGCGGGAGCGTTCGTAAGTGATGCTGCCGCAGCCGGTGAGGCAGATTAGGTTCAGGAGAAGGAAGACGCTGGAGAATAGGCGCATGCGAAGACGAGCGGGCTTGTTGCGCGTGTTTGATGCAAGCCCGTTTAAATAAACGGGCAGGCCTCGCCAAAAACCACGCGACGGGACGCGCATCGTGCGCCGTGAAGGCGTCGGGCGTTCAGGGCAGGGTCGCGCGGAGACGGATGAATTGGCGAGAGGCGGTGGAGAGCGGCGTTTCGGATCGGGCGAGCACCTCGTCGAAACCGTCGCCGAGGTCGGTGGCCGAGACCTGCCGTCCGGCGGCGGGCGAGGCGAAGGACGGCTCCGGAGCGGCGACCTCCACGGCGACGAGGACGCGTCCGAGATCGCGGCGACGCTTGTAACGAATCGCCGGATACGTTTCGCCGGCCTCGACGACCGTCGTCATGGCGACGGCGGCCACCTCGGGCGAGGCGGGATCGCCGCCGAGGACGAACTCGAGCAAGGCGGGCGTGCCGTCCGCGTCGGGATCGGCGGATACGGAGGAGCGCGCGGCGGGCAGTCCGCGCGCCCCGAGCCAATCGTAGAAGGGCGCGAGGCCGGCGCCATCGTCGGTTACGGTGAACTGGAGGGAGTTCGCGCCGACGGTGAAGTTGCCCGTCGCGTAGCCGAGTCCGGTGTAGACGAGGGTGGCGCCGGAGAGGCCGACCGGGCCGGAGATCAACGTGTAAGGCGTGCCGGTCGCGACGGCGCCGGGGGTGAAGGCGAAGGTGAGGGTGGATCCGCCCGTGCCGCCGCCGAAGGAAGCGCCGCCGGTGGTGACGATTTGGTCGCCGCCGGCGCCCAGGTTGAACCGGAGGAGGGCGCCGCCCATCAGGCGAACGGAGGGCAGGGTCCAGGTGGCGTTCGCCGCGCCGCCAGGCGAGATCGCTCCTCCGGCGAAGATGCCGGGGAGGAGGTTGGCGTTGAGCGTGCCCGTGCCGGCGAGCGTGGCGCCGGAGTTCACCACCAGGCTCTTGCCGGAGACGGACGAGCTGATCGAGCCGGAGAGATGGAGCGTGCCGGCGTTCACGTAGATCGAGTCGGCGACCGCGTGGGCGCCCGCGAGGGTGAGCGTGCCGTCGCCGGTCTTGGTGAAGCCGCCGCTGGCGGAGATCGCGCCGTTCAACGTGATGTTTTTCGCGACGCCCTCCGGGGTGGCGGCGCGGATCGTGAAGGCGGATCCGGTGGCGGTGAGGCTGATCGGGTGGGTGGTGCTCCAGTTGTCCCAGGCTCCGAGCGTGCCCGCGGCGAACGTGAGATTGGAGGCGAGGCCGCTCGCGCCGTTTTTAACGATGCCGCCCGCGCCGATGTAGAGCGCGCCGGTGGTCATGGTGACGTTGGCGGAGCCGGCGGTGACGGTGCCGTCGTAGCCGAGGGTGAGCTTGGCGAGGCGCGCGGTGCCGCCGTTGATGAGGAGCTTCGCGACGTTGTCGGCGTTGGTGCCGGGGTTGCGCGCCATGACGAGGCCGTTGGTCGAGCCGGAGACCACGAGTTCGCCGCCGTTGAGGTAGATGACGCCGCCGCGGGCGGCGGTTTTCTGGTAGCCGTTGTGCAAGGCGCCGGTGACGGTGAGGCGGCCGCCGGTGATCGTCATGCCCGCCCAGGAGTCGTTGGTGCCGAGGCCGATGTTGGCGAAGGTGGTGTCGCCGCCGGAGATGATGACGCCGGTGCCGCTGGTCTGGCCCTCCGAGTCGCCGCTGCGGGGGAAGTTGATGTCCTTGGCGACGACGGTGCCGCCGGTGACCTTGAAGAAGCTGTTCCGCGTGTTGGAGGGGTAGATGGTCTGGAACGTCGCGTTGCCCGCGCTCACGATGACGCCGGTGCCGGTGCCGGAGGTCCAGGAGACGTTGCCGGTGGTGGAAAACGTTCCGCCGGCGACACGCAGTTGCTGCGAGGTGGCGATGGTGACGGAGGACGGAGAAAGCGTGCCGCCCGGCCCGACTTGAACGATGCCCTTGGTGATGGTGAGCGCGCCGGAGAGCTGGCCGTTGTTGCCGTTGAGCTCGAGGGTGCCCACGCCGGTCTTGGTGAAGCCGGCGGTTCCTCCGAGCGGGACCGCGAGGTGGTGGGGATAGGCGGCGGCGGCCGGAACGTCCGTGGTGTCGCCGGCCTGGCTGGTGGCGGCGTCTACCTGGATGGTGGGAGTCGAGCCGCCGGCAAGGGTGATGCCGCGGTTGGCCACGCCGTTGTCGGTGATGGTCCAGCCGGCGGGCGTGCCGTAGTCGGTGTCGCCGAAGACGAGGCGCCCGAGGGTGCGGCGTCCGTCGATGACCAGCGTGGTGCCGGCGGTGATGTCGCGCAGGCCGAAATCGGCGGTGGCGCCGCTGCCGGAGGCGACGGTTCCTCCGTCCCAGTTGGTGGCGTCGCTCCAAAGGTCGTCGTCGTCGGTGGAGATCCAGACGCCGCTGCCGGCGAGTCGGACGGTGTAGGCCTGGCCGGAGGTGTAGGCGCCGGAGACGGCGTTGGCGGCGAGGTCGACGATGCCGGTGCCGCTGGCGTTCAGGTCGAGACGCAACGTGCCGTCGCCGGAGACCGAGGCGGCGGTGACGTCGTAGACCGTGGTGCTGACGGCGGTGAGCGAGGAGAGCGTGCCGGCGGTGCCGGATTTGGTGAGGGCGAAGTCGGCCAGGTCGACGTTGAGCACGGGCTCGGCGAAGGTGACGCGCCACACGACGGTGCCGCCGTTGGTGGAGTAGGTGGCGGGATTGAGCCGCTTGATCGACGAGATGGTCGGCGCGGCGGTGTCGACGGTGACGACGAAGGCGGCCGACGCCGGGCTGGCGGAGCCGGAGAGCGTGGCGACGGCGGTGAAGGCGTGCGACCCGGCGGGAAGGACGGTGGCGGTGTAGTTGAAGGAAAATACGCCGCCGGAGGCGGTGGTCGCGCCGACGACGCCGACGCCGGCCCGGGTGACGGACACGGTCGCCCCGGCGGGCGCGGAGCCGGAGAGCGTGAGGGTGGTGTCGTTGGTCAGGCGATCGGAGGAGGAGGAGCCGCTGTCGGTGCTGATGGCGGTGAAGACGGGTGCGGCGAGGCCGGTGTCGACCACGTAGGCGGCCGAGGCGGTCCCGGCGTTGCCGGCGAGGTCGGTGGCGGCGGCGGTGAAGGATTTGAGGCCGGAGCCGAGGGTGGCGCCGGCGTAGGCGGCGGTCCAGTTGCCCAGCTCGTCCGCGACCGCGTTGCCGACGGTCTGGCCGTCGAGCGTGACGACGACGGTGTCGGCGGGTTTGGCGGTTCCGGAGATGGACGCGACGGGGGCGAGGGTGACGCTGGTGATGACGGGCGCGGGCGCGGGCGCGGTGTCGACCGTGACGACGAAGGCGGGCGAAGGCGGTGTCGGCGTCCCGGAGACCGTGGCGGTGGCGGTGAAGGCGTAAACGCGGTCGGCGAGCGAGGTGCCGCTGTAGTCGAAGGTCCATTGGCCGGAGCCGTCGGCGACAACGGTGCCGAGCGATCCGAGGTCGGCGCGGGCGAGGACGACGGAGGCGCCCGGGGTGGCGGTGCCCCGGAAGACGAGCGTGCGGTCGGAGGTGACGCCGTCGGTGGCGGACGCGCCGGTGTCGTTCGTGACGCCGGTGATGAACGCTCCGGGGACGCCACCGAGGGCGAGGGCGTTGAGATAGCGTTCGATGGCGAGATAGCCGTCCGCGCCTAGCGTGGTGGCGTCGGCGACGGCGGGGTTGGTGCCGGCGGCGGCCTCCCACCAATCGGGCATGCCGTCGACGTCCGTGTCGGCGGGTTTGAGGCCGGCGGCGACCGTGCCTATGCCGCCCATCTCGGCCTCGTCGTAGATGAACGCGCCGCTGGTTCCGTAGCTCCGGACCTCGGTGACGACGTAGTTGTCGACGCGATCGCGTTTCAGGGAAGCGCCGGCGCGGTCGAGGACCCAGGTGAGCGCGGCGGACGCGGAGAGCTCGGTGGCGGGCGCGGGATAGGCGAAGCGCGTGGAGACGAGCTGAAGGGTGGGGAAGCTCGAGTTGGTGACGGCGACGGGATCCAGCACGCCGTCGAGGTCGAGGTCTTGCAGGTTGCCCGAATGGTAGAGGCGAAAATTGGTGTTGCCGGTGGTGAACGGGGACCGGCCGACGCCGGTTTCAGGGCCGCCGATGAAGGCGCAATTGATGATATTGGCGTAGGAATCGCCGGCGGAGTCTCCCGCGGGGATGTAGCCGCCGCCGGAACCCCAGTTGTAGACGACGTTGTTGATGTAGTCGTTTACGCCTTTTACCTTGGGGTTTCGCATGTAGTTGTCGGCGTAGAGCGTCCGGAAGATGCTCACGCCCCCGCTGGTCTGCATGAGGCCGCCGGCGGAGTGGATGCGCAGGCCCTGGGCGATCATGCAGTCCTGGAGGGTGATGCGGATGGCGGTGTCCCCGCTGATGGAGAAGGTCTCGTCGCGTCCCCAGGAGGCGGAGACGTGGTCGAAGACCATGTCGCTGCCGTTGGCGATACCCATGGCGTCCGCGCCGTCGTCGCCGTCGATGCCCATGCGGAAGCGGACGTAGCGGCAGATGGTGTTGCTGGCGCCGGAGAACGAGACGCGGTTGCCGTAGACGGTGATGCCGCCGCCCGGGGCGGTCTGGCCGGCGATGGTGAGGTTGGCGGCGACGACGACCGGTGTATTGATTCGGATGATACCGCCGACGTCGAAGACGACGACGCGGCCGGAGGCGCTGACGGCGTCGCGAAAGGATCCGGAGCCGGAGTCGTTGAGGTTGGTGACCCGGTATACGACCGGGCTGGCGGAGGCGCGGGCGCCCTTGGCGTTGGCGCCGAAGCCCTCGGCGCCAGGGAAGGCGGTGACGGCGAAAGCGGTGGTGGACGCGGCGCACAAGAGGGTCGCCAGGGCAAGGAGCGGGGGGACTCGCATCGGGGAAAGAGGAGCTTGGCGCATTCGGATGGCGCGAGGGATGCGCGCGGATTCGGACAGTCCGGACGACGCTTGAGAACGGGGAAAAGAAAAACCCGCGCCGAAAAATCGGCGCGGGTTCGAAGGGTGTCGCGATATCCGGAACTCAGGCGCGGCGGCGCCGGCGGAGGCAGACGCAGCCGAGACCGGCGAGACCGGCGAGGAGGGCGAACGCGGAGGGCTCGGGGACGGCGGAGAGATAGCCGTTCGAGTCGATGACCGCCGACTGGCCGTTGATGCTGATCAACGCGAGCTGGCCCGAGGTCAGCGCGCCGGATGAGGTGCCGAAGCGGATCGACTGGCTGTCCACGAACGAGCCGCTGATGCTCAGCGTGGAGGAGCCCCAGTTGAGCGAGCTGCTGTCGGCGAAGGCGAAGCTGCCGCCGACGCCGAGGGTGATGCCCGAGTTTGCGGTCAGGCCCAAGGTGCCCAGGGTGTCGGTGAAGGTGGACGCGGCGAGCGAGCCTCCGTTGAGGACGACCGGGGCGGTGTTGGCGAAGACGTTGCTCGCGCCGAGAACGACAGATCCCTCGCTGATGGTCGTCGTGCCGGTGTAGAGGTTGGCGCCCGAAAGGGTTAAGGATCCGCCGCCCGTTTTGGTGAAGCCGTTGGTGCCCGAGATCACTCCAGAGAGGGTGATGTTTTGGGAGACATTGGACGCATCCGCGGCCTTGATGTTCACGGTTCCGGTGCCGTTCAGCGCCACCGCAAGAGAGGAAGACCAGTCGGCTTTCGCGCCCAAGGTGCCGGCGCGCAGATCCACGGTCGCGGTATACGCGTTCGGCGAGCCGATGAGCATGCCACCGGAGCCGACATAGAGGGAACCGGCGCCGTTAAGGACAACGGCACCCGCGGAATTTGCCGCGGCCGAGCTTCCTCCGAATTGGACGCGCTCGAACGTGGTCGTGCCACCGGTGATATAGAGTTCGGAAAGGTTCGCCGTCGTGGCGTGGCTGCTAAGGACAAGGCCCGTGGTATTGGACGAGGAGAGCGAGCCGCCACTGACCTGAAGAATGTTGTTTCGGGTATTGGTCGTGGCGCCGAGCGTTGTGATGCCGGCGATGCTCACCGTGCCTCCGGATATGTGACCGGTTGCCGACGAGTTGCTGGTGCCCAGCGTAAGGCCGCCGGAGAGGGTCGCGTTGCCGGCGGTAACGACAAAGCCGGATCCCTGCGTGACATTTCCGGTGGTGATGACAGCGGTTCCGGGATTCGAAGTGCGGCCTAGGCTTATGTTGGTGGTGTTCAGCGTGCCGCCGCTGACCTTGATCAAGGTGCTGTCCGAGACGCTGCTGTTGGTGCGAATGCCGGCATTGTAATTCACCACGCCTGCTTGCACATCCAGCTTGCCGTTCGTGGTCGAGTTGCCGCCGAACACGCCTTCCGAAGCCACGTTGACGGTCGGTCCATTGACCACGATCGTTCCGCTGGCGGATGCGCGGAGGATATTGAAGCTGCTTGTTCCGGATCCGTTCAGTGTGACCGTGCCCGTCGAGATGTTGGCCAGACTGATGCTGCTTGCTCCACCTGCGGAGAACGAACCGCTAAAAATCGTGTTGGTGTTGGCGGCCGCGGAGACGTTCAGGGTTTTGGCACCGGCGGTGCCACCCGTGCCGCCGGAAATATTTCCGGCGAAGGTCAGTGAATTGGTCGTGCTGCTGCTGGTGATCGTCGTGGTGCTTGCGATCGCGGTGCCGAGAACCAGGTTGGCGTTAAACAGCTGGTTGGCCGCGACCGTGCTGTTCAACGTAATGGCCGCCCCGGTGTCGCCTAGCGTGAGCGTTTGCGCACCCACGCCGCCCGCGCCGATGGTATACGCGGCCGACGAGGCGGTGTCGAAGGTGACGGCTCCTACGCTGACGCCGGCTCCGAGATCGATCGTGGTGTTACCGCTGGCGGCGTTAAACGTGGCGGTGTCGCCGGCGCCAGGAACGGGGGATGCGCTCCAATTCGAGCCGGCCCAAGTATTGTCGGCTGCGCCGGTCCAGCTGCCGCTGGCGGCGAAAACCGCGGAGGTCGAGCCGATGGTGGCCAGCATCAAGCCCAGCAGTTGGGCGCCGGCTCGGGAACGCGAGGGTGTTTTCGGGATGATCATAGGTTGTTAGTGCGGAATGATGTTTTGGGGAAACGGGGAAGTTTAGGGGGCCGGCTGCCAGACTTGGGCCGGGGGGGTGGCGATCGGGCCGAGGTTCACGATGACGCCGTTGGGGCGGGTCAGCTTCAGCCAATACCAGTAGGTCTGGTCGTCGGGGACCTTGTCGTGAAAAACCACTACATCGGGCCGGACCGTGCCGGAGCGGCCGCGTCCTTTCACGTCGCTCTGCGTGTTGCGGTAGATCTCGATCGTGCGCACCTCGCCCTCGGGGAGCGTCCAGGTGAGGATCACCTCGTTGCCCGAGCGCGCCACGTCCAAGGTTCCCTTGACGACCGCCTCGGGCGTGCCGGGCTTGGCGGGCTCGAGATAGGTCGTCTGGGCGCAAAGAGGCGCGACGGATGCGCCGAGCAACGCGAAAAAACGTAGCAACGAGGACATGGGGTGGGGTGTTGGTAGGTTAAGCGGCTTTAATCCGCGGCCCGCCACGTTGGTGGAATTTGACAGTAAGAAGTCCGGCGGATTTTTATCCAATAAACGCGGCTTTTGATCAATGAAATGGGTGTATCACCTTTTTGGATGCACGCGGCTTTTTCCGGCGTGATCCATCGCTGATGAGCCCGGGCGAGGCTTGGGTGCTTCGATCGGGCGAGGTCGGACCCGCATCGCGGTGGATTGCCCGGGGCAAGGCGGTTGACGGCCGGAACGAGAACCTGGGCCGGGGTGGGCGGGTGCCTCGTCGCATGCAAAACAAAGCCGCCGGCCCTTGGGGGGACCGGCGGCGAGAGCGAGCGGTGTTGCGGATATGATCGCGTTTAGTTCCTGGGCGCGGCGACGGGGCCGATGTTTTGGATCTGACCGTCCTGCCGGGTGAGCTTGATCCAATACCAGTAGTCGGCGTTGGCGTCCGGCACGGTGTCCTGAAGGTTGGTCACGGTGGAACGAACGGCGCGAACGCGGGCGCGGCCGCTCGCCTCGGATCGCTCGTTGCGCATGATCTCGATGCCTTTGTAGCCGATGTCGGAGGGCGGGAGAACCCAGCTGACCTGGACGATCGCGCCGGCGCGGCTGGTGGCGAGGGGCTTGTCCGCGCTGACGGCGGGGATGGCGGGCAGGACGGGGGCCGCGGGTTTCACGACGACGGGAGCGGGGGCGGAGGCGGCGGGCGAAACGACCACGGCGGGGGCGGGCTTGACCGTGACGGCGGGCGCCGCGGCGGGAGCGGGGGCGGCGGGTTTGGTCGCGACCACCGGTGCGGCGAGGGCGGGTTTCGCGGTCACGGTCACGGGCTTGGCGACGGGGGCGGCCGGGGTGGCGACGGGAGCGGCTTGGGCGGCCGGGGCGTCCAGTTTGATGATTTTGCCGCGGCGAACGGTCGTGTGCGGCTGGGTGGCGCAGCCGGCGAGGAGAACAAGGAGGGTCGAAGTGAGGACGAGGGGTTTTTTCATGGGACGGGAAAAGGAAGCGGGAAAATGCGAGTCGGTTTCGGACGTGGTCAGGGCGCCCAGACCTTGGCGGCGGGAGTCGGCGCGGGGCCGATGTTCACGGTCTGCCCGCTCTTCAGCGTAATTTTCAGCCAATACCAATAGGTGGTTTCCGCCTCGGCCACCGTGTCGTAGTAGACGGGAGGCTCGGTCCGGACCGCGGCCACGCGACCGCGTCCGGGCGCTTGGTCGCGGGTGTTGCGGAAGATCTCGAGCTGTTTGATGTCCGCTTTGGGAAGAAGCCAGGAAACGAGCACTTCGTTTCCGTTGCGGGCGATGGTGAGCGTCGTGCCCTTTACGACCTCGGCTTCCGCGATCTCGGCCGGCGTCGCGGCGGAGGCTGGGGCGGACGCGGCGAAAGTGAGGGGTGCGAAGGCCGGCGCGCACAAGGCGAGGGCCCACGCGATCATGCGGGGAAACATGGCGGGGTAGGGTAAGCGGATGTGTAAATACGCCCACCGGCCGGGGCTCCATGTCGCGGATTGATTACAGTAAGATATAATGGGTATAGGGACTTTATCGGATGCTTTTACCGTGTTCGAAGGCATGCGGCCGGACGGAGGGCACGGCGTTGGTTGGAGCAGTCCATGGCAGTCCTTGGGACTGCGTCGCCGGTTGCGCCCTGCGAATGGGGGCGGGTGCGGTTCGTTCCGGAGACCCGCGCGAACTAGAGCGGACGTCTCAACCCGGAGTTCAGGGCCGCTGGCGCCATCCCGGCGTCCACTAAGGAACGCTTTGGGCGGAAGGCGGCGTCGGCGAAGGGCCGTAGCCGTTTTTTTCGGCCCAGGTCTTGATGATCGCGCCGGCGACGGGGGCGGCGTAGCGGCCTCCGCCGACGTCTTCGCCCGGGGTGTCGCCTTCCATCATGACCGCGACCGCGATTTGAGGGTTTTCGATCGGGGCGAAACCGACGAACCACGCGTAGTTGAGCATGCCTCCGTTTTGCGCCTTTTGCGCGGTGCCGGTTTTGCCGGCGAGGCGCAGGCCGGGGACGCTGAACTTTTTCTTCAGGATCTGGCCGGTGCCGGTGTTGGTCACGGCCTCCATGCCGGCGAGGATGGCGGCGCGTTGCGCGGGTTCGAGGCCATCGGGTTCGCTGTGCTGGCGAGGGGCGTCGGCGTGGTGCAGGATGGTGGGGCGGGTGATCGTTTCGCCGCGGGCGAGGGAGGCGGCGAAGCAGGCCATCTGCAGGGGGGTGAGGAGAAGATCGCCTTGCCCGATGGAGACGTTGGCGGTGTCTCCCGGGAACCAACGTTCCTCGCGGCGTCGTTGCTTCCATTCGGCGTCGGGCACGAGCATGCCGCGCGTCTCGTAGGGGAGCTCGACTCCGGTCGGATCGTCGAGGCCGTGGCGCCGGGCCTCGGCGGCGATGGCGTCGATGCCCGTCTTGAGTCCGTAGTCGTAGAAGAAGGTGTTGCAGCTTTTCTCCAGCGCCTGGGCGAGCGTGATGGTGCCGCGGTCGCGGTGGTTGTTGCAGACGAAGGTGCGCCGTCCGACGACGTAGGCTCCGGTGCATTGCACCGAGGAGTCGGGGAAGATGTGGCCGGAGCGGAGGCCGGCGATGGAGGTCAAGAGCTTGAAGGTGGAGCCGGGCGGATAGAGGCCTTGGATGGCGCGGTTCCGCAGGGCGTCCCGGGCGGTGATCTCGGCGTAAACCTCCGTGGGGAGGCGGGGCCCCAGCACGTTGAGATCGTAGTCGGGCTTGCTGACCATCGCGAGGATTTCGCCCGTCGCGACGTCGAGCGCGACCGCGGCCCCTGCGAGACCGATGGAGCTCATCTGGTCGTCGGCGGCGCGCTGGATGTCGAGGTCGATGCTGACGATGGCTTCCTCGCCTTGCACGGGCCGTCGTTGTTCGAGGGGCGGGAGCACGCGGTAGCCGGCGGGGTTGACCCGGTATATGGCGCCGCCGGCCTGGCCTTGGAGGCGGGCGTCGAGCTGCAGTTCGAGCCCGGTCTTTCCGCGCGCGCCACGCATCTTGAAGGTGGTGAGCTCGGCGCCGGGGAGCGCGTCGCCGACCTCGATATCGTCGTCCGCCCCGGTGTAGCCGAGCACGTGGGCCGCGAGGGAGCCGTGCGGGTAGTGGCGGGTGCTGGAGGTGTAGACCTGAAGAGGCGAACGGACCGGGAGCTGCTCGAGAAGCCGCGCGTAGTCCTCGGGGGTGATGTCTTCGAGCAGCAGGTAGGGGAGGATGCGGTTTTGCCGGTAGTGACGTTCCAACGCCTCGGCGTCCACCCGGTGGCGCGCGCCGAGGATGCGGTTGACCTGGTTGAGCTGCCGTTGGACGACGGCGGCGCGGGCGATGCGCGAGAGCTGGTCGACGCTGGGGATGTCCTTGTCGCCGGTTTCGCGGTAGTTGCGCCGGATGCGGAGAAACTCGCGACGGAAATCGTCATGGAGTTCGTCGAGGTTGAGGGTGACGGCGAGGCGCGCGCGGTTGCCCACGAGCATACGGCCCTCGCGGTCGAAGATCTTGCCGCGCGGTCCGGGCACGACGATCCGGCGTTGGCTTTGCACGGTCTCCCGGTCCCGGTGGGTGTCGGCGCGGCCGAGCTGTTGGTAGCCCAAGCCGGCCATGAGCACGACGAGCATGAGCACGAGCATGCCCTGAAAGAGCCAAAGCCGCGGGTCGTAGCCGCGGTGGGATTCGACCAGGCCGCCGGAGCGATCGGAGGGCGATGAGGCTAAAGCCATGGCTCAGGCGAAACGGTTCGCGGATTGCGCCGGGCTGGCGCCGACCATGCCCAGCGTCGCGGCCTGCAGCGACAGAAACCAGGGGCCGACGAGCGCGGTGAGCAGTTGGGAGGCGAGCAGGTCGCCGAGCAGGCGGACACCTCCGGCGGCGGGGTCGGGAAGCGCGCCGAGCGAAAAGAAGGCGAGCGCGACGAAGAGCGCGAGATTGACGAAGAGCGCGACTACCACGCCCGTGATGGTTTCGTGGCGGGGCAGGCGATCGCGCAGCCGGTAAACGAGGCAAAATGCGGCGGCGAGGATGAAGGCCTGGCGGCCGAAGGGCAGCGGGGAGGCGGCGTCCAGCCAGAGTCCGGCGACGAAGGCGGACGCGATGCCGGCGCCGGGCGGGAGGCGAAGCGCGGCGTAGGCGACGAGCAGGCCGGGCGCGGAGAAGGTGAGCGCCCAGGGCGCGGCGGCGTGGTTGATCTGCCCGACCAAGGCGCACAACACCGCGGCGCAGGCGAGCAGGCCGAGGATCTGGCGGAGCGCGTGGATCATGGGCGTCGACGGGGCGCGGCGCGGCTCAAGGCGCGGCGGCGCCGCTTTCCGGGGCGGGGAAAGCCGGATCGAGGGGAACGAGCACCGTGACCTCCGTGAGCTGGCCGAGCCGCGGGTCGAGCCGCGCGCGTCCGCTTCGGAAGAGTCCGTCCGTGCTCGGCTCCAGTTGGTAGACCTCGCCCACCGCGAGGCCCGGCGGGTAGACGCCGCCGACACCGGAGGTGACGAGCCGCCGCGGGGCCGCGGGGGTGGCGAACAGGTCCAGCGGCACGAACTCGATCACGGCCTCGGCGGGGCGCATAGGCGGGTTGATGCCGCCCTGGAAGCTGATCGGGCGATCATCGCCGTCGAACACGGCGGCGAGACGCACGCCGGGGCTGCCGATCAACTCCACGACCGCGGTGCCGGCGTGCACCTCGGTGACGCGTCCGGCGAGGCCCCCGGAGTAGATGACGGGAGATCCGACGCGGAGCCCGTGCCCGGCCCCTTTGCGGATGACGAGCCGCTGCCACCAGGCGGTGAAGTCGCGGCGGACGACGCGCGCCGGCTCGGCGCGAAATTCGGCGTAGGAGGGCAGGCGCAGCAGGGCCTCGAGACGCGTAACCTCGGCGCGGAGCCGCGCGTCCTCCTGCAGGCGGAGCTCGTAGGAGGCGTTGAGCCGTTGCAGGTCGCGCGCGGCCACGACGAGCTCCGCGTTGGAGCGGGTGCGCTGGGCCCAGAAATCCTGGAGGTCGCGGGCGTAGGAGGCGGCGACGTCGATCGGCGCCTGGAACTCGTAGAAGGACAGACGGGCGAAACGCTTGAAAACGGTGGGCAGCACGAGCCACGCGAGCAGCAGGATGCCCAGGGTGAGGAAGGGGCGTGCCTGGTCGAAGCGACGGGATGCCACGGCGGGGATGCGGTCGGCGCGCGGAGGGCGACGGAGGGTCCGGGGGCGGGCCGGAGGGGCCCGGGCCGGGGCGCTCAGACGTTTTGCAGCACCCAGTTGAGGTCGTCGAGAACGGCGCCGGTGCCGTTGGCGACGGCGGAGAGCGGGTCGTCCGCGACGGTGACGGGCAGGCCGGTCTTTTCCGAGAGGAGACGGTCGATGCCGCGGATGAGCGCGCCGCCGCCGGCCATCACGAAGCCGCGGTCGACGAGGTCGGCGGAGAGCTCGGGCGGGCAGCGCTCGAGGGTGGAGCGCACGGCGTCGACGATGGACGAGATCGGGTCGCTGAGGGCCTCGCGGATCTCCTGCGAGGTGATGTGGATCGTCTTGGGCAGGCCGGCCACCGAGTCGCGGCCCTTGACCTCCATGGTGAGCTCCTCGTCGAGGGGATAGGCGGAGCCGACGCGCAGCTTGATCTCCTCGGCGGTGCGCTCGCCGATGAGGAGGTTGTAGGCGCGCTTCATGTAGTTCACGATCGAGCTGTCGAGCTCGTCGCCGGCCACGCGTATCGACTTGCTGAATACGATTCCGGAGAGGGAGATGATGGCGATCTCGGTCGTGCCGCCGCCGATGTCGACGATCATGTTGGCGGCGGGCTCGTCGATCGGGAGGCCGACGCCGATGGCCGCGGCCATCGGCTCGGGGATGGTGATCACGTCCCGGGCGCCGGCGTGGGTGGCGGAATCCTTCACCGCGCGCTTCTCGACCTCGGTGATGCCGGAGGGGATGGCGATGACGACGCGGGGATTCACGCGCAGGGCGTTGTTGTGCACCTTGCGGATGAAATAGCGCAGCATCGCCTCGGTGACGTCGAAGTCGGCGATGACGCCGTCCTTCATGGGGCGGATGGCGGTGATGTTGCCGGGGGTGCGGCCGAGCATCTTTTTGGCCTCGTCGCCCACGGCGCGCACCTTGCGGGTCTGGGTGTCGAGGGCGACGACCGACGGCTCGCGGAGAACGATGCCCTTGTCCTTGACGTAAACCAGCGTGTTGGCGGTGCCGAGATCGATGCCGATGTCGTTGGAAAAGTAGCCGAGGAGGGAGGACATGGTTGCGTGATGGGCGGGCGCGGCGCTAGCCGCCGAGGATATTGGGATTCATGCAATTCGCACGCCAGAGGGTGTCAAAAGGTAAAAACCCGCCCATCGTCGGGGACGTATCGGCCAATTACCTACAGCAGCGCGCGGGAGGTGGGTGTTTGACCCCGGTATTTTGATAAGATCCCCACTCTGGCACGGCGAATGCGTAGCCCTTGGCGCTCATGAACGCATTCAGTAGCAGCAAACTTGCGAATACCATGCCCAACACACCCGTTCAGCAGATCATGCAGGCGCCGAACGTCCTCGGATATGTGCAGTGCTCGGAGTCGGGGGACGTGATCGTGCAAGAGGGCAACGAAGTCGATGTCCTGGCCAACGTGCTCGTGTATTTCCAGCAGGTCGCCGGCCTGATCGGCGAGTCCTTCGGCCTGGAGGACTTCCAGGAGGCCCAGATCCAGGGAAAGTCGCTCACGGTGGTCTGTCTTCCGCATCAAGGCGGAGCGGTGGGCGTCATCCTCAACTCCCGCGCCCGGATCAACGAGACCGTGGGCTTGGTTCGCCAGGCCCTTGCCGGCGGCTGAGGCGTTCCCGTCGCGTTTCCCTCCCTTTCCCTTTAACCCACGACCGTTTCCCGACATGGAGATTTCCAAGCTTTTCGACAACATCCTCGACCTGCCCGGCATCGAGGGCGTCTGCCTTTTCGGCGCCGAGGGGCAGATGTATATCAACCGGTTGCCTTCCTTCCTTTCCAACGAGCTCTTCGCCGACGCGCAGCGCCGCATCGTCGCGATGTATGAGACGATGGACGAAAATTTCCTGCCCTGCGACGACTACATGCTGCGTTTCAGCGAGCGGTGGGTTTTGCTGCGCCGCACCGAAAAACAGGTGCTGCTCGTCCTCGGGGGCGAAAAGGCGAACCTCGCCTCGACGCGTATGGTCACGAACATGACCATGAAGCACCTCACGCCGGACTTGGTCTCGAGCCTTGAGGCGGCCGCGCGGGGCCACTCGCCCGCGGCGTCGACCGGCTCCGCGCCCGTCCCGGCCGCGTCCGTCTCCTCGGCGTCGCGCTCCCCTGCGCCTCCCGCGCCCGCGCCGTCGGCGCCCGCCCCGGCGGTCGCGGAGCCCGCCGCCGCGGGCTCGGGCGACGCGGCCAAGCCGGTCCGCATGTATCGCGGCCGCGCCTACTGAGACAGCGACCCTTCCGCGCTCGTCCCCTCCTCGAACTCTTATTTCCGGCGACGGAGCCCGTGCTCCGTGGCCTTCGCCTACCCGGATTCGATGTCGCCCAACGCCGCCGTCTGCATCCCCGATGCCCGCCTGCGCAGCCTGTTTTCCCTTCTTCTTACCGACGCCGGGGCGCTGGTCGCCTCCTGCCCTGACGCGGACGAGGCCTTGCGGGTGCTCGAATCGCGCCCCTGCCAGCTCTGCGTCCTCGTCTTGGGCGCCGCGCCGGACACGGGGGAGTTCATGGCCAAGGCGCGCCAAGCCTCTCCGGACACGCGTTTCCTGCTCATCGCGAATCGCGAGGAAATCGACGCGGTGCTGCCGCTCTTTTCCCAAGGGCTGGGCGACGCGCTGCTTCAGCCGATCAATCCGAAGCGGGCGGTTTCGGCGATCCAGCGGCTCCTGGGGAAAGACAAGCCGGTCGCGCCGATCCCGCCCGGCGCGGTTTCCAGCGCGCCGCCGATACCCGCCGAAAGCGGCTACCGTCCGCTCCACCTCGTGACGCGGTCGTCGCCGATGCGCCGGGTTCTCACCGAGCTTTGGAACGCGCGCAACGACCCGATCGGCGTGATCTTGCGGGGAGAGCCCGGGGTGGAGTTCGAGTTGGCGGCGCGGGAATACCAGGCGATGGGCGGCGATCTTCACGGCGGTCTGGTCGTGCTCGCGGCGCAGGATCTCGATGTGGAGACGCTGGCGACTCAGGTCTCCCTGGATCGTTTGAACGACGGCGTGCCGCGCACCTATTTCGTGTCCGACGTGGAGAAGCTCCCCAAGACGCAGGAAAAACCGCTGTTGGATTTTCTACGCCGGGCGAGACGGCAGCGTGAACGGGAAAAACCGCTGCGCATCGTCTTCGCGGCGAACGCGGGCTCGGACGGCCAGGCCGCTTCGGACGGGGAGTTTCTCGAGGAGCTGCAGTTTATCGTGCCGGCGGTGATAAACGTGCCCTCCCTCCGCGAACGCCGCGAGGACGTGGAGTTGATCGTCCGACGGGTGCTCACCGACCTCACCGCGATCTACCCCCACTACCGAGCGCGCTCTATCCATCCGGCGGCGATGCAATGGCTCGCGGCCCGGGCCTGGCGGGGCAACCATCAGGAGCTGGTGGTCGTGGTCCGGCAGGCGGTCGTGGACTGCCCGCATCGCGAGCTGACCGCGACGCACTTCGGCAAGCTGACGGAGGCGCGGGTCGATCCCGAGGAGGCGGCCGCGGCCCGGGTCATCGCGGCGGTGGAGCGGGCGGTCGCCAAGCCCGCGATCAAGTGGCCGGGCCGGGACGGCTGAGCGATTCCTGGATTGATCCGCGGCCCGCTCCCGGGCCGTCTGGAAACATGGCCAAAGGGAACGCCACCGTCCGCGTCTATTACGTCCTGCCCTGCTGTCTGCTGCTGCTGAACCTCGTCAACTCGATCGTCGGCTACCAGGCCGAGCGCATCGCCGATCCCTGGCTGCGGACCACCGTCGTGATCGGGCTGGTTCTTTTTGGCGGCTCCTTGGTCGCCTTCCTGATCGCGCCCGGGCTCGAGTCGCTGGTTCGCTGGCTGCACCGCACCAGTCGCGCGCAGGCGGGCGGGCTGGGCGAGGCGTGTTTTCTCATCGGATTGGGCGCGGTGATCTTCTGGCTCTACTATCTTCTCTGCAACCAGGGCGTCGGCGCGATCCTGCCCGCCGGATGGCGGCATCCCTGACGCACGCTCGTTTTTCGGCGCGCGAGGGCGAACCTTCTCGCGTCGGCCTCGTCTTCCTTCCCTCGTCCCGGCAACCCTTTGGGCCACTGAATCATGACCGGCGCAGCTTTCATCCAGGATCTCGCGATCATCCTCGCCTCGGCGGCGACCCTCGGCTGGGTCTGCCAGCGCGCCGGCCTTTCCAGCGTGGTCGGCTACCTCGTGGCCGGCATGGTGGTGGGGCCCTACACGCCGCCCTTCACGCTGGTGGCGGACGAGGCGAGCATCGCGACGGCGGCGCAGGTCGGGCTGGTGTTCCTGATGTTTTCCATCGGCCTGCGGCTGAGTCTGCGACGACTCAAGCGGCTGGGCGCGGGTCTCCTGCTCGCGGTTTTGCTCAGCGCGGTGCTCACCTATTTCTCGACGCGCGCGCTGGGCGCGGTCGTCGGGCTCGACGCGACCCAGACCTTGTTTCTCGCCGCCATGCTGATGGTGTCGTCCTCGGCGATCATCGGCAAGGTCCTGCACGAGACGGGAAGCGCCCACGAGAAGCCCGCGCAACTCGCCATGGGCGTGACGGTGCTCGAGGACGTGGTCGCGGTCGTGATGCTGACGGTGTTGAACTCCGTCATCGCCCTCGGGGGCGTCGGCGGGGCGGGGGAGTCCGCGGGGGAGAAAGGCCAGGGGCTGGGCGCCACGATCGGGGCCTTCGGCGCCTTTGTGGTTTTCGCCGGCATCATGGGGCTGCTCATCGTGCCCTGGCTGCTGCGAAAGCTGAGCGTCAAGGCGGACGAAGAGCTGCAAACCCTCGCCACGGCCGCGCTCCTCTTCGGCCTCGCGATCATCGCCTTCCGCGCCGGCTACTCGCTGGCGTTGGGCGCGTTTTTGCTCGGCACGATCATCGCGGAGACGCCGCACCGGCATCAGGTGGAGCGGATCTTCGAGGGCATGCGCGATGTGTTCAGCGCGGTGTTTTTCGTCGGCATCGGCCTGCAGATCGACGTGCGGGCGCTCGGCGAGGCGTGGTGGATCATCCTGTTGCTGACGGTCTTCACGCTGCTGGTCCGGCTTTTCGCGGTGTCGACCGGGCTGGCGCTCACCGGCGCGCCGCATCGCGAGGCCTTGCGCGCGGGACTGGTGGCGACGCCGATCGGCGAGTTTTCCTTCGTCATCGCCCAGCTCGGCGTGGCCGCGGCGGTCGTGCCGGCCCGCTATTACCCGCTCGCGGTGGGGCTTTCGCTGCTCACCTCCCTGACCGCGCCGTTTCTCACGCGCCGTTCCGCGCCGATCGCCGACGCCTTGCTGCGTCGCAGGCCGCGGTGGCTGGTGGAATCGCTCGACGCCTATCACGATTGGTTGGAGCGGTTGCGCGAACGCCAGGCCGGCAGCCTGCTTTGGAAGCTGAGCCGCAAGCGCGTGATCCAGATCATCGTGGAGCTGCTTTTCGTCGCGGGCCTGCTGGTGTTCGCCGAGGCGGCGATCGCGAAACGTCTCGGGGCGGGGCGTTTTTTTCCGGGCGGTCCGACGGTCCTCTTCTGGAGCGTGTTGCTCGTGGTGGCGCTGGTGCCCTTGTTCGCCATCTGGCGCAACGTCGGCGCGCTCGCGCTGATCGTGGCGGAGTTTTCCACGCAGTCCCAGCCGCCGGATAAGCGCGATCGCCTCCGGGCCCTCGTGGCCAACGGCATCCGGCTGGTCGCGACCGTGCTGCTCGTGGTCTGGGTGGGTTCGTTCGCGCCCACCCATGCCGCGCGCTGGACCCTGCTCGCCGGCGTCGTGGTGGCGGCCGTGGCCCTGCTGCTGCTCCGTCGTCGCATGATATACTGGCACAGCGAGCTCGAGGTGGGCTTGCAGGAGGTGTTGAGCGAGGACTCGCCCGGCCGCCTGAGCGCCACGTCGGTCCCTTGGCTGGGCAAACACGAGGAGTGGAAGTTGAGCGTCTCCGATTGCGTCGTGCCGGACCTCGCGTCCTGCGCCGGCTGCACGCTCGCCCAGCTGAACCTGCGCTCGCGCTTCGGCTGCACCGTCGTGGGTATCGAGCGGCAGGGTTGCATGATCGCGCTGCCCGGCCCCGACCAGGCCCTCTTCCCGCGCGACAAGGTTCTTTTCCTCGGCACGCCGGAGCAGGCCTCGGCGGCCAAGGTTTTTCTCGGCGCGGTCAACGGCGGCGCCGACGGTTCCGATTTCGACGTGGTCGGGCTCGAGACGGTGACGGTGCCGGTCGCCAGTCGCGCCGCCGGCTGCAACCTGGCCGAACTCGCGCCCGCCGCCCGCCACGGGGTCCAGATCGCCGGCCTGCGGCGCGGCGCGATGCGCATCCTCAGTCCCGGAGCCGAGGAGCGAATCGAGTCGGGGGACGAAATTCTGGCCCTGGGGACGCCGGTGAAATTGCGCGACTTCAAGGCCTGGGTGCGCGAATCCGCAGCCCCCGCGACTTCCTAGGCGTCGCGCGGTCCCTGGCGGGCGCCGGTGCGGCGTGGGATTTCCGCGGCGAACGCGGGACGCGGTTCACGCCGACTCCGGCAAGTGCTGGCGGCTCAGCGGGTTTCCTGCCCCAGCGAACGCTCGCCGGGGTTCTTGGCCGGGAGCGCTTAGTCGCGTTTGGCCGCTTCGTCGGCTTTCTGCGCGGCGGATTTTGAGCCTTTGCTTGCGCGGGCGTCGCGCGGGGCGGGGCCGCGCTCCAGGGACGGGAAACGGCGCCAGGCCACATCGTTGTTGTCCCCGACGGCCCGGGCCTCGCATAAAGACCGTTTTTCCACGTGTCCGCCACGCCCCTTCACTACCAGACCGTCGCCGAACTCTCCGCCGCGCTCGCGGCCGGTTCGCTCACCTCCGTCGCTCTCACCGAGGCTGTGATCACCCGCACTCGCGCGGTCGAAGATCGCGTGCAGGCCTTCAACTCCTACGACGCCGAGGACGCCCTCGCCCAGGCCCGCGCCTCCGACGTGCGTCGCGCCGCCGGACAGGCCCGCGGTCCGCTCGACGGCATCCCCATCGGTCTGAAGGACGTGATCGCGGTCAAAGACCAGCCGCTCACCGCCTCGTCGAAGATGTTGGCCAACTTCGTCAGCCCCTACGACGCCACGGTCACCACCAAGCTCCGCGACGCCGGCGTCGTCCTTTGGGGGCGCCTGAACATGGACGAGTTCGCGATGGGCTCCTCGACGGAAAATTCCGCGACCAAGCAGACCGCCAATCCTTACGACCTCTCGCGCATCCCCGGCGGTTCTTCCGGCGGCAGCGCCGCCGCCCTCGCGGCCGGCGAGGCCCCCGCCACGCTCGGCTCCGACACCGGCGGCTCGATCCGCCAGCCCGCCGGCCTTTGCGGCGTGGTCGGGCTGAAGCCCACCTACGGCCTGATCTCCCGCTACGGCCTCATCGCCTACGCTTCTTCGCTCGACCAGATCGGCCCCTTCGGCCGCACCGTCGAGGACGTGGCCCTTCTGCTCCAGGCCATCGCCGGCCACGACGAGCGCGACTCGACCTCGTTCAAGACGCCCGTCCCCGACTATCGCGCCGCCCTCACCGCGCCGCGCGCCCGCCCGCTGCGCATCGGCATCCCGAAGGAATATTTCGGCGAAGGTCTCGATCCCGAGGTCGGCGCCGCGGTGCAGGTCGCGATCGATTACTACAAGTCCCACGGCGCCGAGGTGCGCGAGGTGTCTTTGCCGCATACCGAGTATGCGCTCGCCGCCTACTACATCATCGCGACGGCCGAGGCCTCCTCGAATCTCGCCCGCTACGACGGCGTGCGCTACGGCCACCGCAGCGCCGAGGCGGAAAACCTCCTCGACCTCTACTTCAAGTCGCGCGCCGAGGGCTTCGGCTCCGAGGTGAAGCGTCGCATCATCCTCGGCACCTACGTGCTCAGCTCGGGCTACTACGACGCCTATTATGGTCGCGCGCAAAAAGTCCGCACGCTCATCCGCGAGGACTTCATCAAGGCCTACCACGACGTGGACGTGATCCTCACGCCGACCTCGCCCACGCCCGCCTGGAAGCGCGGCGAAAAGACCGAGAACCCGCTCTCCATGTATCTCGCCGACATCTACACGATCGGCGTGAATCTCGCCGGCCTGCCCGCGATCAGCGTGCCCTGCGGGTTCTCCAAGAGCGGCCTGCCCATCGGCCTGCAACTCATCGGCCGGCCCTTCGCCGAGGCCGACCTGCTCTCGGCCGCCCACCTCTACGACCGCGCCCACGATTGGGCCAAGCGCACCCCGCAGCTCTGAATTTTAGCCCACGGAACACACGGAAGACACGGAACCAAACCTCCGGGGAGAATGCCCACGAAACACACGAAATGACGCGAAAGCCGAAGCCTTCCCTTTCGTGCTTTTTCGTGTGTTTCGTGGGCCCTTATCCAGCGGTTTACCTTCCGTGTCGCCCGTGTGTTCCGTGGGCCCCTCCCTCTGAAAAATGAATTACGAAGCCGTCATCGGTCTTGAAGTCCACGTCCAGATCAAGACCCGCTCCAAGATGTTCACCCGCGTGCCCGCCGGCTACGGCGAGCCCGAGAACACGCTCACCGATCCCACCGTGCTCGCCCTGCCCGGCGCGCTGCCGGTCATGAACAAGGCCGCGGTCGACGCCATCATCAAGGCCGGCCTCATGCTCGGCTGCGAGATCGCGCCGGTCTGCAAGTGGGACCGCAAAAACTACTTCTACCCCGACTCGCCGAAGAACTACCAGATCTCCCAATACGACCAGCCCATCTGCATCGGCGGCTCGGTCGAGATCGAGCTGCCCGGCTCCGCGCGTAACATCCTGGGCGAGCACAAGGCGATCCCGCTCACCCGCATCCACCTCGAGGAGGACGTCGGCAAGCTCAACCACGGCGCCGGCGGCTCGCTCATCGACTACAACCGCGCCGGCACGCCGCTGATGGAGATCGTATCCGATCCCGCGATACGCTCCGCCGACGAGGCCTACGCCTACCTCCAGTCCCTACGCAACAGCATCGTCTACGCCGGCATCTCCGACTGCGACATGGAGAAGGGCCAGCTGCGCTGCGACGCCAACATATCCATCCGCCCCGTGGGCGAGACGAAGCTCGGCACCAAGGTCGAGCTCAAGAACCTCAACTCCATCTCCTTCGTCCGCGACGGCATCGCCCACGAGATCGCCCGCCAGATCGCGGTCGTGAAGGCCGGCGGCGTCATCGTCCAGGAGACGCGCGACTACGACGGTCTCACCGGCACCAGCCAGTCGCTCCGTTCCAAGGAGATGGCGCACGACTACCGCTACTTCCCGGACCCCGACCTCATGCCCGTGAAGGTCGACGTCGAGTGGAAGTCCCGCCTCGCCGCCGAGCTGCCCGAGCGCCCCTTCGACAAGCAGCGCCGCTTCATGGCCGCCGCGCCCGAGGGCTACGGTCTGCCTTACACCCTGGCCAGCGTCCTGATTCCGGATCGCGCGCTCAGCGACTGGTTCGAGGCCGCGGTGAAGGTCGCGGGCGCCTCGCTCGCCCAACCGGTGGGCAACTGGATCGCCAACGACCTGCTCCGCGAACTTTCCGCCTCCGGCGCCGCGCTCGCCGACGCGAAGGTCACGCCCTCCGCGCTCGCCGAGCTCGTGAAGCTCATCGACGCCGGCACGCTTCTCCAGAACGCCGCCAAGGAGGTCTTCGCCGATATGGCCGCCACCGGCGAGGCGCCCGCCGCCATCGTCGCCCGCAAGGGCCTCGCCGTCGCCCAGACCGACACCGGCGAGCTCGAGCAATGGTGCCGCGACGCCATCGCCGCCAACGCCAAGGCCGCCGAGGAGTTTCGCGCCGGCAAGGAAAGCGCGATCAACGGCCTCAAGGGCCCGGTGATGAAGGCCGCCAAGGGCAAGGTGAACCCCAAGCTCGTCGACGAGACGCTGCGCCGCGTCCTCGCGGCGATGTAGCACGCATGGGATACATTCTCGGCTGAGTGCACTGATCAACAAGCCCTGCTGGCCCTTAACCATTTTATTTAGGTGCGGTTAATGGGCTATGCACCGGGCGTTTATTCTGTGATTGGGGCCGGCTTGCGGCCTTCGGCCGCTTACGCCGACGTTTCTTAGGTCTCGCGCGCAGGCGACCGATGGGCACGGGCATTGATTGGCGGGTCGAAGGCGGCATGCGTTCGGAAAGAAGCCCAGGCGTAGTGGGGGCCGATGCGTGAGCCAGCTTGCCCGCGGTAACGAGGCGGATTTGCTCCCGACTACCGGTCTCGATGGATTGGGAATACTTATATTTCATACCAGCCGCCGCCGCCTGTTCTCGGATAGTATAATGTCTATCCATCAGGAAAAATGGAATTTTGTAGATAATCTGAACGGGGCTTAATGCCTACGGCAGATAGGTGATGCGCTTGCCGGTTGATACCGAACAAGGCATGTCTTGGTGGCGGTGCGCCGAGATTATTCGTGGGTCTTTTTAATTATAGTCGCTGTATTTCAGCTACTAACGGAGTCATGGATAGCTCGGGTCTGATTTAGAGGTTGATGCGGAGCGTATTTGTAAGCCCCTTGGGTAGTGAATGGGTTGTAATACTTACGTATTTAGTGCCTCTCTTGGTCCCGTGTGGTTTTGGGAGCATTTTTCGTAAGTTTCCCTGATCTCGCGTGTTTCTCCTCTGAATAAGCATCCCGAATACTCTATGCAGTCCAGCCACCCGCCTCGCTCTGACCACACCCAGCACGCCACGCGCCCGGTGTCCGCCGCCATTCTGACGGCATTCCTTTCCGCGCTCACAGCCCCATTGATCATCGCCGCCGAGCCGATTGCCGGCCCGCCGGTGACGCCCGATGAAATCAGCCGCGCCAACACTCGTGCCGGCAAAGATACGGTGACGTTTATCGAAGTCGCACGCGCGCCTTCCGATCCCGTTCCCGCCATTCCGTCTCCGGCGCCGTCGGCGCCGACTGCTCCTTCCGCCGCCGGGCTCGTCGAGAGGGCCCGCCAGGCGGCGAAGCCTCATGAGAATTTCAAGATCGGCGGCATAATTTATCTCGGAAACCCCACGCTGACCGAATTGCGCTGGACTCATTCCGGCCGCGAGTGGCGCGCCGTTTCCAACGTCGATTTTCGTCTCCTGAGCAATTTCTCCGAATTTGAGACCGCGCGTGCCGTCTACCGTTGGTTCTTCATGTATTCGGAGTCCACCATCGACGCCCCGTCGGCCCCGCGCGGCCATGATCTGCCGGCCGACCGCTCGCGTTACCTCGTCCTCGACGCGTCCGCCGCCGATTTGGAGGGGAATCCCGCCGCTTTCGATCTCCTCGATTTCCTGCACGCATATGTGGACGCGAACCGCGAGAAACTCGTCGAGAGCTTGGCCGCACGCCAGCGGCTGGATGCCGTCGCGAAACTAAAAGCCGCCCAGCCCGAACCTCCCCGTCACCTCATCATCCGCTACGCCAGCCCGGAAGCGGCCGAGCTGCTCAAATAAGACGGAAGACGATACCCGATGAAACGCCTTCTTTCTCTTTCGCTTCCTCTTTTTCTCGTTCCCGCTCTCTTTGCGGAGAGCATCCCCGCCAGCGATGTCGGCTTGAGGCTTGTCCCGCCGCCGTCCACGCCGCCGAATCTGGCGCCGTATCTACAGTGGCACGGCAGTCTGGGGCGCACTTATATGATCGAGACCTCGCTCAGTCTCGCCGTCGGTTCATGGTCCCTCCTGTCGTCGTTCGATGTCGGCAACGAGGCGACGATTTCCCGGGCGATACCATTGTCCGAATACGTCGATGGCACCGAGGTGCCGGTGTCGCGTGTTTTCTTCCGCCTCCGCCAGCAAGATAACCTGCTCAACCCCGCGGACGATGATCATGATCGGGACGGCGTTTCCTCGGACATGGAAATTTCAGTCAGGCACACTGATCCGTTCGGATATCCCGACGACGACCCGACCGACACCGATTCCGACAGCCTGCCCGACGCTTGGGAGCGTTTCCTCTTCGACTCGCTCACCCGGCACAGCGGCGCGGGCATCGACGTGGACGGGCAAACCTTCGCGGAAAAATACCAAGCCCAGCGTCGCGACACCGATTCCGACGGGCTCCCGGACCACTGGGAAAAGTATCGCAACGGCGACCTCGCCAAGTCTCAGGCGGATGCTTTCGACAGCGATCACACGCAGCTGGAGCGTTACCGCGCCGACCGGGTGATGTTCGCGCGCCATCGCTACGGCGCGCAAACCTTTCGCTACCACCTCGGGCATCAGAAAAACAGGTTCTACCAAAGTGGTGTGAACACCGATCCCTCGGTTGATCCGCTGGTGTTTTACTATCAGGGCGACTCCGGCGGCAGCATGATTGTCACCTACGCCGACACCACCTACCAAGCGGTCTCCGACGTGCGCGTCTACCCCGGGGACGTCAGCTACGGCGGCGCCTCCGCCCATACTCACCGCGCCGACTACGCCGGCACCTTGAACGGCGGAGTCTGGACTTACGCCTACGCCGCCACGCCCGCGACCGGCGCGGAGGTGGCGCGTGACCTCCTGCGCTCCCTCGACGGCACGCCCTTGGCGCGCATCGTCGTTGACGGAGTGCCCCGGCTCACCCCCGCCAAGCTGGCCATCACCAGCCTGCCGGTCACCGAGGTGGGCGGGGGCAAGTTTCCCTGCGTCCTGCGCGACTTTCCCTATGCCAATGGATGGAAAGCGTTTCCGGATTTCGGAAGCGAGGGGAGTTTCCGGCAGGGGATGCTAAAGCCTCAATTGGACGGCGGCCCGCTGGTCGGTCTTCCCGTCTTCGCCCTTACCCCTGCCGCCGGCCAATCGATCATAAGCGCCTCGACCTTCGATCACTGGTATCGTCACACGGATGCCTTTGGGTTCAATTTGGAAAAAATAGCAGCGCCTGCCGGGCATGATCCTTCACCCGAGGATTACGATAATTTCACGTATGGAGTTTCGAAGCAGGATTTCTTCCCGCATCGTAATGACGTAGGCGGGCAGCAGGGAGCCGTGAATGCGGAAAGCTCGAAGAAACTTGAGCATGGTTTCACGGTCGAGTTGCACTTTCGGCTAAATTATGACGAGAATACTAAATTCTTCGTCCAGTCGGATGATGATCTTTGGGTTTTTGCCGACGGAAGGCTAGTTATCGATTCTGGCGGCGGGCATTCATATGATGGTGATAATGTGCGCAATGATCCCTACCACCAAAACCACCCCGACACTGACTACAAATATAGCCTCTCTTTCCTGAAGCAGGACATAGCAGCCCGCGACGGGGCACTACCGTCGAACTTGATTTCCGAATTAGGAAGCTGCCTGATCGACGTTTTTTACTCTGAGCGCCAAACTACGAAGGCGACCTTCTTCTTTCTCTCTAATTCTCCACTGAAACCGGTATACGTTTATCAGGTGGTGGCGGATGCCGAATGGGAAGGTGATTTAGCCTACACGCTTATTCCGACGCCGATTCCCGGCCAGCCATCGCTACCGGTTCCGGCGGGGATGAGCATTTCTCCCTCCGGAAAGATCGTATGGGACTTTCATGCTCTCAATGAGGATTCGGATACCGGCAACGATATTGCGGCAGGGAGCTACCCCGTAACCGTGCTCGTGACGGATGCCCGCGGCTTAATGTCCACTCAGTCCTTTCTAATCAATATCTCCTTATCCCTAATCACACCATGAAAATATTATTGTTGGCAGTGTCCTTAGCTCTCGCAGTTTCAGCGCGAGCCCGCGTTGAGATTGTGGATGTGGGTGCCGGCGGCGGACAAATTAATTTGAGTGCCACCTATAGTCAAAATTTCGATTCATTAAGCAGCACCGCATCCAACGCTCCTTGGCTCAATGATTCCACAGTGCCAGGTTGGCACGCCAATCGCGCGACCTATTCCGCAAACGGTGGAAGTCTTAGCAGTTATGGCAGTGGAATCGAAGGGGAGAGAGCGCTTGGTGCGACCTCTGCGAGTTTTGCCGTAGTTTTTGAGAACCAGTCGTCCTCCGTAATCGGCTCCATTGATATTTCGTATAGAGGGGAGCAGTGGACGCGGGGAGCTGGGAATATTCCGCAGCGTCCGGATGTGTTGATATTTGAATATCAGATTTTCAATGCAGGGACTGGCAGTGTAGGGGTTGGCCTCTGGCAGGAGTTTGCCTCACTGAGTTTCACGGCCCCCAATGCAACGGAGAGCACGGGAGCTGTGCTCAATGGAAATGCGGTCGATAACTATGTTGACATCGAAGCCACGTTGACTGGGTTCACGCTGAGCCCCGGAGAGGAAATCTGGCTGCGGTGGAGCAATGTGAATGATACATCATTCTCTGATTATGCTATGGGCATAGATGATCTGACGATAAGCTTCGGAGTCATTCCCGAGCCAGCATCCTCCGCCGCCCTTCTCGGATTCGCAGCCTTGGGCCTTGCCG
>CAYTLL010000040.1:0-1979 GCA_964438755.1 uncultured Akkermansia sp. | reverse complement strand
CCCGAGCCAGCATCCTCCGCCGCCCTTCTCGGATTCGCAGCCTTGGGCCTTGCCGCGTGGCGTCGCCCACGGAAGGTCTGAGCCGTGCCAGGCGAGCAACCTTCGTATCAATCCCCTCCGCAGCCCTCTCATCGAACGGGTTGGCTTGTCTTGCTGCTTGTGCTCAGCGGTCTGCTCTACGCTGAGACGTTCAATACACCTTGGGTCTACGATGACATAGAGGGTATTCGCCAGAATCCGGCTCTTCGGGCGGGGGCGTCGGTTTGGGAAATCATCAACACGAGCCCTCCGGATAGCACCCCTTATGGACGTCCCTTGGTGGCGCTTTCTCTCGCGGCCAATCATGTCCTTGGCGGCTTTGATGCCTGGAGCTATCGAGCGATCAATCTGGCGCTTCACGTTGGCTCCGCGCTCGTGCTTTTCGATCTGCTTAGCCGGATTCTCAAATCCCGCTTCAGCCCCGTCGCGGACCGCGCCGAGCCAATAGCCCTTTGGTCGGGGGTCCTCTTTGCCCTCCATCCTTTGGCGGCAACGGTTGTGACCTACACGGTTCAAAGAGCCGAGGGCATGATGGCGTTTTTCTATCTCGCCACGCTGGCCGCCGCCGCCCGAGCCATCGCGTCACCCGAAAACAAACTTTGGCGGATGCTGGCGGTGCTGCTGTGCCTCTGTGGCATGTCGACCAAGGAAACGGCGGCAACGGTTCCGGTCGCCGTCCTGATGATGCACCGCTATTGCTTCGCCTCGTCCTGGGCGGAAGTCGCCCGGTGCCGGCGTCTGCACTTAGCCCTAGCCATGACTTGGACGGTGCTGGCGGCGTGCATGCTGACTTGGCCGCGGAGCCAGTCAGTCGGCTTCGATGGCATGGGGCCGTTCGATTACTTAAACCTCCAAACAGGGGCTTGGTGGCATTACGCCTCCCTCATCGTGGCTCCGTGGCGGAGCGCCATCGACTACTGGCCCGCGCCTTCTCCGGCCGGGCTGGCCTTGACCCGAGGCCTTGTGTTCGCCGCCGCCTACCTCGGCGGAGTTGTTTGGACCTGCCGACGTTCGCTCGCGTTGGGCGTTTTTCTGGCGCTCGCGGGCCTCGTCCTGCTGCCGACCTCGACCGTCATTCCCATCTTTACCTCTCCGGTGGCCGATCACCGCATGTATCTTCCGATGGCGCTGGGAATGGTCGCCGCCGTAGCCGGAATCTTTGCCGTAAGCCGGCATCGTCCATGGCTGGCCCACGTGGCATTCGCGGCCTGCGCAACCGGGTTGGCCGCGGGCACGGTCGCCGCGAACAGGGTGTTTCGGTCCGAGCGCGCGGTGTGGCAAAGGGCCGTGTCAATGGACCCCGGGAACGCGAGGGCTTGGAATAACCTCGGGTTGGCTTTGGCCAATGCCGGAGAGGCCGAACAGGGGCAGGCCAAGATCGAGCACGCCATCGAATTGAACGCAGCTTATGCCGATGCCTGGTATAATCTTGGCACACTCCAAGGCCGCGATGGGCGGTTGGCTTCCGCCGAGGCGAGTTTTCGGCGGGCGCTGACTTTGCGCCCGTCCGCCGCCACCCACTGCAACCTCGCCGTAGTGCTCTACCGCCGGGGAAAAAAACTGGAGGCGATCCAGCATTACGAAGCGGCTATCCGGTTTCGACCCAATTACCCGGTGGCGAATTTCAACCTGGCTGTGCTTTTGATGGAAGCGGGCGATTACGCCCGCGCACTCCCACGAGCCCTCGCCTGCTTAAAGGGAGCTCCGGACTATCCAAAAGCCCGGGAATTGGTCAAAGATCTCGAGCGGTTATCAAAGGCGCCGCCACGAGGGGGCCAATGATTCAACTCGTATCGCCGAGCTTGTCCTCGGTTTTCCCTTCATCTTGGGGCCAGGGCTCGTCGCGTCGCACGGCCGCCTTACGGTAACCCTTTCCGGGCCGGCCGCGTCTCGGAGGGCATGCACTCGCTTCGTGCTTTTCGCCCGCGGATGACCGCGCT
>CAYTLL010000039.1:30333-36898 GCA_964438755.1 uncultured Akkermansia sp. | reverse complement strand
CACTTCCAACTTGAAACCAAGGAGCCTAACAAAGCGATGGAGCCAACTCCGGTAAGTGTCACGATTCTGGCTGACGCCAGAATCGCGCCATTTACCTCCGCAGCTCATCTTTGACGTTAGGCAGAAATATACAAATGAACGCACGTGACGCCACGGCAGATGCTATCCGCACGCATCGGGATTCCATGAAGGGGCTAAGCGATGAGCAGTTGCTAGCCATAACTTGGCAGGACGCTGCGAATCCGCCTCGTGCTTTGGCCGCCAAGCAGGAACTAGATGCGAGGAGAGAGAGCAAGGAGGATGAGAAGCATCAGGCCACTATTATGGTCGCGGTAAGGGCGAATAGACTTTCGCAGAGAGCATTATTGATAGCGCTCTTTGCGCTCTTGGTTTCTGTGCTGGCATGGCTACTGCCCAAGAGCCCGTAGTATCCGAAAATTATTAAATCAGAAGGATGGAAACAGAGCCTAACAAAGCGATGGAGCGAAGCCGATTAGCTGTCACGGATCGTGCTGACGCACGCTCCGCGCCAGCCACCCGTCTCGCTCACCTCTGACGTTAGGCAGAAATAATCCAGCATCCCGATATGAGTGAACCGCTAATTCTAATTCCGATCCTGATCGCGATCTTTTTTGTCGTGGTGGGGCTACTTAAATATCTCTGGAATACTACGATTCCCGCTATTAATGGATGGAATCGAATCACTTTTTGGCAGGCGTTTAGGCTTCTCTTGATATGCGGTATTTTGTTTGGTGGATCCCGCTATAGCGGAAAATAATGCAGAATGGACTGAGCCTAAAAAAGCTGTGGCGCCAATTCCGGTAAATGTCACACACTTGGGCGTTCGTCGGAAATGAACGAACTGTTCAACGTGGAGCGTTAGCTACCGTGGAGGCGGTTCGGGGTTGCGAACACCGTCCTCGTTTCGATCTCATGACGGCCGTTTTTAGATGAGGCGGTTCAGGGGCCAGCATACCTTCGTTCCCGGGATGCTTTTCGGATTTGGATCGCTACGCGTTCGCAGACTTCGCGCGGACTGGCGGGTTTGGGAATATAATCGTTGGCTCCGGCTTTCATGCAGGCTTCCCGGTCTCCGCTCATCGCCAGCGCGGTGAGCGCGATAATGGGCGTGCTCGCGATGGCCGGGTCCGGGTTTGCTCGAATGCGTCGGATCGCTTCCAGCCCGTCCATCACGGGCATCTGGATATCCATCAGCACGGCCGCGGGTTTTCGCCTTATGATCTCATCCACGGCCTCCGCACCGTTGTCGACGGAGTGCGTGCGATAACCCTTTGCTTCCAAATAATCCACGTGGGGCAGCCGGTTGATCGGGATGTCGTCGGCGATCAGGATAAGTGGTGCGTGGGTGGCGGGGGCCGTCGCGAAGGGGGCCGAAGATGCGCTGCCGCGAATAAGGCCGGCGGACGGGGCCACCTCATGAATGCGCGGCAAGGTGATGGTGAAGGTGGAGCCTTGGCCGGGGGCGCTTTGAACATCGATCTTCCCCTCGTGGATGGCGACGAGTTGCTGGACGAGCGAAAGCCCAAGGCCGGTGCCGGAATATTCGCGGGCGAGCCGGGTATCGAGTTGGACAAAGGGCTTGAAGAGCCGGGGCATTTGCTCGGCGGCGATGCCGATGCCTTCGTCCCAGACGGCGAGGCGCACGTCTCCGGACGTGGCCGATACGCGAAGCCCCAGGCGCCCGCCTTCGGGGGTGAATTTGACGGCGTTGCCGAGCAAATTGATGAGGATTTGTTGGAGGCGGCGGGCGTCTGCCCGCACGCCGAGCGTCTCATCGGGCAGTTCGGCGGAGATTTTTTGCCGGCGGCGCTGCGCCATGGGTTGGACCATTTGCAGGCTGGTTTCGCAGACGCTCCGGACCGTGGTGGGGGCGAGGGCGATTTCGCAATTTCCCGACTCGAGCTTGGCGAGGTCGAGGATGTCGTTGATCAGCTCGAGCAGGTGGCGGCCGCTGGAGGCGACCAACTCGAGGTAGCCGGTCTGTTTCTCGTTCAGCGAGCCGTGAATGCCTTCGATGAGGGATTCGGAAAGGCCGAGGATGGAGTTGAGCGGGGTGCGCAACTCGTGGCTCATGTTGGCGAGGAAGGCGTCCTTGAGGCGTGAGGCGCGGGCGAGTTCGGCGTTGGCGACGAGAAGTTCCTCGCCCCGGCGGCGCAGCGCCTCCTCGGCGTGCAGCCGGTCGATGAACTGGCCGAGTTGGGCGCCGAGGGCGTCGAGGGTGCGGATGCGATCTGGGTGGGGGCGTTTGCGATCGGCGGAGAAGAAGCCGATGACGCCGAGGACCCGGCCGGAAGCGCGCATGGGGGCGGCGAGCGCGAGAGGGAGGGGCGCGTCGGGCTGGTCCGAGATCGCCCAGGCGGCTTCGCCCTCGGTCCAGGCCCGGCCGGCGGGGCCGACGCCGGCGGCCGGAGGAAGGGCGAGCCGCGCGATTTCGGCGGAGCGCGGGACGCCGGCCTCGATGTGATGGCAGAAGTATTCGAGATGCTCGCCCGTGCCGGCGACGAGCCAGAGGACGCCCGCGCTCCAGCGCAGCTCCTGGCAAACGGAGCGAAGGGTGGCGGAGGCGGCGGCGTCGACGGAGCCGGCTCCGGCGAGATGGCGGGCGACGTCGAACTGGACGCGCAGGCTTTCCTCGGCGAGGTGCCGGTCGGTGATGTCGGCGACGCTGCCGACCATGCGAAGCGGCGTGCCGTCCGGAGCGCGGCTGGCGACGTCGCCGCGGTCCTCGACCCAGATGACGGAGTCGTCGCTGCGAATGAGGCGGTGGCGGCTGAGGTAGGGCACGCGATCCTCGGCGCAGGCGCGGATGCGTTCCGCGACGGTGGCGCGATCCTCGGGGTGGATGCGCTCGGTGAAGCGGGCGAGGTCGTGGACGAGGTAGTCGGCGCCGAGCCCGAGGATATCCAGCCAGCGCTGGTTGTGGCGGACCACGTCGGCGGCGACGTCGTAGTCCCAGACGCCTTCGCCGGCGGCGTTCAGGGCGAGGGCGAAGCGTTGTTCGCTTTCGCGGAGGGAGAGCTCGAGTTCCTTGCGCCGCGTGATGTCCGTCTGGATGGCCATGTAGCTGACGAGCGAGCCGGCCTCGTCGTGAAGGGGTTGGACGTCGAGCATAACCCAGTAGGGGCGGCCGTCCTTGCGGTAGTTGAGCAGTTCTTCCTGGTAGGCTTTTCCGAGGCGCCTGCGCTCGTGCATGCGCGCGATGACGGCGGGATCGGTGGCCGGGCCGTGCAGGAGTTCGCCGGGGCGACGACCCTTTGCTTCGTCGAGCGTGTAGCCGGTGAGGCGGGTGAAGCCTTCGTTGATCCATTCGACGCGGCCTTCGCGGTCGGCGAGCACGACGCCGTTGTCGGTGCGAGCGACGACGAGGGCGAGTTTGCTCGCCTCCGCCTCGCGGGCGCGGAGGTGCTCCTGGGTGGCGGTGAGCCGGTCGGCGAGGCGCTGCAAATCGGCGGCGGCGAGGCGCTGGACCTGCACGAGTTGCACGAGGTCCGCGGTGGAATCGTGCGGGGGGAAATCGTGGAGACTGAGGCCGAGGCGTTGCATCTCGGCGGCGTCGGTCACCCAGGGGGAGCAAACGAACGCGGCGTCGTCGCCGAAAGGCACGAGCTGGCCGCGCAGGAGGGTGCCGGTGGCGCGCTCGCGGAGGATGACCAGCCGGCCGGCGGAGTCGGCGAGGGATTCGCGGGTGGGGAGGCTGTCGGGGCGGCGCGCCTCGAGCGCGTCCGCGAGCGGCGCGCCGGGACGGAGGGCGGGCGAGAGGCGGGCGAGGGAGGGCCCCACGCGAGTGGTCCGACCCGTCCGGTCGAAGGCGACGTAGAAGGGGAAGAGCGTCTCGAAAACGCCCGGGTCAAGCGTGACGGGTGGGGGAGGCGGGTTCACCAGCGGATGTGGAACGCGTCGTGGTCGTCGCCGCGGTCGCGGGAGCGGAGCAAGGTCACGGTCGCCGGCGTGGAAAACATCTTGGCCAGGCCTTGGATGAGTCCCTCGACGAAGGGAGTGAGGCCGGGGCGATGGCTATGATAGTGAAGGACGAGGGAGTCGGGCCCGCGTTCGCCGACCGCGAAGTGCGGGGGCTCTAGCTTCGGGTAGATGAGCGAGACGCGATCGTGGAAGTGGGGCAGGTAGGCGAGGAACTCGCCCAAGGTGGAGCCGGCGGCGCGCATCATGGGGCCGTAACCTTTTTGCGCCGTTTCCAGGACCCAGTGTTCGCCGAAGGCGCGAAGGATGGTCTCGGCGGGAAGGGCGAGCACCTCGCTGGCCGCGCCGACCAGAGCGTAGGTGATGGAGTCGGGGTAGCCCTCGTTGCCGACGAAGACCTCGGCCTCCACGCCCGCCTTGCGTTTGATAAGCTGCCACGTGCCTTCGCCGTGACGGCTGACGACCATGTCCTCGATCGCCTTGTTCACCATGCCATACATAGTGGATGCGAGTGACGGGCGAAGGCGGCGGCTTGTCGAGCGGATCGCGTGTAACGCAAGGCGTTGGCCGAGGGGCGCGCGGATCAGCTCCCGTGGCGGGCGATCAGCTGGCCCCAGAGGGCTCCGGCCTTTTCGGCGGCGAGGGCGCGGGCGCGGGCGACCTCGGCCTCGCGGGCGGCGAGGTTTTGCGCGGCGATTTTGGCGAGGTCGTCGAGGTTGTAGAGGTAGACGTTGGCGAGATCGGCGACCGCGGGCTCGATGTCGCGCGGGAGGGCGAGGTCGAGGAAAAGCCAGGGCTCGGCGCGGCGGCGGGTCTGCGCGGCGGAGGCGTCGGCGGCGCGCAGCACGGCCTCTGGCGCGGCGGTGGAGCCGACGACGATGTCGTAGTCGCCGAGGTGGCGGGCGAAGTGTTCGAAGGGCAGGGCGGTGGCGTCGAGCGACCGCGCGAGGGCGAGGGCGCGTTCGGGGGTGCGGTTGGCGACGGTGAGGGCGGCGGCGCCGCGGGAGCGGAAGGCCTTGGCGGTCTTTTCGCCGATGTCGCCGGCGCCGAGCAGGAGCACGCGGACCTCGGAGAGGTCGCCGAAGATGGTGGCGGCGAGCTCGACCGCGACGTTGGCGACGCTGACCTGGCCCTCGTTGAGTGCGGTGTGGGTGCGGATGTGTTTCGCGGCCTGGAAGGCTTTTTGGAAAACGCGGTTGAGCACGGCCCCGGACAGGCCGGCGGCCTGGGCCTCGGCGTAGGCGTCCTTCACCTGGCCGAAGATCTCGTTTTCGCCGAGCAGCTGGGACTCGAGCCCGGAGGCGACGGCGACGAGGTGGCGGATGGCGGCCTCGCCGGTGGCGTGGGCGCGGATGGCGGCGAAGTCGGCGGCGGAGATGCCGGTGATCTCGCAAAAGGCGGACTCGAGCGCGGCGAGGTCGGCGGACGCGGCGGCGACGCCGTAGAGCTCGACGCGGTTGCAGGTGTTGAGCACGACGAGCTCGGGCGGGCAGGCGGAGCCGAGGCGGGAGCGCAGCTCGGCGGCGCGCGCGGGCGGGAGCGCGAGCTTTTCCCGGACGGCCAGCGGCGCGGTGTGGTGGCTGGCGCCGAGATGGAAGAGGAGGGGGCCGGTCTGGCTCATCGCGGGGCGACCTCCGAGGCGGCGGACGGGGCCGCGGGCGAGTGGCGGCTGGAGTTGACGGGGGCGATCGAGAGCAGGGCGGCGAGGAAGAGCAGGGCGCAGGCGAGGGCCCAGCGGCGGCCGACGAGGCGCCGGGTGACGCGCAGGGCGAGCGCGAGGGCGTAGGCGACGAAGACGCCGATGGTGGCGAGGAGCTTGAACAGGTTGACGGAGCCCGGTTCGCGCAGCCACCAGACGGAGCCGACGGCGAGGGAGGCGGCGAGGAGGGCGACCCCGGCGGCGAGAAGGCGCAGGCCGATGTGGTCGAGGTCGCGGATCGATGGCAGCAGGGCGAAGGCGCCGCCGACGCGCTTGCGGCGAAGTCCGTAGTCGCGGATCCAATACATACCGGCGACGAGCGCGAGCAGGCCGAAGACGCCGTAGCTGAAGAGGGCGAGGGCGGCGTGGAACTCGATCCAGGCGTTGCCGCCGAAGACATGGCTGCGCTTGGCGGCGTCCCAGGCGGGGACGAGCAGGGCGGAGACGGACAGGCCGGCGGAGAGGAGGGCGGTGCCGTAGCCAAGCAGGCTGAGGCGGAAGGATGGGCCGACGACGAGGTAGAGGCTGGCGGCGGACCAGGCGGTGAACTGGAGCAGCTCGAAGGTGTTGCCGAGTGGGCAGCCTTTCACGGCCAGGCCGCGGAGGTAGAGCCCGAAGGTCTGGAACGCGTAGCCGGCGGCGAGGGTGAGATACATGACCGCGCGGGAGTGCCTGCGCTCGCGGACGAGCGAGAGCGTGCCGAGCGCGGCGCCGGCGAGGTAGCAGGCGGCGGCGAGCCAGAGCCAGGTGCGGTCGGTGAGCGGCGGCATGTCAGGGATGGGAGTGGGCCACGAAAAACACGAAAGGGCGGGAAAGGAAGCCGGAGAAAGGCCGCGGCCGCAAGGCGGCGCGGAGGGCGCGCCGCGGTCTCGCTAGGCGCGGCGGGCCACCCAGAAGCGGCATTCGTCGGAGAAGGCGCGGACGGAC
>CAYTLL010000039.1:0-30233 GCA_964438755.1 uncultured Akkermansia sp. | reverse complement strand
GGCAGGTGCATGAAGGTGTCGCCGCAGTCGTCGCTGAAGCGGCGGTCGCCAAATTCGCGCAGGCGGGGATCTTGCCGGCCCGCGGCCCAGCGACGGGCCTCGAGCCTCCAGGAGGCGCGTTCGGCGGGCGAGTGGTCGCGGTCGTGGGTGGTGAAAAGGAACGGGGCGCCGGGGCGGCAGACGGCGGCGAGCTGGCGCAGGGCGCGGCGGCGGTTGCGGCGCAGCGGGATCTGCATGAGGCCGTTGAACAGGAAGAGCGCGCCTTCGAAGCGCGCGGTGTCGAAGGCGGGGTGCGCGGCGAGTTTGGTGGCGTCGGCGTGGTGGAACTCGACTGGTGCGGCGCGTTCGGCGGCGAGGGCGATCGCCTGATCGACGAGTTCTTGGGCGAAGTCGAAGGCGACGAGGTTTTGATAACCGAGGGCGTTAAGGGCGACGCAGACGCGTCCGGCGCCGCAGCCGGCCTCGAGAAGCGAGGCGGAGCGGTCGGTGAAATGACGCTCGATCATCAGGCGTTCGCTGGCCCAGAGGCCGATGTCGTGGGCGGCCTTGGCGTAGTGGACGACGGCGCGCAGGTCGTTGAAGTCCTTTCGGACCTGGGCGGCGGTGATGGGGCGTCGGGAAGCGGAGGGACGAGTCGGCACGAGCGGGAGAGGGGCCGGTTTAAGCCCTTCTTCGGCAAAACGGGCAAGTGCGCGGTGCGCCGCGCCCGTGGCGGCGAGAGAGGAGTCGTCCTAGCGGGAGACCATGAGGCGGAGGAAGCGGCGGGGGTGTGACGAGAGAGGAACGGAGTCGGAGACGGTGACGGGGCCGGCGAGGTTGGAGGAGCCGGAGCTGGAGAAGACGATCTCCGCGTTCGGTCCGGACCAAGGGCCGGAGGGATCGTCGGCGGCGAGGACGGCGTAGGTGAGTGCCGAGTCCGCGATGCGGTTGAAGGTGAGGGTGAGACGGTCGGTCGCGAGATCGGCGGCGACGGAGGCGGGGGCGGCGGAATCGGCGGCGAGGGGTTCGGAGCCGAGAGCGTATTCGAGGAGATTGGGGCGGCCGTCGCCGTCGGGGTCGGCGAGGTCGTCGGCGTCGCCGAGGTTGGTGGAGGCGGAGAGTTTTACGGAGCGCCAGGTGGCGTATCCCGAGGTGAATGCGGGGGCGATGGTGACGGTGAGGGCGGAGGGGCCGACGGTGAAGTCGGCGGCGTAGTCCGAAGCGATGCCGGTGGCGGTGAAATCGGCGAGGGCGAGGTCGGTGGAGGCGTAGGTGGCGAGGGTGTAGGTGCCGTTGCCGGCGCCGGATTTGAGATCGAGGACGCGCGTGGCGGCGGGGCCGGAGCCTTTGCGAAGGGTGCGAGCGAGGACGAGGCGGTCGGAGCTCGGGTCGATGGTGGAGAGGTCGAAGGCGAGGGCGCCGGCGTTCCAGGAAAGGGCGCCGAGAGGCGTGGACGTGATCGTGTTGGCCGAGCCGAGCGCGAGCGTGCCGGCGTCGAGTTTCAGTAGGCCGGTGAAGGAGACGGAGTCGCCGGCGAGGACCAAGGTGCCGGCGCCGCTTTTGGTCAGAGTAACCGCGGTCGAGTCGGACCTCAGCCGGCTGCCTGTGCCGAGGGTGAAGGTCTGGCCGGATTCGACCTCGAGCGGGTGTGTGCCGCCGCCGAGAAGGGAGAGGTCGATGGGGGCGAGGACCGGGCTTGATATCACAGTGGAGACCGAGGCGGGGCCGCCTGGGTGATTTTTGAGCGTGCCGCCGGTCCAATCGATGCCGCGGCTTACGAATCCCTTATAGGTGCTGTTTCCAAGCGCGCCGACGGTTCCGATCGCCAGCGTGCCGCCGTGAAGTTGATAGCGGTAGGTGCGCCGGTCGGTGGCCGCATCGTTCCCATAGGCTCCGAAGCCAAGATTTTGGATTTTTGCGTCACCTCCCTTCTGGACGACGAGGCATTGGTAATCGAAGGCGTATTGGGCGTAGTAACCCAGCGTCAGGTTGGTGATGTCCACGCTGCCGGCACCGAATCGGATCGCGGCGACGGCCGGTGCTTTGGCGGTGCTCGCGCCGCGCAAAGTCACGTTTCCAGCGAGGAGGTTGAGCGTGCCGGTTTCCATATCGATGCCGCTGTCGTAGCCGGCCGGGGTGATGCTCGAGTTGCCCACATCGATGGACGATACGCGTGACGCGGCCGTGGACCCCGAAAGCGTAAGGATAGAACCCGGTGCGCGGGCTTCTATGCGGCCGGCCGAGCCGTTGTAGCCCATGTAAAATGCAGAGGTGACGCGGAAGGTGGCGGAGGCGCCGATGCGCACGCGGCTGGTGCTGAGTTTGGTGGAGGAGGAGCCGGAGCCGTTGCCGATGGAAAAGCTGCCCGAACTCGAGGCGATGGTCGCCGAGGCGGGGAGGCTGACCTCGAAATTCACGCCCGAGCCTTCGGAAGAGAGATCGAAGTTCGAGAGGGACTTGGCGTCCAATTCGCCGTTCTGAAAGTCGATGACGAGGGTGCTGTTGCTGCTCGTGTAGACGTAGCGGGGCACGTTCAGGAGCGAGAGGGTTTTGACGCTGCGGTGGAGGCCTCCGAGATCGACCGTCGCGGTGACGGTGTTGTTGACGAGGGGCTGGCCGGCGAAATCAAAGGAGAGGGTTGCGCTGGGGTAGGGCAGGGCGCCGGGGCCGTGTAGGCGCAGGGTGCTGCCGACGGTGGCGCCGGCGGCGAGCGGCGCGGTGGAGGGGATGAGCTTGTGGACAAGCGTGTTGCTGGAATTGGCGCCCGCGATGTTAAGCTCTCCGCCGTTAAGGGTGATGGTGCCGCCACTGATCGGGCCGGTGAGCAGGAGGGCCCCGGCTCCGGTTTTGGCGAAGCCTTGGGAGGCTGCGACAGCGGCGGCCACCTGTAACGACCCGGCCGATACGTTGATGATCGGCGCGACGCCGGCGTTGTTGTAGAGGTTGAGCGTTTGGGCGCCGGGGTTGGCGGGAGCGCCGATGACGACGGCGCCGTAGGGGGAGGCGTTGGCGGCGGAGATGCCTTTGACCGTGAAGGGCGAGCCGCTGAGTCCGATGGTGGTGGTGAATGGCGCGCCGGCGGTGTTGTTGATGACCACCGAATCGTTGCCGGTGTTGGGCACGAGGAAGGTGGACCAGTTGGAGTAGTAGCCCCACTCGCCGGGATTGGCGCCGGTCCAGGTGTGGGTGGTCTGGGCGTGAAGCGTAAGGATGGCGGCCAGGCCGACGGCCGCCCAGCGGGCGAGGCGGGCGGGACGCGTGGGAACGGGTATGAATGGTCTCACGCCCATTCAACACGCGACCCCGGAAAATATTACGGCGAAACGCGCGAACGTTTTATTTTTTCCGCCAGGCGGCGACGAACATGCCGTTCGCGTCGAGCTCGTGGGGCCAGAGGAAGCCGCCGGTCGGGAGGCCGGCGTTGGCGGGCAGGCCGGGGAGGGCGACGGGCTCGAGCTCGGGGTGCGCGGCGGAGAAGGCCTTCACGATGTCGGTCGTCTCGGCGCGGGTGATCGTGCAGACGGCGAAGACGAGGCGGCCGCCGGGCTTGAGGGCCTTGTGGGTGTTTTCGAGCAACTGGAGCTGGATGTCGGCGAGCTCCTTCACGTCCTGCTCGGTGAGCGTCCACCGCGCGTGGGGATTGCGCTGCCAGGTGCCGACGCCGGAGCAGGGGGCGTCGACGAGGATGCCGTCGAACTTGGTCTTGGTGGGGAGGAAGGGGCCGCCGTTCCAGGTGACCTGGCGGAAGTTGAAGGCCTGGGCGCGGGCGGCGCGCTTGCGCATGTTGGCGAGGCGGCCGGTGTGGCGGTCGGAGGCCCAGATGAGGCCCTTGTTGTTCATCAGGTCCGAGAGATGGAGCGTCTTGCCTCCCTCGCCGCAGCAGGCGTCCCACCAGGTCTCGGTCGGGAGCGGGGCGCAGGCGTGGCCGACGAGCTGGGAGCCGAGGTCCTGGATCTCGAAGAGGCCTTTTTTGAACTCCTCGCTTTTGAAGAGGTCGCTCGGGCCGGTGTAGCGGGCGGCGGTGACGGGCAGGGCCTGGGCCGGGAAGGCGAATCCGGCGGGCAGCGTGGCGGGCGAGGCATGGCGGAGGGCGCGCACGACGGAGGCGGCGAACTCGCGCTGGGGGCGGATCCAGAGGGTGGGCGGGCGCTGGAGCTGGCGGAGGCAGGCGAGGCGGGCCTCGGGCGAGGGAAAATCGATGGCGGCGAGCGCCCAGTCGGGCAGGGTGCGGGCGAGGACGGCCTCGGACTTGATCGCGGCGGGATCGGTGTCGAAGCGGCGTTGCAGGTCGAGGGCGGCGAGGACGCGCTGGGGCAGGGCGCGGGATTCGTCGAGCCAGCGCAGCCAGCGGTAGTAGGCGAAGACGGCGCCGGTGATCGCGCGTTTTTCGTGCGACTCGAGCTCGCGGTCGGAGCCGACCTCCTGGCGCAGGACGGCGTCGGCCGGGTTTTCCGGGGAGACGAAGGAGATGAGGTGCGCGGCGCGTTGGGCGAGGGCGGTGGACATGGCGAGGCGCGGAGGGTCTGGGAAAATCGGCCCGCGGACTAGCCGAAAGATGCGGGCTTCGGCGGCCGCGGGGCGCCGGTGCGGGGATTCGCGGCGCGAGGCGAGGCCGGGGAGCCGGTGGCGACGGAGTCCCCGCCCGGCGCGGAGACCGGGGCTAGCGGCCCTTGCCGAAGAGCATCACGTGGACGGTCTTCATCACGATGGCGGCGTCGAGGCGGAAGCTGTAGTGGCGAATGTAATACAGGTCGTATTCCAGCTTGCGCACGGTGTCGTCCAGGTTGGCGCCGTAGGGGTAGTTGACCTGGGCCCAGCCGGTGATGCCGGGGCGGACTAGGTGGCGGAAGTGGTAGCAGGGGATCTGTTTCTCGTAGTCGGCGACGAGGAGGTCCCATTCGGCGCGCGGGCCGATCATGCTCATGTCGCCCTTGAGGACGTTCCAGAGCTGCGGGAGCTCGTCGAGGCGGGAGACGCGGAGGAAATTGCCGACGCGGGTGATGCGCTTGTCGCCCTTGGCGGTGTAGCGCGCGCCGTCCTGGACGACGCGCATGGTGCGGAGCTTGTAGAGGGTGAAGGGTTGGCGATGGCGGCCGATCCGGGTCTGGCGGAAGAAGACGGGGCCGCCGTCGTCGACGAGCACGGCTATCGCGGCGAGGGCGAGCAGGGGGGCGCTGAGGGCGAGGACGACGAGGGCGAGGGCGACGTCGGAGACTCGTTTCATGCGCTCGAAGAAGGGTTCGCGGGCGAGGGAGAAGCCTTCCTGGAAGAGCCAGGTCTGGTTGATGCGGTAGAGCGGGATCTTGCGCCAGGCGACCTCGTGGAAGAGCTCGAGCGTGTAGGTGGGGATGCCCGCGAAGTGGAGCTGGACGAGGCGTTGCGGGAGGCCGGGCGCGAGCTCGCGGGCGGATTCACGGAGGATGACGGCCTCGGCCCGGAGACGGCCCGATTCGATGTCGTCGAGCACCTCCGCCAAAGGACGCAGGCCGGGGCCGGATTCGGCGGGGGAAGCGACCGCGCGGACGATCTGGCGGTTGAAACCGACGCGCTCGCACTCGGCCGCGAAGGCCTCCGCGCCGTCGGGATCGCCCACGAAAACGACCCCATGGTGGCGGAGGACCGCGGCGCGTCTCAGGGCGAGAAGGCGCCGGAGACCGAGGCCGACGGGGGCGACGAGGAGGAAGGAGAGGACGGCGACGAGACGGCTTTGCTGGAGGGAAAGGCCGCCCGTGAAGACGACGTAGGTCACCAGCACGGTGCCGAGCGCGGCGGCGACCACGGCGAGAACATGCTGGCTGGCGTAGTCGAGGGAAAGGAAGTCGGTGCGCGCCGAGTAGCCGTCGATCAGGGCCAGGGCGATCAGGACGAGGACGACCGGCACCAGCAGCGACCAGTCGAGAATGGCGTAGGGAACGGGCAGGCCGCGGAGCGCCGACACGGCGGCGAAGGCCAGGCCTACGCTCACGATGTCGCCGAGCAGAAGGGCGGCGGAGAGTCGGCGGCTGGGCTTCATGGGCGCTTAAATTGCACGGGATCCACTATGTAATAAAAAAGTAAACGGCCGGGATGATGGGTTCGCGGACCTTCGGGGCAAGGTTGCGTGCGAGTTCGGGGTGGATTTGGGCTTTGGCGTGTCCGGACGGGAGGCGGAAGACGGGCGGGCGAGCGGGATTCGCGGTCGTGGGAGACGTTGCTCGGCGTTTTCGCGAGGAAAGGGACTGGCGTGGTGGCGGGCGGAGTGACGATCAAGTCGCGTAAATCCGGGACGGAGTCAGGCCGTGGCCGCGGGGAAACCCATGGAGAAGAGACGCATGATTGATTTCATGAAAAAGTCTAAGACGATTTTATGCAGTGGTGGCGCCGTGTTCGGCCGGTGTGACGGCGGAGAACGACGGGTGGAGTCGGCCGGGCGGCGGGGGGCTTTATCCCGTCGTTCCGCCGCTTCGTCCCCGATCGCTTGCGGCCGTCCGCCGACGGGGCGGGATGCGGGGCAGACTTATTTTCCCATGAACACGATTCTGCATGTCGAAGACGATGCCGCGGTCCGCCTCGCGGTGAGGTTTATCCTCGCGCACGCCGGTTACGAGGTGTGCTGCGCCGAGAGCGCGGAGGAGGCGCTGGTCTTGCTCGAGGGTCGGCGTTTCGACGCGGTGCTGACGGACCATCGCATGGCGGGGGCGACGGGGTTCGCGGTGGTGGAGGCCGCGCGGGCGCTGGCTCCGCGCCCTTGGATCATCGCGAGTTCGGGCGATCAGGACGACACCTTGCGGGTCCGTTACGCGGCGTTGGGCGCGGATCGGTTCCTTACGAAGCCCTTCGGCGCCGAGGAGGTGCTGGCGGCGTTGGGCGCGGCGGTTCCGGTCGGCCGGGCGGCCTGAGGCGAAACCGGGCGCGTGACCCCGGGGTGAAGAAGGACCTCGACCGGGCGGTCGGCGAGAGGCGCCGGGCTCGGCCCCGGCTTTTGGCTTAGCGAGGCGACACGATCTCGTTGGCGGTCCAGATGGCGGAACGGGCGAGGGTGAAGACCAGTTCCGCCGTCTCCCCCAGGTCGACCGAGGGCTTGATCCCCAACGGCTCCAGCTCCGCCCACGTCTCGTGGTCGGCGCGGCCGAGCCCGGCGCGGCAGGCGGCGATGGCCGCGGCGTCTCCTCCGCCGAGCAGGGCGGCGAGGCTTTCGGCGAGGCGGACGATGAGCAAGGTGACGCGGGCCTCGCCGGGGGCGTCCAGGTCGGCGGCGACATCGGAAAAGAGCGGGGGCAGTCCGGCGGCGTTCAGCCAGCACGCCGCGGCCAGTCGGAGTTCTCCGCCGAGCAGTTCCGTCTCGGCCTGGCCGAGATCGGAGAGGCTGGCTCCGCGGGCGAGGACGAGCGCGGTGGAGGCCGGGGCGGCGTGGGCGAGGATCCAGAGGCCGAGGTGCCGGGTGATGGCGGCGGCGGCGACGCGGTGGGGTTGGGTGACGCGCAAGAAACGACCGAGCTCGAAGCCCAGCAGCATCGTGGCGATCGCGTGCGTGCGAAGATCCTGAAGGGCGAGGGGACTTTTCCCGGGGCCGCGGCCGAGGAGGCCGGCGGCGACGAGGACGAGGGCTTTGGCCGCTCCCAGGCGACCGACGAGGGTTTCCGGGCCCAGCTCCGGGAGTTCGTGGGCGCGGACGACCTCGCCGCGGACGAGGATGAGATGGAGGGGGGATTCGAAGCCGGGGATGGACGCGAGCAGGGCTGCGATCGATTCGACGGTGGCGTCGCCGGGCCGGTCGAGCTGGCGCATCGACTCGAACCAAGGGGCGGCGGCGGGATCGCGCCACCAATCGGCGGCGAAGCCCGCGAGGCGGCCGCCCTCGAGGAGGGGGCCGCGTTTGGCGTCGAGGGCGTGGGCGCCGAGCACGCCGAGGGGCTGTGCGAGGATGGGCCGGACGTAGGCGGGCAGGGCGCCGTGGGCGTAGCCACGCTCGGGGCGCCGCGAAGGCGGGGGCGCGGCGGTCCGGTCGCTCCCGAGCGCGGAGTCGCCGAGCGAAAGGATCCCGAGGGCGCGCTTTTTGGCGAGGGAGGCGACCGCGTCGATGACGGCGAGCGTCTGGGTGCAGGCGTGGTAGTCGCCCTGGTTGAGCTCGCGTTGCGCCTGCTGGGCGAGCGGAGCCACGACGCGCACGCCGAGCTGGGAGAGCCGGAGGGTGATGTCGCGGAAATGGACGGGGAGGCGGGGATCGTTGGCGGAGAGGAGGAGCCGGCGCACGGCCTGGACGTCGGTTTCGAGCAGCGCGGCGCCGGAGTTGAGCAGGCCGGCGTATTCGGCCGGTTTGAGCTTCATGCGACGGCAGGCGTTTTCGACGGATTCGAAATCGCGCTCGCGACGGCCGGTGGCGAGGGCGCGGGCGAGCTCGTGGAGCAAGGTCTCCGCGCGGTAGGGTTTGAGGTGGAAGGCCTGGGCGCGCAGTTCGGCGTAGCGCAGGACGACGTCGCGGTCGCGGGAGCCGGTGTAGGCGACGACCGGAAGATCCTGGCAAAAGGCGTGGCGGCGCAGCTCGGCGACGAAGGCGGAGCCGTTTTCGCCGCGAAGCTGGTAATCCACCACGGTCAGATCGACCTGGGGGTGGCGGCGCAGGAGATCCATCGCCTCCGCGGCGGTCTCGGCGACGAGCAGTTCGTGGCCGGCGAAAATCTTGGCGACCAGGCGCTGGCTGAGGGGGTCGTCCTCGACGAGCAGGACCAGCGATGGCGGTGGGGAGGCGCGGGCGGGGATGGGCGTCGCTAGGGTATCCGGAGACATGGGGAGGCCGTGTGGGTCATCGGCACGCGTCCGGCCGCGATTAAGGGGAAGACCCCGGATTTTTTATGGTTAAAATTCGAGGGGGATGACTTTGGGCTGGGTCGGACAGGCGCCTTCGTTCGTGGGCGGTCGGGCGACGGGCGGATGCGCACGGACGCTGCCGCGAACGAGGCGGGCAGGAACATGAGGAGCGGGAGGAGGAGTCGTCCGCGCTTGGCGGAGAGCCGGGCCGGGGGGAGGCGGCGGAAGGTTTTAGCGCAGGCCGGTCTGGGCGCGGATCCACGCGGTCAAGGTGTCGCCCATCTCCGGACTGGTGGAGTGGCCGGCCTGGAGGGCGAGGGTGAGTTCCTTGGGCGCGGTGACGACGTTGTAGGCGGCGTAGAGCGAGGTGGGCGGGCAGACCTCGTCGTTGTAGCCCCAGGTGAAGTGGACGGGGGCGCGGAGCCGGCGGGCGAAGTTGACCACGTCGTAGTAGGCGGTGGTGGCGATTTTGGCCTCGGTGCGGTGTCCGGACTTGGCGTCGCGCAGCATGTGGGGCCAGCCGCCGGCGCGGCCGTGGAGGTAGCCGGTGACGTCGCAGTAGGCCGGATACGAGGAGGCGGTGGCGGTGACGCGAGGGTCGAGGGCGGAGGTGACGACGGCGAGTTGTCCGCCCTGGGAGCCGCCCTGCACGACGAGGTTTCGGCCGTCCCAGTTTTCGCGCGAGACGAGGAAGTCGTCGGCGCGGAGGCAGGCGAGGTAGACGCGGCGGTAGTAATAGGCGTCGCGGTCATCGAGCCGGAAGACCGGGTAGTCGAGCAGGGCGCCGACGCGGAGCTGGTCGTAGAGCTCGGGGGCGAGGTTCACGGGGATGCCGTGGATGCCGATCTCGAGGGTGATCATGCCGCGCTCGGCGAGGTCGCGCGCGCCGGAGTAGGGGCGCACGCCGGCGCCGGGCACGCGGAGGTAGGCGGGATATTTGCCCGGGGCCTTGGGTTCGCAGAGGATGCCGTAGACGCGGGCGGGCGAGGCGAGGTTGGCGCCGGCCCAGGTCTGGAGGCTGACGTGGTAGACGTTGATCGAGCCGGTGCTCGCCTCGGGGATGAGTTGGAGGCGCGGGTCGGAGGGGATTTTGGCGAGGGCCTCCTTGCCGGAGGTCCAGAAGGCGTCGAAGTCGGCGGGCTCGGCCTGGGTGGGGCGGATGAGTTCGGGGGCGAAGCCGGCGGTGGCGACGGAGCGGGTGTTTTTGCCGTCGAGGGTCGCGGTGACGGCGCAGCGGATGAAGCCGGGCCCGGCGAGCGTGCCGCCGTCGATCTCGAGGCCTTCGAGGGGCACGACCGCTTCTTTTTCCGGGGCGTCGAGCATCTCGGGGCCGACGCGGTAACGGATGGCGACGCCGCCCACGGGTTGTTGGTCCCAGGCGAGGCGGACGAGGAATTTCACCGGTTCGCCGGGCGCGTAGGTCCAGCCGGCGCGGTCGGGGGCGAGGGTGATCTGGAGCGTGGAGACGCGGCGGGTGGCCGGCGCGGGCAAGGGCGCGCCGGCGGGGGAGGCTTCGGCGGCGAGGGCGGGGATGCGGACGAAGGGGGCGGCGAGCGCGAGGAGCGCAAGGCCGAGGGCGAAGGGTTTCATGGGGAGGCGGAGAGCATCCCTCCCGAGCGGCGCGGGGCAAGGTTCGCGAGGCGGCGAGGCCGAGGGCGCCGGGGGCGGGTCAGACCGCGAACTGGCGCTGGATGCTGGCCGCGATGTCGGCGAGTTTGACGGGCTTGGTGATGTAGTCGTCCATGCCGGCGGCGAGGCAGGCGTCGCGGTCGCCCTGGAGGGCGTTGGCGGTGAGGGCGATGATCACGGGCTGGCGTTCGTCGGGGAGGCGCTGGCGGATCTCGCGGGCGGCCTCGAAGCCGTCCATCTCGGGCATCTGGAGATCCATGAACAGCAGATCGTAGGGGCGGGCCTCGAGCGCGCGGATGGCCTCCAGTCCGTTGGCGACGGCGTCGGCGCGGTAGCCGAGGCGATCAAGGAAGCGGAGCGCCACCTTTTGGTTAACGAGATTGTCCTCGACGAGCAGGATGGAGAGCGGGAGCGAGTCGCCGACGCGCTCGATCTCGAGCGGGGCGAGGCCCGGGGCGCGAGGGGCGGGTTCGAGCGCGAGGAGTTGGCGGAGCGAGGCGAGCACGTGGCCGTTGCGCGCGGGGCGGGCGAGCGCGGCGTGGACCGGGCCGACATCGGCGGGCTTTTGCGGCGGGCGGCCGGCGGGGTGGAGCCAGAGAACGGGCAGGCCCAGCGGACGGAGGACGGGAAGGAGGGCGCCGCGCGTGAGGGGATCGGCGAGGAGCGAGGCGTCGAGGACCACGGCGGAGGCGCGAAGCGAGGACTCGGCGAGGAGGGTGGGGAGTGCGGCCGGCGAGGGCGGGACGAGGACGGGGCCGAGGTGGGCGGAGATCTGCTCCGCCAGCCGGCGGCGATTCAGTGGCTGGCACTCGAGGAGAAGGATGGTGGGGCGGGGATTGGGGGGAGCCAGGACGTGGGGCTCGATCGCGGCCTGGGCGGGGCGAAGCGGGAGGGTGAAGCTGAACACGGAGCCTTCGCCGGGCGCGCTGGCGACCTTGATGTCGCCGCCCATGAGCTGGGTGAGGCGGTGGCAGATGGCGAGTCCGAGGCCGGTGCCGCCGTATTTGCGGGTGGTGGAGGAGTCGACCTGGGAGAAGGGTTTGAAGAGACGGTCGGCGCGTTCGCGGGGGATGCCGATGCCGGTGTCGCGGACCTGGGCGAGGAGGGTGCGGGGCCGGGTCGGGTCGGGGAGGAACTCGATGGAGACGGAGCCGGCGGGGGTGAACTTGACGGCGTTGTTGATCAGGTTGGCCATGATCTGCCGCAGGCGCGTGGGATCGCTCTCGATCCAGGCGGGCAGGGTGGGGTCGACGCGATAGGCGAGATCGATGCCGCGGTTGGCGGCGACGGGGGCGAAGAGCTCCACGGTCTCCTCGACGCAGGCGGCGAGGTCGAAGGGGATGAGCTCGAGCTCGAGGTGGCCGGACTCGATCTTGGAGAAGTCGAGGATGTCGTTGATGATGGCGAGGAGGGTCTCGCCGGACTGGCGGATGGTGTTGACGGAGTCGCGTTGCTCGTCGGTGAGCGGGGTGTGGAGGAGAAGGCTGGTCATGCCGATGACGCCGTTCATCGGGGTGCGGATCTCGTGTGACATCGACGCGAGGAAGTCGCTCTTGGCGCGGGAGGCGGCGTCGGCCTCGATCTTGGCCCGGCGCAACTCGCGCTCGGTCTCGACGCGCTGGGTGATGTCGACGGCGACGAGGATGAGATATTCGAGGCGGCCGTCCTCGGCGTAGACGGGCTGGAGGTCGAGCGAGAGGTCGTAGCGGCGGCCGGAGCGGGAGCGGCAGGAGACGTCGCAGGCGACGGCTTCGCCGATGTCGACCGCCTGGCGGAGGCGAAGGGCGGCGGCGGAGTCGTGCGCGGCGATGAGCTCGATGGCGGGGCGTCCGGCGACCTCGGCGAGGGCGGGGCCGAGGAGGCGGGTGAAGGCTTCGTTCACCCACTCGACGCCGCCGTCGGGACGGGCGATGACGACGATGTTGTCGGTGCGGGCGGCGACGAGGCCGAGTTTGCGCTCGGCGAGCTGGGAGGCGCGGAGGGCGGCCTCGGCCTGGCGGCGTTCCTCGATCTCGGCGCGGAGGAGGGCGTTGGCGCGCTCGGTCTCGCGCTGGCCGCTCTTGGCGACGCGGGCGAGATGGACGGAGAGGCCGAGGAGGAACGTGATGCCCAGGCCGGTGAGGAGGGCGAGGTCGGGCAGGCGAATGCGGGTGGGGGCGTCGTTGTCGCCCGGGGGCGAGAAGGAGAGGCGCACGCGGCGCTCGAAAATGGTGAAGTCCTCCTCGAGGGCGTCCTCGAGGGGGCCGGCGCCTTTGTCGGGGCGGGAGTCGTAGACGGGGATGTTGAGGACGTCGATGGACCGGACGCGCGCGGCGACGGAGACGGTGAAGGCGTGTTTTTCGGAGAGACGGAGACGTTTGTTCAGCTCGTCGAAGAAGCGCTCGTAGGTGAAATCGGCGGACGCGTATCCGCCGATTTTATCTTTGCCGAGGACCGGCGCGTAGATCGAGAAGCCGAGTCCCTGGCCGCCGACGTTGAAACTGCCGGAGACGGAGGGCAGGAAACGGGCGTTGGCGAGCGCCTCGGCGCGCGCGGGCTCGCGGTCGTGCTGGTAGTTGTTGAGTCCCTCGTTGCCTTCGCTCCAGAGGGTCCGGGTGGTGCGGGGATCGATCCAGGCGAGGGAGATGGCGCCGAGGGTTTCCTTGCGGAAGCGGTCGGCATCCATTTCGCGAACTTTGGAACTATCGCCCTCGAGGGAGCTCCAGACCTGGGCGACGCGTCCGAGGGCGGCCATCTGGCGTTCGATCTCGAAATTGATGTCCCGGGCCAGGCTGTTCATGGCGTTGCGGGTCTTTAGGGCGGTGTAGGCGCTCTCGCGTTCGCCGAGTCCCAGCCAGAGAAGAAGCGTGATGGTGCCCGACGCCACGATGACGGGAAGCGGCAACCATCCAGGGGGCGCGTCGGTGGTCTGCCGATGGATGCGCCAAGCTTCGGCGAGGAGCGCCAGTCCCAACAAGAGGGAGAGCGCGCCGGACCAAGGGGAGGTGCTGCCCAGGTCCCAGACGACCCCGCTGGGAAGATTCAGCGCGTAGCCGACGATGCCCGAGGTGCCGATGGCGGCTAGCAGAGAGCCGACGAGGCCGATCGCGAGGGCGCGGCGAAGGGGTTTGGCGCCGAGCAGCGGGCTGATGACCAGTCCGGCCAGGGCAAGGCTCGCGGCGACGGCGGGAGCCATGCGTCCGCGGTGCGCGACCGAGGGCTCGGCCAGCCGGTCGAGCGCGAGGAGTTCGTCGATCCCGAGATCGAGGCGGAAGAGTGAAAAAAAGAGCGGTTGAAGGAGCGTGATCACGCCGATCGCGGCGGGCGTGAGGGCCAGCCAGGCGAGAGGACGGCGGGACCGGGCCTGGCCGACGAGGGCGAGGCCTAGCAACAGGTAGCACAGGCCGGCGTTGATCTTGACGGATTCGTGGTCGGGACGCCCTTGGATAAGCACGTCCATGCCCAACCACCAACCCAAGAGCACAAGAAGTCCACCAAGGGCCACGATCATGCCGGAGCCGTATGCAAGTCGTTGTGACCAAGAGGTCGGGACGAGCAGCGGATGCGCGGCGGGCTTCATTTGGGGCCGCGCGAACCTAGGGCAGTCCCCCGGGTGGGCGAGGGGATTTGCGTGAATTCGTGAGACTACGGTATTCGCCGGTCTGAGCGCGGGCGGGGCAGTCGCAAGCGAGGCAGGCTGTCGCGGCGCATTCCCCGCAATGCCGTTCGAGGGCCTTGCGCAAGGACCGGCGGGCGCGATGGAGGGCGACGCCCGCGGTGTTCGCGCCCAGACCGAGCGAGGCGGCGACGCGGGCGATCGGCTCCTCCGCGAGCCCGACCCGGCGCACGAGCTCGGCTTGCGCGCGGGGCAAACCGGCCGCGAGGGCGACGACACAGCGGCAGGGCGCGCGGGTGGTCGGGGCGCGGGATGTTTCCATGAGATCCGCCGTCCAAAGCCGGTGACGAGCCTCGGCCGCGCGTCGGGCGCGGATATGATCGATGGCGAGATGGCGAAGCACGCGGTGGAACCACGGGACGAGGCGGTTCTCGTCGCGGAGGGCGCCGGCCGTGGCGAGGGCCTTGACGAGGCCGGTTTGCACCAGGTCCTCGGCGGCGGCGCGATCTCCGCCAAGGAGGGGCGCCAGGCGTCCGGCAAATTCGTCGCGTCGCGCGAGAAGGGCGGAGATCTGGGCGATCGGTGTGGGCATGCGAGAGCCTGGGCTTGGGAAAAGGACGATGCGGGAGCTTGTGTTTATACGCGTCGGGGCGTGAGATTCCCGGTCCTCTTTTTCCGCCATGCCCGCCGCCCGCACCGCCTCCATCGCCCGCAAAACCGCCGAGACCGACATCAAGCTCCGCCTCGTCGTGGATGGAGCCGGCCGCTCCAACATCGCGACCGGCGTGCCCTTTTTCGACCATATGCTGACGCTTTTCGCGAAGCACGGGCACTTCGACCTCGACGTCACCTGCGTCGGCGACGTGGCGGTCGATTACCACCACACGGTCGAGGATGTAGGCATCGTGCTCGGCGAGGCCTTCAAGCAGGCGCTCGGCGACAAGCGCGGCATCGTGCGCTACGGTTTCTTCTACGTGCCGATGGACGAGGCGCTGGCGCGCGTCGTCGTCGATCTTTCCGGCCGCGCGGCGCTGGTCTACGACGTCGTCGCCCCGACGATGTATGTGCGCGATTTCAATCTCATCCTCGTGAAGGAGTTTTGCCGCGCCTTCAGCAACGCCCTCGCGTGCAACCTGCACGTGAAGCTCGACTACGGCGAGGAGCCGCACCACGTCGCCGAGGCGATCTTCAAGGCCCTCGCGCGAGCCCTCGACGCCGCGGTCAGGATCGACCCGCGCTCCGCCGACCAGGTGCCGAGCACGAAGGGGTTGATCTGAGCCGGGTTTCGCTCTTCCTGCCCCGGCTTCAACTGTTCCGCGTCTCGCTCCGCTTCCCGTCCCCATGATCGCCGTCATCGACAACGGAATCTGCAACCTTCGCTCCGTGACCAAGGCCCTCGAGGCCGTGGGCGCGGAGGTGCGCGTCGTGCGCACGCCCGTGGAGGTCGAGGCGGCGGACGCCGACGGTCTCGTGCTGCCGGGCGTGGGCGCCCTGCGCGATTGCGTGGCCTCGCTGCGCGCGACCGGTCTCGATCGCACGGTGCGCGAGTGGATCGCCGCCGATCAGCCCTTTCTCGGCGTGTGCCTCGGCATGCAGGCGCTCTTCGAGCACTCGGAGGAGGGCGGCGGCGCCGGCACCGAGGGGCTCGGGATTTTTCCCGGCCGCGTCGTCCGTTTCGTGCGTCCGGCGGATTTCAAGATCCCGCACATGGGCTGGAACGAGGTGCGGTTCACGCAACCCGATTCGCCCCTGCGCGCCGAGCTGAGGACCGAGGGCGAGGCGTTTTATTTCGTGCACAGCTTCCATTGCGTGCCGGCCGATTCCTCGCTGGCGCTCGCGGAGTGCGACTACGGCGGCGTCTTCACGGCGGCGATCGCCCGCGGGCGTTGTTTCGCCACGCAGTTTCACCCGGAGAAAAGCCAGGCGAAGGGCCTGCAAATCTACCGGAACTTCGCGTCGGTGGCCGCCCGGGCGGCTTCGCTCGCCTGAGTCGACGGCGTCGCATGGAAACGCCGGCGCGCCTTTCCACGCGCGTCGCTCGCCATTGACGAGGACGGCGGGAGCGCCCCTTTTCGCGATCTCTTCAACCATGGACTTCCTCGCCAATCCCGAAACCTGGGCCGTCTCGCTGCTTACGCTCACGCTGCTTGAGATCGTCCTCGGCATCGACAACATCATCTTCATCTCGATCCTGGCCGGGAAGCTGCCGAAGGAGCAGCAGGCCAAGGCCCGCCAGCTCGGTCTCGGTCTCGCGCTGATCACGCGAATCCTGCTGCTGTGCAGCATCAACTGGCTGATGAGCCTGACCGCGCCGCTCTTCACCTTTCCCTTGATCGGCCATGCCGTGACCGGCCGCGATTTGATCCTGCTCCTCGGCGGACTCTTCCTCGTCGGCAAGAGCGTGGTCGAGATCCATGAGAAACTCGAGGGCGAGGACGGCCATGCGAGTTCCGGTTCCAAGGTCGCCTCCTTCGGCGCCGTCATCGTGCAGATCCTGCTCCTCGACATCGTGTTTTCGCTCGATTCGGTGATCACCGCGGTGGGCATGGCCAACCACCTTTGGGTGATGATCGTCGCCGTCGTTCTCGCCCTCGGCGTGATGCTCGCCTTCGCCGGCGCGATCAGCGATTTCGTCAACCGCCACCCGACGGTCAAGATGCTCGCCCTCAGCTTCCTCATCCTCATCGGCGTCACCCTGATCGGCGAAAGCCTCGGCCAGCACATCCCGAAGGGCTACATCTACTTCTCCATGGCCTTCGCGTTCCTCGTCGAGATGCTCAACCTCCGTCTGCACGCCAAGTCGAAGGCCAAGCCGGTCGAGCTTCGCCAAGCGGTGAAGTAAACCCTCTCGCGACCACTCGGCGATGTCCGGCGAATCCGATCTCTTCGGCGACCTCGAGCCGGCGCCCTCCGCGGCGCCGGCCGAGCCTGCCTCGGCGTCCGCCGGCGCGTCCTCGCGGCAACCGCTCGCCGCGCGCATGCGCCCCCGCAACCTGGCCGAGATCGCGGGCCAGGAGCACCTCACCAAGCCGGACGGGCTGCTCGCGCGGCTCATCGCCGCCAACCGTTTCGGCAGCCTGATCTTCTACGGGCCGCCCGGCTGCGGAAAGACCAGCTTCGCCGAGGCGATCGCCCGGGTGACGGGCAGCCGTTTCGTGCGGGTGAACGCCGTGATGAGCAACGTCGGCGAACTGCGCGAGATCCTCGCCGCGGCGCGCCGACGTCCCTCCGAGCCGACCCTGCTCTTCATCGACGAGCTGCATCGCTTCAACAAATCGCAGCAGGACCTGCTCCTGCCCGACGTCGAAGAGGGTTATATCCGCCTGATCGGCGCGACGACCCACAACCCCGGTTTCTACGTCAACCCGCCGCTGCTCTCGCGCAGCCATCTGTTCCGGCTCGAGCCCCTCGCGCCCGCCGCCGTGGCGACCGTGCTCGCCCGCGCGCTGGCCGACGCCGAGCGCGGACTCGGCGCCACCGGCTGCACCGCGGACGAGGCGGTCTTGCTCGATCTCGCCAAGCTTTGCGACGGCGACCTCCGCCGCGCGCTCAACGCCCTCGAGGTCATCGTCGCGGGCCTGCCGCCCGCCGCGCCGGTGACCGCGGGCGAGCTCGAGGTTTTCGCGCGCGAGCGGCGCATCCGTTACGACGCGGACGAGGACGAGCACTACGACACGATCTCTGCCTTCATCAAAAGCTGCCGCGGCTCCGATCCCGACGCCGCGCTCTACTGGCTGGCCAAGATGCTCGCCGGCGGAGAGGACCCGCGATTTATCGCGCGTCGTCTCGTCATCCTCGCGAGCGAGGACGTCGGTCTCGCCGACGCGCTCGCCCTGCCCATGGCGGTCGCGGCGCACCAGGCGGCGGAGCTCGTCGGCCTGCCCGAGGCGGAATACGCGCTCGCCCACGCCACGCTGCACATCGCCTGCGCGCCGAAGAGCAACTCGGTGACGCTCGCGCTCGCGGCGGCGAAGCAGGCGATCGCGGAGCAGCCGGTGCAGCCCGTGCCCGCGGCGCTGCGCGACAAGGGGGGCAAGGCCAACAAGGCCCTCGGCCATGGCAAAGGCTACCTCTACGCGCACGATTTTCCCGAGAACATCGCGCCGCAGGCCTATCTGGAAAAACCGCTGCGCCTTTTCACGCCCAAGACGGCCGGCATCGAGGCCAAGCTCGCGGAACGTCTCGCGCGCTGGCGCGAGATGCGCGCGCAGGGCCTGGCGGGATCCGCGAAGTCGGGAGCGAAGCGTCCCGCTTCGGGCGAGGGCGCCTGATTTACGCCCGCTTCGCCCGGCCCGCGCTTGCCCGGGCCGGGCTTCGCCGCATGCTGCCGCCCATGCGCCCCGTCTCGCTGTTCGCCGCCTTCGTCGCCCTGGGCTCCGCCGTCGCATTCGCCGAGGATGCCTCGTCCGCCAAACCCGCCGCGCCCGCCGGGAAAGCCGCTCCTGCCGTGGCTCCTGCGTCCGCCGGTCCCGCGGAGAAAAAAGAAGAGGAAGCGAAGATCCCCGGGGTCGTGCTCACGCGGCCGGACGGGCGCTTTCTCGGCGTCGAGACGGAGGGCGTGCGGCTGAAGATCACCTTTTATAACCAGGAAAAAAAGAAGGAGGCGGCCGACGCGATCCGCATCTCCGCGCGCTGGACCGACACGCAGCCGCGTTTCACGGTCCTGGTGCCGGCCGACGCGGAGACGCTTGCGTCGCCCGGCGTCTTGAAGCGGCCCTTCAACTACATCGTCTACCTCGCCCTCGTCGGCGCGGACGAAAAGGTGATGGAGACGCACTCGCTGCGTTTGCAGTAGCGCGGGACGGCGATCGGTCGGGCCGCGAGGCGCGCCGGACGCGGAAACGGATCAGCACCCCGACGGCGCGGCGGAGGCGCCGGAGCCCGCCTCGGCCTTGCGTAACATCGTGACGGATACGGAGAGCTTTTCCGTGTAGGTGCCCTTGAACACGCCGCGCGTCGGGGTGGCGTCGAGGTAATCGCGGCCGATGGAGACCTTCACGTGGCGCTCGCCCGCGACGCAGTCGTTGGTGGGGTCGAGCGGCCACCAGACGCCGCCGGGTAGGCAGACCTCGACCCAGGCGTGGCTCTCGGCGGAGCCGACGAGCGCGGCGCGGGCCGGGCGGGTTTTCTCCGCGGCGAGCCGCTGGTTTTCGGTTTCGATGTAGCCGGTGACGTAGCGCGCGGGCAGCTCGGCGGAGCGAAGGATGGCGATCATCACCTGCGCGAAGTCCTGGCAGACGCCGGCCTTCTGGGCGAGCACCTGGGTGACCGGCGTGTCGATGCGCGTGCTGCCCGGTTTGTAGGCGAATTCGGTTTTGATCCAGTGGTTGAGGCGGAGCAGGGATTCGCCGAGGCCGCTGCCGGGGCGGAAGAACTGGTTGGCGAGCTTGTGCACCGGAGCCGACATCGGGATGGCGGGCGAGGGCATGAGATACTCGAAGAGCTCGAGCTTGTCGCCCCGGTAGATCTGCCGCGCCTCGGAGATGCTGAGATCGAGGGAGGCGGAGGGCGCGGACCATGGCAGGGTCTCCACCTCGGAACGGCTATCGAGCACCAATTCCCCGTGCCGATGGGCGATGGCGAAGGATTCCACGGCGTTGCCGAAGTAGTCGACGTAGTGTCCGACCCGGGCCTCGGGCGTGGTGTCGAACCGACGCGAGCGCAGGCGTTGTCGTTCGTCCGTCACCGGGGTGAGACGCGCCTCCATGAACGACTCGCTGGCCTCGCCGGCGTAGCGGTAGGTGGTGCGGTGGTGGATCTGGAACAGCATGGCGCGCGAGGTGCGAAAAAAGGGAGGGCTTCGCGCGTGAAGGCAAGGCCTTGGGGCGCGGCGGCGAGCGGGCTCCGGGTGCGGACCAAGCGTGTGCGTCCGCCACGATGAACGCGGAAAGAGCGGCGGCTTAAAGGTCGAACCAGTAGGTGCGGGCCGCCTCGGGGCCGGGGATGGCGGCGGCGGCCGGGCGGGGCTTTTCCGGAAGGTCGCCGGTCAGCGCGGGCTCCGGCATGAGGCGAAGGAGGTCGTGCTCGGGCGCGGGGATCGGGGTGAGGGGCTCGGTGCGGGGCGCGTAAGGCCAGGCGCGCGGTTGACGCAGGCGGCCGAGCGCCTGGGCGAGCGGAGGCATTTGGGTGTCGATGGGATTCATGGCGGGTGGTGTTTTTGTGTTTGGCAGGAGATCACCACCCCCTCGGCCGGCCCCGGAGTCCTGGGGTTTTGCCGGTAAAACAAAACCCCCTCCGGCGGTCACCGGAGGGGGCGGAAAGTCGGTTGCTTCCTCAGAGCCCTCGCGGTGTTTCCGTTACGGACACGGAAACGGATACGACCACGGATACGACGTGGGCGGCGGCTTTGGAGGAAATGGAGGACGAGAACGTCACGACAGGCGGAATGAGGCCCCGTAGGAGCCCGGCGTCAAGACGGGAGTCGGGTTCGCGAGCCGTCCGGGGCGGTATTCACCCGGGCTAATGGAGCGTGCCGGGTAGTCTTTTTCCACTACGGCGCGAGGACGGCGGCGCGATCAAAAGGTGGCGTTGACCTCGTGGTGGTGGCCGGGCTCGAGGGTGATTTCACCGAGGGCGGCGCACTCCGTCTGGTCGTTCTTGTAGAGCCGTGCCTTCACGGGGAAGAGGAGCTCGGCGCTCTCCCAGCGCCATTTGCCGATGGAGACGAACTGAAGCGGCACGCCCTTGTCGCGACGGAGGCCGGGTCCGTCGCCGCGGATGAAGAGCTTGTTGCCGATGCCGATGTAGGCCGTGGCGATGAGGCGGGTGTAGCCGTCGTTGGTGAGGGCGGGTTCGGCGGCGGCCGTCGGGGCCGTTTCGACATCGAGCTCAAGCTCCGGGGCGGAGGCGGGCTCGGGTGCGGCGTTTTCCTCGGGCTCGGTTGCGGGTTCGTCGGCGGAGATCGTCTCGTGGGCCGCGAGGGACGGGGCGGGGGCCGTCTCAGGGGATTCGATCCTGGCCGGGACGGCTTCGGGTTCGTCGAGGCCTGCGTCGTCGATCAGCGCTTCCGCGCTCGTGTCCTGGGCCGCCGGGGCGGGCTCGGGGACGGATGTTGGCGCGGGGGCGACGGTTTCTGAGGCGGGCTCGTCGGCCGTGGCCGGAGCGGGTGAATCAGGGACCTCGGCTACGATCGCGTCCGCGGGGGAGGCCTCGGGATCGAGCAGCGCGGAGGGGGTGCGGTCGTCGGGGCCGGGGGCGGAAATGACCGGCCGATAAACGGCATGCGCCGGGAAGGGCGGATTGGAGGCGGCTTGCGTGGCGAGGTGCGTGACGGCGTCGCGCACGCCTCGATCAAAGGCCTGGCGGGCCTCGGTGGTGGCGGCGGCGAGGGCCTGGCCGGCCTGGGCGGCGGCGTCCTCGAGAGCCTTGATGGCGGCGGTGGTTTCGCTATGGAGCGCTTCGCTGGCCTGCTTGCCGAAGCTGTCGGCGATGCGGGGAAGCTGCGCGAGGGCCTGGTCGAGCGCGGAGGAGTGCTGGGCGGCGAGCTTTTCGAGACGGGCGAGGTCGGCGGTGGCGCGGGTGAGCCCGTCGAGCGCGGCGACTAGCTTGGTCGTCTCGGCGGAGCGGAGCGTGTCGAGTTCGTGGCGGAGGGAGGCGTTTTCCTCGTTGGCCGTGGCGGTGAGCTGGTGTTGCAGCCCGGCCAGCTGCTCCTTGAGCGCGACGGGAAGTTGCTCCGCGGCCTTGAGCTGGCGCGCCGAGTTTTCGGCGACCACGGGGAGATTGGAGACGGCGATGCTGATCTGCTCGGCGGAGGCGGACACGGTGCGCGCGAGGGCCTCGATCTGGTTGGCGCGATCCTGCAGTGCCTCCTCCTGGCGGCGGGCGTGGTTGACGACGAAGGGGTAGAGAAGCGCGACGGCTCCGCCCGCGACGCACAGCGCGATCGCGGACAGGGAGAGCGGGCTGATCGGCGCGGGCGCGAACCAGCCGATGAGCCCGGCGGTGCCGACCAGGACGGCGTCGGCGACGATGAACGGAAGTGGGTTTAGGCGCGGGACGTCCAAGCGTAGCTCGTTCATGTGGAAAAGAGGGGGAGGCCGAAGCCTTGGCCCGGATATGTTCACCCGCTCGACGCGGAACAAGGGTGAAAACACGAGATGCCGTCTCCGTGGCAAGATGGGCAAGCCGGATGCGTTATTCGAGGCCGTCTCGCGCCAATCGGTTTGCGGAGAGCGTTTGCGCGGGCCAGTCTCCGGTCATGGCGGATTCGACCGGGGCGTTCATGCGCGTGGAGCGGGAAAAAGGCGGGCGATCGAGTCATTACGTCGTGCATCTGCGCGACCCGAGGTTCGCGGTGGAGATGAGTCCCGACTCGGACGCCCCTGACAAGATCGGCTCCGGCGTGATCAAGCGGGTGAGCGTGCCGAATTCGTGGGCGGGCCAGTATTCGCAATACGGGGCGCTGTTGAAGGCGGCGCAGGAGTTTTTTCGCCAGTCCCTGCTCGCCGAGCCGGCGGCCAAGCCGGAGACGCGCCGCCTCAAGTTTTAGCGGTCCGCCGACGGGGACGTCCACGGTTCGACAAGCCGCGGCCTCGCCCCGGGCCTCGCGGCCAAGACGGGCAGGCGCGGGGCGACCCGGAGGGGATGCGGGGGGCGCTCGCGGCTTGTTGCAACGCGCTGATTTGCCGTTTGCCAAGGCTGCGCGCCGCCCTAGCGTTGGACATTCCATGTTCTCGTTTCTCTTCAAGCGTTTTGCCGGCCGCCACTACCGCAAATTCCTCGAGCGCGCCAAACCCCTCGTGGCCAAGATCAACGAAATCGAGGCGACGTATCAGAAACTGAGTGACGACGAACTTCGGGCGAAGACGGTGGAATTCAAGGCCCGCGTCGCCGCCGCCGAGGACAAGAACGCCGCCTTGGACGCCCTCCTGCCCGAAGCCTTCGCCGCGGTGAAGAACGCCGCCCGCCGGCTCGTGGGCACCAAGGGGCTCGTCTGCGGCCAGGAGCTCGAGTGGAACATGGTCCACTTCGACGTTCAGCTGATCGGCGGCATCGCTCTCCACCAGGGTCGCATCGCCGAGATGGCCACGGGCGAGGGCAAGACGCTCGTCGCCACGACCGCGATGTATCTCAACGCCCTCACCGGCCGCAACAGCCAGCTCGTCACGGTCAACGACTACCTCGCCCGCCGCGACTCCGAGTGGATGGGCTATCTCTACCGTTTTCTCGGGCTCACCGTCGGCTGCATCCAGCAGCAGATGCCGCCCGATCTCCGCCGCGCGATGTATGCCTGCGACATCACCTACGGCACCGCCTCGGAGTTCGGCTTCGACTACCTCCGCGACAACGGCATGGCCACGCGCAAGGAGGACCAGGTGCAGCGCGACCACTGGTTCTGCATCGTGGACGAGATCGACTCCATCCTCGTCGACGAGGCCCGCACGCCCCTCATCATCTCCGGTCCCGCCCCGATCGAGCGCGAGCAGCCCTACACGCGCCTCCAGCCGCAGGTGTCGCGCCTCGTCCAGGAGCAGGTGCGCCTTTGCAATCGCTTCATCTCAGAGGCCAAAAAACTCCTCGATAAGCCCGACCTCTCGGCCGACGAACGCCGCTCCGCCGCCGGCCGCATGTTGCAGGTGAAGATCGGTCATCCGAAGAACAAGCAGCTGCTCGGGCTCATGGAGACGCCCGAGTGGCGCAAGCTGCTCGACAAGACCGAGGTCGAGTTCAACTCCGACTTCCAGAAGAAGGAGCTCTACGCGCTGAAGGAAGAGCTCTATTTCACGATCGACGAGCGTCAGCATCAGGCGGACCTCACCGAGATCGGCCGCAAGTTCCTCCGCCCCGACAATCCGGACGCCTTCACGCTGCCCGACCTCGCCACGACCTTCTCCGATCTGGAGCGCCAGTCGAACCTCACACCCGAGCAAAAGGAGGCCCAGCGCGCCGCCGCCCAGGAGCAGTTCTCGCAGGTTTCCGAGGAGATCCACGCGATCTCGCAGCTCCTCCGCGCGTATTCGCTCTACGAGCGCGATATCCAATACGTCGTCGCCGAGGGCAAGGTGATGATCGTCGACGAGAACACCGGTCGCGTCATGCCCGGTCGTCGCTGGTCGGACGGCCTGCACCAGGCGGTCGAGGCGAAGGAAAACGTCACCATCGAGCGCGAGACGCGCACCTACGCGACGGTCACGATCCAGAATTACTTCCGCATGTATGAGAAGCTCGCGGGCATGACCGGCACCGCCGAGACCGAGGCCACCGAGTTCCACGACATCTACCGCCTGGGCGTTCAGGTCATCCCGACGAACAAGCCCTGCATCCGCATCGACAAGAACGACTCCATTTTCAAGACGCGCCGCGACAAATACAACGCGGTGGTCAAGGAGATCGAGGCCGCGAACAAGAAGGGCCAGCCCGTGCTCGTCGGCACCGTGTCCGTCGAGCAATCCGAGGTGCTCTCCCGCATGCTCAAGCGCCTCGGCATCGTGCACACCGTGCTCAACGCCAAGCTGCACCAGCAGGAGGCCGAGGTCGTGGCCCGCGCCGGCCAGCGCGGCGCCGTCACCATCGCCACCAACATGGCCGGCCGCGGCACCGACATCAAACTCGGCGAAGGCGTCCGCGAGCTCGGCGGCCTCTTTGTCATCGGCACCGAGCGCCACGAGTCCCGGCGCGTCGATCGCCAGCTCCGCGGCCGTTGCTCGCGCCAGGGCGACCCCGGTCTCACCAAATTCTTCCTCTCCCTCGAGGACGACCTCATGCGCCTCTTCCTGCAGGGCAACCTCGCCTCGCGCATGATGGAGGGCTCGATGAAGGAGGGCGAGGAGCTCGAGCATCCTTGGCTGAACCGCTCCATCGAGAGCGCGCAAAAGAAGGTCGAGCAGCAGAATTTCGGTCAGCGCAAACGCCTCCTCCAATACGACGACGTGCTCAACCAGCAGCGCGAGGTCGTCTACGGCATCCGCAACGGCGCGATCCACGCCGAACGGCCCAAGGACATCATCTTCGAGCAGGTCGAGGAAGAGGTCGCCGCCCGTCTCGAGACCGCCGGTTTCGGCGGCAACGCCGCCAGCGCCAACGCGGCCAAGTCCGGCGCCGAAGGCTTCGTCGGCTGGGCGAACACCCATTTCCCCATCGGCCTCAGGATCGAGGACGTGCAAGGCAAGACGCTCGACGAGGCGCTCAAGCTCACCGTCGGCAAGGTTCGCGACGCGTATGCGGTGAAGGAGTCGGTCGAGATCCCCGAGGCGCTCGGCGCCATCGAGCGTTACGTCGTCATCAACGCGATCGACCACCACTGGCAGGAGCATCTCACCGAGATGGAGGAGCTGCGCCGCTCCATCGGTCTTCGCAGCTACGGCCAGAAGGACCCGCTCGTGGAATACAAGGGCGAGGCCTACAAATATTTCGAGGAACTGATGCAGAACGTGCGCCTGCAAATCTGCACCGGTCTCTTCCGCAGCGCGTCGAACATGCAGGTCTTCGAGAACATGCTCGCCATGCTCGCCAAGAACGCCCGCGCCCAGGGTCCCGCCGGCACCGTGCCGCCGATGCAGGTGCGCGCCGCCGCCTCGGCGCCGACGCGTCCCGCGCAACCGCTTCCCGCTCCGGCCCCGGCGCCCGAGCCTGTCGCCGCTCCGCAGCCGCCCGCCGGCGAGGTTCCGCGCGTCACCGCGCAGGTGCGCACCGTCATGACTACCAGCGGTCGCACCCGTCCGCCGCAGGCCCAAGCTTCCGACGGCGGCGCCGCGCCGCAGCAGCCCGAGCCGCCGCAGCAGGGCTGAGCGTGGCTTCGAGCCAAACAAAGAGGCCCGCGCCGGAAGGCGCGGGCCTCTTTGTTGATCGGCGTGCCTGGTCGCGTGAAGAAGCGGGGCTTCGGCTTGCCGTCAGTCTTTCCGTCTCACGCGCGAATCGGCCGCCTTGCGCAGCTTCTTCGGGTAGTCGGCGATGGCGTGCAGGCCCCGGCTCTCCTTACGCTGGAGCGCGCAGGCGACGATCAGCTCGGCGACCTGGATGAGGTTGCGCAGCTCGAGCAGGCGCGGGTCGACCGCGAAGTTCCAGTAGTATTCCTGCGTCTCGCGCGCGAGCGTGGCGATGCGCGTGCGGGCGCGCTCGAGGCGCTTCGTCGTGCGCATGATGCTCACGTAGTCCCACATCGTGCGGCGCAGCTCGTCCCAGTTGTGGGTGATGACGACGCGCTCGTCCAGGTCGCCGCCGCCGAGGTCCCGCCAGGGCGGGATCACGGGCGCGGGCGCATCCAGTTTTTCGATACGCTTGAGATAGGCCCCGACCGAGGCGGCGCCGCGGTGGGCCATGACCACGGCCTCGAGCAGGGAGTTGGAGGCGAGCCGGTTCGCGCCGTGCAGGCCGGTGCACGCCACCTCGCCGCAGGCGTAGAGGCCGGGGAGCGTGGTCTCGGCGGAAAGCGTGGTGGCGACGCCGCCGCAGGTGTAATGCGCGGCGGGCACGACCGGGATTTTTTGCTTGGCGATGTCGATGCCCTCCTCGGCGCAGGCCTTGTAGATGAGGGGGAAACGCGAACGCAGGAACGCGGCGTTGCGATGCGTGATGTCCAGCCAGACGTGCGGCGCGCCGGTGCGCTTCATCTCGGCGTCTATCGCACGGGCGACGATGTCGCGCGGGGCGAGGTCGGCGAGCTTGTGGTAGCGGGCCATGAAGGCCTCGCCCTCGGCGTTGCGGAGGATGGCGCCCTCGCCGCGGACCGCCTCGCTGATCAGGAAGCGTTTTCCGGAGACGGAGTAGAGCGCGGTGGGGTGGAACTGGATGAACTCCATGTTCCGCACCTCGACGCCGGCGCGGTAGGCCATGGCGATGCCGTCGCCGGTGGCGATGTCGGGGTTGGTCGTGTAGAGGTAGACCTGCCCGGCGCCGCCGCTGCTGAGCATGACGACCGGCGCGTGAAACTCGACGACGCGACCGTCGTGCACGTCGAGGGCGTAGACGCCGGCGACGCGGTCGGGGCCGGCGGCGCGCGCGGAGGCTTTTTTGCCTCGGCGGCGTTTGGCGATCTTGTCGGTGGTGACGAGATCGATGGCGAAGAAATGTTCGAAAAGGGAGATGCGCGGCTCGCGGGCTATGGCGCGGGTGAGCGACTCCTCGATCGCCTTCCCGGTCATGTCCTTCACGTGCAGGATGCGGCGCTCGCTGTGGCCGCCCTCGCGGCCGAGGTCGTAACCGCCGTCGCCGTCGCGGGAGAACTTCAGGCCGAGGTCGATCAGTTCCCGCACGCGGGCGGGGCCGTCGGTGACGATCTGTTTCACGACCTTGCGGTCGCAGAGACCGTCGCCGGCGACGAGGGTGTCGGTCACGTGCTTCGCGAAATCGTCCGTCTCCGCGGTGACGACCGCGATGCCGCCCTGGGCGTAGTTGGTGTTGGACTCGGCTTTGTTCTTCTTGGTCAGGATCGCGACCGAGCGTCCTTGGCGGGCGACCTTGAGCGCGAAGCTGAGGCCGGCGATGCCGGAGCCGATGACGAGCACGTCGTAGCGACGGGCCGCGGGAAGGACGGGCGAGGTCGACTCGGGTGCGCCGGATGGCGCGGGGGCGGGGGCGCTCACAGGACGATGTTGTCGATAAGGCGGACTTCGTCGACCCAGGTGGCGATGGCGATAAGCGAGCGGCCGGTCTCGACCTCTTTCATCGGCTCCATCGTGAGGCGATCGACGAGCGACACGTAGATGACGCGGATGCGGCGCTGCTGGCTGAGGATGTGCGTGGCCTCGGCGATGAGGCGGTCGGAGCGGCGCTCGCCGGTCGCGACCATGTCGCGGGCCTTGAAGAGCGCGCGGCTGATCGCGAGCGCCTCGGTGCGCTGGGTGTTGCTCAGGTAGCGGTTGCGCGAGCTCATCGCCAGGCCGTCCGGCTCGCGCTGGGTCGGGGCGACGACGATATCGACCGTGAAATTAAGGTCGGTGACCATTTTTTGGATCACCGCGACCTGCTGGGCGTCCTTCTGGCCGAAGACCGCGAGGTCGGGGCGGCACATGTTGAACAACTTGGCCACCACGGTGGTCACGCCGCGGAAGTGGCTGGGGCGGGAGACGCCCTCGAGCGGCTTGGCCACGCGTTCCTCGGTGATGTAGGTCGAGTAGCCCTTCGGGTAGACCTCGTCGGGCGGCGGGGCGAAGACGTAGTCCGCGCCGGCGGACTCGCATTTGGCGACGTCGGCCTCGAGCTCGCGCGGGTATTTGTTAAAATCTTCGCTCGGAGCGAACTGCGTCGGATTGACGAAGATGGAGACGACCACCTTGTCGGCGCGTTCGGCGGCGAGGCGCACCAGGCTGAGATGCCCCTCGTGGAGCGCGCCCATGGTGGGCACGAGCCCGATGATCTGCCCCTTGGAGCGAAGCTCGTGGGCGAGAGTCTGCATCTCGGAGACGGAGGTGATGATTTGCATGCGTGGATACGGGGTCGCGCGGGGGAGACGCCGTGCTTGAACAAAGTCGCGCCGCGCCTCTTGTTCAAGCGTTTCACCCACCGCTTACCGCCTCCCACGCCATGATCCGCATCAACGAGAATTACCTGAAGCTCAAGGCCAGCTACCTGTTTTCCGACATCGCCAAGCGCGTCGGCGCCTACACCGCCGCCAATCCCGACAAGCCGGTCATCCGCCTCGGCATCGGCGACGTCACCGAGCCTTTGCCCCAGGTTTGCATCGATGCGCTGAAGAGCGGCGCCGAGGAACTCGCCAACCGCGCCACCTTCAAGGGCTACGGCCCCGAGCAGGGCTACGCCTTCCTCCGCGAGGCCATCGCCGCCAACGACTACGCCGCTCGCGGCTGCCCCATCGCCGCCGACGAGATCTTCGTCTCCGACGGCTCCAAGTGCGACTGCGGCAACATCCAGGAAATCTTCGCCACCGAGGGCCTCCATCTCGCCATCCCGGACCCCGTGTATCCGGTATACGTCGACACCAACGTCATGGCCGGACGCACCGGCGCCAACCTCGACGGCCGCTACGAGGGCATCACCTACCTCGAGTGCACGCCCGCCAACGGCTACGTGCCCGCCATCCCCTCGTCCGCCAGCGACCTGATCTACCTCTGCTTCCCCAACAACCCGACCGGCGCCGTCGCCACCCGCGAGCAGCTCGTCGCCTGGGTCGCCTACGCGAAGGCCAACAAGGCCATCATCCTCTTCGACAGCGCCTACGAGGCCTACATCCGCGACCCGAAGATCCCGCACTCCATCTACGAGATCCCCGGCGCCGACGAGGTCGCGATCGAGTTCCGCAGCTTCTCCAAGACCGCCGGCTTCACCGGCACCCGCTGCGCCTACACCGTAGTTCCGAAGAAACTACAGGCCTTCGACAAGGCCGGCGACGCCCACTCCGTGCACGCGCTCTGGAACCGCCGCCACACGACCAAGTTCAACGGCGTATCCTACCCGGTGCAGAAGGCCGCCGCGTCCATCTACACCGAGGCCGGCAAGGCCCAGGTGAAGGCCATGACCGACTTCTATCTCGGCAACGCCGCCCTCATCCGCGACGCCATGACCAAGCTCGGCTTCAAGTGCGTCGGCGGCGATAACGCGCCCTACATCTGGATCAACACCGGCACCGATTCCTGGGCGTTTTTCGACAAGCTCCTCAACGAAGCCCAGGTCGTGTGCACGCCCGGCGCCGGCTTCGGCAAGTGCGGCGAAGGCCACGTGCGCATCAGCGCCTTCAACTCGCGCGAGAACGTCGAGAAGGCGCTCGCCCGCATCGCCGCCGCGCTGAAGTAAAGTCGCGCCAAGGGCCCGGGCTCGTTGCCCGCGTGCCCCGAACGCAAAAAAAGGCCGCCCCGAACGGGCGGCCTTTTTCGTGGCGTCGGTCTCGTCGGCGGACCGACCGCGGATCAACCGCAGACCGGCGCACCGGCGGTCTGCGGGGACCGCTCGTAAGTCCGAGCACGGCTCGGGAAGCTCCGTGGGATCCGGCGTGAAGACCCGCCCTTCGCGGAGCGTGGCCTGAGCGCGTTCGCATCGGCGCGGCGGATTACGAGGTTTGTTCGGCGCGGACGGCGCGGAGTGACGGCCTTCAAGCGGAGTGACTCCGCCATCGTCTTGTGGGACCATCCTGATCGGTCGTTTTCGGCGGCTTGCAAAACGGTCACGTGGTTCCGGCGTTTAGGGGGCGTCGGCGAGGTAATAAAAATTCGCCCTTGAACTTCGCCGATTCGCCAAGGATGGTGACCTTCCGCCGCCCGCAAGGGACGGTAAATCGGGGTGTAGCTTAGCCTGGTAGAGCGCTACGTTCGGGACGTAGAGGCCGAGAGTTCGAATCTCTCCACCCCGACCA